>NZ_JBICZH010000012.1:0-106819 GCF_043201995.1 Streptomyces sp. NPDC048258
GGGGGCGGGGGGTCTCCCCCCCCCCCCGCGTTCTTCGTCCCCCCCCACCCCCCCGGGGGGGGGCCCCCCCCCCCCCCCCCCCCCGGCCCCCCGGGGGGGGGGGGGGGGCGCCGCCCCGCCCCCCCACCACCCCTTCCCCGTTTCCGTGCCGACTGGAGAACCGCCCATGCGCACCCGCACCTCTCTGTACGGTCTGCTCGTCAGCCTGTTGCTGCTGGGCGCGGGCCTGCTCCCGGCCGCCACCGCGACCGCGGCGGACAACGGCACCTGGGGCGTCTTCCCCACGCCCCCGGCCGGTGCGGCGATGACCGACCGCGCGTACTTCTTCCACCAGGGCGAGGCCGGGACCACCGTCCAGGACAGCGCGACGATCCTGAACTCCTCCGACAAGGAGCTGACGTTCCAGATCTTCGCCACGGACGCCGTGAACACCCCGGTGGGCGGGGCGTTCGCCCTGCTGCCGGTGGAGACCCGGCCCAAGGACGTCGGCGCGTGGATCGCGCTGCCGCCGGAGACCGCGACGACGGTGACCGTGCCGGCCAAGGGCCGCAAGGACATCCCGTTCACCGTGAAGGTCCCCGCGGACGCGACGCCCGGCGATCACGTCGGCGGGATCGTCGCCCTGAACACCGCCGTGGAGGGCGTGCGGCAGGAGGGCAAGGTCCAGGTCGGGGTGAAGCGTTCGGTGGGCGCCCGGCTGTACTTCCGGGTGCCGGGTCCGCTGACGCCGGGGCTTAGCGTGGAGGACGTGATGGTCAGCCGGTCGGCCCCGCTGCTGCCCTGGGTCCGGGACGCCCGCGCCACGGTCTCGTACGCCCTGGTCAACCGGGGCAACGTGGTCGTCGAGCCGAAGGTGACGGTCTCCGCCGAGGGGCTGTTCGGGCGGGAGGTGCTGAACCGGCCGGCCCGCGAGCTGAAGCTGGTCCTGCTGCCGGGCCAGCGGATCGAGCTGACCGAACCGTGGCCGGACGCGCCGCAGTTGGACTGGGTGACCGTGACGATAGCCGCCGGGGCGAGCGCCCGTCCCGAGCTCGTCTCGGAGGCCGGTACGGACTTCGTCGCCGTGCCGTGGCCGGCGGCGGGCGCGGTCCTGGTGCTCGCGGGAGCCGGCATCGCCTTCCGGGTCGTACGGCGACGGCGCCGCAGGACCCCGGAAGACACCCCGGCCGCACCGGACTTGGCCCGCTCGCACGCGTAGGCAGGGATGGAAGCCGCGGAGGAAACGGCGGAGGAAACGGCGGCGGAAACGGACTCGCCCCCCGCGATGACGGTCGCGGGGGGCGAGCGGGCCTAGGGGCGGCGCGGTCAGTGGTTGCGGGGGAAGCCCAGGTCCACACCGGCCGGGGCGTCCGCCGGGTCCGGCCAGCGGGTCGTGACGACCTTGCCGCGCGTGTAGAAGTGGATGCCGTCGTTGCCGTAGATGTGGTGGTCGCCGAAGAGCGAGTCCTTCCAGCCACCGAAGGAGTGGTAGCCCACCGGCACCGGGATCGGCACGTTGACGCCGACCATGCCCGCCTCGATCTCCAGCTGGAAGCGGCGGGCGGCGCCGCCGTCGCGGGTGAAGATCGCGGTGCCGTTGCCGAACGGCGAGGCGTTGATGAGGGCCACGCCCTCCTCGTAGGTCTCGGCGCGCAGCACGCACAGGACCGGGCCGAAGATCTCGTCACGGTAGGCGTCGGAGTCGGTCTTCACACGGTCGAGCAGGGACAGGCCGATCCAGTGGCCGTTCTCGTTGCCCTCCACCGTGTAGCCGGTGCCGTCGAGGACCACGTCGGCGCCCTGGGCCGCCGCGCCCTTCACGTACGAGGCGACCTTGTCGCGGTGGGCGGCGGTGATCAGCGGGCCCATCTCGGAGGTCGGGTCGTTGCCGGGGCCGATCTTGATCTTCTCGGCGCGCTCGCGGATCTTGTCGACGAGGGTGTCGGCGATCGAGCCGACGGCCACGACGGCGGAGATCGCCATGCAGCGCTCACCGGCCGAGCCGTAGGCGGCGGAGACCGCCGCGTCGGCAGCCGCGTCCAGGTCGGCGTCGGGGAGCACCAGCATGTGGTTCTTGGCGCCGCCGAGCGCCTGGACGCGCTTGCCGTTGGCGGAGGCGGTGGTGTGGATGTGGCGGGCGATCGGGGTCGAGCCGACGAAGGAGACGGCCGCGATGTCGGGGTGCGCGAGCAGCGCGTCCACCGCCACCTTGTCGCCGTGCACGACGTTCAGTACGCCCGCCGGCAGCCCGGCCTCGCTCATCAGCTCGGCGAGCTTGTTGGAGGCGGAGGGGTCCTTCTCGCTCGGCTTGAGGATGAAGGTGTTTCCGCAGGCCACGGCCAGCGGGAACATCCACATCGGCACCATCGCCGGGAAGTTGAACGGGGTGATGCCCGCGACCACGCCCAGCGGCTGGCGGATGGAGGAGACGTCGACGCGGTTGGAGACCGAGGTCGACAGCTCGCCCTTGAGCTGGGTGGTGATCCCGCAGGCCAGCTCGACGATCTCCAGGCCGCGCGCGACCTCGCCGAGCGCGTCCGAGTGGACCTTGCCGTGCTCGGCAGTGATCAGCTCGGCGATGGCGTCGCGGTTGGCGTCCAGCAGGGCGCGGTAGGCGAACAGCACCTTGGTGCGGGCGGCCAGCGAGGACTGGCCCCAGGTCTGGAAGGCCTCCTTGGCGACCTGTACGGCCGCGTCGACCTCGGCGGCCGAGGCGAGCGCGACCTGGGTGGTGACCTCGCCGGTGGCCGGGTCGGTGACCGGGCCGTAGTTGCCCGACGCGCCCTCGACGGTCTTGCCACCGATCCAGTGGTTGACGGTCTTCATGCCTTTTGCTCCTTCACAGATGGCGACGTCGCTGCGCGGCTTGCCGGTCGTACTCTTCACGGGCCTGGGCCGCCGCCTTGCGGGTCGCGGTCTCGGCCACAGGAACATCCCACCACGCCTGTGCGGGGGGTGGGCCCGACACAGTGTCGGGCGTTCGGGTCTGTGTGTAGACACATGTGGGACGGTCCGCCGAGCGGGCCTCGGCGAGGGCTTCGCGCAGGTCACGTACGGTGCGGGCGCGGATCACGGCCATCCCGAGGGAGGCCGCGTTGGCCGCGAGGTCCACCGGAAGGGGCTCGCCCGTGTACGAGGCGTCCGGCGCCCGGAAGCGGTACGCGGTGCCGAATCCCTCGGCGCCGACCGCCCCGGAGAGGCCTCCGATCGAGGCGTACCCGTGGTTGTCGAGGATCACCACCTTGATCGGGATGCCCTCCTGGACGGCCGTGACGATCTCGGTCGGGTTCATCAGGTACGTGCCGTCGCCGACCAGCGCCCACACGGGGCGGCCGGGCGCGGCGAGGGCCACGCCGATCGCGGCCGGGATCTCGTAGCCCATGCAGGAGTACCCGTACTCCACGTGGTACTGGTCCGCCGACCGGGTCCGCCACAGTTTGTGCAGGTCACCGGGGAGGGAACCGGCCGCGTTGATCAGGATGTCGGTGTCGTCGGCGAGGGCGTCGAGCAGGCCCAGCACCTGGGCCTGGGTGGGCGGCAGGTCCTCGTCGGGGGCGGGCACGGCGTAGGCCTGGCCGACGCGGGCCTCCCAGCGGCCCCTGCCCTGCTGGTACGCCGTCTCGTACGCGGGATCCACGCGGTGGCCGGACACCGCCATCCGCAGTTCGTCGAGGCCTTCGCGGGCGTCGGCGACCAGGGGCAGGGCGGCGAGTTTGTGGGCGTCGTACGGGTCGAGGTTGAGGCCGATGAAGCGGACGGCCGGGTTCTGGAAGAGGGTCGCGGAGGCGGTGGTGAAGTCGGTCAGCCGGGTCCCGGCGGCGATGACGAGATCGGCCTCCCGGGCGAGGGCGTCGGCTGAGGCGGTCCCCGTGTGGCCGATCCCGCCCAGGTCGGCGGGGTGGTCGTACGGGAGGACACCCTTGCCGGCCTGGGTGACCGCGACCGGGATCCCGGTGGCCTCGGCGAACGCGGCGAGGGCCGCCTGGGCCGCGCTGTGCCGGATCCCGCCGCCGGCGACGATCAGCGGCCGCGTGGCCTCCCGTACCGCCCGGGCGGCCGTGGCGAGCTCGTGGCGGTCGGGGCGGGGCCTGCGGACGCCCCAGACGCGCTCGGCGAAGAACTCCTCGGGCCAGTCGTACGCCTCCACCTGCACGTCCTGCGGCAGCGCGAGGGTGACGGCGCCGGTCTGCACGGGGTCGGTGAGCACCCGCACGGCCTGGAGGGCGGCCGGGATCAGGGCCTCGGGGCGGGTGATCCGGTCGAAGTGGCGGGTGACGGGCCGCAGGGTGTCGTTGACGGAGACGTCCCCGGCGTAGGGGACCTCCAGCTGCTGGAGCACGGGGTCGGCGGGCCGGGTGGCGAAGGTGTCCCCGGGCAGCAGGAGCACCGGGATCCGGTTGATCGTGGCGAGGGCGGCGCCGGTGACGAGGTTGGTGGCGCCGGGCCCGATGGAGGTGGTGACGGCGTGCGCGGAGAGCCGTCCGCTCTGCCGGGCGTAGCCGACGGCCGCGTGCACCATGGCCTGTTCGTTGCGGCCCTGGAGGAAGGGCATGGCGTCGGGGCCGGTCTCCAGGAGGGCCTGCCCCAGCCCGGCGACGTTCCCGTGTCCGAAGATCCCCCAGGTGGCCGCGATCAGCCGGCGGCGCTGTCCGTCGCGCTCGGTGTACTGCCGGGCGAGGAAGGCGACGAGGGCCTGGGCGACGGTGAGTTTCATCGGGGTGCCTCCGCGTCGGGGAAGGGCAGCCGGGGGTCGATGTCCTGGCCGTCCCAGGTGGACCGGATCCAGCCGTGGTCGGGGTGGTCGCGGATCAGCCACTCCCTCGTCGCGCCCGGACCGGCCATCACGTTGAGGTAGTACATGTCGTGGCCGGGGGCGGCGATGGACGGCCCGTGCCAGCCGTCCGGGATGAGCACGGCGTCCCCGGTGCGCACCTCGGTGAGGATGTCGGTCTTCCCCGCCGGGGAGGGGGTGACGCGCTGGTAGCCGAGCCCGGGGGTGTCCCCGTGCGGGGCGATCTCGAAGTAGTAGATCTCCTCCAGGCGGGACTCCTCGCCGGGGTGGTGCTCGTCGTGCTTGTGGGGCGGGTACGAGGACCAGTTCCCGCCGGGGGTGAGCACCTCGACGGCGATGAGCCGGTCGCAGCCGAAGCCGGCGGGGCCGGCGGCGGCGAAGTTGTTGAGCTGGCGCGAGCACTGCCCGGCGCCGCGCAGCTCGACGGCCACGGCTCCGGCCGCCCCGTACCGGGCGGGCAGCCGGTTGTCGCACCGGGCCCCGGCAAGGGCGAACCTTCCCCCGTGGGCCGAGGTGACCTCCGCCCGTCCGTCCCGGGGCAGGTAGGCGAAGTCGCTGACGCCGTCGAACACTCCGGCCCGCCCCCGCAGTTCGAACACCTCCGGTCCACTGCTGGGGCTCCGCCCCAGACCCCGCGCCTCAAACTCCCCCAGACTCCGTCCGGGGGGACCCCCAGGCGGGGCCGAATACGGCTGATGTTGCTCGCCCTGCGGAGCCGGCTTGCTGCCGCCTGGCGAAGCCGGAATGGCGCTCCGCGCATTCCCTCCGTCGGGCAGCTCAGCGGGCTGATTGCCGCGCAGCGGCACATCCAGCCCCGCCTGGGGGCCCCTCCCAGCGGTAGCTGGGGGAGTTCGAGGCGCGGGGTGCGGGGCGGAGCCCCGGTCTTTGAGCCCCGCCGGCGATTGAGGCGCCGGGGCCCAGCAGTGGACCTCGCACCCGCCCGACAGGGGGAGGACGATCCACTCCGAGTCCCCGCACGCGTGCGCGTACACCTCCCCCGGCGCGAGGTCGAGGACGACCAGCCTCGTCCAGTCCATCCCCCACTCAGACACCACCGGCACGGCCCAGCACCTCCTCGACCTCGTCGGAGAACGGCATCGCGGTCGAGCACGCCAGCCGCGAAGCCACGATCGCCCCGGCCGCGTTCGCGAAGCGCATGACCCGCTCCAGCTCCCACCCGGCGAGCAGCCCATGGCACAGCGCACCCCCGAACGCGTCCCCCGCGCCGAGCCCGTTGACCACCTCGACCCGCACCGGCGGGACCTCCGCCACCGTCCCGTCGCGGTGGACCGCCAGCACGCCCTCCGGGCCCCGCTTGACCACCGCCAGTTCCACCCCGGCGGCGAGCAGCGCCCGCGCCGCCGCGTACGGCTCGGACTCGCCGGTGGCGATCGCGCACTCCTCGGTGTTGCCGACGGCCACCGTCGCGCCGGCCAGCGCCCGCTCGTAGTACGGCCCGGGCTTCTCGCGCCACAGCATCGGCCGCCAGTCCAGGTCGAAGACCGTGGTCCCGGACTTCGCGCGGGCCTCCAGCGCGGCCAGCGTGGCGGCCCGCGAGGGCTCCTCGCTCAGGCCGGTGCCCGTCATCCAGAGCACCCGCGCGGCCCGTACCGCCTCCAGGTCCAGCTCCTCCGCCGCGATCTCCAGATCGGGGGCCTTCGGCAGCCGGTAGAAGTACAGCGGGAAGCGGTCGGGCGGGAAGATCTCGCAGAAGGTGATCGGGGTGGGGAGTCCGGCCACCTCGGTCACCCACCGGTCGTCCACCCCGAACCCCCGCAGCTCGGCGCGCAGATACGTGCCGAAGGGGTCCGCCCCGGTGCGGCTGACCATCGCCACGCGCCGTCCCAGCCGGGCGGCCGCGACGGCCACGTTGGCAGGGGAGCCGCCGAGGAACTTGCCGAAGGCGTCCACCTCTTCCAGTGGAACACCGGTCGTGAGCGGGTAGAGATCCACCCCGATCCGCCCCATCGTGATCAGGTCGAACCCGATCGGATCGCCGGTCACATCCAGTCCTCCCACTCGTCCTCACCGTCCCTTCGAGCCTCGCACCCTAAGGTGGCCGCTATGACGTCCTCCCCGCCCGCGTTGACCCGTATCCGCGTCGGTTCGGCTCCGGACTCCTGGGGTGTCTGGTTTCCCGACGACCCCCGCCAGACGCCCTGGGAACGCTTCCTCGACGAGGTCGCGGACGCCGGGTACGAGTGGATCGAGCTCGGCCCCTACGGCTATCTGCCCACCGATCCCGCGCGACTCGCCGAGGAAACGGCCAAGCGCGGGCTGCGCGTCTCGGCCGGAACGGTCTTCACCGGACTCCATCACGGGCCCGCCGTGTGGGAGGACACCTGGGAGCACGTGTCGCGGATCGCGGCGCTCACCCAGGCCATGGGCGCGGCCCATCTCGTGGTCATCCCCTCCTTCTGGCGGGACGACAAGACCGGCGAGGTGCTGGAGGACCGCGTCCTCACTCCCGGTCAATGGCGTGAACTGGCCTCCCAGACCGAGCGCCTGGGCCGGGAGGTCCAGGACCGGTACGGGCTGCGGATCGTCGTGCACCCGCACGCCGACACGCACATCGACACCCCGTCGAACGTGGCGCGCTTCCTCGACGCCACCGACCCCGGCCTCGTCTCCCTCTGTCTGGACACCGGGCACTACGCGTACTGCGGGGGCGACAGCGTCCAGGCCATCGAGACCTTCGCCGAGCGGATCGGCTACCTCCACCTCAAGCAGGTGGACCCGCGGATCCTCGCCGAAGTGGTCGCGGAGCGGCTGCCGTTCGGTCCGGCGGTGGGCCGCGGGGTGATGTGCGAACCGCCGTCGGGGGTACCGGCGCTGGAACCGGTGCTGGCGGCGGCCCAGCGGCTCGGCGTGGACCTGTTCGCCATCGTGGAACAGGACATGTACCCCTGCGAGCCCGACCGGCCGCTGCCGATCGCCCGCCGCACCCGCGCCTACCTGCGCTCCTGTGGCGCCCGCTGACCCTTCCCGGGAGGAACACGACATGAGCACGCTCGGTATCGCCGTCATCGGCACGGGGAAGATGGGCGCCGACCACGTACGGCGGATCGGCCGGACCGTCGGCGGGGCCCGGGTGGTGGCCGTGGCCGACCCGGACGGGGACCGGGTCAAGGACGTCGCGGGCGCACTGGACGGCGCGAGCGCGCACACCGACCCGGCGGCGGCGATAGCCGCCCCCGGGGTGGGGGCCGTACTGATCGCCTCCCCCGGGCCCGCCCACGAGGAGGCCATCGGGCTGGCCCTGGAGCGGGGACTGCCGGTGCTGTGCGAGAAGCCGCTCACCCCGGACCCGGCCGGGGCGTTGCGCGTGATGGAGGCCGAGCAGCGGCTGGGGCGGCGCCTGGTCCAGGTGGGGTTCATGCGCCGGTACGACGCCGAGTACGGGCGGCTGAAGGAACTGCTGGACGCGGGCGGGATCGGGCGGCCGCTCTTCCTGCACTGCCGGCACCGCAACGCCGCCTCGCCGTCCTTCTTCACCAGCGACATGCTGATCAGCGACTCCGTGGTGCACGAGGTGGACGCGGCCCGCTGGCTGCTGGGGCAGGAGATCACGGCGGTCACCGTGCTCTCCCCCACTCCTTCCTCGGCGGCTCCCGAGGGACTGCGCGATCCCCGGCTGGTGCTGCTGGAGACGTCCGGCGGGGCCGTCGTCGACGTGGAGATCTTCGTCAACTGCGGCTTCGGCTACCAGGTGCAGTGCGAGGCGGTCGGCGAGTCCGGCAGCGCGCGGATCGGCGACGGCCACGCGATGGTGGTGCAGTCGGCGGGCCGGTGGGGCGGCGAGATCGACCAGGACTTCACGGTGCGCTTCGCCGACGCCTACGACCGGCAGCTGCGGAGCTGGGTGGCGGCCGCCGCGCGGGGCACGGTGGCCGGGCCGGACGCGTGGGACGGCTACGCGGCGGCCGCCGTCTCGGAGGCGGGCCTGGCGGCCGCGCGCAGCGGCGTACGGACCCTCGTGGACCTGGCGGAACGGCCGGCCCTCTACCGCTGAGCCCTTCTGCCTGCCTCCGTACCGGGCATGTCTGCCTTCGTACCGGGCGACCCCTGTGCCGCATCTGTCACAGGGGTCGCCTTTGTGTCACACATATCCGCATTACACGGGTGTTCCGTCACAAGCGATCTACAGCCCCTCCCCTGCCCTCACCTCGCGTCGTTCCCCGGGAACAACCCGAGTGATCGTCACTGTCCACGCGTCGGCTCCCCCGACGGCCTTCCGGCCGGCCCCGCGGCGTGGACAAGGAGGTGTCGTGCAATGAGCGACCGACAGCTGTGGTCGTACAAGGAGATCGCTGCGCACATCCGGGTCCAGCCGGACACCGTGCGCTCCTATCGCAAGCACGGACTGCTCCCCCCGCCCGATCACGTGGAGGGCGCCAAGCCCTATTGGTATGCCGACACGATCCGCGCCTGGGTGGCCCGCCGGCCCGGCAACCGGGGCCGCCGCGAGGACTGACCCCTTACCCCGTACCCCCATCCGTACGCCTCGCCCCTCGGCCCGTGGACGGGGCCCACCCGGGGCTCCGTCCCCCAGGACACCGCTAGGCGGTCCCGGCGGGCACCGGCTCCGGCTCGGCCGCCTCCGCCGCTGTCACCGCCGCTGCTGCCGCCGCCGCTGCCTCCGATGGCAACGACTCCCCCTCGCTCAGCCCGAACCTCTCGTGCAGCCTGCGCAGCGGGCCCGGCGCCCACCAGGTGGCCTTCCCGGTCAGCTTCATGACCGCCGGGACCAGGAGGCTGCGCACGACCATGGCGTCCATCAGCACCGCCAGCGCGATCCCGAGCCCGAGCATCTTGGTGTTGGTCACCCGCGAGGTGCCGATGGCCACCATCACCACGGCCAGGATCACGGCCGCCGCGGTGATCAGCCCACCGGTGCGGGCCAGTCCGGTGCGCACGGCCCCCTCGTGGTCCCCGGTCCGGTCGTACTCCTCCTTGATCCGGGATATGAGGAACACCCCGTAATCCATGGAGAGTCCGAAGGCGATGCAGAACATCAGCACCGGCAGGGTGGTCTCGATGTCACCGGTGGAGGTGAAGGAGAGCAGTCCGGAAAGATGCCCCTCCTGGAAGACCCACACCACCGCCCCGAACATCGCGGTCAGGCTCAGGGCGTTGAGGAGCACCGCCTGGACCGGTATCAGCAGGCTCCCGGTGAGCAGGAACACCAGCAGCAGCGTGGCGAGCACCACCAGGGCCAGCGCGACGGGCAGGGAACCCGCTATGGCCTTCTGGGCGTCGACGAGTCTCGCCGCCTGTCCGGTCACGGAGGTCCGGAAGTCGGCATCGACGTTGCGCACCTCGCCGACCAGGTCCTGGGCCTGCGGCCCCACCGCCTCGCCCTCGGTGGTCACCGAGAAGTACGCGTACCGCGCCCCGGCCCCGGTGCTCACTGGCCCGTCGACCCGGACCACCCCGGGCAGGAGAGCCACCCGGTCCCGGTAGGCGGCGAGCTCGGCCGGGCCGGCCGCCCCCTCGGCGAGCACGGTGAGCCCGCCGCCGGGGCTGCCCGGGAAGGCGTTCCGGATCTGCTGCTGGACCACATGCGACTCCGCGGTCTTCGGCAGCTGCCGGTCGTCCACGGTGCCGAACTTCACGCCGAGGAAGGGCAGTCCGAGGAGCAGCAACCCCGCCGTGGTGGCCACCGCGAACACCGGGGCCCGGCGCATGACCAGCGCGGCCGCCCGCCCCCAGCCCCGCCCCGGTTCCGCCGTGGCGTCCGCCGCGGGACCCCGTCGCCACAGCCGCCGCAGGTCCAGGGAGTTGACCCGCTCGCCGAGCAGCACCAGGGCCGCCGGCAGCAGGATCAGCGCGGCCGCCGCCGCGAGCAGGACCACCGCGACCCCGGCGTAGGCGAAGGAGCGCAGGAAGTACATCGGGAAGAACAGCATCGCCGAGAGGGAGACCGCGACGGTCAGCGCCGAGAACAGCACGGTGCGCCCGGCGGTGCGCAGGGTGGCCCCGACGGCGGCCACCGGGTCCCGTCCGGCGGCGAGTTCCTCGCGGAACCTGCGGACGATGAACAGGGCGTAGTCGATGGCGAGTCCGAGACCGAGCGCGGTGGTCAGGTTCTGGGCGAACACCGAGACGTCGGTGAACTCGGTGAGGCCGCGCAGCACCGCGTTCGTGCCGAGGATGGCCACGATGCCGACGCCGAGCGGCAGCAGGGCCGCGACCGCGCTGCCGAAGACGAGGACGAGCAGGACGAGAGTGACCGGCAGGGCGATCAGCTCGGCGCGCAGCAGATCCTCCTGGATGGTCGTCGTGACCTCGCGCTGGACCGCGACCGGCCCGCCGAGGGAGACCCGCACCGGCCCGTGGTCGCCCCGGTAGCGCGGGGCGATCCGGTCCAGCACGCCGGTGGCGGTCTTCTCGTCGCCCAGCACCCTGGCCGCGATCAGGGCCTGACGGCCGTCCTCGGAGCGCAGCGCGGGCAGCCCCGTGCGCCAGTACGAGCCGACGCCGGCGACCCCCTGCTCGGCGGCGAGCTGTGCGGTCAGCCGCTCCGCTTCGGCGGCGACGGCGGGATCGTCCACCCCGGCGGCTCCCGCCCCGGCGTCGACGAGCAGCAGCAGATTGGGCTGGGAGGCCGGGAACTCGCGCTCCAGGGCCTCGGCGGCGTAGGTGGACTGGGCGCCCGGGTCCTCCCAGCCGCCGCTGCCCATCCGGTCGGCGACGCCGCCGCCCGCGAACACTGCCAGTGCCGTGACCACCAGGGCGAGCAGCAGCGAGAGCCGCGGCCGGGCCGTGACGAACCGGGTCCACCCGCCGCTCTCCCCGGACGACGGCGGCCCGGACGACGGCGGCCCGGACGACGGCGGTTTCTTGACTTCGGACATGACTCGGTGTCCCCTTCACCGTGATTGCCAGGCCGAATAGACTGGCAAACACGAGCAGTCGCTCGCGTTTCCTCAGAATGCGAGCGACCACTCGCGTTTGTCAATCACCCACGGGAAGCAAGGGATTGGACATGCCGGGGACTCCCAAGGGCAAAACAGCGGAAACCGGTGAAACCGCCACCGCTCCGCGCCGCCGACAGGCACGCGGCGAGCGCCGGATCTCCCAGCTGCTGGCAGCCGCCGCCGGGGTGTTCTGCCGCACCGGGTACGCCGCGGCCAGCACCAACGCCATCGCCCGCGAGGCCGGCGTGTCACCGGGCACGCTCTACCAGTTCTTCCCGAACAAGGAGGCCATCGCGGTCGAGCTCGGCGGTCACCTGCTGCAGCGCGCGCACGAGATGCACGGACAGGCCTTCCTGCCCGAGAACCTGGACCGCCCCCTGCCCGAGCTGCTGGACGCCGTCCTGGACCCGGTCATCGCCTTCAACTGCGAGAACCCGGCCTTCTGGGCGCTCATGCACGGCTCCGGCATCCCGGGCATCGCACAGGAGCACGAGGAACTGCACTCCGGCCTGCTCACCCGGGTCGAGGGGGTCCTGCGGACCTTCTGCCCCGAGGCCGCGCCCGCCGAGCTCACGCGCACCGCGAACATGATCCTGGGCATCTTCAAGTCGTCCCTGGACCTGATCCTGGCCCACGAGGGCGCCGAGCGCGCCGCGTACGTCGCGGAGCTGAAGAGCGTCCTGCTGCGCTACCTGGAGCCGATGGTCACCACGCCCCGCTCCCACTGACGGTCCACCCGGCTCGGCCACCTCAAGAGAGCGGGCGCGCATACTCGCATCCATACCCCCTAGGGGTATAGTCTCGGAGTGTCGGGAGGACGGTGGAGCGTCGCCGTTCCCCCGGCGACCGCACACGCCCTTGAAGAGGAGAACGACATGACCGCCGAGACGGACACCCAGACCACCACCGTCTACCGGGTGACCGGCATGACCTGCGGGCACTGCGAGGGCGCGGTGACCACCGAACTCTCCGCCCTGCCGGGCGTCAGCTCGGTCAAGGCCGTCGCCGCGACCGGCGAGGTCACCGTGGCCTCCGCCGCCCCGCTGGCCGAGGAGGACGTACGCGCCGCCGTCGACGAGGCGGGCTACGAGTTCGCCGGCCGGATCTGAGCCCCTCCCGCTTCGCCGGATCCGAGCGTCTTCCCCTTCGGCAGTACCCCGCCGGGGCGTGCCGGCCAGCTCATACTGGTTCCGTACACCCCGGCCCTCCCCCTGGAGCCGGAACATGACCAGTACAGTGCACGACGGACCCATAACGGCGGTCGAACTCTCCATCGGCGGGATGACCTGCGCCTCCTGCGCGGCCCGCATCGAGAAGAAGCTCAACCGGATGGACGGCGTCGACGCCACGGTGAACTTCGCCACCGAGAAGGCCCACGTCTCCTACACCGGGGACGTCCAGGTCGCCGACCTGATCGCCACCGTCGTCAAGACCGGATACACCGCCGAGGAACCCGCTCCCCCGGCGGCGGCCGAAGAGCCGGAGGGCGGCTCCCCGGACCCGGAGCTGGCCGCGCTGCGCGGGCGGCTGCTGGTCTCCGCCGCCCTCGCCCTGCCCGTCGTCCTGCTCTCCATGGTCCCGTCCCTCCAGTTCGACAACTGGCAGTGGCTCTCGCTGACCCTCGCCGCGCCCGTCGTCGTCTGGGGCGCCCTTCCCTTCCACAAGGCCGCCTGGACCAACGCCCGGCACGGCGCCGCCACCATGGACACCCTGGTCTCGGTCGGCACCCTCGCCGCCTTCGCCTGGTCCCTGTGGGCCCTGTTCTTCGGCCACGCCGGGATGCCGGGCATGCGGCACGGCTTCGCCCTCTTCACAGTTCAGGGGGGCACCGTCTCCCGTACCGACGGCTCCTCCGCCATCTACCTGGAGGTCGCGGCGGGCGTCGTCAGCTTCATCCTGCTCGGCCGCTACCTGGAGGCCCGCTCCAAGCGGAAGGCGGGCGCGGCACTGAAGGCCCTGCTGGAACTGGGCGCCAAGGACGTCGCCGTGCTGCGCGCGGGCAGGGAGGTCCGCATCCCGGTGAGCGCGCTCGCGGTCGGCGACCGCTTCGTCGTCCGCCCCGGCGAGAAGATCGCCACCGACGGCACGATCGTCGACGGGAGCTCCGCCGTGGACGCGTCCATGCTGACCGGCGAGTCCGTCCCCGTCGAGGTCACGATCGGCGACCCCGTCACCGGCGCCACCGTCAACGCGGCCGGACGCCTGGTCGTCGAGGCCACCCGGATCGGCGCCGACACCCAGCTCGCCCGGATGGCCAAGCTGGTCGAGGACGCGCAGAACGGCAAGGCCGAGGTCCAGCGCCTCGCCGACCGGATCTCCGCGGTCTTCGTACCCGTCGTCCTGCTGCTCGCGCTCGCCACCTGGGTCACCTGGCTGCTGATCACCGACAACCCCACCGCCGCGTTCACCGCCGCCGTGGCCGTACTGATCATCGCCTGCCCGTGCGCCCTCGGCCTGGCCACGCCGACCGCGCTCATGGTCGGCACCGGCCGGGGCGCGCAGCTCGGCATCCTGATCAAGGGCCCCGAGGTTCTGGAGTCCACCCGGCGCGTGGACACCGTCGTCCTGGACAAGACGGGCACCGTCACCACCGGCCGGATGACCCTCGCCGGCGTCTTCACCGCCGCGGGCACCGACGAGCGCGAACTCCTGCACCTCGCCGGATCCCTGGAGCACTCCTCGGAGCACCCGATCGCCCGGGCCGTCGCCGTCGCGGCGGCCGAGAAGGCCGGCGCCCTGCCGGTGCCCGAGAGCTTCGAGAACGTCGCCGGGCTCGGCGTCCAGGGAGTCGTCGACGGACACGCCGTCCTGGTGGGCCGCGAACAGCTGCTGGCCGACTGGTCGATCGAGCTGCCGGCCGAGCTCAAGGAGGTCAAGGCCGCGGCCGAGGCGGCGGGCAGTACCGCCGTCCTGGTGGCCTGGGACGGCGCGGCGCGCGGGGTGCTGACCGTGGCCGACGCGGTCAAGGAGACCAGCGCCGAGGCCGTCGCCCGGCTGCGGGCCCTGGGCCTCACCCCGGTCCTGCTGACCGGCGACAACAAGGCCGTCGCCGAGACGGTGGCCCGCGCGGTCGGCATCGACGAGGTGATCGCCGAGGTGCTCCCGCAGGACAAGGTGGACGTCGTACGCCGCCTCCAGGCGCAGGGCCGTACGGTCGCCATGGTCGGCGACGGGGTCAACGACGCGGCCGCGCTCGCCCAGGCCGACCTGGGCCTGGCCATGGGCACCGGCACGGACGCGGCCATCGAGGCGGGCGACCTGACCCTCGTACGGGGAGACCTGCGGGTGGCGGCGGACGCGATCCGGCTGTCCCGCCGGACCCTGGCCACCATCAAGGGCAACCTGTTCTGGGCCTTCGGCTACAACGTGGCGGCCCTGCCGCTGGCGGCCGCCGGACTGCTCAACCCGATGATCGCGGGCGCGGCCATGGCCTTCTCATCGGTCTTCGTGGTGACCAACAGCCTCCGGTTGAGGTCCTTCCGCTAACGGTTCGCCTTCGCATCGCACACACCACTTCTTCACACGAGACGCAGATCACAGTGATCGCAACGTAACCATCCGGGGTCGTCATGGGTCTAATGGGGCGATGCCAGGAACGTCTTGGGGGACGTTTCACGGAGGTCTTGGGGGACGTCCGGGGGCATCAGCCGGCCGGGACGCGTGCCCGCGGGAAGCTTTGAGCGGCCCTCCCGACCCGAACGCGGTCCCGGCAGACACCGACGCCCCGGCTCGGGTCCCGTGGGGGGAATCCGTTCCGGGGAAAGGAAAGCGCCCCGACCGTCGACCCGTGGGGGGATCGGCGGCGGGGCGCTTTTCGTATGTCTATGCGCGAGTGTCTGTGCGCGAGCCTCGGGTCAGCGGGACTCGACCGGGACGAAGTCGCGCAGGACCTCGCCGGTGTAGATCTGACGCGGGCGGCCGATGCGGGAACCCGGCTCCTTGATCATCTCGTGCCACTGGGCGATCCAGCCGGGGAGCCGGCCGATCGCGAAGAGCACGGTGAACATCTCGGTCGGGAAGCCCATGGCCCGGTAGATCAGGCCGGTGTAGAAGTCCACGTTCGGGTAGAGGTTGCGCTCGACGAAGTACTCGTCGGCCAGCGCGTGCTCTTCCAGCTTGAGCGCGATGTCCAGCAGCTCGTCGCTCTTGCCGAGCGCCGAGAGGACGTCGTGCGCCGCCGCCTTGATGATCTTCGCCCGGGGGTCGAAGCTCTTGTAGACGCGGTGTCCGAAGCCCATGAGGCGGACGCCGTCTTCCTTGTTCTTCACCTTGCGGATGAAGGCGTCGACGTCGCCGCCGTCGTTCTTGATGCCCTCGAGCATCTCCAGAACCGACTGGTTGGCGCCACCGTGCAGCGGGCCCCACAGGGCCGAGATGCCGGCGGAGATCGAGGCGAACATGTTCGCCTGCGAGGAGCCGACCAGACGCACGGTGGAGGTCGAACAGTTCTGCTCGTGGTCCGCGTGCAGGATCAGCAGCTTGTCGAGCGCCGAGACCACGACCGGGTCCAGGTCGTACTCCTGGGCCGGCACGGAGAAGGTCATGCGCAGGAAGTTCTCGACGTAGCCGAGGTCGTTGCGCGGGTAGACCACCGGGTGGCCGACCGACTTCTTGTACGCGTACGCCGCGATCGTCGGGAGCTTGGCCAGCAGCCGGATCGTCGAGAGGTGGCGCTGCTTCTCGTCGAACGGGTTGTGGCTGTCCTGGTAGAACGTCGACAGCGCGCTGACCACGGAGGACAGCATCGCCATCGGGTGCGCGTCGCGCGGGAAGCCGTCGTAGAAGCGCTTCACGTCCTCGTGCAGCAGCGTGTGCTGGGTGATCTCGTTGCGGAAAGACGCGAGCTGGTCGACGGTCGGCAGCTCACCGTTGATCAGCAGGTACGCGACCTCGATGAAGGTCGAACGCTCGGCCAGCTGCTCGATCGGGTAACCGCGGTAGCGCAGGATGCCCTGCTCACCGTCGAGGTAGGTAATCGCGGACTTGTAGGCCGCGGTGTTGCCGTAGCCACTGTCCAAGGTGACGAGCCCGGTCTGGGCCCGCAGCTTCGAGATGTCGAAGCCCTGGTCACCGACGGTGCTCTCGACCACCGGGTAGGTGTATTCACCGTCCGCGTACCGGAGTACTACAGAGTTGTCGCTCACGTCATCCCTCACCGACGTAGTGCCTCTTCTTCGAGGTGCCCTGACTGCCTCTACCTTCCCCCATTTGGCGCAGGAGAGTGCACTCGGGGTCGGCGTTTGGTCCATTTGACGGCACTGAGTGCCTTCAAGCTGCTCATCCTGCCCCCTCCGCACCTCTTGTCGGAACCCCAAATGATCGATCATTTAGGTGATGTTTCCCACCGGTATCCGGCCGGACAGCCTGGGGGCGACCGCCGTATACCTCCTGCCTGCGGAAACGGTACGCACAGCCTGGCCGAGGGCCTTGCGGGACCCGACGAGGACAACCAGTTTCTTCGCCCTGGTCACCGCCGTGTAGAGAAGATTTCGCTGGAGCATCATCCAAGCGCCGGTGGTGACCGGGATCACCACGGCGGGGTACTCGCTCCCCTGGGAGCGGTGGATGGTGACGGCGTACGCGTGCGCCAGCTCGTCTAGCTCCGTGAACTCGTAGCCGATCTCCTCGTCCTCCTCCGTCCGCACCGTCAGGCGCTGTTCGTCCAGGTCGAGGCCGGTGACCACGCCGACCGTGCCGTTGAAGACGCCGTTGGCCCCCTTCTCGTAGTTGTTCCGGATCTGGGTGACCTTGTCGCCCACCCGGAAGACGCGGCCGCCGAACCGCTTCTCCGGCAGGTTCGGCCGGGCCGGCGTAATGGCCTGCTGGAGCAGGCCGTTGAGGTTCCCGGCGCCCGCCGGGCCCCGGTGCATGGGCGCGAGCACCTGGATGTCCCGGCGCGGGTCCAGCCCGAAACGCGCCGGGATCCGGCGGGCCGCCACGTCCACGGCGAGCGCCCCGGCCGCCTCGGTGTCCTCTTCGGGGAAGAGGAAGAAGTCCGGCAGCCCGTCGGTGATGGGCGGCAGGCCGGTGTTGATCCGGTGGGCGTTGGTGACCACGCCCGACTGCTGGGCCTGCCGGAAGATCCGGGTCAGCCGGACCGCGGGCACCGGGCCGCCCTCGGCCAGCAGGTCGCGCAGCACCTCGCCCGCGCCGACCGAGGGCAGTTGGTCCACGTCCCCCACCAGCAGCAGGTGTGCACCCGGTGCCACGGCCTTGACCAGCTTGTTGGCCAGCAGCAGGTCCAGCATCGAGGCCTCGTCGACCACGACCAGGTCCGCGTCCAGCGGCCGCTCCCGGTCGTACGCCGCGTCCCCGCCCGGTTTGAGTTCCAGCAGCCGGTGCACCGTGGAAGCCTCGGCCCCGGTGAGCTCGGCCAGCCGCTTCGCCGCCCGCCCGGTGGGCGCGGCGAGCACCACCTTGGCCTTCTTGGCCCGGGCCAGCTCGACGATGGAGCGCACGGTGAAGGACTTCCCGCAGCCGGGCCCGCCGGTGAGGACGGCGACCCGGCGGGTCAGCGCCAGCTTGACCGCGTCCCGCTGCTCCGGGGCGAGCTCGGCCCCCGTCCGCCCGGCGAGCCAGCCGAGCGCCTTGTCCCAGTCCACGTCCTGGAAGCCGGGCATCCGGTCGTCCTCGGCGTACAGGAGCCGGCGTACCTGCCCGACCAGGGAGAGCTCGGCCCGGTGGAAGGGCACCAGGTACACGGCGGTCAGCGGGTCCGGACCGCCCTGGGGATCGGGTACGGGCTCCCGTACGACGCCCTCCGGGTCGGCGGCGAGCTCGGCCAGGCAGTCGATCACCAGCCCGGTGTCCACCTGGAGCAGCTTGACCCCGTCGGCGATGAGCCGGTCCTCGGGCAGGAAGCAGTGGCCCTGGTCGGTGGACTGGGACAGGGCGTACTGGAGCCCGGCCTTGACCCGCTCGGGGCTGTCGTGCGGGATCCCGACGGCCTGGGCGATGCGGTCGGCGGTGAGGAAGCCGATGCCCCACACGTCGGCGGCGAGCCGGTAGGGCTGGTTCTTCACCACCGAGATGGAGGCGTCGGCGTACTTCTTGTAGATGCGGACGGCGATGGAGGTGGAGACCCCGACGCCCTGCAGGAAGACCATGACCTCCTTGATGGCCTTCTGCTCCTCCCAGGCGGCGCCGATGAGCTTCGTCCGCTTGGGGCCGAGCCCGGGCACCTCGATCAGCCGCTTCGGCTCGGCCTCGATGACGTCGAGGGTGTCGGTGCCGAAGTGCTCCACGATCCGGTCGGCGATCTTCGGGCCGATGCCCTTGATCAGACCGGAGCCCAGGTAGCGGCGTATGCCCTGGATGGTCGCCGGGAGGACGGTCCGGTAGTTCTCCACCGTGAACTGCCTGCCGTACTGCGGGTGGGAGCCCCAGCGGCCCTCCATGCGCAGCGATTCGCCGGGCTGGGCGCCCAGCAGTGAGCCCACGACCGTGAGGAGGTCGCCGCCGCCACGGCCGGTGTCGACGCGGGCGACCGTGTACCCGCTCTCCTCGTTGGCGTAGGTGATGCGTTCGAGCACCCCCTCGACCACCGCCAGTTGTACCGCCGTCCCGTTGGTTGCCATGGCACGAAGCTACCGTTCGGCGCCGACAACGCGTCAGGCCTGTGGACGGCACCGGGAGACCAGAAAGGGGTCCAGCCTCGCGGCCGGACCCCTATCACGGTTACCCCTCCCGTGTCGGACTTCCCGATCCCCCCAGATCCCCTCCCGGAAGTGCCGACGCACCCCATACGACTCGCGATTCCCGCGAGGGGTTGCACTCGGATCCACAGCTTTGCTTTTCCGTTACCCAACGCCTACTCAAGGTGCCGGCGAATCGGCACAGAAGTAGCGTTTCCGGCATGAGTGAATCTTCCTTCGAGGACGACGTGATCACTGAGCTCGGCGACGACAAGCTGACGGAGATCGCGGGACTGCTCGGCACCGACACCGACGGCGCCCGCGCGACCGTGGCGGAAACCGTCGGCGCGATGTCCGGCGACCTCCAGCAGAAGGCCGGCGCCGATGACGACGACGGCGTGGAGGTGCGCCAGGCCTTCGCGGAGGTGACCGAAGCGCCGCCGCAGGGCGTGGCCACGCTCGGCGGCGGCCTCGGCGGCCTGCTCGGCGGCGGGATGATGGCCGGGGTGCTCGCCAAGGTGAGCAAGCCCGTCGCCAACGCCGTCTCGAAGAAGACCGGCATCCCCGCCCCCACCATCAGCCGCGTCATCGAGATGCTGATCCCGGTGCTGCTGGCCGTCCTCGCCAAGCGCGCGGCCGCCGGCAAGGGCGCGGGCTCCCCGACGGCGGGCGCCCCGACCGCGGGCGCCGCACCCACTCCCGGCGCGGCCCCCGGCTCTGCCCCCGGCTCGGCGCCCTCGACGGGCTTCGACCTCGGCGAGCTGCTCGGCCAGATCATGGGCGGCAAGAAGTAGCCCGTCCGGGGGCCCTCGGCCATCCGGGCCCCCTAGAGTTGCCCCATGGCTGAGAGCGTGCGGCTGCGGGACCCGGAACCGGGTGACCTGGGGTGGATCGTGCAGCGCCACGGCGCGCTGTACGCCTCCGAGTACGGCTGGAACACCGACTTCGAGGGCCTGGTGGCCCGGATCGTCGCGGACTTCGCCGAGGACCACGACCCGTACCTGGAACGCGTCTGGATCGCCGAGCTGGACGGCCGCCCGGTCGGCTCGGTGATGTGCGTCCGCGAGGACGGCGCGCCCGGCACCGCCCGGCTGCGGCTGCTCCTGGTCGAACCGGAGGGGCGCGGCCGCGGCGTCGGCTCCCTGCTCGTCGACACGGTCGTCGACTTCGCCCGCTCGGTCGGCTACCGCGAGCTGGTGCTGTGGACCAACGACGTGCTGACCGACGCCCGCGCGCTCTACCTGCGGGCCGGCTTCACCCTGGTCGCCGAACGCCCGCACCGCTCGTACGGCGTCACCCTCACGGGGCAGGACTGGCGGCTGCCGCTGCAGGAGGGCTCCCCGCGCTGACGCCCCGCCCCGAACCGACCCCCGTACGGTTCGAGGCGCGCGCCGGGGCCAGCGAGGTGAGGGCCACCCCGCCGACCAGGAGTACGGCCGCCAGCCAGCGCGGTCCCGAGACGGACTCCCCCAGCACCAGGGCCGCCGAGGACATCCCGAACACCGGGACCAGCAGCGAGAACGGCGCCACCGAGGAAGCCGGGTAGCGGCGCAGCAGGTAGCCCCAGGCGCCGAAGCCGAAGACGGTGGACACCCAGGCCACGTAGCCGATGACGGCCGCCCCGGACCAGTCCAGGGACCGCAGCGCGGCCAGGTCCCGCCCGGGCCCCTCCAGCAGCAGCGAGAGCGCGAACAGCGGCAGCACCGGGACCGTGCACACCCACACCATGAAGTTCAGCGCGTCGGGCGGGGAGGCCTTGCGGGTCAGCACGTTGGAGACGCCCCAGCAGGCGGCGGCCGCGACGACCAGCGTGAAGCCGAGCACCGGCCCGGAGGTGCCCCCGTCCACGGCGGCCACCCCGATCCCGGCGAGCGCCACGCCCATGCCCAGCACCCGTACCCGGCCGGGCCGTTCGCGCAGCACGACCGCGGCGAGGACGGCGGTGAAGACCGCCTGGATCTGCAGGACGAGGGAGGACAGCCCGGCCGGCATCCCGGCTGCCATGCCGGTGAACAGCAGGCCGAACTTGGCGATGCCGAGGGCCACGCCCACCCCGATGATCCACTTCCAGGCGACCTTGGGGCGGCCGACGAAGAACACGGCGGGCAGCGCGGCGACGAGGAAGCGCAGGGCGGACAGGAGCAGTGGCGGGAAGTGGCCGAGTCCGATCTCGATGACGACGAAGTTGAAGCCCCAGACGGCGGCGACGAGCACGGCGAGTGCGGTGTGTACGGGACGCATGGTCCGAGCATCGGCGTCCCGATCGTGTAGCACCAGCGCGGATCTCTTTCGGGATGGATGAAGCACTGCTTACGATTGGCGCATGCTCGACCTGTCCCGGCTGCGCGCCCTGCACGCCGTCTCCGTCCACGGCTCGGTCGCCGGCGCCGCGGCCGCCCTCGGCTACACCCCCTCCGCGGTCTCGCAGCAGATCTCCAAGCTGGAGCGGGAGACCCGCACCACCCTGCTGGAGCGGCGCGGGCGCGGGGTCGCGCTCACCGAGGAGGCCCGCCATCTGGCGGACACGGCCCAGGAGTTGCTGGCGATCGTGGAGCGCGCGGAGACCACCCTGGAGGAGCGGCGCGGGCAGCCGAGCGGGCTGCTGACGGTGGCCGCGTTCGCCTCCGCGGCGCGCGGGCTGCTGCCGGGGGTGCTGGCCGATCTGGCCCGCCGTCATCCGGCGCTCGACGTCCGCCTCACCGAGGTGGACCCGCACCTGTCGGTGGACCTGGTGGCCCGGGGCGTGACCGACCTGGCCGTGGCCCACGACTGGGACATCGCGCCGCTGCCGGCCCCCGAGGGGGTCGAGCAGGCGGTGATCGGGGACGACCTCTGCGATCTGGTGGTGCCGGCCGGGCATCCGTTCACCGCTCGGCAGGTCGTCCGCCGCTCCGACCTCGGCGGCCAGCGCTGGGTGTGCCAGCCGCCCGGACGGGTATGCCACGACTGGCTGATGCGGACCCTGCGCACGGCCGGTTTCGAGCCCGACATCGCGCACGTGGCGGAGGAGAACCACACCATCGTCGCCCTGGTCGCGGCCGGGCTCGGGGTGGCCGTGGTGCCCCGGCTGGGCACCGGCGGGCTGCCGCCGGGCGCGGTGGCCGTGCCGCTGGAGCCCGGCCCCGTACGCCGGTTGTACGCGCTGTGGCGGACCGGTGCCGCCCGCCGCCCCGCGATCACCGAGGCCGTGCGGACCTTGCAGGAGCACTGGACCGCGTGACGCGTCATCCGGGGGACCTCCCGAGTGTCCGGGCCCCGTGGGGCGCGGCCCGGCAGTAGGGTCCGGCGCGTGCCGTACCACGCCTCCCGCCGGACCCTGCTCGCCGCGGCCGCCATGGCCGCCGTCACGGCCGGCGCCACGGGCGCCCGCCGGGCCCCCGGCCCGCTCCCGCCCGGCCGCGTGCCCGACGCGCCGCTGCGCCGCCTCGTGGAGCGGATGAGCCTCGCCGAGAAGGTCGGGCAGCTCTTCGTCTCCCGGGTGTACGGGCACGCGGCGACCGACCCCGACCCGGCGGACGCCGAGAAGAACCAGGAGCTGTTCGGGGTGCGCACCGCGGCCGAGGTGGTCTCCCGCTACCACCTCGGCGGGATCATCTACTTCGCCTGGGCGCACAACACCCGCACCCCGCACCAGATCGCCGCGCTGTCGGCCGGGCTCCAGCAGGCCGCCCTCGCCACCGGCCCCGGGATCCCGCTGCTGCTCTCCACCGACCAGGAGCACGGCATCATCGCCCGCATCGGCAAGCCCGCGACGCTGTTCCCGGGGGCGATGGCGCTCGGAGCGCAGCACAGGGCGACCGGTTCCGCCGCCGACGCCCGCCGGGCCGCGCGCATCGCGGGGGCCGAGCTGGCGGCCATGGGCATCCGGCAGGACTACGCGCCGGTGGCCGACGTGAACGTGAACCCGGCCAATCCGGTGATCGGCGTACGGTCCTTCGGCGCCGACCCGGGCTCGGTGGCGGAGCTCGTCGCCGCCCAGGTCCGCGGCTACCAGCGGGCCGGGGTCGCGGCCACCGCGAAGCACTTCCCGGGCCACGGCGACACGGAGACCGACAGCCATGTCGGGCTGCCGGTGATGCGGCACACCCGCGCCGTCTGGGAGGAGCTGGACGAGCCGCCGTTCCGGGCCGCGGTGGAGGCGGGCGTGGACGCGGTCATGACGGCGCACATCGTCTTCCCCGCCCTCGATCCCTCGGGGGACCCGGCGACCCTCTCCCGGCCGATCGTGACCGGGATCCTGCGCGAACGCCTGGGCTTCCGGGGGGTGGTGGTCACCGACGCGCTCGACATGGCCGGGGTCCGCCAGAAGTACGGGAACGAGCGCGTGCCGGTGCTGGCGCTGAAGGCGGGCTGCGACCAGCTGCTGAACCCGCCGGACCTGGGGCTCGCGTACCGCAGCGTGCTGGCGGCCGTGGAGACGGGCGAACTGACGGAGGAGCGGATCGACGAGTCGGTGCTGCGGATCCTGGAACTGAAGGCGCGCCGCGGCCTGTTCGACGACGCGGACACCTCGGCGGGGGACATGGGCACCTCGGCCGGGGAGGTGGACATCTCGGAGGCGGGCATCTCGGCCGGGGACGCGGGCACCTCGGACGACCAGGTCGACGCCGTCGTCGGCGTCCCGGAGCACCTGGCGGCGGCGGACGAGATCGCGGCCGCCACGACGACCCTGCTGGCCAATCCGGCCGGGCTGCTGCCGCTGGACGCCGCGGCCGCGCCCCGGCTGCTGGTCACCGGGGCGGACCCGGTCTCCCCCAGCGGCACCACCGGGCCGCCTACCGCCGTCCTCGCCCGGGAACTGACCGCGCTGGGCTGCCGGGCCACGGCCCTGCCGCCCGCCCGCGCGGCGGCCGCGGCTCCCGGGCACGCGGCGGTGGTGGTGTGCACGTACAACGTCCTCGAAGGGGACGATCCGCAGCGCGCTCTGGTGGCCGGCCTGCTGGCCACCGGGGTGCCGGTGATCGCGGTGGCGATCCGCAACCCGTACGACTCGGCGCGGCTCCCGGCCTGCGCGGCGGAGGTGGCGACGTACTCCTGGACGGATGTGGAGATGCGGGCGGCGGCCCGGGTGCTCACCGGGGCGGTACGGCCCGCCGGCCGCCTCCCGGTGCCGGTCCCGGGCCGCTACCCGCTGGGCCACGGGCTGACGTACTAGGCGTCGGCCCGCGGCCCGGCAGAGCGTGTTACGGCCGCAGCTGCGACTCGCGCTCCAGGTCGTGCTGGTCGAGCTGCGCGTCCGGAGCCGCCAGCGGCGCCGCCTGCCGCGCGTCGGCGAGCGAGGCGGCCGGGGCCACCCCCGCCCACTGGAGGATCTTCGCGGTCGCGAGGGCCCTCTCCTCGTCCAGGAGCTTGGCGACGTTCGCGCCGTGGTTGGCGCCCGGCGCGATCATCACGTAGCTGTCGCGCACCCCGTAGCCGAGGTGGAACGGCTCGGCGCCCCACGGGTCGTTCTGCCCGTACACGAACAGCATCTGGTCGGCGTTCTTGCGGACCCAGTTGTCCACGTCCCGCATGGCCGCCGGCTGGAAGGTCATGGGGATGTCGCGGGGCACGAAGTTGCGCGGCGGCTGGTAGCCGTAGTGGCTCAGGCCGGCCAGGTGCGGCTGCTTGATGTTCGGGGAACCGAGCTGCGTGCCCGCCTGGTAGTAGTACGGGGTGTACGTCTCCAGGCCCTGGTCGGTGTAGGCGGAGAAGCCGGAGATCGCGTCGACCGTGTCCCAGATCTCCTGGTCGCTCGCGGTCGCGGCGGCCGGGATGGCGGCGCAGTCGGAGAGCAGGCTGTACTGCCAGAAGGCCCACACGTAGTCGAGCACGACGGCCTCGTAGGCCTTGTCGAGGTTGCCGACGGTGGTGAAGGTCCAGCCGTTCTCGGCGGCGGCGGCCGCGTACTTGGCCTCCAGCGGCTCGCGGCGCACCAGCGCCTCGCGCTGCACCGCTTTCAGCTTGTCGCGGCACTCCTTGGTGCCGACCTTGGCGAAGAACCGGTCGTAGGCCGAGTCCTCGTTGTTGACGACGTCGTTGGGCGCGACGTACGCGACGATGCCGTCCATGTCGCGCGGGTAGAAGCGCTCGTAGTACGTCGCCGTCATACCGCCCTTGCTGCCGCCCGTGGCCAGCCAGTTCTTGGTGTAGATCTTCTTCAGGGCGGTGAAGATGCGGTGCTGGTCACTGGCGGCCTGCCAGACGTCCAGGTTCGCCCAGTTGGCCGGGTCGGGCCGGGAGGGCGTGAAGAATCGATACTCCAGCGACACCTGGTTGCCGTCGACGATGGTCGTCGGCTCACTGCGGCGCGGGTTGGGGTTGACGTTGTAGCCGGAGGTGAAGAACACCGTCGGCCGCGAGACGTCCTTGTGCAGCAGGGTCATGCGCTGCTTGAAGGTGCCCTTCCACGGCTGCCGGTGGTCGACCGGCTGCTCGTAGTTCAGTACGAAGAAGCGGTAGCCGGGGTACGGCTTCTCCTCGATCAGGCTCATCCCCGGAATGCCGAGGATCTGGTCCTTGATGTCCGTCGCGGCCGCCGGCCCCGCGGCGGTGGCCGCTTGTGCCGTGAAGCCGGCCGCGCCCATGGTGCCGATCAGCACCACGAGCGACAGCAGCCATCCGAGCGTCTTGCGCATTCACCCTCCCCTTGAGTTCACTTCGGTCGCCGTGAACCTAGCGGGGTGAACGCGCCGCTGAACAGACCTAGTTGGGCCGGTCACTCAGCACAGGATCCAGCCGGAATCAGCGGATCCGGCCCCCACACTCCCCTTTACATACACACACCGGCCGATCGCACCCACGGTGACAGGCCCGGCATACCGGGTGAATCGCCCGATATCGCGGATCGGGGCCCCGCCGCGCGGCTGAATGCTCACCGCCATGTCCCGCCGCTCGCCGGGGACCCGGGCCACGGCCACGGCGCACGCCTGGGTGCGGCTCTTGTACACGCGCACCTCACCCGCGGCGATCGGCAGCGTCCTGGCGAGCCGGCCCGCGCAGCCGCCGGTGACGGCCGGCGCACTCCGCCCGATCACCGCCCCTGTCCGGGCGGGCGACGCCGCCTGCGCGGACGGCGCCGCGAACAGCCCCCCGACCGAGAGCCACAACGCCGCCGCGAACACCCCGAGGGGTACGGCCCACCGGCGGCACCCCCTCCACCCCTGCAACACCCTGTCCCCCACTCGGCCGTACGTACCACGTGCGTACGCACGTACGACGCCCAGTCCGCCCGGAAGGTTGCGGTCGGCAAGGGTCCGGGGCCCCTACCTCGTACGAGTGCATCCCCAACCCGGCAGCGGGAGAACGCGAGTTCGCGATCCCGCGGCCGATTACGCTAGGTAACCAAGAGGCCTCTCAACGTAGTCACGAAGGGCAATTGCCATGACGAACGACCTGCTCGACCGCAAGCTGGAGCGCGCCTTCACGCACTTCGACGCCGACGGGAGCGGTGTGATCGACGCCGACGACGTCATCGCTCTCGGCTCCCGCCTGCTGTCCGCCCTCGGGGAGCAGCCCGACTCCCGGAAGGCGGAGCTGGTGATGAGCAGCCTGGCCGACTTCTGGCAGGACCTCTTCACCGAGCTGGACACGAACCGGGACGGCAAGGTCACGCCCGCGGAGTACAAGGCGGGCATGACGCGCCTGTACGCACAGGGCGGGCCCGCCTACGACCGGTCGTTCCGGCCGATGGTGCAGGCGATCCTGACCGTCGTCGACAAGGACGACGACCAGCGCATCAGCCCCGAGGAGTTCCACAGGGCCCAGGAGGTCTTCAACCCGGAGCTGAGCCCCGCCGACGCCGAGGCACTGTTCCAGCGGATCGACAAGAACGGCGACGGCACGCTGACCGTGGACGAACTCCTCGACGCCGTACGCGAGTACTACATCGGCACCGACGAGGACGCCCCGGGCAACCTGCTCTTCGGCGAGCTCTGAGCCATCGGCGGGCACCGGCCCTTCGGCCGTCAGGCCGCGGCGCGCTCGTCCTCGCCGGCGAAGGTGCGCCACAGCTCGGCGTAGCGGCCCCCGCGCGCCAGGAGTTCGGTGTGCGTGCCGTCCTCCACGATCCGGCCGCGGTCCATCACCACGACCCGGTCGGCGCGGGCGGCGGTGGTCAGCCGGTGCGCCACCACCAGGGTGGTCCGCTTGCCCGCGAGCCGGTCGGTGGCCTGGTTGACCTGGGCCTCGGTGGCCAGGTCCAGGGCGGCGGTGGCCTCGTCGAGCAGCAGCACGTCCGGGTCGACGAGTTCGGCCCGGGCCAGCGCGATCAGCTGGCGCTGGCCGGCGGAGAGGTTGCGTCCGCGCTCGGCGACGGTGTGCAGGTAGCCGCCGTCGAGCGTGGCGATCATGTCGTGGGCGCCGACCGCGCGGGCGGCGGCCTCCACTTCGGCGTCGCTCGCCCGGGGCCGCCCGTAGGCGATGGCGTCACGGACGGTCCCGGGGAAGAGGTAGGACTCCTGGGGGACGACACCGAGGCGGTGGCGGTACGCCGTCAGGTCCAGCTCCCGCAGATCGGCGCCGTCGGCGGTGATCCGGCCGGAGGTCGGATCGTAGAACCGGGCCACCATCTTGACCAGCGTGGACTTGCCGGCTCCGGTCTCGCCGACGAAGGCGACGGTCTGGCCGGCGGGTATGCGCAGGCTTATTCCGGCCAGCGCCTCGGCTTCCTTCCCGCGCGGCTCCCCCCGCTCCTCGGCGGTGCCGTACTGGAAGCGGACGTCCTCGAAGGCGATCTCCCCGCTCAGCTCCGGGACCTCGCGGGGCCGCTCCGGGCGGGGGGTGGTGGTGGGCTCGCGCAGCAGGCCCTGGATGCGGCCGAGGGAGACGGTGGCCTGCTGGTAGCCGTCGAAGACCTGGGAGAGCTGCTGGACGGGGGCGAAGAACAGGTCGATGTAGAGCAGGTACGCGACCAGCGCGCCGGTGGTCAGGGTCCCGGCCTCGACCCGGCCCGCGCCGACGATCAGCACGGCGGCCGCGGCGCCCGAGGACAGCAGCTGGACGAAGGGGAAGTAGACGGATATCAGCCACTGGCCGCGGACCCGGGCCTCGCGGTACGAGTCGCTGCGCTCCGCGAAGCGGCGGGCGCCGGAGCCCTCGCGGCGGAAGGCCTGGACGATGCGGAGCCCGGCGACGGACTCCTGGAGGTCGGCGTTGACCAGGCTGACCCGGTCGCGGGCGAGCTCGTACGCGGCGACCGACTTGCGGCGGAAGACGACGGTGCCGATCACGAGCACCGGGAGGGTGGCGAAGACGATCAGCGCGAGCTCGACGTCGAGGACGAGGAGGGCGACCAGAATGCCGAAGAAGGTGAAGACGGAGACGACGGCGGTGACGAGGCCGGTCTGCAGGAAGCTGGACAGGGAGTCCACGTCGGTGGTCATCCGGGTCATGATCTTGCCGGTCAGCTCGCGCTCGTAGTAGTCGAGGCCGAGGCGCTGGAGCTGGGCGAAGATCTTGACGCGGAGCGCGTACAGCACGCGCTCGCCGGTGCGGCCCGTCATCCGGGTCTCGGCGAACTGCGCGGCCCACTGGGCGACGACGACCGCGAGGGCGAGGGCCGCGGCGGCCCAGACCGCGCCGAGGGCGGCCTTCTCCACGCCCTGATCGATGCCGTGCCGGATCAGGATCGGCAGGAGCAGACCGGAGCCCGCGTCGACGGCGACGAGGCCGAGGCTGACGGCGAGCGGCGCCCAGAACCCGCGGAGCAGGCGGCGCAGGCCGTAGCTCTCCTCGGCGGCCGCGGCGCGGTCCTCGTCCACGTCGGGCTCGTCGTCGGCGGGGGGCAGGGCCGCCACCTGGGCGAGCAGTTCGGGGGTGGCCGGCATTCCGGCGACGGCCCCGGCCATGGAGTGTCCGGCTCCGGGCGCGCCGCTCCCGGCGGCGGGGGCGGTCCCGGCCTTGTCTTCCCGGCGCCGCCAGAGCTCGGGGGTGATCCCGCCCGCGACCCGGCGCTTGGCGTTGACGGGCTCGGAGTCGATCTCGGCTTCGAGTTCGATGTCCCGCTCGATGTTCCGGTCGAGCTCGCTCTCGAACTCGGCCATGGCCGGGGCGTCCGGGGTCCGCGGCGAACCGGCGCCGAGCGCGTCGGGGTCGGTGAGGAGCCTGCGGTAGAGGGCGGAGCGGCGCTCCAGCTCCTCGTGCGTCCCGATGTCGGAGAGCCGCCCGTGGTCGAGTACGGCGATCCGTCCGGCCAGCGCGAGCGTGGAGCGGCGGTGGGCGATCAGCAGGGTGGTCCGGCCGGCCATGACGCCGCGCAGGGCCTCGTGGATCTCGTGCTCGACGCGGGCGTCCACGGCGGAGGTGGCGTCGTCGAGGAGGAGCAGCCGGGGGTCGGTGAGGATGGCCCGGGCGAGGGCGATGCGCTGGCGCTGGCCGCCGGAGAGGGTGAGCCCCTGCTCGCCGACCTTGGTGTCGTACCCGGCGGGCAGGGCCTCGATGAAGCCTTCGGCCTGGGCGGCGCGGGCGGCGGCGCGGATCTGCTCCTCGGTGGCCTCGGGGTGCCCGTAGGCGATGTTGGAGCGGATGGTGTCGGAGAAGAGGAAGGAGTCCTCGGGCACGAGCCCGATGGCGCCGCGCAAGGACGCGTACGTCAGCTCGCGCACGTCGTGCCCGCCGACGCGGACCGCGCCGTGGTCGGCGTCGTAGAAGCGCGGCAGCAGGAGCGAGACGGTGGACTTCCCGCTGCCGGAGGACCCGACCAGGGCGACGGTCTCCCCCTCCTCGACGGAGAGCGAGAACCCGTCGAGGACGGGCCGCTCGGGGTCGTAGCCGAAGCGGACGTCGTCGAACTCGACGGTGGCGGGCGCGTCGGCGGGCAGCTCGCGGTCGCCGTCCTGGATCACGGGCTCTGTGTCGATGAGCTCGAACACCCGCTCGACGCCGGCGCGGGCCTGCTGGCCGACGGTGAGCACCATGGCGAGCATGCGGACGGGGCCGACGAGCTGGGCGAGGTAGGTGGAGAAGGCGACGAAGGTGCCGAGGGTGACCTGCCCCCGGGTGGCCATCCAGCCGCCGAGGGCCAGCATGGCGACCTGCCCGAGGGCCGGGACGGCCTGGAGGGCGGGGGTGTAGCGGGAGTTGAGCCGGATGCTGCGCATCCGCCCGGCGAACAGCCGCCGTCCGGCGGCGCGCAGCTTGGAGGTCTCCTGCTCCTCCTGCCCGAAGCCCTTGACGACGCGGACGCCGGTCACGGCGCCGTCGACGACGGTCGCGACGGCGGCGGCCTGGCCCTGGGCGTACCAGGTGGCGGGGAAGAGCTTCTTGCGGCTGCGCTTGGCTATGAACCAGAGGGCGGGGGCCATCAGCAGCGCGACGAGGGTCAGCAGCGGGGACAGCGACAGCATGATGCCGAGGGATATCCCGAACAGCAGGAAGTTCCCGATGGTCATCGGCAGCATGAAGAGCAGGCCCTGGATGAGCTGGAGGTCGCTGGTGGCCCGCCCCACGACCTGCCCGGTGGACAGCTCGTCCTGCCGCCGCCCGTCGAGGCGGGCGATGCTGTCGTACATGTCGGTGCGCAGGTCGTGCTGGACGTCGAGGGCGAGCCGCCCGCCGTAGTACCTGCGGATGTAGGTCAGCACGTACACGAGCAGGGCCGCGCCTATGAGCATCGCGGCCCAGGGCCCCATGGGCTTGGTCCTGCCCCCGATGACGTCGTCGATGATCACCTTGGTGACCAGCGGCACGAGCGCCATGACGGCCATACCGGCCAGCGAGGACCCGAGCGCGAGCAGCACATTGACCTTGTACCGCCAGGTGTAGGCGGCCAGCCGCTTGCCCCAGCCCTGTTTCTCCCCAGCCGCCGTCACGTGATGCCTCCCCGTTCGTCCTGTCCTGCCGGAAGCGCCAACGCCCCGACCGGCGGATTTCATCCCACCGCAACAATTCGAACGTGTACGCAGGGCGCCTCCGGCGCACCCGGGGAGCGCCCGATCGGGGCGAGCCCTAGTCCTTCCAGGGGTCCTTCAGCGGCAGGGCGCCGAAGCCGCGGAACCGGGTGTCCAGGTCCTTCAGCTCGCCGAGGCCCTTGCCGATCTTCTCCCACCCCAGGGCCTCCACCTCCCGCGCCTCGTCCTCGGGCAGCGGGGAGGCGGCCAGCGAGGAGGCGGCCAGGACGCTCGCCATGCCGCTGCGGGTGTGCTCCAGCGCGCTCGCCCACACCTCCTGGCTCGGGGCGTCGGGGATCTTCGGGTACGCCTCGGCCTCGCGGAGCGCGCCGGACAGGTACTGGAAGTCGATGACCGCCCGGCCCTGCTCGTGCGCGCCCTGGGAGGAGCGGGCCTCGTCGACCATCTTGTTGTACCGCTCGGAGCCGCCCTGCCCGTACCAGAGGACGACCAGCGCGCCGATCGGTGTCGGCTCGGGCTTCGCGGTCGGCGTCGGCGTCGGCGTCGGGGAAGCACTCGGGGTCGGGCTGACGCTCGGGCTCGACGCTTCGGCTCCGGATCCACCCGAGCAGCCGGAGAGCAGGGCGGCACCGCCCATGGTCAGTACCAGTACTAAGGCGCGGGCCCGCATGGTTTCCCCCTGGGTCGACCGGCCGACCCTCGACCGGTCCTCCCCTACGGTGCCCTACCGCAGCCCTCGCTAGGCCTCGAAGTCGTACTCCAGGACGTAGGCGGAGGCGTCGAGGACCATCTCGTTGACCTCGACGACCCGCCCGTCGGCGGCGAAGGCGGTACGGGCGACCAGCACGACGGGGGTCCCGGCGGCCAGCCCGAGGCTCGCGGCCTCGTCGGGACCCGGCATCCGCGACCGGACCTCCTCGCGGAACCGGGCGGGCCCGACGCCGAGCTCCGCGAGGCGGGCGTAGATCCCGCCGGGCCCGGTGTCGGGCTCGGTGATGGGCGTGCCGGCCACGAGGACGGCATCGAGGTACGAACGGGCAAGCCGTGTACGACCGGCGGACCGAGCTCGGGATCTCGCAGACCGAGCTCGCGCGGCGGGCCGGGATGACGCAGCCGCAGGTGTCCAAGCTGGAGCTCGGGGGCACCGTGCCGACGGTCCCGCTGCTGGCACGGCTGGCGCGGGCCATGGAGTCCGAGCTGAACCTCAAGCTCGTCGGCGAGACGTCCACGGTCGTGTTCACCGCTCAGGAGCACGAGGCGGCCTGACCGCGCCAGAGGCCGACGCGGCTCGGGGGCCGCCCCCTTACCTCACGGGCTGGGCGCCGGCTTGACCACGGGGGCCTGCTCCAGGGGCTTGTTCTCGCAGCCGAGGGCTTCGGTGACGCGACGGGCCATGAGGTAGGTGAGGGTCATACGCCGGCCTTTGGTCGCCTGGTCCACGTCCGGCCGGGACGGGCTGAACCTGTACGTGGTGTCCGCTGTGAGCCACACCTTCTGCGACTGCGCCCCGAGCTCACCGGGCAGGTCGCACGGGACGAGCAGCGTCGAGCTGCTGCTTCGCGCTACACCGCGCGCACCGTTCAATTCGTAGGACACGTCGTTGGGGAAAGAGGGCAGTTCGGAGGTCCGAAGAAGCCACCCGGCCAGGAAGGTCACACCGGAGTCGCCCTGCTCTCCACCCACGCTGTATCCGCATGCGTTCGTGTAGAACGTGTCCCTCTTGGGCATCTTCGGCAGCGCGCGCTCCATCTTGTCCACCAAGACGCTCGTGCTGCCGTAGGCCTTCGTCGCGAAGTCCTCTTTCCCGAGGACCTCGCGCACCAGCGATTCCTCCTCCGAGGACGGGCTGATCCCGCAGGGGTCCGCGGACTTCGACGCGGAATCGTCCGAGGTGCACGATGCCAGGGTCACTACGCAGAGGAGCGCGAGCGCCGACCCTGCGAAAGCCTTCCGCACGTCAGGGCCGGAGGTGCGCACGGGCAGCCTCCCGCCCGCTCGTGTAGGCCTCGCCCGCTTCGTTCTGAGCGTGTTCGGCCTCCGGGTTGCCGTCCATCTGCCGCTGGTCCCTCCATGCGTCGAACAGCTTGTTGGTCCCGTCCATGCCCGCCGAGTAGTTGTCGCTGGACTCCTTCTTGCTCAGTTCCTCGGCCGCGTCCTTGACACCCTCGACCCAGTCGTACTTGGCCGCGTCCATCAGCGAGCCACCGATCGTGCTCACCACCGGGATCTCGCCGATGAGCCCGTTCACGCTCGCGGCCGTGTACTCGGCCGTACCCTCGGCCCACTTGACCTTGTCGTCTTCCTTGTCCTTGTAGACGTCGGCCCCGATGCCGTTGAGGGCTCCGGATGCCGCTCCGATGTCGTGCGCACGGTTGTCCCAGTCGATACTGGCATCGTGTGGAGATCCGGCCTTGAACGGCACGGCAGTCGCGAGCTGTTCCGCCGAATACGCCCGCTCCGCCTGGACCATCAGGCCGTAGGACGGGCCGTCGTCCGCGATGCCGCGCATCACACGGATCAGACTGCCCTGTCCGACCGCGATCTGGGCCTTGTCACCCGAGCCATAGATGGAGTCGCTGCCCGCGTGACCGCCCAGATCGGTGTTCTTACCGCCGAGGATCTCGTGGGTGTCGGCCACGTAGTCCACCAGTGCCCTCGCCATCGGCTCGCGCAGGCCCTCCAGGTCCTCCTTGAACTCGTCGCCCTTCATGCCGTCGTCGAGCAGCTGGATCGCGTTGTGCATCACCCGCGCCTGGCCCTCGGTGTGCGGCCCGGGCGGGCCGAGCTTCTCGCCGTCCGCGTGGCCCGTGGCCGCCGCCTGGATGGCCGCGCCCAGGCCTTCCGCCTTGTTCGGGTTCTCGAGGTCCATGTTGCCGTAGCCGCCCGAGAGCCACTCGGTCGGCCATTCGCGGTCGGTGAGCATGTAGTCGAGGTGGTCGTTCTTGTTGCCGGGTGCGGCGGGGTCGAGGAAGTACTCGGCCGAGGCCGGGTCCTTGGCCATGATGCCGAGGAGGCTGTCCAGCGGGTCGGGGACCAGGTTCGGGCGGGCCGCGTCGAAGGCGTGGTTGAAAACGTACGGCTTCGACTTCTCGGTCTCGATGATGCCGTTGCCGATGTCGTTGAGGAACTGCTTGCCGTAGCCGTCGCCGTTCCCCATGAGGGTCACGAGGGCCTGGTACCCGTGCATCGGCCGCGCGCCCTTGGCGAGGTTGTCGTCGCCCAGCTCCTTGAGCCCGTTGACGAAGGGCTTGTAGGCGTAGCTCTCCGGGTCCTTCGTACCCGAGGCGATCGTCCCCGCGAGACCGGAGTTGATCGACTCGTAGAGCTTCTTGTCGGCCGCCGACGCACCGCGGTCGTTGGACGCCAGGTTCATCTGGTCCGCGAGCAGCAGGGTGTCCTTGGCCCCCAGCGAGTTCAGGTACGCCTCGCTGAAGTGCTTGTCCCCGGAGTTCTGCTTCAGGACGTCGTTGTAGTGCCGCAGCTCCTCCGGGGAAGCCTTGCCGTCACGGATCTTCTGGGTGAGGGCCAGCGCCTCCACGGCCTCGACGTCGTTGACGGGCTTGGAGTTGAAGCCGAACATCGCGGTGCCGTCGGCTCCGGACGCGCTCAGCAGCGCGGTCTTGACGTCCGCGTCGAATTCCGTGACCGCCTTGACCGCGTCCGCGATCCGGCTGGTCCAGGACTGCTCGACGTTCCGCAGGTCGGGATCGTGGCGCACCGCGTTCGCGGTTCCCGGGTCGGCCTTGCTGTAGTCGTAGCTCGCGATGCCCGCGTCCGAGACCTTCATGCCGGCCTCGACCGCGTCCGCGACGGCCGATGTCACCCGGCCCTTGAGCTCCGTGAACCGGGCGAACGCGTCACGGAGCAGCGACTCCATGGCCAGCGCCTCGGTCTGGGCCGCGTCGAACTCACCGCGCGTGATGGAGGAGTTGGTGGCTGCCGTCGTCGCGCTGCTGCCCAGCCAGCCGTTGCCGGCGGAGACGCTCTGGACCTCCTTCTCGTACACGTCCTCCATGGTCTTGAACTGCGTCGCCATCGACTTCCAGCCCTCGGCCGCCGTGGTGAGCGCGGAGAGGTCCGTCTGCATGATCTCGTGATAACTCGGCATGTCTCCCCTACACTCCCGAGACCTTGGACTGCACAGGCCGGAAGCCCTGCCCCGTCAGCTGGTCGGTCCCGGTGAACAGGTTCGACGCCCCGCGCAGGGCCGTCTTCTCCGAGTTCAGCCGCGCCATCAGGCGCTTCACCTGGTCGTCCCACTGAGTGTGGGCCTTCGACAGGCCCACCGCCGTGTCCCAGCCGCTGAATGCCTTGACCGCGTTCGTGGTCGGTTCGTCGGCCGCGTCCGCGGCCTTCGTCGTGCCGGGCTGCAGGACGTTCTCGATGGTGTTGGCCGCCTTCTTCTTCTCGGGAGGGGCCGTGGCCAGCACCCCGTACCCAGCGGGCGCCGAGCCGCCTTGATCGGCGGGGACCTGGTTCAGTCTCATCTGTGGCGACGGGGCCTCGGCCGCGGCCTGCTTGTGTCCGGCCCACTCCTGCTCGAACGACACTGCTCCCCCTTGAACCCCGCCCGACGTGATCACGTCACCCTAGCGAGCCGCGGACGTGCCCCCTAAACGTGCGTCGGGGCGAACATCTTGAGGGCCGTGGGGAGGACCAGGACCGAGGGGCCCGGCTCCGAGAGGGACTTGGACAGGTCTTCGCGGAGGGATTCCGCGGTGGTGGTCGACGCCGGGACGCCGAAGGACTGAGCCAGGGCCACGAAGTCGGGGCGGGTGAGGTCCGTGGCCGTCGCGCGGCCGAAGGAGTCCGTCATGTACTCGCGCAGGATGCCGTAGCCGCCGTCGTCCACGATCAGCCAGGTGACGGCCAGGTCGTGCTGCTTCGCCGTGGCCAGGTCCGCGATCGAGTACATCGCGCCGCCGTCGCCCGAGACGGCCAGGACCGGCGTGCCCGGCTCCGCGACGGCCGCTCCGAGGGCCGCCGGGAAGGCGTAGCCCAGGCCGCCCGCGCCCTGGGCCGAGTGCATGGTGTTGGGGTGCTTCGCGTCGAAGGCCGACCACGCCCAGTAGGACAGGATCGTCATGTCCCAGAAGGACGGGGAGCGGGCCGGCAGGGCCGCGCGGATGGAGGTCAGGAGTTCCTGTTCCAGGGCGACGTCCTGACCGGACAGCCGGTCCGCGATGGCCGAAAGGACCATGCGGACGCGGTCCGGGGCGTACGGGTCCTCGCGCTCGGCCACCGTCTCCAGCAGGGCCTGGAGCCCCAGGCGGGCGTCGGCGTGGATGCCCAGGCCCGCGTGGTTGGACTCCAGCTTGCCGAGGTCCGCCTCGATCTGGATGACCCGGCCCTCGGGGAAGAACGTGTGGTAGTTCGAGGACAGTTCGCCGAGGCCGGAGCCGACGACGAGGAGGACGTCCGCGTCCTCCAGGAAGTCGGTCATGTGGCGGTCCTCCAGCCAGGACTGGAGGGACAGCGGGTGCGTCCAGGGGAAGGCGCCCTTGCCGCCGAAGGTGGTGACCACCGGCGCGTGGAGGCGTTCCGCCAGCTGCTTGAGCTTGCCCGCCGCGTCCGCGCGGATCACGCCGCCCCCCGCGATGATCACGGGGCGGGAGGCCCGCGACAGCCAGTGCGCCGCCAGCGCCGTCAGCTCCGGGCGCGGGGCGAGCTCGTGCGGGGTCGCGTCCATGCCCGTGACCTGTGGGATCAGGGTTTCCGACCGGAGGACGTCCTCGGGGATCTCGACCCAGACCGGCCCGTGCGGGGCCGTGAGCGCCGACTCCCAGGCCGCGGCGACCACCGACGGGATCTGGGAGGGGGTGCGGGCCACGTGGACCGACTTCACCACCTCCCGGAAGGAGGCGGACTGGTCGCGCAGCTCGTGCAGGTACCCCTGCCGGCCGCCGCCCAGGCCCGCCACGGGCACCTGGGAGGAGATGGCGATGACCGGCGAGGACGCGGCCGCCGCCTCCGCCAGCGCCGGCAGGGCCATCAGCGCCCCCGGGCCCGTCGACAGCAGCAGCGGCACGGCCTCGCCCGTGATGCGGCCGTACGCGTCGGCGGCGAAGCCCGCGTTGTTCTCCGTACGGAGGGTGATGAGGCGGAGGTCCGAGCGGCCGACCGCGTCGAAGACGGCCAGCGCGTGCTGCCCGGGCAGCCCGAATACGGTGGTCGCGCCGAGTGAGCGCAGCGTTTCCACGACCAGGTCCCCGCCCGTCCGCCCCGGCGGCGGTGCCAGGGCGGCGGCCGTCTGGGCCTCGGTGGGACGGAGTACCAGGTCGTGGTCGTGCGTCACGCTCTCAGTTGCCCTTCGCGTTCGCCGTCACTTGGCCTTCGCCGCCGCGATCTGACGGCTCATGATCGTGGTGAGCTCGTACGCGGTGTGCGAGGCCGCGACCGAGGTGATCTCAGCGTGATCGTACGCCGGGGCGACCTCGACGACGTCGGCGGAAACGAGGTTGCAGGAGGACAGACCGCGGATGATCTCCAGCAGCTCGCGGGAGGTCATGCCGCCCGCCTCGGGGGTGCCGGTGCCGGGCGCGTGCGCCGGGTCCAGCACGTCGATGTCGATGGAGATGTACAGCGGACGGTCGCCGATGCGCTGGCGCAGCTGGTCGGCCACCTCGTCGGCGCCGCGCCGGTAGACGTCGGCGGAGGTCACGATGCCGAAGCCCATCTTGGCGTCGTCGTCCAGGTCCTGCTTGCCGTACAGCGGGCCGCGCGTACCGACGTGGGAGAGCGCCTCGGTGTCGAGGATGCCCTCCTCGACGGCGCGGCGGAACGGGGTGCCGTGGGTGTACTCGGCGCCGAAGTAGGTGTCCCAGGTGTCCAGGTGCGCGTCGAAGTGGAGCAGCGCGACCGGTCCGTGCTTCTTGGCGACGGAACGGAGCAGCGGGAGGGCGATGGTGTGGTCGCCGCCGAGGGTCATCAGGCGGGAGCCGGCGCCGAGCAGCTCGTCGGCCGCGGCCTCGACCGTCTCGACGGCCTCGTTGATGTTGAAGGGGTTCACGGCGATGTCGCCGGCGTCCGCGACCTGCGCGAGGGCGAAGGGGGAGGCGTCCTGGGCCGGGTTGTACGGGCGCAGCAGGCGCGAAGCCTCGCGGATGGCGTTGCCGCCGAAGCGGGCGCCGGGGCGGTAGGAGACGCCGGAGTCGAAGGGCACGCCGACGACGGCGACGTCGGCGGAGCCGACCTCGTCGAGGCGCGGCAGCCGGGCGAAGGTCGCCGGGCCCGCGTAGCGCGGGATGCGGGAGGAGTCGACGGGTCCGCGCGGCTGCGTGCTCATGAGGGGTGCCCTTCTGAAGGTCCTGCTGGTTCCTGCTGGTGCGGTCCTTCGAGCGTAAGCCGGTGCCCGCGCAGCGGCGAAGTGTACGTTCTATCCATAGACCGTTCCCGATGTGTAGGGAGTATCCATGGAGGCCCCGCCCACCCCGCCGGTCCCCCTCGGCGCGCTGCTCCCCGACCGGGAGCTGGGCCTGCGCCACCTCGCGGGGCCCGCCGAGGCCGATGTGCACGGGGTGCACGCCTCCGAGATGGCGGACCCGTCCCCCTACCTGCTGGGCGGCGAGCTGCTCCTGACGGCGGGGGCGGCGCTCGGCGATGGCGAGGCGTACGTCGCGCGGCTCTCCGAGGCGGGGGTGGCGGCGCTCGGCTTCGGCGTGGCGCCCGTGCACGAGGCGGTGCCGCCGGGCCTCGCCGAGGCGTGCGACCGGTACGGGCTGCCGCTGCTGGAGGTCCCGCCGGGGACCCCCTTCACCGCGGTGGCCCGTACGGTCTGGCGGCTGATGGCGGAGGCCCGTACGCGGGAGCTGCGCCGGATCACCGAGGCCCAGCAGTCGCTCGCCGCCGCGGCCGCGAGGCCCGACCCGGTGCCGGCGGTCCTGTCCCGGCTCGCCGCGAGCCTGGGGGGCTGGGCGGCACTGATGCCCCCGGCGCCTGCGGACACCCCCGCCCGTCCGGAGGGGCAGGCGCCTGCGGAGGCCCCAGCCCCTGCGGACGCCCCGGCCGCCCCGGCGGAGCCCGCCTCGCCCCTGCGGGCCGCCGGGCCCGGACCCGGCGACGACGTCCTCGCCGCCGTGGCCGCACTGGCCCGCCGCGTGTCCCCCGGCTCCGCCATGACGGCCACCGACACCGTGGGCGGCACCCACCTGGCCGCCTATGCGATGAGCGGCCGCCAGGTGCTCGCGCTCGCCACCCCCTCCCGTACGCCGGGCGACCACACCATCGCCTCGGTGGCCGCGGTCCTGCTGACACTGCTCACCGCCGACCGCCCGGCCAGGGCAGAGGCGGCCGCCCTCACCCGGCTGCTCCTCGACGGCGACCCCGCCGCGGCGCTGGCCCCCGGGCCCTGGCACGTCGTGCACGCCCGCGGCTCCGGCGACCCGCGGGCCCTGGCGGCCGCGCTGGGCACCGTACTGCTGGACCCGCGCACGGACCCCGTACGGCTGCTCACCGACCGGGATCCGGCTCCGCAGCCCGGTTGGCGGCTGGGGGTGAGCGCCCCGGCCGCGCCGGCGGAACTGGCGACCGCGACGGCCCAGGCCGGGCGGGCCCTGGACCGCGCGGAGGCGGCCCGCACCCCGCTGGTCCGGCACACGCGCGGCGGTCTGGCCGCCCTCGTCGACCCCGCGGAGGCCCGCGCCCACGCCGAGTCCCTGCTCGCCCCGCTGAACCCGGCGCACCGCGAGACCCTCCGCGCCTGGCTCGCCCACCACGGCAGCTGGGACCGCACCGCGGCCGCCCTCGGGGTCCACCGCAACACGGTCCGCCAGCGCGTCGCCCGCTGCGCGGCGCTGCTCGGCACGGACCTCGACGACCCCGACACCCGGATGGAACTGTGGTTTGCGCTACGTGGCCTGGACAGCGGCGATAACTCGTCGGTAACTTAATCTGAGCAAGCGCTTAGACCTCAACCATCAATTGAGGAACCACGACGGCGCGCAACCACCTCCGCGAGAGCGGCGGCGGTTTAGCCGCAGAGAGGGAGGCCGGCCGTGCGCCGTACCGTATTCAACGAGGACCACGAGGCGTTCCGCGAGACCATCCGCGCCTTCATCGAGGCCGAGGTCGTCCCCGTCTACGACGAGTGGTTCCAGGCCGGCCAGGCGCCGCGCGACTTCTACTACAAGCTCGGCGAGCTGGGCGTCTTCGGCATCAACGTGCCCGAGGAGTTCGGCGGCGCCGGCCTGGACACCCACAAGTTCGAGGCCGTCCTCTACGAAGAGACCTCCCGCGCGGGCGTCAACTTCGGCGGCTCCGGTGTGCACGTGCTGCTCGCCCTGCCCTACATCAAGATGCTCGCCGACGACGAGCAGAAGAAGCGTTACCTCCCGAAGTTCGTCTCCGGTGAGGAGATGTGGGCCCTGGCGATGACCGAGCCGGGCACCGGCTCCGACGTCGCGGGCATGAAGACCACCGCCAAGCTCTCCGAGGACGGCACGCACTACGTCCTCAACGGCTCCAAGACCTTCATCACCGGCGGCGTCCACGCCGACCGCGTGATCGTCTGCGCCCGCACCTCCGCCCCGAGCGAGCAGGACCGCCGCTTCGGCATCTCCCTGTTCGCCGTGGACACCAAGTCCGCGGGCTACTCGATCGGCCGCAAGCTGGACAAGCTGGGCCTGCGCACCTCCGACACCGCCGAGCTGGCGTTCGTCGACGTGAAGGTCCCGGTCGAGGACCTGCTCGGCGAGGAGAACAAGGGCTTCTACTACCTCGGCGCCAACCTGCCCTCCGAGCGCTGGGGCATCGCCTTCGGCGCGTACGCGCAGGCCAAGGCCGCCATCCGGTTCGCCCAGCAGTACGTGACGGAGCGCACCGTCTTCGGCAAGCCGGTCGCGCACTTCCAGAACACCAAGTTCGAACTGGCCGCCTGTCAGGCCGAGGTGGACGCCGCCGAGGCGGTCGCCGACCGCGCCCTGGAGGCCCTGGACGCCGGTGAGCTGACGGCGGCCGAGGCCGCGTCCGCGAAGCTGTTCTGCACCGAGGTCGCGCACCGCGTGATCGACAAGTGCCTCCAGCTGCACGGCGGCTACGGCTACATGAACGAGTACCCGATCGCCCGCCTGTACGCCGACAACCGCGTGAACCGCATCTACGGCGGCACCAGCGAGGTCATGAAGTCCATCATCGCCAAGTCGATGGGCCTTTGACGTGCCCCATGGCCTGACGGCCGGGGGGGCCTCCCCCGGCTAGATGGCCAACTGGGTGGCTTCCTGCTTCTACGCGCTGTGCCGGGACTCTTGTCCTGGTCTCACCTGCGCTCCACGAGGCGTTTAGCCTGTCCGCCCGTCCGGCGGCCAGGGTGTTGATCGCTGCGTTCTCGTCACGGTCGCGCACGGCCCCGCACCCCTTGCATGTCCATTCACGGACATGGAGGGGTTTGGGGCCGTCCCGACGCCCGCAAGTCGAACAGACTTGGGAGGTCGGCTCAAAGCGGCCGATCTTCCCGAAGTACCGGCCATGCTTGACGGCCTTGTACTCCAGCATGCTCACAAACGCGGACCACCCTGCGTCGTGAACCGACTTCGCCAGCCGCGTGCGGCCGAGGGCATGTACAGCAAGGTCTTCCACATACATCGCTTGGTTGTCGCGAATGATCTGTGTGGACGTCTTGTGGAGCCAATCCCTACGCTGGTCGGCCACCCGGGCATGCTGCCGGGCCACTTTGATCCGGGCCTTGGACCGATTCCTCGATCCCTTCGCCTTCCGCGACAGCTCGCGCTGTAGGCGCTTGAGCTTCTTCTCCGCCCGACGTAGAAATCTGGGCGAAGAGATCTTGGTGCCGTCGGAGAACACGGCGAAGGTTGTGAGGCCAAGGTCGATGCCGATCTCGGCCTCGTTCTCGGCCAGCGGGTCAAGGCCGGTCTCCACGACAAAACTCGCGAAGTACCTCCCTGACGAATCCTTCGTGATCGTCAGGGAGGACGGCGCCATCGGTAGCGAACGGGACCACTTGACCTTGAGGTCACCGACCTTGGCCACGTACACCCGGCCGTTGCGCTTCACGCTGAAGGCATTGGTGTTGAGGCGAATGGACTGGCGGGTGTCCTTCTTCGACTTGAAGCGTGGCGGCCCGACCTTGCGACCTTTGGATGCGTTACGTCCACAGCCTGACCGGGCACCTCAGGCTAGATATTGGTGAGGACACTTACCCTTGCAGAATATGAACGAGGCACTGACGACGCTCCTCGATCTGCTCGACCTGGAGCAGATCGAGGAGAACATCTTCCGCGGTACCAGCCGGCCTTCGCTGGTACCGCGTGTCTTCGGCGGCCAGGTCGCGGCCCAGGCCCTCGTCGCGGCCGGCCGGACCGTCCCCGCGGACCGCACCGCGCACTCGCTGCACTCGTACTTCCTGCGCACCGGGGACACCGGCGCGCCCATCGTGTACTCGGTGGACCGGATCCGCGACGGGCGCTCCTTCACCACGCGCCGGGTCGTCGCCGTCCAGCACGGTCAGCCGATCTTCCACCTCTCCGCGTCGTTCCAGACGTACGAGGATGGCCTCGACCACCAGGTCGCGATGCCGTCGGCCCCGGACCCGGAGTCCCTGCCGACCGCGGCCGAGTCGCTGCCCGCGTACCGGGAGATCTTCCGCGACCCGGGCACGGTGGAGCGGCTGATCGAGACCCGGGAGGCGGTGGACCTCCGGTACGCCACGACCCCGCCCTGGGGCAGCATCGGCGAACCGGTGGAGCCGCGCTCACAGGTGTGGTTCCGCACGGCCGGCAAGCTGGACAGCGCCGATCCCCTGCTGCACACGTGCCTGGCCACGTACGTCTCCGACATGACGCTGCTGGACTCGGTGCTGCTCGCGCACGGGCGCGGCGGGTGGGCGGTCGGCGACGTGGTCGGCGCCTCGCTGGACCACGCGATGTGGTTCCACCGGCCGTTCCGCGCGGACGAGTGGCTGCTGTACGACCAGGAGTCCCCGTCGGCCGCGGCCGGCCGGGGCCTCGGCCAGGCCCGCATCTGGACCCAGGACGGCCGCCTGGCCGTCACCGTGATCCAGGAGGGCGTGGTCCGCGTCCCGCGCGGCTAGACCGTCCGGCGTCCGGGCGGCTCAGTCCCACCAGAAGCCCCAGTGGGTGCCGGCGACGACCGCCTCGTCCGTGTAGGCGCGAAGGGTGCCCGAGCCCTGCCAGATGTTGTCGGGCGAGAAGGCGAAGTGCTCCGCCGCGACGGGGAGCGAGCGCACGACCGTACGGGGCGGGGCCGCCACCGAGACGTGGAGTTCGTCGAAGCCGAGGGCGACGACCCGGGCGCCGAAGCGGTCCTCCCAGGAGCGCAGGACCGTGCTGATGAGAGCGGTGTCGTTCTCGTGGTTGGTGGGCCCGCACCAGCCCATCGCGGTGGGTACGTCGGCCGGGCGGCCCGCGGCGACGAGGGCGAGCCGCGGGGCGGGCAGGGTGCCGTCCCCGATCAGCTCCTCCGCGAGAGCGCGGGCCGCCTCCTCGGGGTCCGGCCCGTCCTCCGCCGCGGCGCCCGGGTCCGCGAGGCCCGGCCAGTCCCGGCCGAAGGGGGCGATGAGCTCCTCGCCCTCCTCGCCTTCCTCGGGATCGGGGACCACCGCGTTCCAGAACTCCCGCAGGACCGGCTCGACATGGTGGTCGTCGGGGTCGGACATCCGCTCCGGCGCCAGCCCCTTGACCTCCCACCACCGTTCCAGGCCGCGCCGCTCCTGGAGCAGCACCGTCTGCAGCCCCGCGGCGGCCAGGGCGGGGCTGCCGCGGAACGCGGCGAACTCCCCGGCGCCCACGGGCCCGTCGGAGACCCACAGCAGTGGCTCCGGCCGCGCGCGGCGCGGGCGCCAGGTCCGCGCGGCCGGCCGGGAGACGAGCGTCCCGGGGGGCAACTCCAGCCCCAGGCAGCGCCCTTGGGGATCGTCGGCCAGCACGGACAGCGGGTGGTGCGCCTGCGGCGACTTCGGCGGTGTCGGCATGGGAGCGACCGTAGCCGCGGCCACTGACAACGCCCCCGGCCAGGCCTCAGCCGTCCAGCAGACCCGCCGCGTCCAGCAGGTACGCCACCATCGGGTCGTAGTGGCGCGGGTCGCGGACGTGGTCGTCCAGCGGGATCGCCACCTGGAGGGTGCCCTCGGCCTCGCCGAGGAAGAGCGCCGGGTCGTTGCAGTCGGCGTAGCCCACCGCGTCCAGGCCCCGCTGGGCCGCGCAGCCCGCCCAGCCGTGGTCGGCGACGACCAGGTCCGGCTGCGGGCGGCCCGCCGCCGTGAGCCCGTCCAGGATCGCGGCCATCGGCTCCGGCGAATGGGTGTGCCACAGGGTCGCGCCCCGCTCCAGCACGGCCACGTCCGCGAACTGCCACACCGACCCCTCGTCGGCCGTCAGGCCGGCGGGGATGACCACGATCTCGCACCCGGCCGCCCGCAGGGCCGCCGCCGTGACGCGGTGGACGTCCAGCAGCCCGCCCGGGTGGCCGGTGGCGAGCAGCACGCTCTGCCGGTCCAGTGCCGCCTTGCGCAGCCGCGCCGCCAGCCGGTCCAGGCCGGCCACCGTGAGCTCCGGGTCGATGGTGTCCTGGCCGAAGCGGACCTCCGGGTCGTCCACGACCCCGCACCGCTCCGCCATCACCGCGAGCACGTCCTGCTCGTCGGCCCAGCGGTCGCCCAGCTCCAGGCCGAGCCAGTAGTGCCGGTCGCCGTTGGCGAGCTTGCGGTAGTGGGAGAGGTTGTTCTCGCGCGGGGTGGCGACCTGCCCCGCGATCCGGGTGCGGACCAGGTGGTCGACGAGTTCTGCGCGGCTGGGTACGGGCGTCTCTATCGGCTTCGGCATACGGGCCATTCTGCCGCCGCCCAGGCGGAGCCGTCCCGTCCATCCCGACCCGCGGACGCGCCGGCTCACGCCGACAGCGCCCCGAACGCCCCGTGCGCGAGCCGCCGGAGCAGCGACTCCGTGGCCTCCCGCCCCAGGGCCGCCAGGTGCGGGGTGGAGTTCAGCAGGCCGAAGACCGCGTGCACGGAGACCCGTACCTCCGCCTCGGCCACCTCCGGGTGCAGTGCCCGTACGACGTCCACCCAGAGCTCCACGTACTGCCGCTGCAGCTGCCGGACGAGCTTGCGGTCGGTGTCCCGCAGCCGGTCGAGCTCCCGGTCGTGCAGGGTGATCAGCGCCCGGTCGTCGAGCGCGAAGTCGATGTGCCCGTCGATGAGGGAGGACAGGACCAGGGCGGAATCGCCCGCCGCCTCCTCCACCCGGCGCCGGCCGCCGGTCAGCAGCCGCTCGCTGATGCCGACCAGCAGCTCGGCGAGCATCGCGTCCTTGCCCGCGAAGTGCCGGTAGAGGCCGGGGCCGCTGATGCCCACCGCGGCCCCTATCTCGTCGACGCCGACGCCGTGGAACCCACGCGCGGCGAAGAGGCGGGCGGCCTCACTGAGGATCTGCTCGCGACGGGTCGGGGCGGCGGCCGCTCTGGTGCTCATGGGAAACCATTCTAGACAGGGCCGTTAGCGCTCGTTAACCTAAGCCGTACATGCGTTAACGCTCATTAACAGCGTGCACCGAGCAAGGGAGCTCGACCGATGCAGCAGGCACCAGTGCTGACGAGCGCCGCGGACCCGGCGTCCGAGGCCTGGCGGACCAACGAGGCCGCCCACCGCGAGCTGACCGAGGGGCTGCGGGCCCGGCTCGACGCGGCCCGGCTCGGCGGCGGCGAGAAGGCCCGCGCCCGCCACACCGCGCGCGGAAAGCTCCTCCCGCGCGACCGCGTCGACACCCTCCTCGACCCCGGGTCCCCCTTCCTGGAGCTGGCCCCGCTGGCCGCCGAGGGCATGTACGGGGGCGCGGCCCCCGCCGCCGGGGTCATCGCGGGCATCGGCCGGGTCAGTGGCCGCGAGTGCGTGATCGTCGCGAACGACGCCACCGTCAAGGGCGGCACGTACTACCCGATGACCGTCAAGAAGCACCTCCGCGCCCAGGAGGTGGCCCTGGAGAACCGTCTCCCCTGCCTCTACCTGGTCGACTCCGGCGGCGCCTTCCTCCCCATGCAGGACGAGGTCTTCCCCGACCGGGAGCACTTCGGCCGCATCTTCTACAACCAGGCCCGCATGTCGGGGGCCGGCATCCCGCAGATCGCCGCCGTCCTCGGCTCCTGCACGGCGGGCGGTGCGTACGTACCGGCCATGAGCGACGAGGCGGTCATCGTCCGCGGCCAGGGCACGATCTTCCTCGGCGGCCCGCCGCTGGTGAAGGCGGCCACCGGCGAGGTCGTCACGGCGGAGGAGCTGGGCGGCGGCGAGGTCCACTCCCGGACCTCCGGCGTCACCGACCACCTCGCGGAGGACGACGCGCACGCGCTGCGGATCGTACGGAACATCGTGGCGACCCTGCCCGAGCGCGCGGCCCTGCCCTGGTCGGTCGAGGCTCCGGAAGAGCCGAAGGTGGACCCGTACGGGCTGTACGGCGCGGTCCCCGTCGACTCGCGCACCCCCTACGACGCCCGCGAGATCATCGCCCGGATCGTGGACGGCTCCCGTTTCCAGGAGTTCAAGGCGGAGTACGGCCAGACGCTGGTCACCGGCTTCGCCCGGATCCACGGGCACCCGGTCGGGATCGTCGCCAACAACGGCATCCTGTTCTCCGAATCCGCCCAGAAGGGCGCCCACTTCATCGAGCTGTGCGACCAGCGCGGGATCCCGCTCCTCTTCCTCCAGAACATCTCGGGCTTCATGGTCGGCCGGGACTACGAGGCGGGCGGCATCGCCAAGCACGGCGCGAAGATGGTGACGGCGGTGGCCTGCACCCGGGTGCCGAAGCTGACCGTGGTGGTCGGCGGCTCGTACGGGGCGGGCAACTACTCGATGTGCGGGCGGGCGTACTCGCCGCGGTTCCTGTGGATGTGGCCGAACGCCAAGATCTCGGTGATGGGCGGCGAGCAGGCCGCGTCCGTCCTGGCGACGGTCAAGCGCGACCAGATCGAGGGCGCGGGCCAGGAGTGGCCGGCCGAGGACGAGGAGGCCTTCAAGGCCCCGGTCCGCGCGCAGTACGAGGAACAGGGCAACGCCTACTACGCCACGGCCCGGCTGTGGGACGACGGGGTCATCGACCCGATGGAGACCCGGCAGGTGCTGGGACTGGCCCTGACCGCGTGCGCGAACGCCCCGCTGGGCGACTCCGCTTTCGGCATCTTCCGTATGTGACGTGAGGACCTCTTCGATGTTCAGCACTGTTCTGGTCGCCAACCGGGGCGAGATCGCGGTCCGGGTCATCCGTACGCTGCGGGAGCTCGGGGTGCGGTCGGTGGCCGTCTTCAGCGACGCGGACGCGGACGCGCGGCACGTCCGGGAGGCCGACACGGCCGTCCGGATCGGCCCGGCGGCGGCCGCCGAGAGCTACCTGTCGGTGGAGCGGCTGCTCGACGCGGCCCGCCGCACCGGCGCCGAGGCCGTTCACCCCGGCTACGGCTTCCTCGCGGAGAACGCGGCGTTCGCGCGGGCCTGCGCCGAGGCCGGGCTGGCCTTCATCGGGCCGCCCGCTTCGGCGATCTCCCTGATGGGCGACAAGATCCGGGCCAAGGAGACGGTGAAGGCGGCGGGCGTGCCCGTGGTCCCCGGCTCCTCCGGGAGCGGCCTGTCGGACGCCGAACTGGCCGCGGCCGCGGCCGAGATCGGCATGCCGGTGCTGCTGAAGCCCTCGGCGGGCGGCGGCGGCAAGGGCATGCGGCTGGTGCGCGACGCGGCCGTACTGGCCGAGGAGATCGCGGCGGCCCGCCGCGAGGCCCGCTCCTCCTTCGGCGACGACACCCTGCTGGTCGAGCGGTGGGTGGACCGGCCGCGGCACATCGAGATCCAGGTGCTGGCGGACGCCCACGGGAACGTGGTCCACCTGGGCGAGCGCGAGTGCTCGCTCCAGCGGCGCCACCAGAAGGTGATCGAGGAGGCGCCGTCGGTCCTGCTGGACGAGAAGACCCGCGCGGCGATGGGCGCGGCGGCGGTGGAGGCGGCCCGCGCGTGCGGGTACGTCGGCGCGGGCACGGTGGAGTTCATCGTCCCGGGCGGGGACCCGTCCTCGTACTACTTCATGGAGATGAACACCCGCCTCCAGGTCGAGCACCCGGTGACGGAGCTGATCACGGGGCTGGACCTGGTGGAGCAGCAGCTGCGGGTGGCGGCGGGGCTGCCGCTCGGCTTCGACCAGTCCGAGGTCACCCTGACGGGGCACGCCATCGAGGCCCGGGTGTGCGCGGAAGACCCGGCGCGAGGGTTCCTGCCTTCCGGCGGTACGGTCCTCGCGCTGTCGGAGCCGTCGGGTGGGGCGGTGCGTACGGACTCCGGCCTGACGGCGGGTGTGCCGGTGGGCTCCACGTACGACCCGATGCTGTCGAAGGTCATCGCGTACGGGCCCGACCGGGCGGCTGCCCTGCGGGTGCTGCGGGGGGCTCTGGCCGACACGGTGATCCTGGGCGTCCAGACGAACGCCGGGTTCCTGCGTCGTCTGCTGGCCCACCCGGACGTGGTGTCCGGCGACCTGGACACCGGTCTGGTGGAACGGGACCTCCCGTCCCTCCTGCCGGAGGGGGTCCCGGCCGAGGTGTACGCGGCGGCTGCGCTGCTGGCCGAGGGTTCTTTCCCCCACCCCGCCCCTTCCCGAAACTGGGGCTGCGCCCCGGACCCCGCGCCTCAAACGCCGGCGAGGCTGGGAGGGTGGGTCGACCCGTTCGACGCCGCCAGCGGCTGGCGCCTCGGCGGCACGCCCGCCTGGACGGTCCACCACTTCCGCCTCCCGGGCCAGGACCCGCTGACGGTCCGCACCCGCCCAGCCGGCATCAACTCCGGCTCGGGCTCCGCCCCCAGCTCCGGCGCGGCCTTCAACTTCACGGAGGTCCTTCTGGCCGAAGCCGGGGCAAATCCAGCCTCGCCGGCGTTTGAGGCGCGGGGTCTGGGGCAGAGCCCCAGCGCACCGGCGCGCGGCCGGATCGTCAGCCGCACCACCGACTCCGTCACCATCGAACTCGACGGCGTCACCCACCGGTTCAGCCACGCAACCTCCCCGGAGGGGACCTGGCTCGGGCGGGACGGCGATTCCTGGCACCTCCAGGACCACGACCCCGTCGCGGCAACCCTCAGCGGCGCCGGACGCGGCGGCGCAGACACCCTCGCCGCCCCCATGCCCGGCACCGTCACCGTCGTCAAGGTGGCCATCGGCGACAAGGTGGTGGCCGGGCAGAGCCTCCTCGTCGTCGAGGCCATGAAGATGGAGCACGTCATCTCCGCCCCGCACGCCGGGACCGTCACCGAACTCGACGTCACCCCGGGCACCACCGTCGCCATGGACCAGGTCCTGGCCGTGGTCACCCCGGAACCGGAAGAGGAAGAGGAGGCGGCCAAGTGAACGGCCTGCCCATGACCGTCCCGGCCCCCGGCCTCCCGGCCCGCGTCCGGATCCACGAGGTCGGCGCCCGCGACGGGCTGCAGAACGAGAAGACGGCCGTTCCCACCGCCGTGAAGGCCGAGTTCATCCACCGGCTCGCCGCCGCCGGTCTCACCACCATCGAGGCCACCAGCTTCGTCCACCCCAAGTGGGTGCCGCAGCTGGCCGACGCCGAGGAACTGTTCCCGCTCCTCGGCGACGTACGGGCCGCCCTCCCCGTCCTCGTCCCCAACGAGCGCGGCCTCGACCGCGCCCTGGCCCTCGGTGCCACCCGCATCGCCGTCTTCGGCTCGGCCACCGAGACCTTCGCCTCCCGCAACCTCAACCGGACCGTCGCCGAGTCCCTCGCCATGTTCGAGCCCGTCGTGGCCCGCGCCCAGCAGGAGAAGGCCCACGTCCGCGGCTACCTCTCGATGTGCTTCGGCGACCCCTGGGAGGGCCCGGTCCCCGTCCACCAGGTGGTCTCCGTGGCCAAGGCCCTGCTCGACCTCGGCTGCGACGAGCTCAGCCTCGGCGACACCATCGGCGTCGCCACCCCCGGCCACGTCCAGGAACTGCTCAGCAGCCTCAACGAGGCGGGCGTGCCCACCGACCGGATCGGCGTGCACTTCCACGACACCTACGGCCAGGCCCTCTCCAACACCCTCGCCGCGCTCCAGCACGGCGTGACCACGGTCGACGCCTCCGCCGGGGGCCTCGGCGGATGCCCGTACGCGAAGAGCGCCACCGGCAACCTCGCCACCGAGGACCTGGTGTGGATGCTCGACGGCCTCGGCATCGAGACCGGGGTCGACCTGGCCGCCCTCACCGCCACGAGCGTGTGGATGGCCGAACAGCTGGGGCGTCCCAGCCCCTCCCGTACCGTCCGCGCCCTCTCCCACAAGGAGTAGTCACATCATGTCCCTCGACCACCGGCTCACCCCCGAGCACGAGGAACTCCGCCGTACCGTCGAGGAGTTCGCGCACGACGTCGTCGCGCCCAAGATCGGCGACCTGTACGAGCGCCACGAGTTCCCGTACGAGATCGTCCGCGAGATGGGCCGCATGGGCCTGTTCGGCCTGCCCTTCCCCGAGGAGTACGGCGGCATGGGCGGCGACTACCTCGCCCTCGGCATCGCCCTGGAGGAGCTGGCCCGCGTCGACTCCTCGGTCGCCATCACCCTGGAGGCCGGCGTCTCCCTCGGCGCCATGCCGATCTACCTCTTCGGCTCCGAGGAGCAGAAGCGGGAGTGGCTGCCGAAGATGTGCTCCGGCGAGATCCTGGGCGCCTTCGGCCTGACCGAGCCCGGCGCGGGCAGTGACGCGGGCGGCACCCGCACCACCGCCGTCCGCGAGGGCGACGAGTGGGTCATCAACGGCTCCAAGTGCTTCATCACCAACTCCGGTACGGACATCACCGGTCTGGTCACCGTGACCGCCGTGACGGGCCGCAAGGCCGACGGCCGCCCCGAGATCTCCTCGATCATCGTCCCGTCCGGCACCCCGGGCTTCACGGTGGCCGCGCCGTACTCCAAGGTCGGCTGGAACGCCTCGGACACCCGTGAGCTGTCCTTCGACGGCGTACGGGTCCCGCTCGCCAACCTGGTGGGCGAAGAGGGCCGCGGCTACGCCCAGTTCCTCCGGATCCTCGACGAGGGCCGCATCGCCATCTCCGCGCTCGCCACGGGCCTCGCCCAGGGCTGCGTGGACGAGTCGGTGAAGTACGCGAGGGAGCGGCACGCCTTCGGCAAGGCGATCGGCGACAACCAGGCCATCCAGTTCAAGCTCGCCGACATGGAGATGCGCGCCCACATGGCCCGCATCGGCTGGCGCGACGCCGCCTCCCGGCTGGTGCACGGGGAGCCGTTCAAGAAGGAGGCGGCGATCGCCAAGCTGTACTCCTCGACGGTGGCCGTCGACAACGCCCGCGAGGCCACGCAGATCCACGGCGGCTACGGGTTCATGAACGAGTACCCGGTGGCTCGAATGTGGCGGGACTCCAAGATCCTGGAGATCGGCGAGGGCACGAGCGAGGTCCAGCGCATGCTGATCGCGCGCGAACTGGGCTTCTCCGCCTAGCCGCAGCACTCGTACGGAAGCAGGACAGCGCAGGGGGCCCGAAAAACTTAGGGCCCCCTTACCGCTTTCGGCCAAGGTTAGGCTAACCTTCCCTCCGAACGGCCCAGTGATCGGCCGCCCTGCACGCACGAAAGCGGACATCGACATGCCCAAGTCCCGAACCTCCTCCCTGACCCGTCGCGGATTCATCGCGGCCGGCGGCGCCCTCGGCCTCGTCGCGGCACTCGCCGCGTGCGGCGGCACCGACTCGGCGAAGGGTGACGGCGGCAAGGACAAGGGCGCTGCGGCCTCGGGCCCCTGGACCTTCACGGACGACGCCCTGAAGAAGGAAGTCAGCCTCAAGGCCAAGCCGAAGAGCATCGTCGCGTTCACCGGCACCGCCGCCGCGCTGTACGACTACGGCATCCCGGTCAAGGGCGTCTTCGGCCCGACCAAGACCGCCGACGGCAAGCCCGACGTCCAGGCCGGCTCGATGGACATCTCCAAGGTCGAGATCCTCGGCAACGTCTACGACGAGTTCAACGTCGAGAAGTACGCGGCCCTCCAGCCCGACCTGCTCGTCACCAACACCTGGGACGGCAGCTACTGGTACGTGCCCGAGGCCTCCAAGGACAAGATCCTGAAGCTGGCCCCGGCCGCCGCCGTCTCCGTGGGCGGCGACGTCTCCATGGACAAGGCGCTGGAGCGCACCGCGGAGCTCGCCAAGTCGCTGGGCGCCGACATGAACGCCAAGGCCGCCGTGGACGGCAAGGCCCGCTTCGAGGCCGCGTCCGCGAAGGTCCGCGAGGCCACCAAGGCCAACCCCGGCATCAAGGTCCTCGTGGGCTCCGGCTCCGCCGACCTCTTCTACGTTTCCACCGCCAAGACCTCCGCCGACCTGAAGTACTTCGAGCAGCTCGGCGTCGAGTTCGTCACCCCGGAGAAGCTGGACGAGGGCGGCTTCTTCGAGAGCCTCAGCTGGGAGAACGCCGGCAAGTACAAGGCCGACGTCGTCCTGCTCGACAACCGCACCGGCACCCTGCAGCCGGCGGACCTGAAGGCGAAGGCCACCTGGGCCGAGCTGCCCGCCGTCAAGGCCGGCCAGGTCACCCCGCGCGTCACCGAGCCGATCTACTCGTACGACAAGTGCGCCCAGATCCTGGAGGACCTCGCGAAGGCCATCCAGAACGCCAAGAAGGTCAGCTGACCCCTGACCGCCCTTCACTCCGGCTGAATCCCAGGGGGGACTCTCCGTATGACCGCCACCGCGTCCGACGCCCCGGCCGTAGCGCACTTCCGGTTCTTCGCGCTCGAAGTGCTCCGCACCCGCCGCCTCGGCCACTCGTTCCTGCGGGTCACGTTCGGCGGTGAGTCCCTCGCGGACTTCCGCTCGGGCGGCTTCGACCAGAGCCTGTCGCTCTTCCTGCCGACGGGCGACCAGGAGCACACGGTGCTCCCGTCCACGGACGAGGACACCTGGTTCGGCGCCTGGCGCGGGATGCCGGACGAGGAGCGCCCGGTGATGCGCTCCTACACCGTGCGCGAGCAGCGCCGTACACCCGAGGGCGTGGACGAGGTCGACATCGACTTCGTCCTGCACGGGGACTCCTCACCCGCCTCCCGCTGGGCCGGGCGGGCGGTCACCGGCCGCCGGATCATGGCGATCGGCCCGGCCGTCGAGGAGAACAAGTCCGTACGGTTCCAGCCGCCGGCCGGCAGCGACGCGATCTGGATGTACGCGGACGAGACCGCCCTGCCGGCCGCGGCCGCGATCCTGGACCGGCTGCCCGCCGGGACCCGGGTCCGGGCCTGGCTGGAGGTCCCGCACGAGGACGACCGGCTGCCGCTGGACACGCTCGCCGAGGCGGACATCACCTGGATCGTGCGCGGGAGCGCGGGCCGGGAGCGGACCGAGCAGCTGCTGAGCGTACTGCGGGCCGACGACCCGGCCCCGGCCGAAGCCCCGTACGTATGGCTGGCGGGCGAGTCCGGCACGATCCGCGCCGTGCGCCGGCACTTCGTGCAGGAACGATCCGTCGATCGCCGCGCGGTGCGTTTCACCGGCTACTGGCGGCTCGGCGCGAGCGAGGAGCAGCTCCTCGCCGAGGCGTACGCGGGCCAGGCCCCGAGCGAGGACCCGGCTTCCGAGCTGTAGTCAACCCGCTTACGCCGTAGAGCAGTTGGAGATGGGCCCCGGCTTTCAGCCAGGGCCCATCTCCATTTGGCCAAATATTTAGGTTAGGCTAACCTAAGTCTTGCCACCCCACCCCACGTCCCCCTGCCCGGAGGAAAGTTGATGCGTTCGCATCTGCTGAATGAGACGACCGCGGACCTCTACCGGCGTTCCGTCACCGAGGGCGTCGAACGCGTCGCCGCCAAACTCGCGAGCACGCAGCGGCCCCACACCGGTATATCCGTCGACGAACTCGCCCCGGTCATCAACGGGATCGACCTCGACAAGCCGCTCGAAGACCCGGCCGCCGTCCTCGACGAGCTGGAGGACGTCTACCTGCGCGACGCGGTGTACTTCCACCACCCGCGCTACCTCGGCCACCTCAACTGCCCCGTCGTCATCCCCGCGGTGCTCGGCGAGGCGGTCCTCTCGGCCGTCAACTCCTCCCTCGACACCTGGGACCAGTCCATCGGCGGCACGCTCATCGAGCGCCGCCTCATCGACTGGACCGCCCAGCGCATCGGCCTCGGCCCCGGCGCGGACGGCGTCTTCACCTCCGGCGGCAGCCAGTCCAACTTCCACGCCCTGCTGCTGGCCCGGGACGAGGCCTGCCGGAGCGTGATGCAGCACGCTCCGAACGGCGCGACGGAACTCGCCAAGTCCGAGGTCCTCCCCAAGCTGCGCATCTTCACCTCCGAGGCCAGCCACTTCAGCGTGAAGAAGTCGGCCGCCATGCTCGGACTCGGCTACGAGGCCGTCATCGCCGTCCCGGTCGACCGCAACCGCCGCATGGACACCGCGGTGCTCGCCCTGGAGCTGGAGAGCTGCGCGCGCGAGGGCCTCTTCCCCATGGCCGTCGTCGCCACCGCCGGCACCACCGACTTCGGGTCCATCGACCCGCTCCCCGAGATCGCCCGCCTGGCCGCCGAGCACTCCGCGTGGATGCACGTGGACGCCGCGTACGGCTGCGGACTGCTGGTCTCCCCCACCCGCCGGCACCTCCTCGACGGCATCGAGCACGCCGACTCGGTCACGGTCGACTACCACAAGTCCTTCTTCCAGCCCGTCAGTTCCAGCGCGATGCTGGTCCGCGACCGCGACACCCTCAAGCACGCCACGTACCACGCGGACTACCTCAACCCGCGCAGGATGGCCGAGGAGCGCATCCCCAACCAGGTGGACAAGTCCATCCAGACCACGCGCCGCTTCGACGCGCTCAAGCTCTGGATGACCCTGCGCGTCATGGGCGCCGACGGTGTCGGCTCGCTCTTCGACGAGGTCGTCGACCTGGCCGCCGCGGGCTGGGACCTCATCGACGCCGACCCGCGCTTCGAGGTCGTGGTCAAGCCGCAGATCTCCACCCTGGTCTTCCGCTACGTCCCCGAGGGCGAGGTTCGGGCGGACCTGGTCGACGAGGCCAACCTGCACGCCCGCAAGGCCCTGTTCGCCTCGGGCGAGGCCGTCGTCGCCGGCACCAAGGTGGACGGGGACCAGTACCTGAAGTTCACCCTCCTCAACCCTCAGACCACGACGGCCGACATCGCGGCCGTCCTCGACCTTCTCGCCGCACACGCCGAGCAGTTCCTGGGAGAATCCCTTGCCGTCCACCGCTAAGCCCCACGACTTCATCGGCATCGGCCTCGGTCCGTTCAACCTGGGACTCGCCTGCCTGACGGCGCCGATCGAGGAACTCGACGGCCTCTTCATCGAGTCGAAGCCGCACTTCGAGTGGCACGCCGGGATGTTCCTGGACGGCGCACACCTGCAGACGCCGTTCATGTCGGACCTGGTCACCCTCGCCGACCCGACCTCGCCCTTCTCCTTCCTGAACTACCTGAAGGACCAGGACCGGCTGTACTCCTTCTACATCCGGGAGAACTTCTACCCGCTGCGGGCCGAGTACAACGACTACTGCCGCTGGGCCGCCGACCGGCTCGACAACGTCCTGTACTCCACCTCCGTCACCGAGGTCACCTACGACGAGCGGGCCGGCCTGTACGAGGTCCACACGGACCGGGGCGAGACCCACCTGGCCCGCCGCCTGGTCCTGGGCACCGGCACCCCGCCCTTCGTCCCGGAGGCCTGCGCCCGCCTCGGCGGGGACTTCCTGCACAACTCCGCGTACATGCAGAACAAGGCGGAGCTCCAGAAGAAGAAGTCGATCACCCTGGTCGGCTCCGGGCAGAGCGCCGCCGAGATCTACTACGACCTGCTGGCCGAGATCGACGTGCACGGCTACCAGCTCAACTGGGTGACGCGCTCACCGCGGTTCTTCCCGCTGGAGTACACGAAGCTGACGCTGGAGATGACCTCCCCCGAGTACGTGGACTACTTCCACGCCCTCCCCGAGGACACCCGCTACCGGCTGGAGACCCAGCAGAAGAACCTCTTCAAGGGCATCGACGGCGATCTGATCAATGCCATCTTCGACCTGCTCTACCAGAAGAGGATCAGCATGCCGGGCGCCGTCCCGACCACCCTGCTGACCAACACCTCGCTGAACAGCGCGGCGTACGACACCACCACGGGCACGTACACCCTGGGCCTGCGCCAGGAAGAGCAGGAGCGGGACTTCTCCCTCGCGACCGAGGGCCTGGTCCTGGCCACCGGCTACAAGTACACCGTCCCGGAGTTCCTCGCCCCCGTGCGCGACCGGCTGAACTTCGACGGCCGCGGCCGCCTCGACGCCGCCCGCAACTACAGCGTCGACACCACCGGCCGCGGGGTCTACCTGCAGAACGGCACGACCCACAACCACTCCCTCACCTCGCCCGACCTGGGCATGGCCGCGTACCGCAACGCGTACATCGTCGGTGAGCTCCTCGGCCGCGAGCACTACAAGGTCGAGAAGTCCATCGCGTTCCAGCAGTTCGCAGCCCCGGAAGGCATGCACGCATGAGCACCACCGAGACCCTCTTCACCCGCACCGACGCGGTCCTGGGCACCTTCTCCGTCCGGCCCCTGGACCCCTTCGCCGACGCGGAGCTCCTGCACGGCTGGGTCACGCACCCCAAGGCCTCGTTCTGGATGATGCAGGACGCCTCGCTGCCGGACGTCGAGCGCGAGTACATGAGGATCGCCGCGGCCGAGCACCACCAGGCCTTCATCGGCCTCCACGAGGGCCGGCCCGCCTTCCTGATGGAGACGTACGACCCGGCCGAGCTGGAGCTGGTCGGCCTGTACGACGCCCAGCCCGGGGACGTCGGCATGCACTTCCTCGTCGCGCCGAGCGACACCCCCCTGCACGGGTTCACCCGCGCGGTCATCACCACCGTCATGGCGGCCGTGTTCGCGGACCAGGCGGCCGAGCGCGTCGTGGTGGAGCCGGACGTCCGCAACACCGCCGTGCACGCCCTGAACGAGGCGGTCGGCTTCGTGCCGGACGGCCCGGTCCGGAAGCCGGAGAAGGAAGCCCTGCTGAGCTTCTGCACCCGCGCCGACTTCGAGACGGCCACCGGCATCAGCACCACGAAGGAGCTCGCGATATGAGCCTCGCCGACGCCGTCTCCCACCTGACCCCCGAGCTGTGGGCCCGGGCCAACCGCGCCCTGGTCCGCAAGGCCCTCGCGGAGTTCTCCCACGAGCGCCTGCTGACCCCGAAGCCGCTGGACGCCGGCTCCTACTCGGTCCTGAGCGACGACTCCACGGTCGAGTACCGCTTCAAGGCCGTCCGCCACGCCCTGGACCACTGGTCCGTGGACGAGGCCTCGATCACCCGGCACCAGGACGGCGCCGAGCTCCCGCTGGACGCCCTCGACTTCCACATCGAGCTCCAGCAGGCCCTGGGGCTCAGCGCCGAGGTCCTGCCCGTCTACCTGGAGGAGATCTCCTCCACCCTGGCCGGCACGGGCTTCAAGTACACGAAGCCGCAGATCCCCTGCGCCGTCCTCGCGAAGTCCTCCTTCCAGGACATCGAGACGGGCATGACCGAGGGTCACCCCTGCTTCGTGGCGAACAACGGCCGCCTGGGCTTCGGCGTGCACGAGTACCTCTCGTACGCCCCGGAGACGGCGAGCCCCGTCCACCTGGTGTGGGTGGCGGCCCGCAAGGACGTCTCCACCTTCACCGCGGGCGCGGGCCTGGACCACGACGCGTTCATGCGCGCCGAACTGGGCGAGGCCGCCCTCGCCGGCTTCTCCGCGAAGCTGTCCTCCCTGGGCCTGGACCTGGCGGACTACCACCTCCTCCCGGTCCATCCCTGGCAGTGGTGGAACAAGACCACGGTGACCTTCGCGGCCGAGATCGCGAACCAGCGCCTGGTCCTGCTGGGCGAGGGCTCCGACGCCTTCCTGCCCCAGCAGTCGATCCGTACCTTCTTCAACACGACCACCCCGACGAAGCACTACGTGAAGACCGCCATCTCGGTCCTCAACATGGGCTTCATGCGGGGCCTGTCGGCCGCGTACATGGAGGCCACCCCGGCCATCAACGACTGGCTCCACCAGCTGATCGAGTCGGACCCCGTCCTGAAGTCGGTCGACTTCTCGATCATCCGCGAGCGGGCGGCGATCGGCTACCACCACCGCCAGTACGAGCGCGCCACCGACCGGTACTCCCCGTACCGCAAGATGCTGGCCGCGCTGTGGCGCGAGTCCCCGGTGAACTCCCTGCGGGGCGACGAGCGCCTGGCGACGATGGCCTCGCTCCTCCACGTGGACGCGGAGGGCACGTCCTTCGTCGGCGCCCTGATCGCGGAGTCGGGCCTGACCCCTGCCGAATGGCTGCGGCACTACCTCCGCGCGTACCTGGTCCCGCTCCTCCACTGCTTCTACCAGTACGACCTCGCGTACATGCCGCACGGCGAGAACACGATCCTCGTCATCGAGGGCGGCGTGGTGAAGCGGGCGATCTTCAAGGACATCGCCGAGGAGATCGTGGTCATGGACCCGGACGCGGTCCTGCCGCCCGCGGTCGAGCGGGTCCGGGCGGACATCCCGGAGGACATGAAGCTGCTGTCGGTCTTCACGGACGTCTTCGACTGCTTCTTCCGCTTCCTCGGCTCGATCCTCGTCACGGAGGGCATCTGCGAGGAGGACACCTTCTGGCGGGCGGTCGCGGACTGCGCCCACGACTACCAGGACTCGATTCCCGCCCTGGCGGACCGCTTCGCCCGCTACGACCTGTTCGCGGACGAGTTCCAGCTGTCCTGCCTGAACCGCCTCCAGCTGCGGAACAACAAGCAGATGGTCGACCTCGCCGACCCGTCCGCCGCGCTCCAGCTGATCGGCACCCTCAAGAACCCCGTCGCGGCCTTCGCCCGGCGGTGAACAAGGAGGCGGGCACTCTCGAATACGGTCCCTTCGGGGAAGTGCCCGTCTCTACGGCGTGACGGCGGGGCCGCGAAGCCCTGACTGGCCCTCTTCGCGGCCCTGCCGTCCCGCGAGGTCGGTTCGGAGGCCGACGGGGCCGGAACCAGCTGCTGGGGCCCCTGACCGCGTCCCCTGACCACGGCCCCCGCCGGTCACTGCCACGGCACGTCCGGCGCCCGGTAGTAGCTGATGTCCTGCGCCTGCAGCCGCGGGCCCTGCGCCCCCAGCCGCCGGCTGTACGAGGCCCAGTCGTGCGAGGCCGCGGGGGACCAGCCCAGTTCCGCCAGGCCCAGCACCCGTGGGAACGCCATCAGTTCCCAGTCGCCCCGCGTGGCGATGGTCTCCGTCCACAGCGCGGCCTCCACTCCCAGGACGGCGGACTCCGGCACGCCGGCCAGATAGGCCCCGGGGTTCCAGGAGTACGCCCGCTTCACCGGGACCAACCCGGCCCACACCTGGCCCGGCTTCGTGGCCAGGCCGTACTTCATGTCCAGGTACAGCCGGTCCGCCGGCGACAGGATCAGCGGGTGCCCCGCCTTCGCCGCCGCGACGACCGCCGCCTTCTCCGCGGCCGGTGTCCGGTCGTGCCCCCAGTACTGGAGCACCGCTCCCGCCGCCGGCTGCGCCGTCGCCAGCTGGTGCCAGGCGACCACCGTCTTCCCGTACCGGCCCACCACCGCCTGAGCCCGGTCCATGAAGGCCGCGTAGTCCGCGGCGGGCGTCGAGTGCGCCTCGTCGCCCCCGAGGTGCAGGTAGCGGCCGGGCGTCAGCTCCGCCAGCTCTCCGAGCACCTGGTCGATGAACTCGTACGTCCGCTCCTTGCCGACGCACAGCGAGCTGAAGCCGACCTTGATCCCCGTGTACCGCTCCCGGACCTTGCCGTCGCAGTTCAGCTCCGCGTACGAGGCGAGCGCCGCGTTCACGTGCCCCGGCATGTCGATCTCCGGGACCACGTCGACGTACCGCCGCCCCGCGTACGCGACGAGTTCCCGGTACTCGTCCTTCGTCCAGTACCCGCCGGGTCCGCCGCCGACCTCGCTGCCGCCCCCGTACTCCGCCAGCCGCGGCCAGGAGTCGACCGCCAGGCGCCACCCCTGATCGTCGGTCAGGTGCACGTGCAGGGTGTTGACCTTGTACTGGGCGAGCTGGTCGACGTACCGCTTCACCTGCTCCACCGTGAAGAAGTGCCGCGCGATGTCCACCATCGCCCCCCGGTACGCGAACCTCGGCCGGTCGGTGACCGTCCCGCCCGGCACCGTCCCGGGGCCCGCCACCGGCAGCAGCTGCCGCAGCGTCTGGCCCGCGTGGAACAGCCCGGCCGGGGTCCGCGCGGTGAGGGTGATCCCGCCCGGGCCGGACTCCAGCCGGTACCCCTCGTCGCCGACCCCCTCGGCCTCCTCGTCGATCCGGAGCCGGATCCCGTCCCCGCCGGGCCCGTCGACCACCGGCAGCGGCAGCCCGCTCGGGCCGCGCAGCTGTTCCGCGAGGAGTTCGCCGACCTGCCGGACGTCCTCGTCCGGTCCCGGGCCGGTATGGATGACCGTGCCCGGCCCGACGGCGTACCCCGGGCCGTCGGCGCGTGCGGAGGCGGGCGCCGGCAGCAGCCGTTCGAAGGGGGCCAGGGCGGCGGGGGGATCGTCGCCGGGCCTGGCGTCGTCGCCGTGGGCGGCGGTACACGAGACCGAACCACTGAGGACGCCGAGGACGCCGAGGAAGGTGCCGAAGGTGCCGAGCGTGCGTCGCAGGACTCTCATGGGCCCAGGTATAGGCCAAGTGGCCCGTCTCGGCCGGTGCGAGAATCGTCGGATGGCGGAAATCATCCAGAAGGACGGCACTTGGACCTTCGACGGGGACACGGTGCGCATCGTGCCGGGCCGCGACAAGGGGGTGGGCCTCTTGCGGCAGACCCTGGGCGAGGTGGCCGTACCGCTGCGCGCGCTCGCGGGGATCTCCTACGAGCCGGGCCGCAAGGCGGGCCGGCTGCGCCTGCGGCTGCGGGACGGCGCGGACCCGCTGCTCCAGGTGACCGGCGGGCGCCTGCCGGAGGCGTCCGACCCGTACCGGCTGACCGTGGAGCAGGACCGGACCGGGGTGGCGGAGTACTTCGTGGACGAGGTGCGCAACGCGCTGCTGCTGGAGCAGGTGGAGGCCGGGCCCACCCGGGAGTACCTGCTGCCGGGCCCCTCGGTGCCGATCACGGTGGCCGCGGGCGACGGGAAGGTGGCCTTCGACGGGGACCGGGTGACCCTGGAGTGGAACTGGACGGCCGAGGAGGCCAAGCGTTCCGGTGGGACGACCGGCTTCCAGGTGGCCGACCTCCGGACGGTGGAGTGGTCCCCGTCGAAGGGGCTGAGCAACGGCTGGCTGCGCTTCGTCCCGGCGGGCGTCCCGTCCACCGCCGCACCCAAGTACGACCCCTTCACGGTGGAGCTCTTCGGCTTCAAGTACGACCCGGTGATGGCGCTGGTCGCGGCGGCCGTGGCGCTGCGGCTGCCCCACCCGGCGGCGGCCGCCGCCGATGGCGCTCCCGCCGCGGTCGCCGCCCTCAGTGCGGCCGGGGCGCCGCCGGAGGAGACCGCGGCGGACCACGACACGCTCCTGCGCCGGCTGCGCGAGCTCGGCGAGCTGCATCAGACGGGGATCCTCACGGCCGAGGAGTTCGCGGCGGCCAAGCAGGCCGTTTTGCGGCGTTTCTGACCGGATCCATCCATTCCGCTGGTCCGTACCAGAAGGATCCTGCCCGGATTCGGGCAGGATCTTTTGCATTCGGCGCATTCACCCGCCAGTATCTACGGGTGCTCGATCGCCGCCCGTCACATGACGACCTCGTCGACCACCTGGTGCGCAGCACCGCGCTGCAGCGCGGCGAGGCAGCCCGGGTGGTACTCGACGTGCTCGCGTACTTCGACGAGACGACCGAGGAGTTCGTCCGCCGCCGCCACCGGGAACTGCAGTCCGGCGGAGCGGTGAACGCGGAGATCTTCGAGCGGATCGCGGCCGAGCTGCCGCACCGCGCCGTGGCGCCTCCGGAGCTCTCGCTCCGGCAGCTGCGCCGCATCGTCTACGGCTGAGCCGCCGGCCGCCGCACGCGGCCGCGGACGAGTACAGGAACCGAACTTCAGGAGGGGCAGAACCGTATGTGTGGAATCGTCGGTTACATCGGCAAGCGTGACGTGGCACCGCTGCTGCTGGAAGGCCTGCAGCGGCTGGAGTACCGCGGATACGACTCCGCGGGCATCGTCGTCAACACCCCGAAGGCCCCCGCCCTGAAGGTGGTCAAGGCCAAGGGCCGGGTCCGCGAGCTGGAGTCCCGCGTCCCCAAGCGCTTCGCCGGCACCACCGGCATCGCCCACACCCGCTGGGCCACGCACGGCGCCCCGAGCGACATCAACTCCCACCCGCACCTGGACCCGGAGAACAAGGTCGCCGTCGTCCACAACGGCATCGTCGACAACGCCTCCGAGCTGCGCGCCAAGCTCGAGGGCGAGGGCGTCGTCTTCGTCTCGGAGACCGACACCGAGGTCATCGTCCACCTGATCGCCCGCTCGCAGGCCGACTCCCTGGAGGAGAAGGTCCGCGAGGCGCTCAAGGTCATCGAGGGCACCTACGGCATCGCCGTCATGCACTCCGACTTCGCCGACCGCATCGTCGTCGCCCGCAACGGCTCCCCCGTGGTGCTGGGCATCGGCGAGAAGGAGATGTTCGTCGCCTCGGACGTCGCCGCGCTGGTCGCCCACACCCGCCAGGTCGTCACCCTCGGCGACGGCGAGATGGCCACCCTCAAGGCCGACGACTTCCGCACCTACACGACCTCCGGCACGACGACGACCGCCACCCCGGAGACCGTGGAGTGGGAGGCCGCCTCGTACGACATGGGCGGCCACGACACGTACATGCACAAGGAGATCTCCGAGCAGCCCGACGCGGTCGACCGCGTGCTGCGCGGCCGGATCGACGACCGCTTCAACACCGTGCACCTGGGCGGCCTGAACCTGGACCCGCGCGAGGCGCGCGGCATCCGCCGGGTCAAGATCCTGGGCTGCGGCACCTCGTACCACGCGGGCCTCATCGGCGCCGGCCTCATCGAGGGCATGGCCCGGATCCCCGCGGACGCCGAGCCGGCCTCCGAGTTCCGCTACCGCAACCCGGTCGTGGACCCCGACACCCTCTACATCGCGGTCTCCCAGTCCGGTGAGACGTACGACGTGCTCGCGGCCGTGCAGGAGCTCAAGCGCAAGGGCGCCCGCGTCCTCGGCGTGGTCAACGTGGTCGGCTCGGCGATCGCCCGCGAGGCCGACGGCGGCGTGTACGTGCACGCCGGCCCCGAGGTCTGCGTCGTCTCCACCAAGTGCTTCACCAACACGGTCGTGGCCTTCGCGCTGCTCGCCGTGCACCTGGGCCGGATCCGGGACCTGTCGGTCACCGACGGCAAGCGGATCATCGAGGGCCTGCGCAAGCTGCCCGCGCAGATCCAGGAGATCCTCGACGGCGAAGAGGACATCAAGAAGCTGGCGGCCGAGTACGCCGAGGCCAAGTCGATGATGTTCATCGGCCGGGTGCGCGGCTACCCGGTGGCGCTGGAGGCCTCCCTGAAGCTCAAGGAGATCTCCTACATCCACGCCGAGGCCTACCCGGCCTCCGAGCTCAAGCACGGTCCCCTCGCCCTGATCGAGCCCTCGCTGCCGACGGTCGCGATCGTCCCGGACGACGACCTGCTGGAGAAGAACCGCGCGGCGCTGGAGGAGATCAAGGCCCGCAGCGGCCGGATCCTGGCGGTCGCGCACCGCGAGCAGGAGAAGGCGGACCACACCATCGTGGTGCCGAAGAACGAGGACGAGCTGGACCCGATCCTGATGGGCATCCCGCTCCAGCTGCTGGCGTACCACACGGCCCTGGCCATGGGCCGGGACATCGACAAGCCGCGCAACCTGGCGAAGTCCGTCACCGTCGAGTAGTCACGTGATGTACGAGGACCCCCGTGCGCCCGGCGCACGGGGGTCCTTGTTTTTACGGTGTTCAGCCCGCGGCGACCGCGCCGCGTCCCGAGGCCCTGCCCAGTGCCATCGGCCAGTGCGCCAGCGCCGCGGTGGCTCCGTACCAGGCCAGCAGGCCGGCTACGGCGGCCACCCAGCCGGCGGCCTTGCCCAGAGAGCCGCTGTCGGCGAAGGCACCTATCGCCAGGAGCAGCAGGGAGAGGGTGAACAGGCCGTACACGCCCTGTCCGAACAGTCCGCCCGAGGCACCCATGGTGAGGGTGAGCCCGAGCAGGGCGAACAGGATCAGGAACAGTCCGGCCGCGTCTGCCGAAACCTTTCCGTCGGCTCCGGCGGCCCAGGTGAACCAGAAGGCGCCGAGGCCCGCGAACGCCGTGCCGTTGAACCCGTTGCCGCCGCGGAACTCGAGGAGTCCGAGGACGAACAGGGCGAGACCGCCGACGTAGGTCGCGAGCGATACGGAATTGGCAGCGGTCACGCCGTCGATGACACCGGTGTGGCCGATACCGAACGCGAGAAGGGTGAGACCCAGGGCGATGTGCCCGAGGGTCGAAGTCGAGGCCGTGCTTCCCGCAGAGACACCATTGTCCACGGCGGGCTCCCTTCGATCTGCAGTTGTTTGCTGCGTCCCAGCAGCATTTATCTACCCTTTACACGGGTGCACAACCGCACAATCGGCTTAACAACCGGTCACGGAATGACAACGACCGGTCGCTGTGCGCGCTTGGCCAGCCGGCCCGCCACCGATCCGAAGATCCGCCCCACGATCCCGTGCGTGGAGCCGACGACGATGGCGTCGGCCGAGTACTCCCGGCCGACCTCCTCCAGCTCGTGGCAGATGTCCCCGCCCCGCTCGACCAGGATCCACGGCACCTCGGACAGATAGTCCGCGCAGGCGAGTTCCAGCCCGAGCACCTCGGTGCGGTGATCCGGGACATCCACGAAGACGGGAGGCTCGCAGCCGGCCCACACGGTGGTGGGCAGCCGGTTGGCGACATGGACGATGATCAGACCGGATCCGGAGCGGCGGGCCATGCCGATCGCGTACGCGAGGGCGCGCTCACTGGACGTGGATCCGTCGAATCCCACAACGACCCCGTGCCGGAAGGCCGGATCGCAGGGAAGGCGTGTCTGTTCCACCGCGCGCAGATCGGCGTCCGACGCGCGGTCGGCGAGGCGTTTGCGCTTGCGGTCCGCGGGTTCGGAGAATTCGTGACCGGCCATGGGTGTCTCGGCGAAGAGGTCCTTGGAGGAAGCAACAGGGGCGGAAATCGGCGACGCTGGGTGACGGAGCTCTGTCCGGGAAGCATCTTCCCAAGCCCTTACCCACCAGGGTACGGCGACACTCCTGTCCTGCACAGGGCAGCAGAGGGCTTGCCGCCCTTGGAGAGCGTCCCAGGGAGCATGCCGGAGCGAGCGCGCCTTGGCAATGGCCGCTGTCCCCTACAGCCAGTGACATTCGGCCCGGGCGCCACCCGTGCGCGCAGTGACCGAGCCCGACCCGGCGGCGTTGGGCATGCGTCCGACCGTCCAGGAAGAGCCCGCAGGGAGTACGCCGTGCCCGGCCATCCGGTTCACCCCGTCCAGCCAGCTCAGCCGACGCAGTCCATCCACTACGCCGACACCGTCCCGCAGTACCCCGCTCCCGCCCGCCCCCCTCTTCACTCGTCCGTGCACCCCGCGAGGCGCCCTCACGACGACCCCGCGGGTGACGTGGTGCGCTGGGCCGCCTTCAGCTGCCTGCTGGTTCCCGTGGTCCTCGTCGTCTACGGGACCTCCTTCGGCGGGGCGGCCGTCGCCACCCTCGGCCTGCTCGCCGTCACGGCCGCGTGCCGGACGCTGCTGCGCCGGTCGGAGCGGACGGAGCGGGCCACGGCCCGGATCCGGGCGGAGGAGCGCCTTCCGTCCGGCCACCGGGGCCGCCACTCGCGCGGCGGGTCCGGGACTCACCGGGTCTGCGGCGGCTCCGAGCGCCTGTCCCCGCACGACTGACTCATTCGCACACCCACACCCGCATGTTTTCAGCCAACTTCCCGACAGGGTGCCCCCCTTGCCGGAATGTCACCCCAACCCCCCTACCACCAGCGACGACAGACGCCGGGGGGCGTGGCGACCCTACGGGTACTGGCCACGACCGGACGGAATGGCCCTCCGGCAGGTAGCGGAGCGGAACCGTTCCTGATCGAATGCTTTTCGCCAAGTTGAGAAGTCGACATAGCGCTGCGTGCTGAACTTGTCACGCCGACACCACGGGACGCAGTAGATTCGATCATGTATTTACGGCGGGGGATCCACGTGCAAGGCCGAGGGGAAACGTGCAGGTGCGACCAGACCAAGGAGTCGCGACACCCAAGGGGGGCTTAGCGCCATGAGCCAGGATTCCACCGCCGTCGTCGCGGACGCCGGCCGGAAGCTCGCGGGGCGTCGCCGCAGGGAGATCGTCGCGGTGCTGCTCTTCAGCGGCGGACCGATCTTCGAGAGCTCCATTCCACTTTCCGTGTTCGGCATTGACCGGCAGGACGCGGGAGTTCCACGCTACCGATTGCTCGTGTGCGCCGGTGAGGACGGTCCGCTCAGGACCACCGGCGGACTCGAACTGACCGCGCCGTACGGGTTGGAGGCGATCGCCCGGGCAGGCACGGTCGTCGTGCCCGCATGGCGTTCCATCACTTCACCACCGCCCCCCGAGGCGCTCGACGCACTGCGTCTGGCGCACGAGGAGGGAGCCCGGATCGTCGGACTGTGCACGGGAGCCTTCGTGCTCGCCGCCGCCGGTCTGCTGGACGGCCGGCCCGCGACGACGCACTGGATGTACGCGCCGACGCTGGCCAAGCGGTACCCGTCCGTCCATGTCGATCCGCGCGAACTGTTCGTCGACGACGGCGACGTGCTCACGTCCGCGGGCACGGCGGCCGGAATCGACCTCTGCCTGCACATCGTGCGCACGGACCACGGCAGTGAGGCGGCCGGGGCTCTGGCCCGCCGGCTCGTCGTACCGCCGCGCCGTACGGGCGGCCAGGAGCGCTATCTCGACCGGTCGCTGCCGGAGGAGATCGGCGCCGACCCGCTGGCCGAGGTCGTCGCCTGGGCGCTGGAACACCTCCACGAGCAGTTCGACGTGGAGACCCTGGCGGCCCGCGCCTACATGAGCAGGCGCACCTTCGACCGCCGGTTCCGCTCGCTGACCGGCAGCGCGCCGCTCCAGTGGCTGATCACCCAGCGGGTGCTCCAGGCACAGCGGCTGCTGGAGACCTCCGACTACTCGGTCGACGAGGTCGCCGGGCGCTGCGGGTTCCGGTCGCCGGTCGCCCTTCGCGGGCACTTCCGGCGGCAGCTGGGGTCTTCCCCGGCCGCCTACCGCTCCGCCTACCGGGCACGGCGGCCACAGGCCGACGTGGCTCAGGTGTCCCAGCTCTCGGAGAGCCCGGTCCCGCACCAGCGCACTCCGCAGCCCCAGCGGGCGGCGGCGGCCCTGGCCGCGGCGGGCCCGACGGTGACGGAGCTGTACGCCCCGGGCCGGGTCCTGCGGGAACACGCGTAACCGTTCCTTATTCAGTGAGCAGGAGTGAGTCTTGGACCCATTCCTGCTCACTGCGGACATCCCGAACGGTTTTGGGTGTCCTGGTCACCCGCGTTCGCTCCGCGTCCGGTGACACGCATCGTGTGCGTGGTCCGGGGATGCGGGGGCGGGGTTCCTCACGCCCGAGGGAGCCCGGTCGGGCCTGGACGGTCCGATGCCCACGACGATCACTCTGGTCGTCGTGGGGCGGTGCCGTCCGTCGCCGGATCGGGTGCCCTTGGGCGCGCCTGCCGATCGCGATGCTCGCCGCATCGTGACGGGTGGCCTTGCGAGTCTTGGTGGTGAGGGGCTTCTGCCAGTGCTGGGCTCCCCACTTGCTGGTGTAGGCAGGGTCGACGGCGATGACCGTGATGCCGGTCTGGTCGGCCATGGAGGACAAGCGGGCGCGCAACTTCCCGGTGGGCATGCCGGAGATCAACTGGCGGAAGCGGCGCTTGCGGCCGTGCTTCTCCCGCGTCTTCTCCGCTCCGAAGTCCAGGTCCTCGACGGCGATCGCCGCGATGCCGCAGGTGCGGGCCCAGTGCAGCAGCCGGGTCAGGGCGTGCCGGACCTGGGCATCACGATGATCCGCCGGCCCGCTGAGGTCGTAGAAGAAGCGACGCGGCTGCCCAACGGGGTTGCCGTGGGTGTCGAGGCGCCAGGCGGCGAGGTGGTCGGCGTTGGTGTCGACACCGATCACACCCTGCGCAAGGGCCGCTTCGAGCGGGATGGTCTGCGTCGGCGGGTATTGCCAGGAGGCGGTCAGATACCAACGGCCCCGGTCCGTGTCGCAGTGGATGCGGTAGCCGACGGCCCGGTTCGCTTCCACACGGTCGGCCCACTCCGCGCCCCGGTGCGGAAACGCGACACGGCAGGCCAGGACGTACCGGCCATGCTCAGCGTTGGCCAGACCTGCGAGCGGGACCGGCAGCTTGATACTCACTTCGCCGTCGGGCGTGACGCGGATCGTCTCGTTCCCAAACCTCTTACCCGACTCCCCGTCCGCCTGGAGGAACCAGCGTCCGGCTTCCCACCGCTCGCGCCACTCGGTCTCGGTGAGCTGGGCGGCATCGAGGTGAAGCCGGGTGCCCAGCATACGTTTGCCGCCCCGCACGATCCGGACCCGCCCGGCCTCGCGGTCGGCCCGCAGACGGGCCAGCCGGTCTTCCAGCACATGCAGGCGGCGGGCCTTCGCGAACCATTCCCACTTGCTCCCGTAACCGCCCGGTGCACGCTTGGAGCCCTTCTCCCCAACCGGCAGCGCCAGCCGGTGCGTGATCGTCCGGATCCCGGCTTCCAGGTTCTGGATGTGCGCCGTCTGGCCACGCCGGGCCAGCGCCCACTGGTCATGCGACGCTTTGGTGACCGACCCCGCCCACCGCGACGACGACACGGCGGTGAGTTCCCGCTTGCGGGCCGCCCACGTGTCCGTGGAGTGATCCAGCCCGTCGGCGCAGCGCGCCTTGAGATCGCGGGACGCCAGGGCACCGAGGTGCGCGCCCGTCAGGCGCAGCACCTCCTCATCGCGGGCTGTGAGGTTCTTCAGCCGGGTCCGCACCGCGACACCGGCGGGCCCGAGCGCGACGAACGGCGCCGACACCTCCCGCAACCCGCCCACCCTCGCACCCCCTCAGCCGCCGAAAGCCGTCCCCATGGCCAACGACCACCACCCGCGAAGGTCGCCCATTCGATCCGAGAACTCCCGTTCCAACCCCGTCACCAACCCATCCCCTGCCGACGAGACGCTCACTCACACATGCCAGAACACACTCACAGCCCGTCGAAAAGCAGCAGTTCCAACCCTCACGGCGGGTACGACAACAGGAGGTCCTCCATCGGTCACCACGGGTGGGGGACCTCCTCTTAGCTCCCTCGTACGTTCCGCATAGGCGGTCCGGGCCCCGGACAACCGCATAAGGTGGGACACATGAACGATCGCATGGTGTGGATCGACTGCGAGATGACCGGGCTCTCGTTGACGGACGACGCACTTATCGAGGTGGCCGCACTGGTCACCGACTCGGAGCTCAACGTGCTCGGCGAAGGCGTGGACATCGTGATCCGCCCGCCGGACGCCGCGCTGGAGACCATGCCCGACGTGGTGCGCGAGATGCACACCGCCTCCGGACTGCTCGACGAGCTGGCCGGCGGGACCACCCTCGCGGATGCCGAGGCCCAGGTCCTGGCGTACGTACGGGAACACGTCAAGGAACCCCGCAAGGCCCCGCTGTGCGGAAACTCGGTCGGCACCGACCGCGGCTTCCTGCTGCGCGACATGGCCGCGCTGGAGAGCTACATGCACTACCGGATCGTGGATGTGTCCTCGGTCAAGGAGCTGGCGCGCCGCTGGTACCCGCGGGCGTACTTCAACAGCCCCCCGAAGAACGGCAACCACCGGGCGCTCGCGGACATCAAGGAGTCCATCGCCGAGCTGCGCTACTACCGGGAGGCGGTCTTCGTCCCGCAGCCCGGACCCGATTCGGACACGGCTCGGGCCATCGCCGCCAAGTACGTCCTGCCCGCCGAATAGCCTCCCCGGAGCGAGGGCGGCTAAAGGGGGGAGCGAGCACCCTCCCGGACCCTGTACCCTTTTCTTCGGCCGGTCGGTTCTCCGACCGGACATGGTGGGTGTAGCTCAGTTGGTAGAGCACCTGGTTGTGGTCCAGGTGGCCGCGGGTTCAAGTCCCGTCACTCACCCTGCGAGGAGGCCCCGGTCCGCGAAAGCGGACCGGGGCCTCCTGCGTTTCCTCCCGGGCACGCTCAGGACGATTCCCGGACCACCAGCCGGTTCGGCAGTACGACGGCCGCCGCCCGGCCCCCCGGCTCCCCCGAGATCCTCTCCAGCAGCACCCGCGCCATGGTCCGGCCCATCTCCTCGATCGGCTGCCGGACGCTGGTCAGCGGCGGGTCCATGTGCCGGGCCACCACGGAGTCGTCGAAGCCGACCAGCGCCACGTCCTCCGGGATCCGGCGCCCGGCCGCGCGCAGCTCCCGCCGGGCGCCCGCCGCCATCACGTCCGAGGCCGCGAAGACCGCGTCCAGCGCGGGACGGCGCTCCAGCAGCTCCCGCATGGCCCGGCGGCCGCCGTCCTCGGTGAAGTCGCCGACGGCGATCAGCGTCTCGTCGACGGGGTGCCCGGCGACGGCCAGGGCCTGCCGGTAGCCGTCGAGGCGGCACTGGGCCCCGTACACGTCCAGCGGCCCGGTGATCGTGGCGATCGCGCGGCGGCCCCGTCCGAGCAGGTGGCGTACGGCCTCGGCGGCGCCCGCCAGGTTGTCGGAGTCCACGGAGGGCAGGCTCTCGGCGGCGGAGCGGCGGCCGCTGATCACCGTCGGGATGCCGAGCTCGGCCAGCAGCTCGGGCAGCGGGTCCCCGGCGTGGACGGAGACGAGGAGCACCCCGTCGACGCGGTGCCCGGACAGGTACTGGGCGAGGCGGCGGCGCTCGCGCTCGCTGCCGGCCAGCGTGAGGACCAGCTGGACGTCGGTCTCGGCGAGCGCGGCGCCGACCCCGCGGACCACGTCCGAGAAGTACGGCTCGGCGAAGAACCGGGCCTCCGGCTCGGGGATCACCAGGGCGACGGCGTCGGTGCGGTTGGCCGCGAGGGCGCGGGCGGCGCGGTTGGGCACGTACCCCAGCTCCGCGACGGCCGCCTCGACGACGGCCCTGGTGTGCTCGCTGACCTTGGAAGAGCCGTTGATCACCCGGGAGACCGTGCCGCGCCCGACCCCGGCGCGCGCCGCGACCTCTTCAAGGGTCGGCCGTCCCCCACCGCGCGCATGCCCGTTCATGGCTTCCTCCCGGATGTGAATCTACCTCTTGACGACCGTGGGAGCGCTCCCACACTGTGACACACGACAACCGGCACGTCTCCGTCCTTCAGGGAGGATGCACATGCGAGCCCACACCCGAACCCGAAGAGCCCTCGCCACGGCCGTCACGGCGGCGGGAGCGACGGTCCTGCTCCTCGCGGGATGCGCACAGGACCCGAAGGAGGGCCCGGACAAGGGCGCCCCGGCAGGAGCCAAGGCACAGACCACCCTCACCGTCGGGGTGTTCGGGGCCTTCGGCCTCCAGGAGGCCGGCCTCTACGACGAGTACATGGCGCAGAATCCCGGGATCCGGATCGAGCAGACCTCGATCGAGCGCAACGAGAACTACTACCCCCAGCTCCTCACCCACCTGGGGACCGGCAGCGGACTCGCCGACATCCAGGCCGTCGAGGTCAACAACATCGCCGAGATCACCTCCACCCAGGCCGACAAGCTGGTGGACCTGGGCAAGGCGCCCGGGGTGGACAAGGCCTCGTACCTGCCGTGGAAGTGGGCGCAGGGCACGGCGGGCGCGGCGAAGGGCGGGGCCACGGTCGGCCTCGGCACCGACATCGGGCCGCAGGGGATCTGCTACCGCAAGGACCTCTTCGAAGCGGCGGGGCTGCCGGGCGACCGGGCGGCGGTCGGGGCGCTGTGGGCGGGCGACTGGAACAAGTACCTGGAAGCGGGCAAGGCCTACAAGGCGAAGGCGGGCGAGGGGAAGGCCTTCGTGGACTCCGCCTCGGGCGTGATGGCGGCGGTGACCGGGAGCAGCGCCCAGCGGTTCTACGACGACCAGGGCAAGGTCGTCTACAAGACCAACCCGGCGGTGCGCGGGGCCTTCGACCTGGCGGCCTCCTTCTCCACCGAGGGGCTGAGCGCCAAGCTCCAGCAGTTCACCCCGGCCTGGGACCAGGGCTTCGCCAACGGCTCCTTCGCGACCGTCTCCTGCCCGGCCTGGATGCTCGGCTACATCCAGGACAAGGCGGGTCCGGCGGGCAAGGACAAGTGGGACGTGGCCCAGGCGCCGAAGCCGAGCAACTGGGGCGGCTCGTTCCTGGTGGTGCCGAAGGCGGGCAAGCACACCGAGGAGGCGGCGAAGCTGGCGGCCTGGCTGACGGCTCCGGCGCAGCAGGCGAAGCTCTTCGAGAAGCGGGGCAGTTTCCCGAGCGCGAGCGCCGCGTACAAGCTGCCGACGGTGTCGGGCGCGCAGCACGCGTACTTCGGCGGCGCCCCCATCGGCGAGATCTTCGCGAAGGCGGCCGAAGGGGTGCCCGTGACGGTGGTCGGTCCGAAGGACCTGGTGATCGCGCAGAACCTGGCGGACATCGGAATGCTCCAGGTCGACCAGAAGGGGCGCAGCCCGCAGGAGGGCTGGGAGGCAGCCGTGAAGGCGATCGACAACGCCCTGGACCAGTGAGGCGCCGGTGACGGACGAGACGGCTGTCCTGTCCCCCTCGTCCTCCCGCTCCGTGCGGGGGGACGAGGGGGGCGGCCGGGGCCAGGTGTGGCGCTCGCGCCGCTACCGCTGGGACCTGCGCTGGAGCCCGTACGCCTTCGTGGCGCCCTTCTTCCTCTTCTTCGCCGCCTTCGGGCTGTTCCCGCTGCTGTACACGGGCTGGGCGGCGCTGCACCAGGTGGAGCTGACCGATCCGGACTCCATGACGTGGGTGGGGCTGCGGAACTTCACCCGGCTGTGGGACGACGAGTTCTTCTGGAACGCGCTGCGCAACACCGTGACGATCGGGCTGCTGTCCACGGTGCCGCAGCTGGCGATCGCCCTCGGCCTGGCCCACCTGCTCAACTACAAGCTGCGCGGCTCCGCCTTCTTCCGGGTCGCGGTGCTCACCCCGTACGCGACCTCGGTGGCGGCGGCCACGCTCGTGTTCGTGCTGCTCTTCGGCCGGGACTACGGGATGGTCAACTGGGCCTTGTCGACGATCGGTTTCGAGGCCGTGGACTGGCAGAACGGCACCTTCGCCTCCCAGTTGGCGGTCTCCACCATCGTGATCTGGCGGTGGACCGGCTACAACGCCCTGATCTACCTGGCGGCCATGCAGGCCGTGCCGGGTGAGCTGTACGAGTCCGCCGCGCTGGACGGGGCCTCGCGGTGGCAGCAGTTCCTCCACGTGACGGTGCCCTCGCTGCGGCCGACGATCTTCTTCACCTGTGTGGTGTCGACGATCGGGGCGACCCAGCTGTTCGGCGAGCCGCTGCTCTTCAACGGCGGGGCGGGCGCGACGGGCGGCTCGGAGCACCAGTTCCAGACGCTCGGGCTGTACCTGTACGAGCAGGGCTGGGTGAACCTGCACCTGGGGCGGGCCTCGGCCATCGCCTGGGCGATGTTCCTGATCCTGCTGGTCATCGCGGGCGCGGCGCGGCTGCTGCGCGGACGGGAGGGCTCCCGATGAGATCCCTGCGCGCGGGCAGACTCACGTACGCGGTGCTCGTCCTGTTCACCGCCGGCTCGCTCTTCCCGCTGGTGTGGACGGCGATCGCGGCCTCCCGCAGCAATACGAGGCTGGCGCAGACCCCGCCGCCGTTCTGGTTCGGCGGGAACCTGGGCCGCAACCTGCGGGTCGCGTGGACCGACGCGAACATGGACGCGGCCCTGCTGAACACGGTGATCGTGGCGGGCACGGTGGCGGCCGGGACGGTCGTCTTCTCCACCCTGGCGGGCTTCGCCTTCGCCAAGCTCCGCTTCCGCGGCCGCCGGCTGCTGATGTCGCTGGTGATCGGGACGATGCTGATCCCGCCGCAGCTGAGCGTGGTCCCGCTGTACATGCTGATCGCCCAGCTGTCCTGGACCGACCGGCTCCAGGCGGTGATCCTGCCGACCCTGGTCTCCGCCTTCGGGGTCTTCTTCATGCGGCAGTACCTGGCCCAGGCGCTGCCGTCGGAGCTGGTGGAGGCGGCGCGCACGGACGGCGCGAGCTCGCTGCGGATCGTGTGGCACGTGGTGTTCCCGGCGGCCCGGCCGGCGATGGCGGTGCTGGCCATGCTGACCTTCGTCATGGCCTGGAACGACTTCTTCTGGCCGATCGTCGCGCTGACCCAGAACGGCAGCCCGACGGTGCAGGTGGCCCTGACCGGGCTGGGCCGGGGCTACGTCCCCGACCAGTCGGTGATCATGGCGGGTGCGCTGCTGGGCACGCTCCCGCTGCTGCTGGTGTTCCTCGTCTTCGGCCGCCAGATCGTCGGCGGCATCATGCAGGGAGCGGTCAAAGGATGACGGATATTCGGTTCCCGGCGGACTTCCTCTGGGGCACGGCCACGGCGGCCTTCCAGATCGAGGGCGCCGCCGGGCTGCGCGGCCCTTCCATCTGGGACACCTTCTGCCGTACACCCGGCAAGGTGTACGGCGGCCACACGGGCGAGGTGGCCGTGGACCACCACCGGCTGTGGCGGGAGGACGTCCGGCTGATGGCCGGCCTGGGGCTCGGGGCGTACCGGTTCTCGGTGTCCTGGCCCCGCGTGCTCTCCGGCGGGATCGGCTTCTACGACGCGCTCGTCGACGAGCTGCTCTCGTACGGGATCCAGCCGTGCGTGACCCTGTACCACTGGGACCTGCCGCAGGAGCTGGAGAGCGCGGGGGGCTGGCCGGAGCGGGAGACGGCGTACGCCTTCGCCGGGTACGCCGAGCAGGTCGCGAAGACCCTGGGCGACCGGGTGGAGCTGTGGACCACCCTCAACGAGCCCTGGTGCAGCGCGTTCCTCGGTTACGCCTCCGGGGTGCACGCCCCCGGCCGGACCTCCGCCGCCGACTCGCTGCGCGCCGCCCACCACCTCAACCTGGCGCACGGGCTGGCCGCCGCCGCCCTGCCCGCCTCGGCGCGGACCGGGATCGCGCTCAACGCGAGCGCGGTCCGGCCGCTGACCGGCTCGGCGGCCGACCTGGACGCCCGGCGCCGGATCGACGCCCTGGCCAACAGGATCTTCACCGGGCCGCTGCTGCACGGGGCGTACCCGCAGGATCTGCTCTCGGACACCGCCGCCGTGACGGACTGGTCCTTCGTCCGCCCCGGCGACGAAGCGCTGATCCACCAGCCGCTGGACTTCCTCGGCGTGAACTACTACACCCCGGCCGTGGTTTCGGCCGCCCCCGGCGGGAGCGGCCCGCGCGCCGACGGCCACGGGGCCGCCGAGCACTCCCCCTGGCCCGGCGCCGACGCGGTGGCCTTCCACCAGCCCCCGGGCGAGCGGACCGACATGGGCTGGTCGATCGACCCGACGGGCCTGTACGACCTGCTGATGCGCTTCACCGGGGAGGCACCCGGCCTGCCGCTGCTGGTCACCGAGAACGGAGCCGCGTACGCCCCGGACGTGCACGATCCCGAGCGCATCCGCTATCTGGAGGCCCACCTGTCCGCCCTCCACCGCGCCCTGGCGGACGGCGCCCCGGTGAAGGGCTACTTCCTCTGGTCGCTGCTGGACAACTTCGAGTGGGCCTACGGCTACAGCAAGCGCTTCGGCATCGTCCACGTGGACTACGAGACCCAGGCCCGCACCCCGCGCTCCAGTGCCCGCTGGTACGCCCGGCTGGCCCGCGGCGGCGTCCTCGGCGCGCGGTGACGTACCCGGCCGGGCGGTGACGTACCCGGTCAGGCGAGGTCGCCCTGTTCGCGGTGCATCCGACCGCGCCGGGCCCCAAGGCGGCCACGGACGTACGGTCCAGCGCCAGCTGTGGTCGCCGGGGCTGGTCCTGCTGTTCACGATGGCCGTGATGCAGGGGGCCGCCTGACTGATCCTCGGCCAGGCGGCGGCAGCGGCGGTTGCGGGGCCGCCGGCGGAGGCGTACGGGTACCGGGCGGCGTTGGCCATCTCGTGCGCGGCGCCCGCCGCCTCCGCCGTCCTGGCGGTGGCGGCCGCCGGGCAGGTGCGGTTCGGCTCCCCGCCCCTGCCACCGCAGTTACGAAGACTGCAACGCCCCCAGAGCCTTCGCCATGCCCTCGGCGGTCATGACGGGACCGACCTCGATCTCGGCGTTGAACTGGAACAGTTCCCAGGTCACCGACGGCATCTGCGTGCTGTCCTGGACGTCGAAGACCAACCAGCAGGACCGTACGCCCTCCTGCAGCCCGAAGTAGGCCGACTCCGGCTTGACTGTGTCCATCAGCTTCTTCAGCGCCTGGGGCAGGGCGCCGCTCTTGATGCCCTCATTGGCGGCAGCCGTGTCGAAGTGGGCCCTGAGCATGACTCTCATGCATGACTCCTTCCCTCGGGGCCACCCTCCGCGCAGGCCGGGGGCGTGGCAACATTTGCGCCCCCGTCCGGGGCAGGGGCCGGGCCCGTCAGGCGCCCTGGATGTGGAAGTTGAAGTCGGTGTGGCCGAGGGTGCCCATCAGGCGGAGCCAGACCGGGAGGACCATCTCGGCGCCGCGCGCCGTCTCGATGCCGCCGAGGTCGAGGATGCTCCGCTCCGGCCAGCCGAAGGAGTGGAGCAGCTCGCGTACGGCCTTCTTCGCGTCCGCGTCCTCGCCCGAGAGGAAGACGTGGTGCTCGCCCGCGACCCGGGCCGGGTCGACCATGATCCGGCAGTTCATCGTGTTCAGCGTCTTGACCACCCGCAGTCCCGGGAAGGTGCGCTGGATCAGCTCGCCCAGGCTGTCGGTGTTCACCGGGTCCAGGCTCGGTGGGAAGCCCTGCGAGAAGTCGAGCGGGTTCGCGATGTCGATCAGGACCTTGCCGTCGAGGTGCGCGGCGTCCGCCTCCGTCAGGGCGGCGATGCTGACCTGCCCGCCGGTGGCGTTGACCAGGGTCTCGCCCTCCCCCGCGGCCTCCGCGAAGGCGGCGAGCCGCACCCGCGGCTGCCCCGCCTGCCAGTCGGCGTACTCGTCGCGGGCCGCGGTGGCGGCGGGGTCCCGGGTCCCGATGACCACGTCGTGGCCGAGCTCGGCGAGCCGGGCGGCCACCGTCCGGCCGACGATCCCGGTGCCGAGGACTGCGTAGCGCATGCCTGATTCCTTCCGGTCAGCGGTGTCCGGCGCCAGGGGGCGCTGCCTGGTCCAGGATCCCCACGTCGTAGAGGAACTGATACCGGTTCGGGTCGTCCGGCAGGAACCAGTGGAAACCCTCCTCGAAGAAGACGGCCACCAGGTTGACGGCGATCACCAGGCCCAGGAAACCCAGTACGAACAACCCGGCCGTCCGCAGCGGCCCCGGCCCGGTCGCCGGGACGGAGGGGTCGGCCGTCGAGTGGGCGAAGGCCAGAGCGATGCCGATGGCGACCACCGAGGCCTGGAAGAGGATCCACGCCCACGCGTACAGGTGCAGGCCGAGCACCTCGCTCCCGTACCCCTTGTCCCCCGGCAGGACGTGCAGCATCGTCTGCCGCCAGGACGCGAAGGACCCCGCGATCACCGCGACCAGGGACAGGCCCCAGCCCATCATGTAGTCGCGGCCGGTCACCGCGCCGTGCGCCAGCGCCGTCCGGACGATGTACGCCGCGCCCATCGCGGCCAGCAGCATGAACATCCGCTGCACGATGCAGAGCGGGCAGGGGTACTCCCACAGCCCGAACTGGTAGAAGAGGCCGCCGCAGACCACACCCGTCCAGCCGATGGCGAAGAGGCAGGCGAACCAGTACTGGGCGCGGCCGAGCAGGCCGCCCGTCGGTGTCTCCTCCGCGAGGAGACTGTGCATCACGGCCACCGTCAGTAGCTCAGCGTCAGGGCGAGGCCGCTGGTGATGTGGTGCGCCATCAGCAGGATCACGGCGAGCAGCATGGTCCACCACGCGCCCAGCACGACCGTCCGGGACGACTCCCGGTACATGGCGATCAGCGTGGCGAGGAGGCCGCCGAAGATGAGGGTGTCCATGCCGCGGACCGTACCGACGTAGGGACATACCGCCCGCGAGGCGCGCCCCCGGCCCTCCCCCGTTACGTCAGTTGCTGCGCCGCTTGCGCCGGCCGTGCCGGGTGCGCACGCCGCCCGCGCGGCCGCGGGCCCGGTCGTCCAGGGCGATCCAGACCCGCACCTCGGTGCCTCCGAGCACCGAGCGCCCCAGCCGGACGTCGCCGCCGGTCGATTCCGCGACCCTGCGCACGATGTCCAGGCCCAGGCCGGTCGAGCCGTCCCGGCCGCCGTCGTTGCCGCGGCGCAGGGCGGCGTCCGGGTCGGCGATACCGGGCCCCGCGTCCGAGACGAGCACGATGACCGCGTCCGAGGCGTCGTGGACGTCGACGGCGAAGGGGGTGCCCTCGGGGGTGTGCCGGAAGACGTTGCCGAGCATGGCGTCGAGGGCCGCGGCGAGTTCGGGCCGTGCCACGGGGATCCGTACCGTACGGTCCACCCCCGCGAGCCGCACCTCGCGGCCCTCGTCCTCCGCGAGCGCCGACCAGAAGGCCATCCGGTCGCGGATCACCTCGGAGGCGTCGCATCCGGCGCCGGCTCCGCCGCCCGCGGTGGCGGGGGCGCGCTGTTCGCGGGCCGTACGGATGATGGTGTCGACCTCGCGCTCCAGCTGCTCCACCGCCGCGCGGGTCTGCTCGGCGGCCGGACCGTCCCCGAGCGAGGCCGCGTTGAGCCGCAGCACCGTCAGCGGCGTCCGCAGCCGGTGCGACAGGTCGGCGGCCAGTTCCCGCTCGTTGGCGAGGAGTTCCACCACCTGGTCCGCCATCGCGTTGAACGCGACGGCCGCCGACCGGAGTTCCTTCGGGCCGCCCTCCGGCACCCGGGCCCCGAGCCGGCCCTCGCCCAGCTGGTGGGCGGCGTCCGCGAGCCGCTCGGCCGGCCGGACCAGCCGGGCGCCGAGCCGGTCGGCGACGGCCACCGAGCCCACGATCAGCGCCAGTGCGACGCCCGCGAGCACCAGCCAGGCGGTCGCGACGCCGTTGCTGACCTCGCTCTCCGGTACGAAGACCTCCACCACCGCGATGTCCCCGGAGCCCAGGGCGGTCGGCTGGAGCAGCGCCGAGCCCCCGCCCGCCACCTTCGTCGTGGTGGCGCGCCCGATCCGCCGGGTCTCCGCGACGGCGTGCTCGCCCGCCCGGCCCTCGCCGACGTCCACGGGTTCGCTGTCGCCGATGGCGGGCACGTGGACGGCCATCCGCCGGGCCGCGCCCATCTGCGTGGACTCCACCGCCTTGCGCAGCTGCGCCGGGTCGGTGGTGATGGACAGGGTCGGCCCGATGGTGGCGGCCTGCCGCTCGGCGTTGGAGAACGCCCGGTCGCTGGCCATCTCCTGGACGACGAGCCCGAGCGGCACGGCGAAGGCCACGACCACCATGGCCGTGACCGCGAGGCACACCTTGACCAGGGCCCACCTCATCGCGGCATCACCGGGGCGGCTCCAGCTTGACCCCGACACCCCGCAAGGTGTGCAGGTAGCGGGGGCGGGCGGCCGTCTCGCCGAGTTTGCGGCGCAGCCAGGACAGGTGGACGTCGATGGTCTGGTCGTCCCCGTACGACTGCTGCCAGACCTCGGCGAGCAGCTCGCGCCGGGCCACGACCACCCCGGGCCGCCCGGCGAGGAAGGCCAGCAGGTCGAACTCCCGCCGGGTGAGGTCCAGCACCGCCCCGTCGAGCTCGGCCTGGCGGCGCAGCGGGTCGATGGCCAGACCGCCGACGCGCAGGACGCGCGAGGGGGGCTCCGCTCCGGCGGCGGCGCGCGAGCGGCGCAGGACGGCGGCCATCCGGGCCGAGAGGTGCTCCACGGAGAAAGGTTTGGTCAGGTAGTCGTCGGCGCCGTCGTTGAGCAGCCGGACGATCTCCGCCTCGTCGTCGCGCGCGGTCGCGATGATCACCGGTACGTCGGTGATGCCGCGCAGCATCTTGAGCGCCTCCGACCCGTCGAGGTCGGGCAGTCCGAGGTCGAGGATGACCACGTCGAAGCGGTGGTGGGCGACCTCGCGCAGGGCCTCCAGGGCGGTGCCGACGCTCCGCACGGTGTGCGAGGCGTCGGTCAGGTGCCGGATGAGGGCGGAACGTACGAACTGGTCGTCCTCGACCACGAGCACACTTGCCATGGCCCGCACGGTAGCCCATTCGGGGGACCCCCCGGGGTGTCGGGACACTCTTGTGGCGGGTGGTGCAGTATGTCGCCTGATGCGAAGAGGACTTGTACACGCCATGGCTTGGACGCTGGCGACCGGGGCCGCGGTGACGCTGTCGTGGTGGGGCGTGCACTCCGTCATGTCCGGCACGGCCTACGATCCTCCGCTCGCGGTGCCGCTGGCCACGCGGCCGCTGTCCTCCTCGACCCACCGGGACGGGCCCCCGCCCTCGTCCCCGGCGCCCTCCCCGACCCCGTCGGCCTCGCAGAGCCCCACGCGGTCCCCGTCGCCCTCCCCGTCCCCCTCCTCGCCGAAGCCGCCGCCGGGCCCGAGCCCGTACCCGCAGCCGGACGCGGGCGCCTCGGGGAACGTGAAGGCCTACCCCGTCTCCGGCGGCCGGGCGGTCTTCGACCTGGGCACCTCCTCGGCCGAGCTGGTCTCCGCGACCCCGGCGGCCGGCTGGCGCATGCAGGTGTGGAAGCAGGACTTCTGGATCCGGGTCACCTTCACCCGGGACGGCCGTGAGGTGTCGGTCTTCTGCACCTGGCACGACCACCCGCCGGCGGTGGAGATCGTCGACCCCTAGGCAGGCCCCTGGGGTCCGCCGGGATCGTCCCACCACTACGAACTCGTTGTACGGGAAGAGCTACCGGAAGACCGAGGGCGGCGGCTGCGGCGAGGCCACCGCCGAGGCGTCGGCGACCGGCGCGGCGCCGCCCGTGAAGTCCGCCAGGGCCCGGCCGTGCTCGACCCGCCCCGGGTGCGGGTCGCTCGCGACCCGGCGGGTGAACTCCGCGACGGGCAGCTCACGGTCGGCCGCCACCAGCACCGCGTTGCCGAAGCGCTTGCCCCGCCACACCACCGGATCAGCCGCCAGCGCCAGCTCGGCGAAGCGGGTCGCGGCCGTCGCGACCTGCCCCCGCAGATGCGCCAGCGGCGGGCCGTCCGCGAGATTGGCCACGTACCAGCCGGTGGGCGCGAGGGCACGGCGTACGTCGTCCAGGAACTCGGTGCTCGTCAGGTGCGCCGGGGTGCGCGCACCGCTGAACACGTCCGCGATCACCAGGTCCGCCCAGCCGTCCGGCACCTTGGCCAGGCCCGCCCGGGCGTCCACCGCGCGGACCCGGACGCGCGCCTGCGGATCCAGCGGCAGGTGTTCCCGTACGAACGCCACCAGCTCGGCGTCGATCTCCACGATCTGCTGGGTGGAGCGGGGGCGGGAGGCGGCGGTGTAGCGGGCGAGGGTGAAGGCGCCGCCGCCCAGGTGCACGACGTTCAGGGGCTGCCGGGCGGGCGCGACGAGGTCGATCAGGTGGCCGATCCGCCGCTGGTACGCGAAGTCCAGGTACCCGGGGTCGGCCAGGTCCACGTGCGACTGCGGGGCGCCGTCGATCAGCAGGGTCCAGGCGTCCGCGCGCTCGCGGTCGGGCTCCAGCTCCGCCCGCCCTCCGGCCACCTGCCCGGAAACCGCTTCGGCGCCGCCGCGCCCGCGCTGATCGGCCTTGCCTCGCTGCTCGGCCTTGCCCCTGCCCTTGCCTCTGTCCTTGCTCGCCACCCACCCATTGTCGCCGGTCAGCGGTGGTCGTCAGGCCTGGTCGTCAGCGGTGGTCGTCAGGCCTGGTCGTCAGCGGTGGTGGTCGCCGGTCGTCAGCGGTGGTGGTCAGTGCCGGTCGTCAGCGGTGGTGGTCAGTGCCGGTCGTCAGCGGCAGTTGTCCGCGGCCTCGATCAGCCGGGCGGCCTCGCCTAGCGCCGCGCGCAGCACCTCGGGGTCGGTGACCGGCCCGACGGCCTCCGGCGGGAGCAGCCAGCCGGTGTCCCCCGCGATGGGCGAGGCCTGGTCGCCGAAGCGCATCCCGCGCCCGTTGGTCTGCGTACACGCGCTGCCGGGCAGGTCCCAGGCGTCGGCGGTGCCGGGCGGGACGAGGAAGCCGAGGGTGTCGCCGGATCCGTCGTGCAGGACGGGCCCGACCCCGCCGGCCACCTGACTCGCGGCCCGGCGGATGATGTCCACCGCCTCCAGCCCCTGCCGGGTGGGCACGGTCACCAGGTCCGGAGCGGCGGTCGCGGTCGCACCGGGCTCGGGCGCGGTGTTCGTTCCAGTGCTCTCCATGCCGGCCTCCACCAAGGGAACCCCTCCTCGATCCGCGTACGAGCCGGGAGCGGTCAGTCGCCTCCCACTCCGCATGGGTTCAACGCACGGGAACGTCAACGGGTGCGGCGGCAAGACGCTGCAAAGGATGGCAGTTCATGGCGGATCGTGGGTGAGATATCCGTTTTGTAGCCAATAACCGCGTGAACGTCCCCTCGCTGGCGGTACGTTCATGCGCGCCGGTCCACACCCTCACACGTCACGCACCGGCGCTGCGTTCCTTGCCAGAGAGGCCACGTCCATGGCGGCGTCCCCCCACTCACCCAACTCCACGTTCCGGCGGCTGCGCGGGCAGCACTCCCCGGCCGAGTTCGCGGCGCTGGTGCGCCGGGCGGCCAAGGAGATCGGAGAAACGGTTTCCTGCGACGCCCGCTACATCGGCCGCGTCGAGTCCGGCGAGATCCGCTGCCCCAACTACGCGTATGAACGGGTCTTCCTCCATATGTTCCCCGGCCGCGCCCTGGCCGACCTGGGCTTCTCACCGCGCGAGGCCGTACGCGGCCGCTCCGCGCAGCGCGACCCCCGCACCACTTCCCACCTCACCAGTTCCAAGGAGAGCGACGTGCTGCGTCGCGCGTTCATGGCGGGCGGCTCCGCGACCGTGGCGGCCGCGACGATCGGCCTGACCCTGCTCGGCGACACCCGCCGACTGCCCTCCCGCGCCGGCGAGTCCGAGGCCGCGGCCGTCGAGGACGCCGTACGCCAGATCCGGCTGCTCGACGACAGGCACGGGGCCGATGCCCTGTACCGCAGGGCCGCCGAGCCGCTGCGGGCCGCCTACGCGCTGCTCGACGCGGGGGCGACCCGGCAGTCCACCGAGGACCGGCTGCACTCGGGCGCCGGCGAACTGGCCGTCTCGGTCGGCTGGCTGGCCCATGACTCCGGCCGGTTCGACGACGCCCGCTCGCACTACGCGGAGGCCCTGGCGACGGCCCGGGTGTCGGGGGACGCGGGCCTGGAGGCGCACGCGTTCAGCAACATGGCCTTCCTGGCCCGGGACTGCGGCCGCTCCCGCGAGGCGGTACGGGCGGCCCAGGCGGGCCGCCGCGCCGCCCGCTCGCTGGGCTCGCCGCGGCTGCTCTCCCTGCTGGCCCTCCGGGAGGCGGGCGGCTGGGCCGGACTGTCCGAACGCCGGTCCTGCGAGGAGGCGCTGACCCGGGCCCACACCGAGTTCTCCCGGGGCGAGACGGGCGCGGACCCCGAGTGGATGTCCTTCTTCGGCGAGGCCGAGCTGGAATCGCTGGAGGCCAGGTGCTGGGCGGCGCTCGGCGAGCACGCCCGCGCGGCGCGGCACGCCCGGCGCGCCGCCGACCTCCAGGATCCGCACTTCGCCCGGAACGTGGCCCTCTACACCGCCGAACTCGCCGGTGACCTGGCCCACGCGGGAGCCCCCGACGAGGCCGCCTGGGCGGGCGGCCGGGTGCTGGACCTCCTGACCGAGGTCCAGTCCACCCGGGTCCGGTCCATGCTCTCGGACACGGCCCGCGCCCTGGTCCCCCACCAGCCCTCACCCCGCGTGGGCGCGTTCCTCACCCGACACGCGACCGCCTGACGCACCACTGCCGGCGGGGCCGGCTCGCGCCCCGCCGTGCCGGCATCAGCCAAATCCAGCCCCGCCGCCGTTTGAGGCGCCAGGCACGGGGCCGCACCCCGACCCTGACCCCGCCAGGCCCAACCCGGCCCCGCCGGCGTTTGAGGCGCCAGGCACGGGGCCGCACCCCGACCCTGACCCCGCCAGGCCCAACCCAGCCCCGCCGGCGTTTGAGGCGCGGGGTGCGGGGCGGAGCCCCGGTCTTTGAGCCGTGCCGGCGATCGAGGCGCGGGTTCGGGCAGCGCCCGGAAGGGCCGCGCAGCGGGGCCGGCAGGCCTGGCGGCCGCGCCCGGCTACGCGTCGAGGTGACCGGTGTCGTTCCAGCGCTCCAGCGCAGGGGCTCCGTACGCCCAGCCGAGCACCGACAGCGAGGTCGGCTCCAGCCGGATCCGGGCGCCGAAGGAGGCCTCGAAGCCGAGCCAGCGCGCGGCCAGCGTCCGCAGGATGTGCCCGTGCGCGAAGACGAGGACGTCGCGCTCCGCCGACCGCGCCCACGCGACCACCTCGTCCGCCCGCGCCGCGACATCGGCGACGGACTCGCCGCCCGGAACCCCGTCCCGCCAGATCAGCCAGCCCGGCCGGACCGCCTGGATCTCGGCCGGCGTCATGCCCTCGTAGTCCCCGTAGTCCCACTCCATCAGCGCGTCCCACGGCTCCGCCTGGACGCCGAAGCCCGCCAGGTCGCAGCTCTCGCTCGCGCGGACCAGCGGACTGGTGCGGACCTCGACCCCGGGCAGGCCCTTCCACGGGTCGCGGGCCAGCCGCTCGCCGAGCAGCTCCGCCCCCCGCTTGCCCTCCTCCAGCAGGGGCACGTCCGTGCGTCCGGTGTGCTTGCCGAGCTGGGACCACGCCGTCTGGCCGTGGCGGGCCAGCAGGATGCGGGGGGCCATGTGAGTTCTCCCGGTACGGTTTTGTCAGAGTTCGCGCGCTTTTACGCTGATTCCGTCGTCCGTACATCATCCAACACATGAACGGCGGGCAGCTCACCGCCGCTTTCCGCCGTAAGTCCACGATTGTCAGTGGCGGATGGGACACTTCCGCCCGTGAGCTCCTACCCGCCCAGCAGCGCTCCGCAGACGACACTGCGGCAGCGGCTCGCCGGCCTGCGCGGTCCGGCCGTGCCGCCCCGCCCGCTCGACGCCCGGGCGCTGGCGGCCCTCGCCGCCAACCCCGGCTGCGGCAGACGCGCCCTGCTCGACGGCGCCGGCGTGGACAAGACCGCCCTCGCCTCGGCCCTCGGCTCCCCCGCCCCCTTCGGGCAGTCGCAGTTCGCCATCGTCCGCGGGAACTCCTTCGAGGCCAAGGTCAAGGGCGACGGCGGGGCCGAACTGCTGCGGCTGGTGTACGAGCACCTCGGCGCCGGGTCCGAGCCCCCCGGCCCGGCCGCCCACGTCCCCGACCTGACCGCCGCCGGCCCCGAGGGCCGCGCCGCGCGGACCGCGCTCGCCCTGCGCGAGGCCACGACCACCGGGCGCGGCACCGGGGCCTGGACCCTGCTGGACCACCCGATGCTGGCCCTGGAGGTGGCCGGCTCCCCCGCCTATCTGGAGCCGGACGCCGTCGTCGTGCATCCCGACGGCCGCTGGACCGTCGTGGAGATCAAGTCCTTCCCGATGATCGACGGGGCCGCCGACGCCGCGAAGGTGGGCGCCGCCGCCCGCCAGGCCGCCGTCTACGTGCTGGCCCTGGAGAAGACCGCCGAGAAGCTGGCCGGCGCCGAGGTCGGGCACACGGTGCTGCTGGTCTGCCCCAAGGACTTCTCCAACCTGCCCACCGCCGCGCCCGTCGACATCCGCCGCGAGCGCTCCGTGACCCGGCGCCAGCTGGACCGGCTGACCCGGGTCGAGGAACTGGCCGCGGCGCTGCCCGAGGGGCTGAGCTTCGACCCGGCGCGCACCGCCGAGGAGCTGGCCGAAGCCGTCTCCGCGGTGGACGCCGCCTACGCCCCCGAGTGCCTGGCCGCCTGCGAGCTGGCCTTCCACTGCCGGGAGCAGGCCCGCGCAGCGGACGAGGTGACCGCGCTGGGCCGTTCCGTACGGGGTGAGCTGGGCGCGCTGACCACCGTCGAGGCGGCCCTCGCGGCGGCCGCCGGGAAGGGCTGCGCCGAGGATCCGACCGCCGATGCCCTGCACCGCGCGGCCCGGCTGCGCACCGAGGCGCTGGAGTGCGCCGCCGCTCCTCCTCCGCACCACGTCCCGGAGGCCCCCGAATGCCCCTGCTGAGCACCCTGGCCCGGCTGGAGGCCGTCCGCGCGGGCCGCGCCCAGCCGCTCGCGACCGTCCGGCACCGCCACCTGGGCGAGACGCCGATGGTCTTCGTGCCGCTGACCACGGCCGGTGAGGCCGGGGCTCCGCTGGGCGCGATGGTCGGGACCGACCGGCACGAGCCGCGGGTGTTCGTGATACCCCAGCCGCGCGACCGGGACCTGCGCTGGACGTTCCTCGCCGACCTGGCGGTCCATGTGCTGGCCCACATCGACGCGTACGCGGACGCCGTGGAACCGGCCGAGCGCAGCGAGACCGACCCGGAGACGGGCAAGAGGGTCAAGGTCGAGACCGAGCTGTGCGTGGACGCGCCGCAGCTGATCGTGCCGAGCCGGGCGGGCATCGAGTACGTGCGGCTGCTCGGGCGGTCGATGCGGTTCCGGCGGACGGCCGAGGAGGATCCGGAGAATCCGTATCCGGCGCCCGCGCGGGTGCCGATGCTCGGGCGCTGGTTCACCCACCTCGCCGAGCGCTCGCGGGTGCCCGGGTCCTCGATGCTGCTGTCGGCGACGGACCTGCTGTCCCGGCACTGGGCGACCGGCCAGAGCAACCTGGAGGACCAGCACCTCGGCGCGCTGCTGGGCTGGATCGACCCGCCGGAGGGCCGGTCGGGGGCCGAGGCTGCGTTCCAGGCGGAGCTGGGCCGCGACAGGGACGGCCAGCTGCTGTGCCCGCCGGCCGGTCCGGCGACGGACCCGGCCTTCGACAACAAGCTGCTGGCCCCGGCGATCGCCCGCTACGACGCGGCGCGCGCGGCCCTGGCGGCCCGGCCCGAGGACGACGACCGCGAGGTGCGGACGGCCGAGGAGACCGTGCGCCGGCTGGTCGTGTCCCAGATGTCGAGCACCTGGTGGATGACGTGGGAGGCGATCGACCTGCTCCGCGGCCTGCCGCCGGGCGAGCGCGCGGACGAGCGCTGGACGCGCGACCGCTGGTCGTACACCGGCCACCGGGACCGGGTGCGGGCGGGCGAGCCCCCGCAGCCGCGCCGCGACGACGCGGTGACGGCGGCGCAGAAGCTGGCCACGCGGGAGACCGAGCAGGTGCGGCTCGACGCCCAGGAGGCGCTGGACGACCCCCTGGTGATGGCGGGCCGGCGGCTGACGGGCGAGGCCTTCGCCGGTGAGGTCACCGAGGTGGTGATGGAGTGGACGGAGTCGAAGCGGCCGAGTCCGCGCCCGCTGGTGACGGTGGCCACGGAGGACCGGCCGCAGCTCGCGGAGGGCGGCGGCGGGAAGGTGTTCCGCTCGCTGGACGGTCGCCCGCAGTCCGCCGCCTTCGTACGCTACGAGGAGGACGGGCAGCTCGTGCTGCGGCTGCTGGACAAGATGGGCCGCGGCAGGGATCCGGAGCCGGGCTCGGTACCGGAGAAGGGCGACCGGGTGTGCTGGACGCTCTTCGAGCACGACGCGCGCGGCGGCCCGAAGCTCCCGGACCCGGAGCAGACCCCGTGGACGCACGGCGGCCCGCCCGGACACCTGACCGCGCCCGCACTGCCCGACCCCGTGACCGCCGAGGACGTGCTGTGAACTCCTTCGACCCGGGGGCCGCGGCCGCCCAGGCGACCGCCGCCATCCTGCACGACACCCTGCACGGGACCGAGCGGGGCGTGGTCGTCGACTCCCCGCCCGGGGCCGGCAAGTCCACGCTCGTCGTCCGGGCGGCCCGGGAGCTCGCCGCGGCCGGGCGCCGGCTGATGGTGGTGGCACAGACCAACGCGCAGGTGGACGACCTGGTGCTGCGGCTCGCCGACAAGGACCCGGAGCTGAAGGTGGGCCGGCTGCACAGCAGCGACGGGGACGCCTACGACCCCGCGCTGCGCGAGCTGCCCTCGGTGACGCTCTCCGCCAAGCCCGGGGATCTCGCGGAGCTGCCGATCACCATCTCCACGGCGGCGAAGTGGGCCTTCGTCAAGGACGCCGAGCCCTGGGAGCACGCGATCGTCGACGAGGCGTACCAGATGCGCTCCGACGCGCTGCTGGCCGTGGCCGGGCTGTTCGACCGGGCGCTGTTCGTGGGCGACCCGGGGCAGCTGGACCCCTTCAGCGTGGTGGGCGCGGAGCAGTGGGCGGGCCTGTCCTACGACCCGTCCGCCTCGGCGGTGACCACCCTGCTCGCCCACAACCCGCAGCTGCCGCAGCACCGGCTGCCGGTGTCCTGGCGACTCCCTGCGACGGCCGCGCCGCTGGTCTCGCGGGCGTTCTACCCGTACACGCAGTTCCGCAGCGGTACGGGCCCGGGCGAGCGGCGGCTCTCGTACGGCGTCCCCTCGGACGGGTCGGGCCCCGACCGGGTCCTGGACGAGGCCGCCGAAGCGGGCTGGGGCCTGCTGGAACTGCCCGCGCGGCACACCCCGCGCACCGACCCGGAGGCGGTCCACGCGGTGGCCCTGGTGGTCCGCCGGGCCCTGGACCGCGGGGCGGTGACCTCCGACGAGCAGTCCTCGGGGCCGGCTCCGCTGACGGCCGACCGCATCGCGGTGGGCACCGCCCACCGCGACCAGGCGGCCGCGATCCGTGCGGCCCTGGCCTCGCTGGGCGTCACCGGGGTGACCGTGGACACCGCGAACCGCCTCCAGGGCCGCGAGTACGACCTGACCGTGGTGCTCCACCCCCTGTCGGGCCGCCCGGACGCGACGGCCTTCCACCTGGAGACGGGCCGCCTGTGCGTGCTGGCCTCCCGCCACCGGCACGCCTGCGTGGTCGTGGCCCGGGCGGGCATAGCGGAACTCCTGGACGACCACCCCTCGACGGAGCCGGTTCAGCTGGGGGTGACGGTCAAGTTCCCGGACGGCTGGGAGGCGATGATGGCCACGTGGGACTTCTGGTCGAACCACCGCGTCCGGTGGCGACCATAAGGCAAGGGTGATTCGGGACCCCATGCGCCTCTAGGTGGGCAGGGCGCGTGGGTCTCACTCAAGAGGCACTGAAATCCCCGCCCGCTCTGGCAGCGCGATCGAGGCCCCGCCAGCCCTCCTAGGCCTTCCGCTCGATGCCCATGCGGGTGCGCAGGACCTCGCCCACCTCGGCGAGGGTGCGCAGTTGCTCCGGGGTCAGGATGTCGATGAGGTGGCGGCGTACGGACTCCACGTGGAGGGGGGCCGCCGAGGTGATCGTGCCCAGGCCGGCCTCGGTCAGGACCACCTCCGCGCCCCGGGCGTCGGCCGGTACCTCCTCACGGCGGACCAGGCCCCGTTGCTCCATACGGGTGAGCTGGTGGGACAGTCGGCTGCGCGACCACTGCATCAGGACCGCCAGGGCGCTGATCCGCATGCGGTGGCCCTCCGTGGAGCCGAGCACCGACAGGACGTCGTAGTCGGCTTCGGAGAGGCCGCTGTCCTGGTTGAGGTCGCGCGCGATCCCGGCGTTGACCAGGGGAAACATCCGCCGCCAGGCGTACCAGGCGTCCATCTCGGGCTCGGTGAGCCAGCGGGGCTCGGGTGCGGTCATGGGGGCACTCTAATCAGATTGATGACACATCACCTATCTGGTTGACATGTCACGCACTCGCGGGTTTTATAGGTGACACATCAACAACCGCACCGAACGGGGAGCCCACTCCTATGACCCGCCTGCACGTCATCTCCGCCGCCACCCGCCCCACGTCCGCCGGACGCCCGCTGTCCCGGTGGGTCACCGAGCAGGTCCGCGCGCGGGGCGGCTTCGAGGTCACGCCCGTCGACCTCGCCGAGATCGCGCTGCCCTTCCTGGACGAGCCGGAGTACGCCTCCACCGGCGTCTACACCCACCAGCACACCCGCGACTGGAGCGCCCTGGTCGACTCCGCGGACGCCTTCCTCTTCGTCCTGCCGATGTACAACGGCGGCTTCACCGCGCCCTTCAAGAACGCCATCGACTTCCTCTACAGCGAGTGGCGGGACAAGCCGGTCGGCCTCGTCAGCTACAGCGCCGGCCCCACCGGCGGCGCCCCGGCCGCCGAGATGCTGCTGCCCGTGCTCAACCGGCTCGGCATGCGGCCCGCCGAGCGGTCCGTCGCGATCCCCGGCATCTCCGGGCTGGTCGGGCCGGAGGGGTTCACCGCGCCGGAGGGGCTCGCGGGTGAGCTGGCCGGCGTGCTCGACGACGTGGCGGAGCTGGCCGCGCGCCGCGCCGCGGAGGCCGTCACGGTGTGACGGACCGCCGAGGGAACACCCCGCGGCCGATCACGTGGTCGACTCCCCCGCCACTGGGCCCGTCGGCCTCCTCCCGCACCTCATCGGCCGTACGGGTGTTCCACCCGGCCGCTGTGCGCTCTTGCGCGGCGTTGGACAATGGACGGTGGCCCGGAAGGATTTCGCACGCAGCAGGAGGACGCGCATGGCAGAGCCCGAGCGGACCGAGCGGAGGCTGCGGCCCGCGCCGTTGCTCTTCGAGCCCTCGGAGGCCGCCACGGACCCGGAGCACTTCTTCGACCTGGAGTCGATCGAGGACCCTCGCGAGCTGCTGGCCCGTGCGACCGAGCTGACGCTGGCCTTCAGAGCGGCGCAGGATCGGGCGGTGGAGTTCCAGGCCCTTGCGGCGGCGCAGCTGGCGGACCCGCGGCGGTTCGACCGGCTCTCGCCGGCGGTGATCGCCGAACAGGCGGAGTGGACAGAGGACTACGCCCGCAAGATGATCGAGTTCGGCGAATCCCTCCAACGAGGCCCGGACACCCTCTGAGAAATCCCGCCCGGGCGGCCGCGCAAGCTCCCGGGGCTCCACCCCGGACCTCCCCCAGACTCCATCCGGGGGGACCCCCACGCCTCAATCGCCGGCGGGGCTTCCTGCTGCCTCCGGCGGCGCCTCAAATGCCGGCGGGGCTGGATTGGGCCGACGTCAGCCTGCGGGTGCGCGCGGCGCAGGGCGGGGCCGAGCTTGCGCTGCGCGCAGGCAGCGCGGCACCGGCCAAGTCCAGCCCCGCCGGCGTTTGAGGCGCGGGGGTTCGGGGGCGAAGCCCCCCACAACGGCGCGGCACCCGCCGACACCCGCACGGCCAAGCGCAGCGGACTGGCAGCGGACCGGCGGAACATACCCCAGCAACACCCATCCTGTCCCGGTTTCCGCTAACTCCAGGAAACCGGCCCGTTACGCCCAGTACACCTGGGCATATGACAACCCTGACGACCGCCGCCGGCTGCCCCGCCCACGACGTACGCACCGCGCCCGCGACCCACGTCACCCCGCAGGGCGCCGCCTGGCTCGTCTCCGCGTGCGCCCACCCGCGGAGCACGCTCGCGGCCTGGGAGGCCCGGCCCACCGCGCCGGCCGTGCTGCCCTGCGGGAACGCCTTCGACGTCGTCAACGTCCCGGTCGTCCTCGGCCGCCGCATCGTGGACCTGCTCCGGGCCCAGGGTCCGGGCTCCGGCCCGGTCGCCGTGCACCGCGGCCGCATGCTGCTCTTCGCGGCCGCCGGCACCGCCCACCGGCTGCCCGCCCTGCTGGCGTGGGAGGAGTGGGGAGGCTCCCGTACCGTCCCGGCGCCGCTGTGCCACGGACTCGGCGACGCCGTCACCGTGCCGCCGCTGACCGGCACCCCCGGCCCCTCGCGCTGGCTGGTCGCCCCCGACGCGCGCCTGCCCTGGCTGCCCGGACCCGAGGCCCTCCTCTGGGCCTTCGTCCGCGCCGCCCGAGCTGCGGATATCGATTTTTCGTTCCGCGGATCCGGATGCTAATGTCTACGACGTCAGCAGGCGCCGCTAGCTCAGTTGGTTAGAGCAGCTGACTCTTAATCAGCGGGTCCGGGGTTCGAGTCCCTGGCGGCGCACAGACGGAGGAAGGCCCCCACTCATCGAGTGGGGGCCTTCTTCGTATCCCCTCCGTCCCCTCCGTCACGTCGTGATCTTCACCGTGTACGCGCCCGACCGGGTCCGGTCCGCCACCTCGATGGTGATCCGCTCCCCCGGAACGGTGTACGTCTCGCCCACCTCCAGCGGCGCGTCCGCCAGCGGCGGGTACACCGAGCGGTCCCAGCACGCCTCCGTCGACGGATGGGCGTCCAGGACCTCGATCGGGCCGCCGCCCGAGGCCGCCTCGTTGCGGACCCGGTAGACCAGGACCCCTTCCGTGCAGGTGTCCCCGTCGTTGCCGGCGGAGCCCCGCGCCTCGACGGCGATCGCGCTGCCGGGGCCCGTACGGACCACCGCGAGCCGGGTCCCGCCCGTACCGCCCGTCGCCGGGGCCTCCGCCAGCGGCAGCAGGGTGTGCAGCGAGGAGCCCGACTGCACGCAGTCCACCTGAGCGGCCTCCAGCCAGCCCAGCTTCCACTTGTGCCAGGCGAAGAGGTCCGGGGACATCCCGAACTGGCTGCCCATCACGTCCCAGTCGCCGACGTACGTGTCCCAGTCGCCCTTGCCGTCCGTCGGCCGGTGGTAGAGGTCGGGCAGGTCGAAGACGTGCCCGGTCTCGTGGGCGAGCACGTTGCGGTCCGGCGGATGCCGCTCGAAGACGGTGACGATCCGCCGCAGGTCCGTGCCGTCGGCGCGGATCGGACGGTCGAAGTTGACGACCTTCGTGGCGTCCGAGTCCACCCCGGGCGCGTCCGGGTCGGCGACGAAGTAGACGACGTCGTACTTGGCGAAGTCCACCCCGGGGTCGGCGGCGGCCACCGCGTCCCGCAGGTACGCCGCCCGGTCCTCGGGGGCCCAGTCGCGGTGTATCCCGTACGCGACGGACGGCTTGGGCATCCGGATCCACTGCTTCTGCGGGTGCGGGACCAGGTTGAAGCGACCGTACGAGGCCTTCTCGAAGAAGTCGCTGGTCGCGGGGAAGTAGTCGCCGGCGATCTCCTCCGGCCGCAGGGTGGTCCGGTGGTCGGGGAAGGAGAGGAAGACCATGACCGCGTTGAGGGTGCGCTCGGGTCTCGGGTAGGCGCGGTTCCACGAGTCGAGGCCCAGCGAGTGGTGGGCGTCGGTACGGGTCAGCGCGCAGGGCCCGGACCCGGGTTCGGCCACCGCGGGTCCCGCGACGAGCGACATGGCGGCGAGCGCCGTCAGGGAGGTGAGCGCCGCCGCCGCGCTTCGGATGCGGGAGCGTTCCACTCCCCCGGGTGTCTCCTGTCGCGGCACATCGACCTCCGGTGGTGGATTCGTACCATCTCGTCCACCTTGAGGCGCTTGTCTTACTAATGCCCTGTTCCGCTGCCCCACACGAGTGAGCAATACGGCAAGCCGGTGACCCCCGGGATTCACGCGACTGCCTACAGAACGTCACGACCGATCACGCGAGATCAGCAGCCGTCTCCGCACGCTCAGAGCCGCGCAGAAACGATCGCGCGCGCTTCGGCCGCCAATCCGTCATCACGCCGAACTCCCGCCCCTCGCGCGGCGACGCCGCTGGATGGGGCCTCCCGGCAGCCTCTATGATCGGCACACTTTCCTGCACGGACACTCACGAGCACTGCGGGAGCCAACGGTGAGCGGAACCTCAGAAGGAACCGGTTCGGCGGCCGACAGCATCCGATCGGCCATTACGGAGCGTCACGCGGCAGTGTCGGCGACGGCAAGCCCGTCGCGAGCCCCGTCGCGCGACGAGTCCGAACGGCGCGACTACCGGGCCGCGTTCAACGCGGCCCACCTCCCCATGGCCGTCGTCGACCGCGACGGCTACGTCGTCGCCGCCAACCAGGCCTTCGCCGGCCTGCTCGGCGCCGAGCCCCACGCCCTCGTCCACCGGTGCGCCGCCGATCTGGTGGACCTGGCCGCCGAGGCCCGCACCTGGGCCGCGTACCAGGAGGTGCTCCGCGGGCGGCAGGCCCGGCTGCGCTGCACCCGCCGCCTCAAACACCCCGACGGGCATTCGCTGTGGACCGAGGTCACCCTGGGGCCCGTACCCGGGACCGGCGACGTCCTGCTGTCCGTCGCCGACATCAGCGACCGGCGCGACCTCCAGGCGCGCCTGCGGCACCTCCAGATGCACGACCCGGTCACCCGGCTGCCCAACCGGGCGCTGTTCTTCGAGCGGCTCTCCGCCGCCCTGGAGGCGGACTCGTACGACCACGGCGGCGGCACCGGCCGGATCGGGCTGTGCTACCTGGACCTCGACGGGTTCAAGGCGGTCAACGACACGCTCGGCCACCGGGTCGGCGACCGGCTGCTGGCCGCCGTCGCCGCCCGGCTGACCCAGTGCGCCGACCAGTCCGGGTACGGGCGCACGAGCGGGCACCTGGTGGCGCGGCTCGGGGGCGACGAGTTCGCCCTGCTCGTCGAGGACTCCACCGGCACCGAGCAGCTCGCGGACCTGGCGCGCAGCGTGCTGGCCTCCGTCCAGGAGCCGTTCGACCTGGCCGGTCAGCGGCTGTCGGTCTCCGCGTCGATCGGGGTGGTGGAGCGGGCGACGGCCGGGACCTCGGCGACCGGGCTGATGCAGGCCGCCGACACGACGCTGTACTGGGCGAAGGCGGACGGCAAGGCCCGCTGGACCCTCTTCGACCCGGAGCGCAACGCGCACCGCATGACGAGGCAGGCGCTCAGCTCCACCCTCCGGCCGGCCGTCGAACGGGGGGAGTTCGAGCTGGAGTACCAGCCGCTGGTCGACCTGGAGAGCGGATCGGTGCGCGGGGTGGAGGCCCTGGTGCGCTGGAACCACCCGCAGTTCGGCACGCTCACGCCGAATCGGTTCATCGGAATTGCGGAAGAGGACGGATCCATCGTCCAGTTGGGGCAGTGGGTGCTGCGCACGGCCTGCCGGCAGGCGCGGCGCTGGCAGATCGAGCAGCCCAGCGACTCCCCGGTCTTCGTGTCCGTCAACGTCGCGGTGCGGCAGGTGTGGGACTCGGACCTGGTGGGCGATGTCGCGGAGATCCTGGCCGAGACGGGGCTGGCGCCGCAGCTGCTCCAGCTGGAGCTGACCGAGTCGGCCGTGATGGGCTCGGCGGGCCGGCCGCTCCAGGCCCTCCAGGCGCTGAGCGACATGGGGGTGCGGATCGCGATCGACGATTTCGGCACCGGGTACTCGAACCTGGCCTACCTCAGCCGGCTGCCGGTCTCCGTACTGAAGCTGGACGGCTCCTTCGTACGGGGCTTCCGCTACGAGGAGGGAACCCACCCGAACCCGGCCGACGAGACCATCGTCGAGGCGCTGGTCCAGCTCGCGCACCGGCTGGGCCTGACGGTGACGGCGGAGTGCGTGGAGACCGCCGGGCAGGCGGCCCGGCTGCGCCGCGTCGGCTGCGACACGGGACAGGGCTGGCTCTACTCCCGCGCGGTGGCCCCGGACGTGATCGCCCGCATGATCGACCGCCAGGTGGCGGCCGCCGCCGCTGCCGCTGCTGCTCCGGCCGCCACCGCTGCCACGGCTGCCACTACGGCCTCTGCCGCCGCGCCCGCTGCCCCCGCGCCCGCGCCGTCCGACGGAACTGCCCCGCACCCTCTGGTCTGAGGGGGCGGGGCAGGCCGTCGCTCGGCGCGGGGTGGGGGGAGTTCAGCAGGCGCCGAGGTCCTTCCAGACACCCCATTCACCGGTGGTGCCCGGCGTCTCGTTCTGCGTCCACCACTGGGCCTTCCACTTGTGCCCGTTGTACGAGACCTCGCTGCCGCCGGTGTAGACCGTGCCCGCGACGTACGCCGGGGTCGAGCCGCAGCCGGTCGGCGGGGTGGTCGTGGGCGTGGCGGTCGGGGTCGCGGTCGCCGTCGGCGTCGCGGTGGGCGTGGGAGTGACCGGCGGCTGCGTGCTGCCGCCGAGGGCGTCCGAGATCTGGTTCAGCAGCGTGGTGTTGTTGTCCAGGCCGAGCAGGGAGTACATCATCGCGCCGGCCAGGCCGCGCTGCTTGCCGTAGTCGACGCGGGCCTGGACGGACCGCTGGTTCAGGCCGGTGAAGAACTCGCCGTCCTTGTAGAAGTACGAGGCCTTGGCCTGGTCGTCCCAGAAGGTGGTCGCCGGGTTGTCGACGATCCCGCCGAGCTCCTTGTACAGCGCGATGCCGGCCTGCTGGCTGGTGGGCCGGGCGCCGGAGGCGCCGGTGGCGGACTGGGCGAGGCCGTTCGTGGTGCCCGCCGGAACGCCCTTCCAGCCGCGGTAGTAGAACTCGTAGCCCAGGGTCAGCTTGTTGGCCGGGAAGCCGCCCGCGATGCCGTAGGCCGCGTTGCCGTCGATCCAGGAGTCGATCGCGTTGTCGATGCTGTACTTCTCGGTGCCCGGCGCGATCGGGTCGGTCGGGTCGCCCGCCGAGGGCTGGAGCGGGGACTGGTGGTACGTCGGCCCGTCGCCGTCCCAGGCGCCGTGCATGTCGTACGTCATGATGTTGGCGTAGTCGAGGTACTGACCGATCTTGTCGGTCTCGATGTACTTGATCTTGTCCTGGCCGGCCGGGAGCGCCGAGGTCAGCAGGTACTTCTTGCCGCCGTTGGCCGCGCCGTAGGCGTCGAGCTGCGTACGGAACTCCTTGAGCAGGAGCGTGTAGTTGGCCTTGTCCTCGGGGCCGTAGTTGTTGCCGAGGTGGCCGCCGGAAGAGCCGGGGTACTCCCAGTCGATGTCGATGCCGTCGAAGATCCCGGCCGCCGTGCCCGCGCCGCCGTAGCCGCCTTCGACCGGCAGGTTGCCCTTGATGTACTGGTCGATGCAGGAGGAGACGAACTTCTTGCGGCTGGCGTCGGTGAGCGCCGCGTTGTGGAAGTACTTCGAGTACGTCCAGCCGCCCAGCGAGATGTTGATCTTCAGGTGCGGATATTTGGCCTTCAGCTGCTTGAACTGGTTGAAGACGCCGACGATCGGCTGGTTCCAGGTGTCGGCGACCCCGCTGACGCTGTCCGCCGCGCCGAAGGACTTCTGGTAGTCGGCGTACGAGTCGCCCGCGCCGTCACCGGCGTTGGGGTTGTTGTCGTCACCCGCCGCCTTGTTCGCCTCGAAACAGGTGAGGTCGGTGGGGTGGATGTTGCCGAACGAGTAATTGATGACGTCCAGCTTGCCCGCTATGCCGCGGGTGTCGAGGTGCTTGGGGTAGAAGGCGTTCCCGTACACGCTCCACTGGTCGTAGTAGGCGATCTTCACGCCGCCCGCGCTGACGGTGGCGGAGGCGTCGGCGGCCTGGGCGGTGCCGAATCCCGCGAAGGAGGCGAGCGCTCCGGCTGCCAGCGCGGCCGTGGCGGCGGCCGCGATGAGGGGTTTACGGATGTGCATGAACTGCCTCCGGGGGGTGGGAGGGGAGGGCATCAGCTTCAGGTGAGAGAAGAGATAGCGATCACTCCGCACCCCAGTCAATGGTTTGGACCAAAGAAGGACTAGACCACTGAAGGGCCAAACGCCCTCGTCAGAGACCTGAGCGCGCGTCAAAAACCGCTCGCCACCCCGGGTGACGAGCGGTTTAAGGATCCCTTAGGCCATGCTCCGGCAAGGTTTCGGCAACGAACCAGCCAAACCCCGTTCGTATGCGGTCAGGTCCGGTCCGAGCCCGCCGCCGGCATCCCGTACGCATCTGCGACGAGCCCGTAGGAGTGCAACCTGGCCGCCCCGCTGTGGGCGTTGGCGGTCAGCATCAGCTCGTCCGCGCCCGTCCGCCCGGCGAGGTCGTCGAGCCCGGCGCGGACCTCGTCGGCGGTCCCGTGGACGATGTTCGCGAGCCAGCCGTCCACGAATTCCCGCTCCAGCGGGGAGAAGGGGTACGCCGCCGCCTCCTGCGGCGTCGGGACCAGCCCGGGCCGCCCGCTGCGCAGCCGCAGCATCGACAGCGCGCCCGTGAGCACCTGGGCGCGCGCCTCCGCCTCGGTGTCGGCGGCCAGCGCCGAGACGCCGATGACGGCGTACGGGGCGTCCAGGACGGCCGAGGGGCGGAAGCTCTGCCGGTAGAGGTCGAGCGCGGGCAGGGTGCCGGCCGCCGAGAAGTGGTGGGCGTAGGCGAAGGGCAGGCCCAGCTCGCCCGCGAGGCGGGCACTGAAGCCGGAGGAGCCGAGCAGCCACAGCGGCGGCCGCCCGACGGGACCCTGCACCGGGCCCGGTACGGCGTGCACGCGGGCGTACGGGTGCCCGTCGGGGAAGTCGTCGTCGAGGAACCGGGTGAGCTCCGCGAGCTGCCGGGGGAACTCCTCCGCGGCCTCGTCGAGCCGCCCGGGCCCGCGCAGCGCGGCGGCCGTGCGCCCGTCGGTGCCCGGCGCCCGGCCGAGTCCGAGGTCGATCCGCCCCGGGGCGAGCGCCTCCAGGGTGCCGAACTGCTCGGCGACGGCGAGCGGGGCGTGGTTGGGCAGCATGATCCCGCCCGAACCGAGCCGGATGCGGGAGGTGTGCGCGGCGAGGTGGGCCAGGATCACGGCCGGGGAGGAGCTGGCGACCCCGGGCATGGAATGGTGTTCGGCGACCCAGTGGCGGTGGTAGCCGCGGGACTCGGCGAGCCGGGCGATCTCCACGCTGGTGCGCAGGGAGGCGTGGGCGGTGCTGCCGGCGCCCACGGTGACGAGGTCCAGGACCGAGAGCGGTACGGGCGCCCGCCCCCGCGCGGTGCCGCGGATCCCGTCGCGGCCCTCCTGCCGACCGGCGTCCTGATCGGCGTCCCTGGCGTCCCCGGCGTCACTCATCGTCGCTCCCGTCTCGCTCTCACGTCCGTACGACGCCCGTACGGCACCGTACGAGGAATTCGAACCATGGCCGGACGCCGGGCATTCCCGGCACACCGGGGCGACGCCCGTGACCATGGCATATGCCAGCGGCGTAGACCCAGGCAGGAGGCAATGATTGAGCCATCAATCTCCCCAACAGGCGCTCCACATGGGCCTCTTGATGGCTATCGTGGTAGGGCAAGCGGTAACAACCTGGTAGGGGGAAACCGTGGCGCTGAAGCCCGAGCCGACCGCGCCGTTCCACTCGGTGCAGTACGCACTACGCGTACTCGAAACGATCGCACGGCACACCGGCGGTGTGACCGACGTGCAGATCGCGCGTGAGACCGGCCTGCCCGCAGTCCATCTCGCCCCGATGCTGCTCATGCTGCGCCGGGAGGGATACGTACTGCAGGTGTCCGACGGCGCCTATGCCATAGGCGATTCCCTCGTCCTGCTCGGCTCCGGCGTCGACCGGCAGCAGGCCCTGACGGACAAGCTGCAGGAGACGCTGGACCGGCTGCGGGACTCGGTCGGCGCGGCCGTCTACATCAGCCGGTACGTGGACGGCGAGGTCAGGATCACGCAGTTCGCGGACAGCCCGCGTACCCCGAAGGTGCACGAGTGGGTCGATTTCCGCTCCGCCGCGCACGCCAGCGCGGTCGGCAAGTGCCTGCTGACGCAGCTCGACCTGAACGGGCGGCGCGACCACCTGTCCCGCCACAAGATCGCGCGGCTCACGTCGAAGACGATCGTGAACGAGCGGATCCTGTTCTCCAAGCTGGACGCCCAGCCGGCCACCGTGCCCGTCCTGGACCTCCAGGAGTACGCCGTGGGCACCGTCTGCGCGGCCGTCCCGATCACGGCCGGGGCCTCGGTGGGCTGCCTGGCCCTGTCGATGCCGGTCGAGCACGCGCACCGGCTGCGTGCCGCGGCGGAGGTGCTGAACCGCAAGGCCGCGCCGCTGCTGCTGTCGCTCACGCTGTAGCGCTCGGGGCGCCGACGCTCCGGCGGGCGTCGGCCCGGAAAACGTCGGGGAAAACACTTCGGGCGGTTCCCGGTGAACCGGAAACCGCCCGAAGGACAGGTGCGCCGCCAGGGACTCGAACCCCGGACCCGCTGATTAAGAGTCAGCTGCTCTAACCAACTGAGCTAGCGGCGCCTGCTGACAGAGAAAATACTACCTGGTCCTCAGGGGTGCTCAAAACCATCAGCCGCGGAGGTACGCGAGGACCGCCAGCACCCGGCGGTGGGTCTCCTCGGCGGGCGGCAGGTCGAGCTTTCCCAGGATGTTCCCGATGTGTTTGCCGACGGCTGCCTCGGACACCACCAGGTCCCGGGCGATGGCTCCGTTGGACTTCCCCTCCGCGACCAGGCCCAGCACCTCCCGCTCGCGCGGGGTCAGCGCAGAGAGCGGATCGCGCCGCCGGCGCAGCAGCTGGCGTACGACCTCCGGGTCCACCACGGTGCCGCCGCCGGCCACGGTGACCACCGCGTCGAGGAACTGCTCCACCTGCCCGACGCGGTCCTTCAGCAGGTAGCCGACGCCGCTGCCGTCGCCCGAGTCCAGCAGGTCGGCCGCGTACGAGCGCTGCACGTACTGGCTGAGCACCAGTACCGGGAGGGCGGGGCGGGCGGCCCGGAGCTCCACGGCGGCGCGCAGTCCCTCGTCGGTGAAGCCGGGGGGCATCCGTACGTCGGTGACGACGATGTCCGGCGCGTGTTCGGCGACGGCGGCGCGCAGCCCGTCCGCATCGCCCACGGCGGCCTCCACCCGGTGGCCGAAACGCGTCAGCAGGCCGACGAGGCCCTCGCGCAGCAGCACTCCATCCTCGGCGAGGACGACTCTCAGGGACTCACCGGGCACGGGATCTCCAGGCTCAGGACGGTCGGCCCGCCGGGCGGGCTGGTGATCGTCAGTGTGCCATCGAGGACCGCGATCCGGTCGGCGAGTCCGGTCAGTCCGCTGCCGGCGGCCGGGTCGGCGCCGCCGCGGCCGTCGTCCCGTACATCGATGAGCAGCGCGGTGCCGGTGTGCCGGGCGGTGAGCGCGGCGCGGGCGGCGCCGCTGTGCTTGCCGATGTTGGCGAGGGCCTCGCAGACACCGAAGTAGGCGGCGGCCTCGACGGACTCGGGCAGGCGGGGCAGGCCGGGATCGATGGCGTCGGTGTCGACGGGGAGGGCGGACCGCTCGGCGACGTCGGCGAGGGCGCCGGTGAGCCCGTAGTCGGTGAGCACCTGGGGGTGGATGCCGTGGATCAGTTCGCGCAGCTCGGTGAGGACCTTGCCGGCCTCGTCGTGGGCGGCGGCCAGCTGGTCGGCGAGCGGTCCGGGCGGGGCGTCGAGGCGGGCGAGGCCGAGGCTCATGGTGAGGGCGACGAGCCGCTGCTGGGCGCCGTCGTGGAGGTCGCGCTCGATCCGGCGGCGCTCGGCCTCGAACGCGTCGACGAGGCGGGCGCGGGAGCGGGTGACCTCGGCGAGGCGGCCGCGGAGTTCGCGCTCGCGGGGGGCGAGGAGCGCGCGGGTGAGGGCGGCGCGGGCGCCGGCGAAGGCACCGAGGGGATAGAGGAGCGCGGGGAGCAGCACGGCCCCGGCGGCGGCGCAGGCGAAGGCGGCGGGAGCGGAGGTGACCAGCCAGACCTTGAGCACCTTGACCTCGCCGTCCCCGGCGAGGGCGAGCTGGAGCGGGGTGGTGAGGAGGACGAGCGGGACGCCGAGGAGGACCGCGAGGGCGGAGAGGTCCACCCACCAGAGCAGGAAGCCGTGCAGGAGCGCGTAGCCGAGCTCGCGCCAGGTGGCCTGCTCGCGGTAGCGCAGCCGGGCCCAGGCGGCGAGGCCGGGCTCGGCGGGGGTGCGGTGGGGGCTGGGGGCGGGGTCGGGGTCGGGGTCGGGGTCCACGAGGCGCAGCCGGCGGCGTTCGACGGCGCCGAGGGGTAGTCCGGCCAGGCCGAGCAGGGGCAGCCCGATGAGCAGGATGCCGGTGCCGGTCAGGAGGACGAGGGCGAGCAGGACCGGGATGCCGGTGAGTACCCCGCCGGCCAGATAGCCGGCGGCGCGCCAGGGCCATGCGGAGCGGAGGTATCGGCCGCGGGCCATCGCCTGCCAGGGGCTGCGCGCGTCGTCGTGGTCCATGCGGACCAAATTAGGCGGGCCGGGGCCGGCCGGACCATGGCCCCAGGGGGTGTCCGGAGGTATCCCTGGCCCTACCCCGCCCTACCCCGCCCGATCCTCCGCCCGACCCGCTGCCCGGTCGCCGCCCGGCCGCTGCGCGGAGCCGTTCCCCTACCCACCCTTCCCCCGTTCCCCGAGCTCCGCCCGGCCCCGCGCCTCATACGCCGGCGGCGGCTCAACCGCCTGGGGCTCCGCCCCAGCCCCCGCGCCTCAAACGCCGGCGGGGCTGGGTTGTGCCCGGCGGGGCTCGCCGGTGCGGCGCCGCTACCGGGGGGCCGGCCCCCGGACCCCCGCGCCTCAAACGCCGGCGGGGCTGGATGGTGCCCGGCGGGACTGGATTGCCCGCAGGGCAATTCCAGCCCGCCCGGCGCTTGAGGGCGTACCCGCGCCGAAGGCACCGGTCCGGAGCGCAGCCATACCCAGCCCCGCCGGCGATTGAGGCGGGGGGCTCGGGGCGGAGCCCCCGGTCTTGAGCCCCGCGGGCACAACCCAGCGCCGCCGGCGATTGAGGCGTGGGGCAGAGCCCCGGTCCTCAGCCTCGCGGGCACAACCCAGCCCCGCCGGCGTTTGAGGCGCGGGGCGCGGGGCGGAGCCCCGGTCCTCAGCCTCGCGGGCACAACCCAGCCCCGCCGACGTTTGAGGCGCGGGGCGCGGGGCGGAGCTCCGGGTCTTGAGCCCCGCCGGCGATTGAGGCGTGGGGCCGGAGCGCCCGGCAGGGGTGCCGCACCCGCTAGTGGTCCAGGAGCGGCAGGCGGCCCTGGGAGTCGTACGCCGCCAGCAGAGTGGACAGGGCGGGCTCGTCCAAGGGGCGGTAGCCGTCGGTCGGGGACCGGAACCAGACGGGGTCCCCGCAGCGGAAGCCCGCGCGGCGGAGGGCCGCGCGGTGGATCTTGTTCGTCGCCGTGACGGGCATGGTCGGGACCAGCCGGATGTACCGCGGGGACATCTTCGTGCCCAGGTCCGGCTGCGCGGACAGGAACGCCGCGAAGGCGTCCGGGTCGAAGACCGCGCCCTCCCGGAGGGACAGCGCCGCCATGACCTGGTCACCCGCCACCTCGTCCGGGACGGCGTACACCGCGACCGCCGCCGCGTCGGACCACCGGGCCAGGATGTTCTCGATCACCGCGGCCGCCAGGTTCTCGCTGTCGACCCGGAGGCGGTCGTCCGTGCGGCCCGCGAAGTAGAGGAATCCGTCGGCGTCCCGGAAGAAGAGGTCGCCCGTCCAGTACCAGCCGTCCCGCGTACGGGCGGCCTCCGCGTCCGGGTTGCGCCAGTACCCCTCGAACAGGCTGCGGCCCCGGTTGACCAGCTCCCCGATCGCCGCGGAACCGTTCAGCAGGCGGCCTCGCGGGTCCAGCACCGCGGCCGGGCACTCCTCGCCCGTCTCCGGGTCGATGACCGCCAGGTCGTCCCCCTCCCCCGCCCGGCCCAGGGCGCCCGGCGGGGTGTCCGGGGTGTGCTGGACCGAGGCGCCGCCCTCGGTGGCCCCGTAGCCCTCCACCAGCCGGACCCCGAACCGCTCGGCGAAGCGCGCCGCGTCCACCGCCCCGGCCTCGGTGCCGAAGCCGAGCCGCAGGGTGTGCTCGCGGTCGTCGGCGCGCGGCGGCGTGGCCAGCAGGTACTGGACGGCCCGCCCGACGTAGGTGAAGTACGTCGCCCCGTACGCGCGTACGTCGTCCAGGAACGCGGAGGCCGAGAAGCGCCGGCGCAACGCCACCGCGGCCCCGCCCGCGAGCGCCGGGAGCCAGTCGGCGATGACGGCGTTGCCGTGGAAGAGCGGCATGCAGACGTAGTGGACGTCCCCGGGCGTGACCGTGAACCGGCGGGCCAGCGCGGACCCGGCGGCCGCCAGCCGGCCCTGGGTGCAGATGGCGGCCTTGGGGGCGCCGGTGGAGCCCGAGGTGAAGTAGAGGAGCAGCCGGGTGGCCGGGCCGGGGGCGGCGAGCGTCGCTTCGCCCGGCTTGGCGGCCGCGTACGGGGCGAGCAGGGCCGCGTACTCCTCGGTGCCGGTCACCAGGAGCCGTACGCCCGGCAGGTCGAGGCCGCGCAGCAGCGGCAGGTGGGCTCGCTCGGTGACCAGGATCCGGCAGTCGGTGTGCAGGATGTCGCGTGCCAGCTCGGGGCCGCGCCGGGTGGGGTTGATCCCGGCGACGGCGGCCCCCGCGAGGGCCGCCGCGCCGAGCCAGAACGGGAACTCGGGGGTGTTGTCCAGCAGCACCCCGACGTGCGGTTCGGCCCCCGGAGGCATGAGGTCGACGAGGAGCGCGGCGCGCGCGGCCGCCTCCTGGGCGGTCCGGTGGTGGGTGAGGATGCCGTCCTCGTGCTTCAGCCCCGGCCGGTGGTCGCCCCATTGGCGCGCCATGAGCTCCGCGACGGTCTCGGGTGCAGTCGTCGTCCGCATGCCGCCGGAGAATAGCTGACGCTTCGTCAGAACTGAACGTCGGAGCAGGCGTAGAAGGCGTTGGCCGTGTCGTTGATGGTCCAGACGGCCAGGATCACGTGCCGGCCGGTCCGGCCACTCGGCATGGCGCCCTGATGGACGGTGGTCATGGCGGGCCGGGCGCCGTTGTAGGCGACGGTGAGGAAGGGCTGGGGTTCGAGGTCGGCGCGGGTGAGGGCCTTGGTGCCGTTCCATCCGTTCTTGGTGACGTAGTACTTGAAGTCGGTGGTGGAGTGGTTGGCGGTGAACTGCCACCGGAAGCCGTAGCTCTGCCCGCTGGTCACCTTGGTGGCGGGCCAGGCGCCGCCGCGGGGGTCGTCGAGCTCCGCGAACTGCGGCAGGCCGGCGGAACATATCTTGCCGTCGGCGGGGCCGGCGGCCGGGAACCCCTTGAGGCCCTCGACGCTCTGCGGCTCCCACTGGATGGCGCCGCAGTTCGGGACGGTCTTGTTGGCGCAGAGCTTCTGGCGGCTGATGGGGGTGTCGGTGTAGCCGTGGCCGCTGGCGCTGGGGGCGCCGAGGAGGGTGATTCCGGCGACGAGGCCGAGGCCGAGCGCGGCGGCGCCGGCCCGTCCGGGCATGCGGAGGTTACGCATGATGCTCCTTGAACGTGGGGGGAGTTCGACGAGAGCGTGCGCACGCGTGGGGATACTTCAGGTCTAGACCAAGTCTCAGATTATTGACGAGAGTTGGCCATGTCCATACCAATGGAAGAACGGGTGGTCCGGTCCGTTCCGGCCACCCGTTCCCGTGTCCCCCGTGTCCCCCGTGTCCCCCGTGTCCCTCATGTCCCCCGGGCCCACCGCGTCCCCCGCGGCCCCCGCGGCCCTACTCGGAGCGCCCCGTGTAGAAGGCGACCGTGAGGTCCTTCACCAGCGCCTTGCGCTCGTAGTCGTCGAGCTCGACGAGCCCGCGCGAGGTCAGCCGGTGGACGGTGTCGTCGACGGCGTCCACGACCGAAGTCAGCACGGTGTCGCGGTGCTTGGCGTCGATCGCCGCGACCCGGCGGCGGCGCATGGCCTCGGCGACCTCGGCCGCGTACTCGATCCGGGTCGGCTGGGCCGAGAAGACCTCGATCCCGACGGCCTCGGTCTCCGCCGCCAGCATCCGGGTCAGCGCGTCGCCGACGGCCTCGGCGTCGCGCAGGGTCGGGGCGTCCTCGTGGAAGGCGTCGGCGGGCAGCTGGGACAGCACGCGGGCCATGGCGGATTCGACCTGTTCGGCCAGGTACTCCACGTGGTCCCCGACGGCGAGGGTGGCCCTGGCCGTGTCCTTGACCTGCCAGACGACCTGCACGACGACCTGGAGGGCGAGGCCGCCGGAGTCCACGGCGGGCATGGGGTCACTGCGCCAGTGGCGCAGCCGTACGTCGATCCGGCGGCGCAGGAGGAGGGGGCTCACCCAGGTCAGGCCGGTACGGCGGACCGTGCCGCGGTAGCTGCCGAAGAGGGTGAGCACCCAGGCGTGCCCGCTGCGGATGCGGCCGAGGCCGCCGAGGGCGAGGAGGGCGACGATGCCGAGGAAGGCGAGCGGGGGCCAGTGGGTGGCGCGCAGGCCCTGGTAGGCGCGGGGGGCGGCCCCGAACGCGGCCACGATCACCGGGGGGACGACCCCGGCCCGCCAGAGCACGGCCGCGCAGCCCGCGAGGGCGAGGCCGCCGACGCCCACGCCGATCCAGCCGGGCAGCACCGGGCCGCGGTGCTCCCGGAGCCGGTCGTCGCCCCGGGGGACCCGGCGGCCGGGAGCGGGGCGGGGGGTGACGGACCGGGCGCGCGTGCCCGCGCCCGCGGCGGGCTCGGCGGCGGGGACCGGCATGCGGTTCGGCTCGCCGCGGAAGGGCAGGTGCACCGGCACCTCGGTGACCGCGGCGCCGCGGCGCCGCCCGAAGCGGGGGGCGTGCTGGGTGTGCTCCTCCCCCGGCTTCTCCAGCCCGCGCGCCACGGCCTGGGCGACGATCTCGGCCACCCCGGGGCCGGGCACGCCGGAGCGCTCGGACTCGTGCCCGGCCACGACGACGGCCTCCGCCTCGGCGGCCCCGAGCTCCGCCTGCGGGCCGGCTCCCTGCGGTTGAGCCGCGGCGATCTGTGCAGCCCTCGCCTCCGGCGCCCGCTCCGGTCCGGAGCCCTGCGGACGCACCGCGGCGGCCTGGGCAGCCCTCGGCTCCCGCTTCGGTCCGGGGTCCTGCGGACGCGCCGCGGCGGCCTGGGCAGCCCTCAGTTCCAGCGCCCGCTCCGGGCCGGGACCCTGCGGACGCGCCGCAGCGGACTCGGCTTCGGCGAGCCGCAC
>NZ_JBICZH010000012.1:106918-279227 GCF_043201995.1 Streptomyces sp. NPDC048258
AGCGCGGGTCCGCGGAGGCCCGGGCAGCCTCCGCCCTCGGAGGCTCGGGCTCAGGCACGGCTACGCCGACGGCCTCCGGCTCGGCGAGCTGCGGCGCCCACTCCCGGCCGGGACCCTGCGGACGCGCCGCAGCGGCCTGGGCAGCCCTCGCCTCCGGCGCCCGCTCCGGGCCGGGACCCTGCGGACGCGCCGCAGCGGACTCGGCTTCGGCGAGCCGCAAGCGCGGGTCCGCGGAGGCCCGGGCAGCCTCCGCCCTCGGAGGCTCGGGCTCAGGCACGGCTACGCCGACGGCCTCCGGCTCGGCGAGCTGCGGCACCCACTCCCGGCCGGGACCCTGCGGACGCGCCGCAGCGGCCTGGGCAGCCCTCGCCTCCGGCGCCCGCTCCGGGCCGGGGCCCTGCGGACGCGCCGCGGCGGACTCGGCTTCGGCGATTCGCAGGCGCAGGGTCGCCACCCCGGCGTGGGCCGCCCCGTGCTGCGGGTGCGGGATGTCCAGGCCCGCGTGTGCCGGTTCGGGCTCGGCCTGGGCCCGGGCCGCCGGTACGTCGAGCGCCTGCGGCAGCGGCGGTACGGCCGCCTCCACCGTGCGGACCGCCGGCACGAAGGCCCAGCCCGTCGAGGTCTCGGCCGCGGCCACCGGTTCCGGCTGCGCCGCGACGCCGGCGCCCACCAGCACCGGCGGTGCACTCGGCTCGACCGCGTCACGGGGCGCGGCGACGCCCCACGCCGGGGCCGGGGCCCGCTGCTCGGGCTCGTACGCCGGTCCCGTCGGCGCCGCGGGGGCGGCCGGGGCGGCCTGGGCGGCCACCGATGGTACTCGGAGGGTGCCCGTGGTCGAAGTGGTGCGCGTGGGGTACATGCTTGCCTCCGTCATGCGAACAGCCGGCGCCAGGTTTCCGGGTCCGGGTAACCGTTGGCCGAGGCGCCGCGCCAGCCCTGCGCGCGCTGGAAGGCCTCGACGTTGCGGCGGTCCGCCTCGCCCCAGCGGGGCCCCGGACCGGATGGGTAGTACTTGCCGAAGCCCTTCTTGACCAGTTGGCGGCCAAGGGCCGCGATGGCCGCGTGCGACTTCCCCGGACGGAACACCGAGGCCCCCGGGTAGGCCCGTACGCCGCCCGGTCCGGGCGCGGCGTCCACCGTCGGCGGGATGTCCTTGCCCTGGCGCTCGACCAGCAGGCGCCAGGTGTCCGCACCCGGGACGCCGTCCGCGTCGGCACCCGTCCAGCCCTGGGCGCGCTGGAAGGCCTGCGTGGCCAGCCGGTCGGCGTCCGACCAGGTGCGGCCGGCCCCCTTCGGGTAGAAGCGGTACGCGCCGCGCTCGATCAGCATCCGGCCCAGCTGGGCCACGTGGTCGTTCGTCGCGCCCGGGCCGAACTTCGCCGCGCCCGGGAACACCGTCGAGTCCCCGGGCTTCGGGCCCGGCACCGGATCCTCCGGCAGGATCCCGCCCGTGACCCCGGTGAACCGGTAGGGCAGGTACTTCGTCGCGTTGGCCCAGTAGCCGTAGGGCGTGGCCAGCTTCCGCGTCGTGGGCCGCGTCTGCTCGTAGGCGATGTAGCTCGTGCGCGTGTCGTCGACCCAGCCGCCGAAGATGACCACGTGCGAGCCGTTGTTGGGGTCCGCCGGGTTGTGGAAGAGCAGCATGTCTCCCGGCAGGAGGTCGTCCTTGGCGATCTTGGTGGCGAACTTGTCGAGGCTGCCGGTCCACTCGTTCGTACCGAGGTTCCAGACCATGGAGACGAAGCCCGAGCAGTCCTGCCGGTAGCCGTCCGTCCAGTACTCGGACATGCTGTACGGAACCTTCGCGTCCAGCCACAGCTTCGCCCGGTTGATGATCGTCGTCCGGTCGATCCGCTTCACACCGGCGGGTGCCCCGGGCTTGCCGACCGGCCCGCCCTTCGGCCCGTGCAGTGGGGTCCGGCCGCCCTGCGGGGAGCCGGGGTCGTCCAGGGCCACGGGCCCGGGGGCCGGGGTGGCCACCGCGACCGCGGCTCCGCCGCCACCGCCCAGGACCACTCCGGCGGCGGTGGCGAGGACCAGCGCCCGGCGGGCCCCGCGGGCGGCGGGGTGGCCCCCGTCCCGCAGCGGTATGGCCCGCGCGCGGGCGAGGGTACGGCGGCGCTGGGCGCAGCCCCGGCACGCGCAGTCACCCGCGGGCTCGTACTCCTGGAAAACGGGCATCGGCATCGGCACATGCGTCGGAGGCTGCATCGTCATGCGGTTCCGTCCACTCCCCTGCTCGTCCACTGGTCAGCCGGAACCGCATCTGGCGGGGCATCAGATTCGGCACGGCGCAGACATATCGTGCACGATAAACCCGCCAAACATGGGTTAATCGGACAAGGTGGGCGTGGCTGGTCACGCGCACCCGCAGAGGTGGGGTAGAGTTTTCCCTGTCAGCAAGCGCCGCTAGCTCAGTTGGTTAGAGCAGCTGACTCTTAATCAGCGGGTCCGGGGTTCGAGTCCCTGGCGGCGCACAGACGGAAGAAGCCCCTCGCAGCGAAAGCTGCGAGGGGCTTCTTCGTTTCCCGCTTCGTTCCCGCTTCGCTCCGGCTGTGTTTTCGCCCGTACGGAGGCGCCCCGCCGGCTACGCCGCCGTGCCCGGCCGGACTCCCGCGCCCGTCAGGTAGGCGGAGACCACCACGTTCGCCGTGTACTCCTTGACCGCCTTGTCGTAGGAGCCCCCGCAGGTCACCAGCCGCAGCTCCGCCCGGCCCTTGACCCGCTGGCCGTACGCCTTGTGCGGGTCGAAGCCCGCGCGCTCGTAGACCCGTACGTCCTCGATGGTGAACTCGGCGACCGAACCGTCCGCCCGCACCACCCGCACCTTGTCACCCGGCTGCGCGGAGCTCAGGCCGTAGAACACCGCCGGCTTGGACTTCGTGTCCACGTGCCCGACCATCAGCGCGGCCCCGGCGGCGCCCGGCCGGACTCCGTTGCCCCACCAGCCCACCGTGCCCGGGCTGTCGTACGGGGGCGGCTCGATCGCCCCGTCCGCGTCCAGGCCCCTGGATATCACCGGGGCCTGGATGCCTATGGAGGGCACGTCGACGCGCTGGGGCAGGACGGCGGTCAGGGGTGCGTGCGCGGCGGGCAGCCCGGGGCCGACCGCCCCGCCGGCCTGGCCGGTGAGCGGGGCCGGGACCCCGGTGATCTGGCGGCCCCACAGCCACAGGCCCAACACCAGCACCGACCAGGCGGCGAAGGTCAGCAGCCGGCCGCCGCCGGAAGCCTTGCCCTCACTCATCCGGGGCTCGCCCGGTCGCCGCTCGCCGGGTCACCGCCCGCCCGGTCGCCACTCGCTCAGTCGCCACTGCGGCGGCGGCGCAGGGTCAGCGCCCGGCCCGCGACGGCCAGGGTGGCGGCGGCGGCCAGGATGGCGCCGATCAGCGTGTGCGGCAGGCTCGGCCCGTCGTCCCCGTGGTCCTTCTTCGCCGCCGCGGCCAGCCGGGACGACTCCGCGATTTCGGCGGACATGCCGCCGCCGCCCGCGTGGACCGGCCAGACCGGCGAGGCGTGGTGGGACGGCTGGTGGCGGTGCGAAATCTCGATGGAGCCGGTCACCTTGTCGTGGCCGTCGCAGGTCACGCGGACGGAGTGCGAGCCGGGCGAGGCGTGGGAGCTGATCATCGCCTCGCCGTAGAGCGGGCTGCGGCCGCCGTCGCGGCCGTACAGCTCGACGTCCGACGTGAAGACGGCCGACTTGGCCGAGCCCTTGGTGCCGTCACAGCCGTTGACGCGCAGCTTGACCTGCGCGCCCGGGGCGGCCGGGTTCGGATCGACCGAGACGCTGCCGCCGCGGTCGCCGCGGTCCTCCTCGCCCGCGAGGGCGGTGGGCGCGGCCACCGCGGAGAACGCCGTCAGGGCGACGGCCACCCCGGCGACACGGAGAGCGATCTGGACACTGCGCATGGTGAACCTCCTCAACAACGAGATTCACGCGCGGCCCGGCGCTCCGCATCCGGAGCGGCGCCGTACGTGTCAGTCGTACGCGTTGAGGACCTGTCCGGCCTGACCGGCCGGGCAGGTCGCCGATCATCGCGCTGCTCTCCGAGTGCGCGCCGATGGCATTGAGGCCGGTGCGCATCATCAGCGGGTTGGGCTTGCCGGCGAAGTAGCCGTGCTCAAGATGACGTGGGCGCTGGTTGCCCGAGCACGGAAGTGAGCCACACCGCTATGCCCTACCAACGAGTACCCCTGTCCACCTATCGGACGCGCCTATCAATCATCAAGAGGTGGATAGTCCCCAAGTCCGACTGCCTGTTCAGCGTGAAATGATCGACTCACGAGTTACCCCTTAACGGCAGGAGTCCGTACCCATGGCAGAGCGCAAGCCCATCGAATCGTGGCTCACCGACATGGACGGCGTGCTCATGCACGAGGGCGTGCCCATCCCCGGTGCCGACGCCTTCATCAAGCGGCTGCGCGAGTCGGGTAAGCCCTTCCTGGTGCTGACCAACAACTCGATCTACACCGCGCGGGACCTGCACGCCCGGCTGACGCGCATCGGCCTGGAAGTGCCGGAAGAGAACATCTGGACTTCGGCCCTGGCCACGGCTCAGTTCCTGCACGATCAGGCTCCGGGCGGCACCGCCTACGTCATCGGCGAGGCCGGTCTGACCACCGCGCTGCACGACATCGGCTACATCCTCACCGACCACGAGCCCGACTTCGTGATCTTGGGTGAAACGCGAACCTACTCCTTCGAGGCGATGACGAAGGCTGTCCGCCTGATCAACGCGGGCGCCCGTTTTATCGCCACGAACCCCGACGAGACCGGCCCGTCCGCCGAGGGGGCGCTTCCGGCCACCGGCGCGGTGGCCGCGCTCATTACGAAGGCGACGGGGAAGGACCCGTACTTCGTCGGCAAGCCCAACCCGCTGATGATGCGCACCGGCCTGAATGCCATCGGGGCACACTCGGAGACCTCGGCCATGATCGGCGACCGTATGGACACGGACGTTCTTGCCGGGCTGGAAGCCGGCATGGAGACCTTCCTCGTCCTCACGGGGCTGACAGGCCGGGGCGACATCGACCGCTACCCGTACCGGCCGACCACGGTCGTTGACTCGATCGCGGATCTCGTCGACCGCATCTGATCTTCCCTGTAGATAACAGAGAAGGCCCTCCCAGTACCGTGAGAGGGCCTTCCCTGTTGGTGACCGGCTGGTCTCCATCGCCTTACGAAGGGCGATAAATCGCAGGTCAGGGCAGTATCTCTTGGTCGTCCGGGTCCACCCACCCCCGGACCGGGGGCCTCACGCCGGCAACGGCGCGAGTAAACGCCTGCGGAGCGCACGTAAGACCCGGCAGCAGCCAGGCAGCGCGCACAACCCCGACATTCGTTGGGAGGAACCAGGAAACACCGTGGTCCACGGCCGCTCACGCGAGCCCGGGACGGACGGAGAATCCCCGCGCTTCAGCGCGGGGAGGCGAGGTCAATGGACTGTTCTCCGCTCTTGGCGGCCTGTGACCCCTGAGGCGCAAATAGATCGATTCCAAGGTCACCACGGGCGCCGACGCCTTAGATTTGCCCGTACCGCGGCGGGCGGCGAAGCGGCCCTGGGTCGCTGACCCGTGAACGCTGGTCCCTATCGGGGCCGGGCCGGGGACGCTCCGTGCGTCCACAGCCCGGACCCGGGGGCCTGGATCAGCCCAGGCGCACGTTGTCGACGGTCCAGTACCAGTTGTTGCTGCCGCTGTAGCGGAAGCGGATCTGGACGTCGGTCGCACCGGCCGGGACCTGGAGGTTCAGGGCCTCGGACCTGGCCACCGCGTCGGCGGTGTAGCTCTTGACGACGGTGGGCGCACCGCCGTTGTAGGAGACGAGGACCTGGGCGGTCTGCCCGGCCTCATGGCGGTAGTGGGTCTGGAAGGTCAGGGTCCGCGTGGTGCCTCCCACGACAGGCCACTTGGGGGTGATCAGGGTGGAGTCGAAGGTGCCGGTGTGGCTCTTGTCGTCCCACTCGTCGGAGTCGGCGACGGCGAAGACGTCACGGGAGCGGACGTTCAGCTCGCGCCACTGGTCGCGCTGGGCCTGGCTCCAGAACTCGTCGGTGGCGAAGGCCCAGCCGGCCCATTCGGTGACACCGCCCGTGCCCATCTTGGAGTTGTCGACGGACCAGCCGGCGGGCGGGGTGTGGGTGAAGCCCTTGACCCCGGCCGGGACGGCCGTCTCGTCCACGCGCGCCTGGAGGTTGGGGCGCAGGGTGTCGAACGGGTCGTCGTCGGGGGTGCTCAGCGGGACGCCGTCGATGCCGGGGGCGCTGACGCCGAGGTGCGCGAGCGCGGTCGCGGCCACGTCGACGAGCTTCACGTCGTCGCGTACCGAACCGGCCCCGATGCCCGCGCCCTTGGCGATGACGAAGGTGCCGCGCTCCTGGATGGTGGAGCCGCCGTGGCCGCCGGCGTCGGTGTGGCCGTGGTCGGTGGTGACCAGGATCTTCCAGCTCTCCTGGGCGTACGTCGGACGGTCCCGTACGGCGCCCAGCAGCTGGCCGATGAGCGTGTCGACGCGGGCGATGGTGTTCAGGTACTCCTGGCTCGCGGCGCCCGAGGTGTGGCCGGCGTGGTCGATCTCGCCGAGGTAGACGAAGGCGGCGTCCGGGTTCTGGCTCCGCAGTTCGGCGGCGGCCGCGGCGGCGATCTTCGGGTCCTCGCTGCCGTATCCGTCGCGGTCGCCCTTGAGGGAGAGCCGCTTGTCGACCTTGGCGGAGAAGATCGGGCCGTTCTGGTCGGTGGAGGTGATGGGCTCCCAGTCGGCGGCCGCGTAGGTGTTGAGCGTCGGCCGGGCGTTCTCGACGCGGGTCAGGAAGTCCGGGTGGGCCGCGTAGTTCTTGCCGGTGAAGGAGTTGTCCTTCACGCCGTGCTTGTCGGGCCAGACGCCGGTGGCGATGGTGGACCAGCCGGGGCCCGACGAGGTGGCGGCCATCGGGTTCGCGTACAGGGTGCTGCGGGCGGTCAGGCCGTCGGCCATCAGACCCTTCAGGTTCGGGGCGTTGGCGGCCTTGACGCGGTCGAGGACCGCGCCGTCGATGCCGATGACCAGGACCTTGTCGGTGTTGGCGGCGGCGGTGGCGGCGGCGCCGGCCGGGGTGGCGGCCAGGGCGGATGCGGAGATCAGGGCGGCGGCCGAGGCGGTCACGGCGATCACACGGCGTCCGGGCAGGACAGTGGACACGTACTCCTCCTGGGAGCAAGTGAGCGGCGGAAGGTGCGGGGGCATGAGCCGGGGGCACCCCCGGACGGAGTCTGGGGGAGGTCCGGACCGAAGGTGCGTCTTCGGTCCAGACCCGTTATGCACTCGTCACTGTCCCGGTCGTGGGTGACCGGGGGGTGACCGATCAGCTTCCGGTTGCCGACTTCCACGCGTCGACGTAGACGGAGAGGTTCTTGTCGATGTCGGCCCAGTCCGGCTCGAAGATCTCGACGCCCGTCAAGATCTTGGTGAGTTCGACGGCGTTGGCGTCGGTGGGCTTGACGTCGGTGCGCGCCGGGAAGCCGCCGCCGACCCCGCTGACCAGCTGCTGGGCCTCCTCGCTGAGGAGGTGGTCGAGGAGCTTCTTGCCGTTCTCGGTGTGCGGGGCCTTGTCGACGAGGCCGGCCGCGTACGGGAGGGCGAAGGTGGTGGGCTTGCCGCCGTCCTTGGCCGGGAACCAGATGCCCAGGTTCGGCATGGACTTGGACTGGGCGAAGTTCATCTGGACGTCGCCGTTGGCGACGAGCAGCTCGCCCTTGTCGGTCTTCGGCGCCAGCTTGCTGGTGGAGGAGGACGGGCCGACGTTGTTGGCCTGGAGCTTCTTCAGGTACTCCATCGCCGGCTCCTTGCCGCCGAAGTCGTGCATCGACTTGATGAGGACGGCGGTGCCGTCGCCCGCGACGCCGGGCGTCGAGTACTGCAGCTTGCCCTTGTACTTGGCGTCCAGCAGCTCCTCCCAGGTCTTGGGGGCCTCGGCGAGCTCCTTCTTGTTGTAGACGAAGCCGAAGTAGTTGTTGACGACCGAGGTCCACTTGCCGTCGGCCGCCTTGTTGGCGCCGTTGACCTTGTCGGAGCCCTGCGGCTTGTAGGCCTGGAGGAGACCCTTGCCGTCGGCCTGCTGGATGAAGGGCGGGAGGGTGATCAGTACGTCGGCCTGGGTGTTGGTCTTCTCGCGGACGGCGCGCTGCACCATCTCGCCCGATCCGCCCTCCACGTACTTGACCTCGATGCCGGTCTTCTTGGTGAAGTCGGCGAAGACCTTGTCGTACCAGCCGTCGCCCTTGTCGCTCTTGAGGCCGTCGGCGCTGTAGACGGTGACGACCTTCTCGCCGCCGTCCTTGGAGTCGGTGGCGGAGGAGCCGCCGCAGGCGGTGAGCGAGACGGCGAGGGCGAGGCTGCCGGTGACGGCGGCGGCGGTGCGGAGCGCGAGCTTGCCGGGCATGGAACTTCCTTACGGGGAAAGGGAGTCAGCAGGGGATCAGCGGGGGTTCAGCGATGTACCGGCGGGGTTCAGCGGTACGAGGCTTTGGTGCGGACGCGGGAGACGGCCAGCAGGACCAGCAGGGTGGTGGCCATCAGGACCACGGCGACGGCGGACCCGCTGAAGAGCGAACCGCGGTCGGTGGCGGTGAAGATCCGGACCGGGAGGGGCATCCAGTCCGGCGGGTAGAGCATCATCGTGGCGCTCAGCTCGCCCATGGACAGGGCGAAGCAGAGCCCGGCCGCCGCGGTGAGGGACGGCAGCAGGAGGGGGAGCTTGACCCGCCACAGCACGTACGCGGGGCGGGCGCCGAGGGAGGCCGCCGCCTGTTCGTACGCGGGGTCGAGACGAACGATGGCGGCCGCGACCGACTGGTAGGCGAACGCCGTGACAAGAATCGTGTGCGCCAGGATGACGATGGAGCTGGTGCCGTTGAGGAGCAGCGGCGGTCGGCTGAAGGCGACGAGCACGGCGAGGCCGACGACCACGGACGGCACGGCGACGGGCAGCATGAACAGCGCGTCCAGGGTCCGCTTTCCGCGCTTCCGCAAGCCGGCCGCGGCCAGCGCGGCCCAGGTGCCCACGGTGAGCGCGAGCAGGCTGGCGACCAGGGCGGTGACCAGGCTGGTGGTCAGGGCCTGGAGGGATTCGCCCCGCACGGCGGAGGCGTAGTTCCCGGTCGTCGGACCGGAGGGGAAGGCGCCGGACCAGTGGGTGGAGAAGGAGGCCGCGACCACCACGAGCAGGGGCAGCGCGAACAGGGGCAGGAAGAGGAGACCGAATAGGCTCCAGGCGGCCCAGCGGCCGGTCTTGCTATGCACCAGCACGCTTGCCCACCACCCGGTAGAGGCCGAACAGGCCGACGGAGATCGCGATGTTGACGACGGCGACCACGCAGGCGGCCGCGTAGTCGGCTTCGAGGATCGCCTTGCCGTAGATGAGCATCGGGAGCGTCGTGACGTCCTTGGCTCCGGTGAACAGGACGATCCCGAACTCGTTGAGGCACATGACGAGGACGAGGCTGCCGCCGGCGGCGAGGGCCGGCAGCGCCTCGGGGAGGATCACCTGCCGGACGATCCGGGCGGGCCGGGCGCCGAGGCCGGCGGCGACCTCCAGCTGGGCGGTGTCCAGCTGGGAGAAGGCGGCGAGCAGGGGGCGCATCACGAAGGGGGTGAAGTACGTGATCTCCGCGAGGAGGACGCCCCAGGGGGTCGTGAGGAAGTGGAAGGGCCCGTCGGCGGCGCCGGTCAGGCCGGTCCAGGCGCCGTTTGCCATGCCGACGGTGCCGTAGATGAAGAGCAGGGCGAGGGTGATGAGGAAGGAGGGGAAGGAGAGGAACACGTCGATGAACTTCGCGACGCCGCGGGACCCGGGGAAGGGCACGAAGGCGATGACCAGCGCGAGCACGAAGCCGAGGACCAGGCAGCCGACGGTGGCGCCGACGGCCAGCCAGACGGTGGTGCCGAGCGCTTCGCGGAAGGCGTGCGACGCGAAGACCCGCGCGTAGGCGTCGAAGGCCCCGCCGCCGTTCTCGGGGGTGAGGGACTGCTGGACGACCAGCGCGAGCGGATAGAGGAAGACGAGCCCGAGCACGAGCAGCGGCGGCAGGGCCCATACGCTGCGCGGCAGCCGGATCCCCTGCGGGGCGGCTCGGCGACGGGGGGTGCCGGTCCCCTGCGGGGCGGCTCGGCCGGTCCCCTGCGGGATGCCGCCTCCCTGGCGCCCCCCGGACCCCGCCTGGTGGGGCTCCGCCGCGGACCCCGGGTGCGGGGCGGCGGCGGGTGCACCATCCGGCCCCGCCGGCGATTGAGGCGCGGCGTCCGGGGCAGAGCCCCGAGCCTCCCCCGACGGGGCTGGCGCGGCAGCGGGAGCGCCTTCCAGCCCCGCCGGCGATTGAGGCGCGGCGTCCGGGGCGGAGCCCCGAGCCTCCCCCGACGGGGCTGGCGCGGCAGCGGGAGCGCCTTCCAGCCCCGCCGGCGTTTGAGGCGCGGGGTCCGGGGCGGAGCCCCGAGCCTCCCCGGAGGGGGTCCCCTGAGCAGGGACGGACATGGCTCGGCGCGTGGCGTCAGGCATCCGAGACCCCCGCGGCCAGCAGAACGGCGTCGCGCGGTTCGAAGTGGAGGGTCACACGGTCGCCGAGGGCCGGAGTCTCCCTCAGCTCCGGGAGGTCCGCCTTGACGCGGTGGCCGCCGATGTCCACGTACAGCCGGTGCGTGGAGCCCCGCCACTGGACCTCGGCGATCCGGCCGTTCAGCGCGTTGGGGCCGTCCCCGAGGCCGAGCAGGTGCGGCCGTACGCACAGCGTGGCGGTGGAGCCCGGCGCCGCGCGGCCGCGGTCGAGGGCCAGCGGTCGGCCCTCGAAGACCGCCCCGGCCTCGGCGACGGTCACCGGCAGCAGGTTCGCGTTGCCGACGAACGACGCGGTGAACTCGGTGCGCGGGGCCCGGTACAGCTCCTGCGGGGTGCCGCAGTCCTGGAGCCGGGCCTTGTCCATGACGGCGATCCGGTCGGCCAGGGTGAGCGCCTCGACCTGGTCGTGGGTGACGTACAGGATGGAGACGTCGGGCAGTTCGCGGTGCAGCCGGGCCAGTTCGGCGAGCATCCCGGAGCGCAGCTGCGCGTCGAGCGCCGACAGCGGCTCGTCCAGCAGCAGCACCCCGGGGCGGATGGCGAGGGCGCGGGCGATGGCCACGCGCTGCTGCTGGCCGCCCGACAGCTCGCGCGGGTAGCGCTTCGCGTAGGCCGCCATGCCGGTCAGCTCCAGGGCCTCGGCGACGCGGCCGGGGATCTCGGCCTTGGGCGCCTTCTGGGCCTTGAGGCCGAACGCGACATTGGCCTCGACCCGCATGTGCGGGAAGAGCGCGTACTGCTGGACGACCATGCCGATGCCGCGCTTGTGCGGCGGGAGCGCGGTGACGTCCCGGCCCCCGATCAGCACCCGGCCCGCGACGGGCCGTACGAAACCGGCGACCGCGCGCAGCGCCGTGGTCTTGCCCGAGCCGGAGGGGCCGAGCAGGGCCATCACCTCGCCGGGCTCGACGGTCAGGTCGAGGGAGTCCAGGACGGTGGTGCCGCCGTAGGCGACGGAGACCGAGTCGAAGCGGATGCCGCTCACGTGCCGGACTCCCGGGCCAGGAGCGCGGGGAGTTCGGCGACGGAGCCGAGGACGTGGGTCGCGCCGTGCTCCGCCAGCGCCGCGCGGTCGTGGGCGCCGGTGAGGACGCCCGCCACGATCCCGGCTCCGGCGCGGACGCCGCTGAGCATGTCGTACGCCGTGTCGCCCGCGACGACGATCCCGCGTACGTCGGCCACGGCGCCGGTGCGCAGGAACGCGGCCAGCACCATGTCCGGGTAGGGCCGGCCGCGGCCGCCCGCGTCGGCGGGGCAGAGGGTGAGGTCGGCGAGGTCCTGCCAGCCCAGGGCGTCGAGGATGGCGTCCTGGGTGACGCGGGCGAAGCCGGTGGTCAGGACGACGGTGTGGCCGTCGGCGCGGAGCTTCTCGATGGTGTCGCGGGCGGCGGGGACCGGGGCGATGAGGCCGCCGTCGACGAGGTCCCCGTACGCCTGCTCGAAGGCGGAGTTGGCACGCTGGGCGAGCTCCTCCGTGCCGAAGAGGTGGCGGAAGACGGAGATCTTCGACTCGCCCATGGTGTCGCGGACGTACTGGAGCTTGGCGGTCTGGTCGGCGCTGCCGGGCTCGACGCCGAGGTGCTCGGCGGCGCGCTCGAAGGCGCGCTCGACGAGGCCGCCGTCGGCGACTGTGGTGCCGGCCATGTCGAGGACGATCAGGTTCTTGCCGCTGCTCCCGGTCGCGCCGGTGTGGGTGTCGGTGTCGGTGTTGGTGGTGGCGTCGGTATCGGTGTTGGCGTCGATATCGGTGGTGGCGTCGGTGTCTCGGGTCATCTGACTTACCAGCCCAGTTCGTTCGCGGTGGTCTCGGCCACGGCGGGCGAGCAGGTCATGCCGCGGCCGCCGATTCCGGTCACCAGCCAGACGCCGTCGGCCACCTGCTGGCGGTGGACGACGCGGCTGGTGTCGGTGCACTGCGCGTACACGCCCGCCCAGCGGTGCCGGATCTTCGGCAGCGGGCGGCCCAGGAAGGACTCCACGACCCCGGTGAGGTGCTCGTAGGGCTCTTCGAGGGTGTCGAACGCGAAGGGGTGCTCGTACTCGTGGGTGTCGCCGATGGTCAGTCCGCCGTCCTGGCGCTGGACCATCAGCAGCTGCATCTTGTGGGCGGCGGCGACCGGTGACTGGGCCTGCCCGGCGTTGAGTTCGTCGAGGGCGGCGGACTTGTAGGCGGGGTAGTAGCGGAAGCTGTCGGTGTCCGCGACGGAGGTGGTCAGCGGCTCGCCGAGCGGTGCGGTCTGCATCATCTGCAGCCGGACGCGGCGCACGGGCAGTTCCGGGGCCAGCTCGCGGACCAGGCCGGACAGCCAGGCCCCGGTGGCCAGGACCACCGCGTCACCGAGGTGGACGTCGCCGTGGTCGTCGCGGACGGCGCCGGGGCCGACCACCTCGCGGACCTCGCGGCCGGGGAGGAAGGTGTAGCGGCCGGTCGCCCGGAGCGCCTCGCGCAGGTGGAGCTGGGCGGTGCGCGGTTCGACGGCCGCGTCCCGCTCGCACCACAGGGCCGCCTCGAAGGCACCGCGCAGGGCCGGGTTGATCTTCCGCGCCTGCTCGGCGGTGACCAGTTCGTAGCCACGCGCGGCGGCGTCGGGACGGGCCACGGCCGCCTCGGCGACCGCGTACTCAAGGGGGTTGCGGACGGGGGTGAGGGAGCCGATGGCGCGGAATCCCAGGCCGGGCACCTCCGCGCCGATGCGCTCCCAGAGCTCGCGGGCCCGCAGGGCGGTGTCGAGCTCCTCGCCCCCGGCCCGTCCGCTGACCCAGATCTGGCCGAAATTGCGCAGTGACGCGCCGCGGGCCTCCGCCTCTCGCTCGATCTGGACGACCTCGTGGCCGCGTTGGACTGCTTGCCAGGCGTGCATGGTGCCGACCACGCCGCCTCCGACGACTATGACTCTCACGCCGTCAACGGTGGGTGCGCCCCGTGACCCGGGAGGATCGGCCCGGCAACGCCCCGGTGAACAGCCCTCGACGCTTGGACTAGACCCGTTACCTTCCTGTGATGCGAATACGTCCCTTTATGCCGGGTACAGGTGGGTTGGCTCCGGGCTATTCGGGCCGCAGGCGGGTCGTGAAGCTGAACCGGTCGCCACGGTAGAGCGAACGCACCCGCTCCAGCGGCCGGCCGTCCTGGTCCCGCGAGAAGCGGTGGATGAGGAGCATGGGGAGGGCGGGCGGAGTGCCGATCAGCAGCGCTTCGCGGGGCGTCGCGAGGACCGTCTCCAGCTTCTCGTCGGCGTCGCCGAAGGAGATGCCGAGGCTGTCGCGGAGATACCCGTAGAAGGAGGAGTCGGGCTGGAAATCGCTGTCCAGGCGGGGGGCGCGGGCCACCCGGATGTAGGTGCTCTCCAGGCCGACGCGCTCGTCGTCGGCCAGCAGGACGCGCTCCAGGTGCCAGATGGGCTCGCCGGGTTCGGCGCCGATGCCGGGGGCGACGTCGGGCGGGCAGGGGAACTGCTCCAGTCCGATGAGGTTTCGGCCGGGCCTGCGCCCCTGGCGCCGTACGCCTTCCGTATAGCTGGCGAGGGACAGCGGCTGCTCCAGCTTCGGGCCGGCGACGACGGTCCCGCGGCCGGAGCGACGCAGCCGACCTTCCAGCAGCAGCTCGCGCAGGGCTTGGCGGACGGTCTCGCGGGACACCTCGTACCGCTCGGCGAGATCGCGCTCGGTGGGCAGCGATCCGCCCTCGCCGAGCTCGTCGAGGAGCTCGGCGATCCGGGCCTTGACGACGTAGTACTTGGGGATGCGGCCGTGCTCGGGAATGCCGGAGCGGACGGGCGAGCCGGGGCGGTGGGGCTGGGTCTGTTCTTCCACGCTGGGACTCTATGCGGGGCGGATGTACGGAGATCAGCGCGAGGGTGTCCGCAGCCGCCGGGCACCGATCAGGAGTCCGCCGCCGACGATGAGGGCGGCGCCGGCCCCGGCCCCGTACACCCAGTCGCGGGGGCCGGTGTGCGCGAGGGAGCCCGCTTCGACCGGGTCCTCCGGGCCCTCGACGGAGAACCGGTAGCCGCCGGCCTCGCCGATCCAGTCGCCATCGTCGCCCTTGCGCTGGACGAGCGCGGCGTCGGCGACGACCTCGCCGGTGGGGGCGTCGGGCGCGAAGGCGAGGGCGACCTTGACGGTCAGCGATCCGCCGGCGGCGACGGTGAAGCCGGGGAAGGCGTCGCCGCCGTCGAAGACGGCGATGATCTCGTCGCGGTCGGACCGCTCCAGACTGACGGGGAGGGTGCCGCCCGGGGCGTCGAACTCCATCCGCAGGTGGGCGGGGCGCAGGGCGCGGGCCTTGTCGGTGAAGACGACGACGGGGTGGATGGCCTTGCACTCGGAGTTCGTGGTGTTGGTCAGGTCCAGGTACCAGGTCTGCGGCCCGCCGCCGGTGCGGTACACGGCCGGGCCGCCGCGGATCCGGGCCCCGATCGGGAAGGCGGTGCTCTTCCCGTCTCCGCAGGTGGCCTTCGCACGGGAGGGCAGGGCGGGGGCGGGGCGCGCCCCGCCGCCGGTGCCGACGTCCGCTCCGGCGGTGGGTGCGGCGGTGGCGACCAGGGCGGCGGAGAGTACGGCGGTGAGGGCAAGGGCTTTGCGCAGTCGCATGGAAGACCTTCGCTGCTCGCCGGACGGGACGATGGTCGGACGAGGTGACAATCACCCCGGCCTGCCCGCACCGTCCCACGCACGCGCGACCCCTGGCCGCGCACCACGCCTGAGTCGCTCCGGTTTACGCCCGAACGGCGCACTAGGTCAAGCCGGGCCCTGACCGCCGGCCCCCTGCCGTGGCCAATACAGCCCCGCCGGGCACGAACCGGCCCCGCCGGCGTTTGAGGCGCGGGGTCTGGGGCGGAGCCCCAGGTCCCTCAGCCGCACCGACCCAACCAGCCCCGCCACACCCAGCCCCACCGGACACGAACCAGCCCCGCCGACGCTTGAGGCGCGGGGTCCGGGGCGGGGCTCCGGCAACGGCGCCGCCCCCGTTCACCCCGCCCACCCGAAGAACGGGGCAAGGACGAGCTCCGCCGCCCCCTCGGCCACACCCGCCTCGGCAAGGCCCACCACCGGCGGCTCCGAAGTCAACGCCCGAGCCACGAGCACCGCCCGGACCCCGTCCACGAAAACCTCCGGCGCGGCGGCCACCACCCGGCCACCCAGCAGCACCCGGTCCACATCCAGCAGCGCAACCAGATTCGCCGCCCCCTCGCCCAGAATCCGCGCCGCCCCGGCCAGATCCCCGCGATCCACCGCGCCCAGGCACAGCACCTCCGCACACCCCCGCGCCCCGCACCGGCACGCCGGCCCGTCCAGCTGAAGCACCTGATGCCCGAACTCCCCCGCCCCGGACCGCGCCCCCCGGTAGACCTCGCCCCCCAGCCGCAGCCCCGCACCGAGCCCGGTGCCGACGTGCAGGTACACCGAGGCCCGGGCGGCCTCGCCACCGACTCCCCCACCCGCACCCGCAGCCCCGGCGGCCCCGGCCGCCCCGGCATTCGTGTCCTTGTCCAGCACCACCGGCACCCCCAGCCGCCCCACCAGCACCTCCCGCAACGGGAAGCCCTCCCATTCCGGGAACCCCGTCACCCGCCCCATCACCCCGGCCCGGTGATCCAGCGGCCCCGGCGCGGCCACCCCGACGCCCAGGAGCGGCGGCCCGGCCGGGTCGCGGACCCGCGCGAGCGCCCGTACGACCGCCTCCACCACCACGTCCGGACCGGCCCCGAAGTCCAGCGGTCCACGGCTCTCGGCGACGACCGAGCCCGCCAGGTCCACCCGTACCGCCCGGAGCTCGTCGCGGTCCACGTGCACCCCGACGGCGTGCCGCGCCTGGGGCACCAGCCGGAGCAGGGTGCGCGGCTTGCCGCCGGTGGACGCGGCGCGCCCGGCCTCCGCGACCAGCCCCTCCCCGCCCAGCCGCGCCATGATCTTGCTGACGGCCTGCGGGGTGAGCCCCGTACGGGTGGCGAGTTCGGTGCGACCCAGGCCCGCCGGTCCGGCGCCGCGCAGCAGATCCAGCAGCAGCGCCTCGTTGTACCCGCGCAACGCCGGCAGGTTCACACCGCCGCGACCGCCGTCCCCATTGCCCCTGGTGCCCCTGTTCACCCGCCCATTGTCCACGTTCCTTGCACTTCGACAACACTGTTGCCAAAGTGGTGTCCATGAACGCCACCGCCCCCGCCACCCCGCTCCGCGTCGGCCTCGTCGGCTACGGACTCGCCGGTTCCGTCTTCCACGCCCCCCTCGTGGCGGCCACCGAGGGCCTCGTCCTCGACACGGTCGTCACCTCCGACCCGGGCCGGCAGGCCCAGGCCCGCGCCGAGTTCCCCGACGTCAGGATCGCCGCCTCCCCCGATGAGCTGTGGACGCGCGCGGGCGGCGCGGACGCCCTCGGCCTCGTGGTGATCGCCTCCCCCAACAAGACCCACGTCCCGCTCGCGACGGCCGCCCTCACCGCCGGGATCCCGGTCGTCGTGGACAAGCCGCTCGCCGCGACGGCCGCCGAGGCGCGCGAGCTCGCCGAACTCGCCGAGCGGACGGGGACGTTCCTGTCCGTCTTCCAGAACCGCCGCTGGGACAACGACTTCCTCACCCTGCGCCGCCTCCTCGCGGACGGCGAACTCGGCGAGATCCAGCGCTTCGAGTCCCGCTTCGAGCGCTGGCGCCCGCAGCTCAAGGGCGGCTGGCGCGAGTCGGGCGCCCCGGAGGAGATCGGCGGGCTGCTGTACGACCTGGGCAGCCACGTCGTCGACCAGGCGCTGGTGCTGTTCGGCCCGGCGGTACGGGTCTACGCCGAGGCGGATGTGCGCCGACCGGGTGCCGAGACCGACGACGACACCTTCATCGCGATCACGCACGCGAACGGGGTCCGCTCCCACCTCTACGTCAGCGCCACCACCGCCCAGCTCGGGCCGCGCTTCCGGGTCCTGGGTTCCCGGGCCGGGTACGTGAAGTACGGCCTCGACCCGCAGGAGGGCGCCCTGCGCGAGGGGCTGCGGCCGGGCGGGGACATGCCGTGGGGCGAGGAGCCCCCTCACCTGTGGGGGCGGCTCGGGGCCGGCGAGTCCCCGCTGACCGGCGGCGGGGTCCCGGCTCCGACGGCTCCGGGCGACTACCCGGCGTACTACGCGGCGGTGGCCGCCGCACTGCGCGAGGGCGGGCCCAACCCGGTCACGGCGTACGAGGCCGCGCGGTGCCTCGACGTACTGGAGGCGGCCCGCAGGTCGTCCCGGGACGGGGTGGTCGTCGAGCTGTGAGCCTGCGAGCCGCTTCATCCCGAAAATCGGCACTTCGGGCCCGCTAAACGATCTATCCTGCACAGGTTGTCGATCATCACACATGTGAAGAATGGACTCAGCCTGTGAAGCTGCCCCGGATCGCGTCGGTCGTGGCGGCCGCCGCGATAGCCCCGGCCGTCCTGCTCGCCTCCCCCGCCTTCGCGGCTGACGCCGCGTCGCCGTCCGGGCCGTCGGCGCCGAGTGCGCCGACCGCGCCCGACAAGGCCCCCGGGGACGAGAAGGGTCCCGCGGACGAGAAGCCTGCGGAGGACCCCCAGGCCGCGAAGGACCGGGCCGCGATCCAGGCGATCCTGGCCGACCCCGCGCGCGGACCGGGCGTGCGCGAGGCTGCCGAGAAGGCGCTCAAGGGAACGGCCGAGGCGATGCGGCACTTCCTGGAGGTCGTCCTGGCCGAGCAGCAGTTCGACGACGACTTGGTGAAGGTCAGCCGGATCCACGGCGCCGGCGGCGTCGCCGTGAAGCGGGAGGCCGAGAAGGCCCTGCGGGCCGGAACCCAGGCCGCGCTCACCGCGTTCCTCAAGGAGGGCCAGCACAAGGCCCGGTACGAGGACGACCAGGTGGAGCTCTTCCGCATGCTGAACGGCGCGGGCAAGGGCATCCACGACGCCGTCGTGAAGCTGCTGCGCGAGGGGACTCCGGAGCAGGTGCGCCAGTTCATCGAGACCGGCCAGCACCAGGTCCGGGCGAGCGACGACCGCGTCGAGATCGCGCGCATGCTGAACGGCGCCGGCCCGGGCCTGACGGCCGCCATCAACGCGCTCCTCAACGGCCACCCGTCCAACGCGGAACTGCGGGAGTTCGTGAAGACCACGCAGCACACGCTGCGCGACGAGGACAACAGCGTCCTGATCTGGTCGATGCTGAACAACGCCGGTCCGGAGCTGAAGAAGGCGGCGATCGCCGCGATCAAGGGCACTCCCGAGGACCGCGCCGCGTTCCTGAAGACCGGCCAGCACGAGGCGCGCGCCAAGGACAAGGCCGCCGAGGACGCGGCGCACAAGACGGGTAAGGACGGGTCCACCGGTACGGGTACGGGCACCGGGACGGGCACCGGGTCCGGGACGGGGACCACGCAGGCCGTGTCGCAGACCACCGGCAACACGAACGTGACCCCGGCGGGCGGATCCACCTCGCTCGCGAACACCGGCGCCGGTTCCGAGAACGCCTGGATCGCGGGCGGCAGCGCCGCCGCACTCGCCGCGGGCGCTGGCCTGGTGCTCACCAACCGCCGTCGCCGCACCTCGTCCGAGGGCTGACCAGGACCTGGACCGGGAGCGCGTACGCGAGGGGCGGGGCTGCCACCGGCGGCCCCGCCCCTCGCGCATGCTCCGGCTGCTAGGCGCTCTTGAACTCCTGGCGCTGGCGGCCCAGGCCCTCGATCTCCAGCTCCACGACGTCACCGGCCCGCAGGTACGGCTTCGGCTCCGGCTGGCCCATGGCCACGCCGGCCGGTGTACCGGTGACGATGACATCGCCCGGGTACAGGGTCATGAACTGGCTCAGGTACCGCACGACCTCGCCGACCGGGAAGATCTGGTCCGCGGTGTTGCCGTCCTGCTTGAGCTCGCCGTTGACCCACAGCTTCACGTCCAGGACCTGCGGGTCCGGGACCTCGTCGGCCGTGACCAGCCAGGGGCCGAGCGGGGTGAAGGTCTCACAGTTCTTGCCCTTGTCCCAGGTGCCGCCGCGCTCGATCTGGAACTCGCGCTCCGAGACGTCGTTGACCAGCAGGTACCCGCCGACGTGCGCGAGGCCCTCCTCGGCGGAGGCCAGGTAGCGGGCGGTGCTGCCGACGACGACGCCGAGCTCGGCCTCCCAGTCGGTCTTCACGCTGCCGCGCGGGATCAGCACGGTGTCGTCCGGGCCGACCACGGTGTCCGCGGCCTTCAGGAACAGGATCGGCTCGGCCGGGGGCTCGGCGCCGATCTCGGCCGCGTGCCCGAAGTAGTTCAGTCCGATGCCCACGATCTTGCCTATGCGGCCGACCGGCGCTCCGATCCGCTGCCCTTCGGCGTCCAGGACCGGAAGCTCGCCCGCTTCCACCGCTTCCCTTACCCGGGAGAGTACGGAGTCGTCGGCGAGGAAAGCCCCGTCCACATCCGTGATCAGGCCGGACAGGTCACGCAGGGTCCCGTCCTGGTCGAGCAGCGCGGGGCGCTCCGACCCGACGGGTCCGACACGCAGCAGCTTCATGGGCATTCTCCCGTGGTCGTGGGTGGTCGGCCCATGGGCGTGCCACGGGCCGGCCGATGGGTTGCGGCCATCGGAGGATTGGTCGATCCTCCAAGATGCCCGACCAATCCGCAAGACCCTGTTCACGGACTGGAACGCACCGCTCCGGCGGTCGCCGCCCGGTGCTGGAGCCAGGCGCGCTCCGCCACCGACCACGCGGTGGTCGTCAGCAGGTAGAGCCCGGCGGCCAGCGGCACCACGGCGGCGGTGATCAGCGTCCCGAAGGACAGCAGGGGCAGTACGCCGCCCAGCTTGCGCATGACCTCCTGCTGCTCGGCACTCACCTCCGCCGCGACCCCGGCGCCGGCCTTGGCCTTGGCCTTGCCCCGCCCGGCGGGCACCACCGGGGCCGAGGCAGCCGCCAGCGCAGCGGCCCGGCGCCCCCGTACCGCACTCCACGCGGCCACCACCCCGATCGCCGCGAACAACCCGAGGAACACCAGCCCCTGCGCTCCGAACAGGCCGCCCTGCCCCAGCGCCTCGACCCACCGGGCCCCGAGCGGCGCGGCGAACAGCCGGTGCGCCAGCAGCTCGTCCGCCGAGGAGAAGGCCTGGTACACCAGGAAGAACACCGGCAGTTGCAACAGCACCGGCAGGCACCCCGCCACCGGGGTCGCCCCACGGAAGGCGGCCCGGCTCAGCGGGTGCAGGGCGAGCCGTACGAGCACGGTGAACAGCACGATCGCGGCAGCGGTCGCGGACTCGGCCAGTACCGGCTCCAGCAGCCGGCCCAGCTCAACAACAAGATGGGTGAAAACGGACACGCGGGCCCTCCGAAGGGTCTCGTCGAACGTCGAAAGAGATGCGTTTCGGCGTGACGACCCGCGAGGGGCGACAACAGTGATCAGTCAGCAGAAGGCGTGAGGTACTGCGCGCCCCTACGCGGCCGTCGGGACGAGACGGCCGGGCGCCCTGGGCCGCGACCGGCCCGAAGCGTCGGGATCGCGCTGCGGCAGGAACGCCGTGCGCTGCTCGCGATCACGGATCGCGGTGCGTATTCGGTGCGGCGGCACGGGCCGCACCAGCCGCGCGACGGCGGCCAGGGCCTCGGCGCCCACGGCGACGGTGGCGGCAAGAGCGACAACGACCGCTCCCAGCCCACCCCCCTCGCCGGCGAACAGCCCGAGGACTCCCCCGAGCAGCACCAGCACGGGCAGCAGCAGGGCCGCCACCCACGAGGCCAGGGAGGCCGGGGAGGCCGGGGAGGCCTGGGAGGCCTGGGAGGCCTGGGAGGCCTGGGTGGTCCGGGAGGCCGGGGTAGCCCGGGTGGCCCGGGAGACGAACAGGAGGAAGCGCCGAGCCATACGGACCTCCCCCTTCCACTCCCGCGCACGAACCTCCGTACGAGATCCGCTACTTGCGATCGATCCTAACCGGGCCCACTGACAACGGAACGGGGGCGGGGTCAGGGCTTGAGAGTCCCCCACACCACCAGCCGGTACTTGGAGGTGTACTCGGGCGTGCAGGTGGTGAGCGTGATGTACGCGCCGGGCTCGCTGTACCCCTGGTCCGGCTTCACCACGCTGCGCGGCACGGGCGCGATCACCCCGGTGTCGCGCTCGGTCGTCTCGTTCAAGATCTTCCCGACCACGTACGTGTAGCGCCGCCCCTGCACATCGACGATCAGCTCGTCCCCGCCCCGCAGCCGGTTGATGTACCGGAAGGGCTCCCCATGCGTATTGCGGTGCCCCGCCAGCGCGAAGTTCCCCTGCGCCCCGGGCCCGGCGGTCCCGGGGTACTGCCCGGCGTACCCCTTGTCGAGCACGGCCCGCTTGTCGACCCCCTGCGCGACGGGGACGACGAGGCCGAGCCGGGGGATGCGCAGGACGGCGTACGCCTGATCCCGAGCCGGCCGGGACGGTGCCGACGCGGGGGCGGGGGCCGCGGGCGACCGCGAGGGTGACGGCGATGCGGCATGCTCCACGTCGCCAGAAGGAGCGGACGGGACGTCGGAAGGCAGGACGCCGGAGGTTCCCTCAACGGGCCCGGCAGGGGAGCCGACCCACTCCCTCTCCAAGGCCCTGACCTGCTCGCGCGCCGCGGCCGCGGCCTGCCGGTTGGTCCACCACACCTGGTGCACCACCAGGAGCGCCACCACCACGCCCACCGTCGTGATCACCTCGGCGCACACCCACAGCGCCCGCGCGAACACGTCCCGCCGCGCCGACCCGCCGCCGCCCTGAACCACCACAGCCATGTGATCCCGCACGGGCCGCACCCTAAGTCCTCCCCCCTCAACTGACCAGCGGCAGTACGCTGCAAACCATGCGCCCCGACACGCCTGCCGAGCACATCGCCGAAGCCGAGCGCCTCATCCGCACGGCGACCCGCTACCCCGAGGACCAGGAGCCGTTGCTCCTCCAGGCCGCGGCCCACCTCGAGTTGGCCGACGCACGCGATCGGGCGAGCGCCCTGTACGACCAACTCCTCTCCGCCTCCCCCGCCGACCCGCACCTGATCAAGGCCTTGCAGGCGGCGAACCTCTGGGAGTACGGCCACGAGGCCGAGGCCCGCGCCCTCATCAACGGCATCCGCGCCGCCGCGCCGAAGGACCCGGCGCCCTGGGAAGTCATCGCGGAAGCCCTGGAAACCCACGACGAGTTGGAAGCCTCGCACGACTGCTTCACCGAGGCGGCGAGCCTCCTCATCACGGAGGACGCTCCGCTGACCCCCGCCACGACCGCCCTCCTGACGGGCCGCCACCGGGTCCGCCGCCTCCTCGCCCTCCCCCACGACGACTGGGACATGGTCGCCGACACCCGCCACATCGGCCCGATCCCCCTCGACGAACTCCACGACCCCAAGCGCATCTGGGCCCTGGGCTCGGACGACCCGGCCGAACTCCGCGCCGAGATCGCCCGCCTGCGCGCCGAACTGGGCGACCGCCGCGCCGCCCTCTCCCGCCCCTTCCCGGTGGCGATCCTCCACTGGCCCCAGCGCGAACTCTCCGAGCTCCTGACCAGCTACCCGACCCTCGCCGCGGAGTACCCCTCACAGGAGGCCCACCTGACGCAGGTGGAATCCTCCCTCCGCGCCCTCGCCGCCTCGGGCACGACGAACCTCGGCATCGTCACGGGCAGCGTCCCGTCGTACGAGGCCTTCGCAGCCTCGGAGAAAACCTCCCCGGCCTCCCCGTCCCTCCTGGCCGAATACGCCACGACCCTCGCAGCCCGCGGCAAAGCCACCCCATGGCCCCCCACCCCCACGTCCCCCTGCTGGTGCACCTCGGGCAAGCCGTACGCGGAATGCCACGGCGAGGCGCGGACTAGGTAGCCGACGTGGGGACAGGGAGCCAGGGGCCACGGGGCCGGGGCGGAACCGGGCTATTTTGCTGCCCGGTCTCGCTCGAACGAGTCCCACCAGTCGCGCTGATAAGCGGCGTAGGCCTGGTGAAGGCCGTGCTCCTTCTTCATGAGGAGCCGCGGCAGGGTCGTGCGCGACTCAGAATGAGGAACACGCTCGATCACACTCCAGTCCTCGCCGATGGAGATGGCCCCGATGTCCAATCGCGCATGGCAGTTGGGGCAGAGGCACAGGATGTTGCGCTCAACATCCGGCCCCATGTGGGGTGCAGCCAGCGGCTTGAGGTGAGCCCCCTCGCAATACGGCCGGGAATTGGCGCCCACCAGCTGTATGCCACAGGCCTGGCACTGCCCGCCGTACAGGTCCTTGATTCGGCGGGCAGCAGCCGTATCGCGGATCATGCGCTGGACCTGCATGGTCCGCGTCTGCGGAAACTTCTCCGCCTCACTGAATCCGGGAAGTTCAGCAACGGTACGTTCCACCGTCGTGAGTTCCTGATCAGATTCCGGAAGTCGTTCGAGTATGAACTGGCAAATGGAGATCGGCTCGCCAGCCAGTCCCGGCGTGCCGGAAGTGCCCGTGCGCGCTTGAGCGATGCGGTACAGGCCGTCGTAGCGATAGCCGTCACTCGGCGAATAACGATCGTCACCCTTGTGCCCACGAAGGATCCGAATCGGATGCCCACGGTCGTAGCTGAGCTTCAACGCGGCGTTGTCTGCATAATCCCAGCTCTGGCTTACCTTCAGCCGCTTGGTCTGCGGATCGCGATCTGCATCGGGAGAGGCACCCGTGTAGAGAATCTCATGCCAGGAATCGTCATCGTCGAGATATCCGCCATTGAGGACGATCGCATCAGAAACGAAGGCGCCGTCCACATCCTTGAGCTTAGAGATCCCCCGCTGCAGATCGCCATGGAGGCGCGCATCGAAGACATCTCTGCGCCGTCGAAGCACAGAACCGATTTCGATTCCGTCGATATGACCTACAACTCGCTCAACCGTCATCGCAGCAGCATAGCCATCCTCGATCAAGGTCGGTCATTTTTTAGCATCAACTACAGCGGCAGTGGGAGCTGTTGGTGGCCGCGGGCCTGGGCTGTGGGTGGGGTGGGGCGGGGGGTGGTGAGGGTGAGGAGGGTGCGGAGGGCTGAGATGACCTCCGTGGGGGTGTCGCGGATCATCGACGGGGTGGCGCTGACCACCAGGATGCCGTGGGACTCCAGGCGGAGGCGGCGGCGGAGGGTGGCGTGCCAGGCGTCGCGGGTGTAGTGGTACTCCGCCGAGTCGATTTCCAGGGCGACGCCCTCGTCGGGCCAGTAGGCGTCCGGGCTGGCCAGGAAGGTGCCGTCCGGAGTGTAGAGGCGGGCGTTCCACAGCGGGGTCGGGAGGTCCGTCTCGTTGAGGGTGTCGCGGGCCTGCGCCTCGGCGATCGAGCGGACTCCGGCGAGGAGTTCGGCTGCGGCGGCGCGGATCGTGGGGCGGGTGAGGAGGCGGGCGGCGCGGAGTTCGGCGTGCAGGTCGTGCGGGTGGCACCAGCCGGCCTGGACTACGTGGGCGAGAGTCGAGCGGATGCGGTCGGGGTCCTGGGTGCGGGCCGCGAAGTCGGCCGCCGCGCGGACCGGGCGGGTGCTGGGGATGCCGGAGATCGTGATCGTGCGCGGCCAGCGCGAGGTGGGGAGCGGACGGACCTCCGGGGTGCCGGTGAGCCGACGCGGGGCGCGGATCAGTACGTCGACCGGGGTATCCGGGGTGTACGAGGCGTACGCGGTGTACGGGGCCTCGCGGATGCCGAGGAGGGCGAGGGCGGCGGCGCCGGTGAGGGCGGCCGTGTCGCCGGACAAGGGGTCGGCGGTGGGCTCGGCGGCGTACAGGACGGCGGCCAGGGCGCGTTGGCGGTGGTCCGGGGGGCCGGTCTGGAGGAGGTAGACCCGGGGCAGTAAGCGCTGCCAGGGGCCACCCGTACGGGTCCGGGAGGTGATCGTGCCGCCGGGGACGCCGGCGGCGGTGAGCTGGTGGCGCGTGGCCAGGTTGAGCTGGCGGCGGGGCGCGGGGGTCTGCTGGACTGTGATCATGCGGCCGGTATGCCCCGCCGTGATCCACCGGACACACCCTTCCTTCCGTCCGTCGGGCGGTCAGGCTGGCTGGCCGACTGGCCGACTGGACGGCCGGGCTAGCCGACCGGATGGCCGGGGTGGCCGACGGGTCGGGGTGGCCGACTGCCTGGAAACGAGGGGGCCGTCTGGCCGGACGGACTGCCGGGATCGCTGGGGTGTCCGGATGACCGGGATGTCCGGGATGGCCGACTGGCCGACTGGCCGAACGGCCAGGGTGGCTGGGGTGGCCGACCGCCCGGGCTAGCCGGGGTCGGGATGGTCGGTCAAGGCAGCTGGCTGAGTGAGGGTCTGCGGCCATGCCATGGGTCTCCTCACCCCGGCAGGGGCCGGGGGGAAGGTCGCGAGGCGGAGGTGGGGGCCCCGACGAAGGCAAGGGAAAGCCTCGATGGTCTCGACGAGGCCGGGGGTCGCGCCGTCGGGTGAGAGAGGCCTCCGTGGGCTCGGAGGTGAGGGGCGCTTGCGGTGCGCCGCCGAGGGGATCGGCCCGGCCCGGTGCCACTGGTGGTCCAGGCGGTGGGCGCACGTCGCAGTAGCAGCTGGGGACGGGGCGGCGGTGACCGACGGCGACATGGGGGGCACCGACGTGGGGGCGCCGACGCTCGGGTTCCCCGGACGAATTCTGGGGGCGGTAGTCGCGGCAGGGGGCGCGGGCCCGGCCTGGCCCGCCTTACCGGCCCTAGCGGTTCGGGTGGTCCGGGGACAGGAAGACGATCACCCCCGTCTCCGTGCCGGGGCGTGCCGCGACCTCGTGCCAGCCGAGGCGGCGGTACGTGGCCACGGTGTCGGTGGCCAGGCGGGAGGTCAGCAGCCAGGCGCGCCGGTCCGGGGCGTCGGCGGTGATCTCGGTGAGCAGGGCCCGGCCGGTGCCGCGGCCGCGCGCGTACGGGCGTACGGCGAGTTCGTCTATCTCCAGGGCCCCGGTGAGGAGTTCCTTCACGCGGTCCGGGCCCAGTTGCGCCGCGACCTGGGCGTACGCGCGGTTCTTGGGGAAGGCGGCCGGCGTGATCCAGCCCGTGGCGAAGCCGTCGATGCCGGTCGCGGACTGGGCGAGGGCCGTACGGAATCCACGGCGCCGGGCGTCGACCGGGAGGCGGGCGGCGAACTGGCGAATGGTTTCTTCGTCCTCGTTCCAGGGTGGGCCCGAGAAGACGTCGGCGTAGGCGTCGACCAGTTCGTCCGCGAGGTCGAGGACGGCCTGTCCGTAGCAGATCACGATGTCCTGGCTCCTGAAGTCGAGTGGGTGGGTAGGTAGGCGGGATTTTCCCCTTTGGGTGGGGAGAGTGAATTTATGCGATTCGGGTTCCTGGGGCGGACATCGCACGGATCCGGCGAGTGTGCGACAAATCCCCTCCCCGCCCTCCGTGTCGGGAAACCCGGCGGCCGCGTTGATCAGCCCGTGGACAGACTGCTTCGCGCGGCCGGCCGGTGCGCGCTCGCCTTTCTTCTCGTGCTGGGCGTCGTGGCGTTGCTGCCGCGCGGGCTGCGGGACGCGGTGCCGGATGCCGTGATCGGCGGAGCCGTGCTCGTGCTGGGCTGGGTGCTGGGCGCCCACCGGATGGCCGGGCGTCCGCGTTAGCCTCGTAGGGCATTCCCCATGACGAGAAGACAGACCCGAGGAGTTCGACATGGCGCGCGTACCGAGTTCCGTGGTGGCGGCCGCCGGGCTGGTCGGCGGATACGCCGTCGCCCGGTGGACCAAGAAGCGGCCCCTGGGCGGTGTCGTCCTCGGCGCCGCCGGGCTCGCGGCCGGACGGGAGTGGCACCGCCGGGGCGGCGCGCCCGCTGCGGCGGGGCTCGGAGCCCTGTACCTTGCCGGGTTCGCGGGCTCGCACCCGCTGGCCAAGAAGGTCGGCGCATGGCCGGCCGTCTTCGGGGCCGCGGGGGTCGTGGCCGCCGCGTCCTGGGCCGTCGCCGACCGCGGCTGAGGCACGGAGGTAGCGACGGCGCCGGGCGGCGCGGCTCGGTCCGTCGCCGACCACAGCTGATCGGCGGCACGGGCGGCGGACCGGGCGTTCGGAACGGGCTACGGCCCGACGCCCGCCCCGAGCGCCCGGCCGACGAGCCGGCCCTACGCCCCGAAGGCCCGGGACACCGTGTAGATCAGCAGGCCCGCCAGGGCGCCGACCACCGTGCCGTTGATGCGGATGAACTGCAGGTCCCGGCCGATGTGGGCCTCGATCTTGCGGGATGTGTGCTCGGCGTCCCAGCCCGCCACCGTGTCCGTGATCAGCGAGGTGATCTCGGTCCGGTAGTTGGTGACGACGTACACCACCGCGCCCTCGATCCAGCCCTCCACCTTGGCCTGGAGGCGGCCGTCCGAGGCCAGCCGCGCCCCCAGGGACATCAGCGAGGACCGGACCCGCAGGCGCAGCTCGCTGCGCTCGTCCTCCGCCGCCGAGATGATCATCGAGCGGATCGCGGTCCAGGCGGAGGCGATCACGTCCTGGACCTCGCCGCGCGCCAGCAGCTCGGACTTGAGCCGTTCGACCCGAGCCCGGGTCTCCGTGTCCGACTGGAGGTCGGCCGCGAAGTCCGTCAGGAAGCGGTCCACCGCGCCGCGCGCCGGGTGCTGCGGCATGTCCCGCATCTCCGTGACGAAGCGCAGCAGCTCCTTGTACACACGGTCGCCGACCTTGCGGTCCACGAACCGCGGGGTCCAGCCGGGCGCTCCGCCCTGGACCGCGTCCATCACCGACTCCCCGTGCGTGACGAGCCAGTCGTGGGCCTTGGCGCACACGAGGTCGACGGCACGGTGGTGGCCGCCTTCCGCGACGACCCGCTCCAGGGTCTTGCCGATGCCGGGCGCGATCTCGGCCGTCTCGGCGCGCCGGGTGATGGCCTCGCCCACGACGGCCTGCACATCGGAATCGCGCAGTACGGTCAGGGCTCCGCGCAGGGCGGTGGCCAGCTCCGCGGTGACCCGGTCGGCGTGCGCGGGCTCGGCCAGCCAGGCGCCGAGGCGGCCGCCGATGCCGAGGGCGTGGAGGCGGGCCTTGACCACGTCGGCGGAGAGGAAGTTCTCGCCGACGAACTCCCCGAGGGTGACGCCGAGCTGGTCCTTCTTGGTCGGGATGATCGCGGTGTGCGGGATGGGCAGGCCGAGCGGCCGCTTGAAGAGGGCGGTGACGGCGAACCAGTCCGCGAGCGCGCCGACCATTCCGGCTTCGGCGGCCGCCGCGACGTAGCCGGCCCAGCCGGCGGCGCCGGCGTGCTGCGCCCACTTGGCCAGTACGTAGATCAGCGCGACCAGGATCAGGAGGCCGGTGGCGGTGGTCTTCATCCGGCGGACGCCGCGGCGGCGCTCCTCGTCGGCGGCGCTGAACACGAACGCTCCGCGGGTGGGCGGGGTCGGGGTCGGTGCGGTTGCCGCTGCCGCGTGCGGTGGCCGTGGCGGTGGGGCGGCACCTCCGACTGTGGTGCGGTTGTCCACGAGCTCCTGCCTTCCCCCGGGGGCGCCGGTTTTGTCTGCATAGCATCCGACTACTGGGAGGCGCGAGGAGTTCCCGGCACGCCGTTTCGCCTCCCGCGAGGGGGTACGGCTCCCGCCGCCGCACCCTCGCCGACCTGGCGGCCGGCACCGCTCCCGCTCCCGCGCCGGAGCCCGGGCGGTCCCGGCCCGGTGGGCCATGGCCTGCGGCGCCCGGGCCGCGGGCCGGCATAGCCCGGCGGGACCGGAAACCCAGCCCCGCGACCCCGTAGCCAGGCAGCACGGCCGACAGGCCGACAGGCCGAGCCGCGCCCGCCACCGCGCGCCGGCCCCCGGGCCCAGGGACGGGGGCGGGGGCGGGGGTGGTACGGGGGACGGAGGCGGTACGGCCGCAGGCCGACAAGCCGAGCCGCGCCCGCCACCGCGCGCCGTCTCCCGGACCAGGGGACGGAGACGGTACGGGGGGACGTGGGCGGTACGGCCGCAGGCTGGATGAGGCCGAGCCGCCGCAGGGCCCCGGATCCCCCGGCCACAGGCCGAGTCGTACCCGGTCCCAGCCACCCGGGGTCGAGCCGCGCTCGGTCCAGGCCCCCAGCCACCCCAGGGTCGAGCCACGCTCGGTGCAGGCCCCGCAGGCCCCGCAGGCCCCCGGACCCCCGGACCCCCGGGCCCCCAGGCCCCCAGGCCCCCCAGCCGCCCCTCGACCGAGCCGCACTCCGCCCGCTCAACGGCAGGCGAGGCCCACCAGCCATCCCGCTACAGCTGCTTGCGCAGCTTCGGCGACTTCGGCGGTTTGACCTTGATCTCCACGCCGCCCCAGAAGGCGAAGCCCGTCACGGTCACGCGGGGGGCGCCCGGCTCCGTCGGGCCGCTGCCGAGGCGCTGGTCGAAGGCGCCCATGACGCCGATGCCCCGTACGTCGACCTCCACGCCCGGCGGCACGGTGATCTGGATGCCGCCCATGATCGCGACGCAGTTGATCACCACCTCGCGCTGCGCGAAGTTCGCCTCGCGCAGGTCCAGCTCCCCGCCGCCCCAGAACGCCACCGCGTCGAAGCGGGCGGGCACCGTCCACGAGCCCTTGCGCTGGAAACCCGACATGACCGCCACCGCCGTCGCTGACGTCGCCGACCCGCCGATCCGCCCCGGCCAGGACGAACCGGACGGCACGGGCGCCGGCAGCGGCGCCGCGCCCCCCGCCACGGGCAGGTCCCGCGTCAGCGGCTCCAGTTCCGCGTACGTCCGGGACTTGTACGCAGCCTCCAGCCGCTCCTCGAATTCCTCCATGTCGAGCCGGCCCTCGGCGACGGCGTCCCGCAGACGCTCCACCACCCGGTCCCGGTCGGCATCCGACGCCCTCAACTCCGGCAACGGCTTCTCCGGCCGCTCGTCACTCATGCGGACCAGACTATGCAGGGAACACGGGGAGTTGTACGGCTTGAACCCCTGTCCGACTCCGGGTTGCCCCTGATTTATCCCGCCCCCTGAACCGCCCCGAGCCCGCCCTCACCCCCGCCCCGCGTACATCCGCGCGATCACGTCCTCGATGTCCGGTTCCCGCACCGACAGGTCCACCAGCGGGTACCGCGCCGCCACCTCCGCCACCAGCGGCGCCGCCGAAGCCCCCGCCGGGAACGCCAGCCACTGCCGCGGCCCCTCCACCCTCACCACCCGCGCGCCCGCCAGCTCGATCGGCGCGAGCTCCCGCTCCAGGTCGACCACCAGGGTCCGCTCGCTCTCGCCCACCGACCCGGCCGCATGCAGACCGCCGAGCGACCCGTCGTACATCAGCCGCCCGTGGTCGATCACCATCACCCGCTCGCACAGCTGCTCGATGTCCTGGAGGTCGTGCGTGGTCAACAGCACCGTCGTGCCGAGCTCCGCGTTCAGCTGCCGCAGGAAGCCCCGTACCTTCGCCTTGCTCACCACGTCCAGCCCGATCGTCGGCTCGTCCAGGTACAGCACGTCCGGATCGTGCAGCAGCGCCGCCGCGATGTCCCCGCGCATCCGCTGCCCCAGCGACAGCTGCCGCACCGGTACGTCGAGCAGCTCGGCCAGGTCCAGCCGGTCCACGCAGCGCTCCATGTTCTCCTCGAACCGCGCCCGCGGGATCCGGTACATCCGCCGCATCAGCCCGTACGAGTCCTTCAGCGGCAGGTCCCACCACAGCGTGGTGCGCTGCCCGAACACCACCCCGATCCGGTGCGCGAGCCGCATCCGCTCCCGCGCCGGGTCGATGCCCGCGACCCGCAGCCGGCCGCCGCTCGGCGTCAGGATCCCGGTCAGCATCTTGATCGTGGTCGACTTCCCGGCGCCGTTGGGCCCGATGTAGCCGACCACCTCGCCCCGCGCCACCTCGAAGCTGATCCCGTCCACCGCCCTGACCTGGCGTTTCTCCCGGCGCATCAGCCCCACCCGGCGCCGTACGTCGAAGACCTTCTCGACCCCGTCCAGCGAGATCAGCGCATCCACCACGGCCACGGCTAGCTCCCCGTGCTTCGGTACGAACGGACTCCCGCGCGCCACGCCAGCGACGCGGGCAGGAACACGGCGAAGGCCACCAGCGGGCTCAGGTACGCCGCCCACCCCGGCAGCCCCAGCGGATCGGGCCGCCCCAACACGTGCAGCGCGGGCAGCCAGTTGACGAAGGCCAGCGGGACGACGAAGGTCACCCCGCGCAGCAGGTCCTTCGCGAAGACCGTCGGCGGGTACTGCAGCATCGTGCAGCCGCCGTACGTGAAGGAGTTCTGCACCTCCGCCGCGTCCCCGGCGATGAACTGGAACGCCGCCCCGGCCACCATCACCGCCCCGAAGATCGCCGCGCCGGCCAGCACCATCACGGGCACCAGCAGCACCTTGCCGGGAGTCCACTCCACCTGCGGACCCAACGCCCAGACCGCCCAGGCCAGCACCCCAGTCCCCTGCCCGACGCGCCCCAGCCGGCGCAGCGCGAACCGGTCCGCCGCGACCTGCGCCAGCACCGGAACGGGGCGCACCAGCATGGTGTCGAGCGAGCCGTCGCGGATCCGGACCCCGATCCGGTCGGTGTTGCCCAGCAGCAGGTCCGCCAGGCCCAGGGAGGCCGAGCAGGACCCGTAGAGCAGGGCGATCTCGGGCAGCGTGAAGCCGCCGAGGACATCCACGTGCGAGAACATGATGGAGATCGCGACGAAGTCGAGGAGAGTGATCGCCGCGTTGCCGACGAGCGACAGGACGAAGGACGTCCGGTACGTCATCGTCGCGCGGATCCACATCGCCACGATCAGCCCGTAGCCGCGCAGCCCCTCGCGCACCCGGCCGCGCCGGGCCACCACCACGGCCGCGAACTCCCGCTCCAGCACCGCCTCAGCCACCCTGGACCACCACCTTCCGCGTCGCGGCCGACTGCAACAGCCGCCCCGCGCCCAGCAGTACGCACGCCCACCCGGCCTGGAACCCCAACGCCCCCGCCGCGCTCCCGGACCCCGCGTGCCTGCCCAGCAGCACGTCCATCGGGACCTGGAGCATCGCCGCCCACGGCAGCGCCTGCACGAACTCGCCGAAACCGCCCGGGAAAACGGTCAGCGGCAGCAGCATCCCGGAGAAGAAGATCGTGACGACGGTCGCCATCATGTTGATCCCGGACCCGTCCATCAGCCAGAACGCCGCCAGCCCCAGCAGGTAGCGCACCGCGAAACTCACCGTCAGCGCGAGCAGGACGGAGACCAGGAACAGCAGCCAGCGCAGCGGATCTGCGGGCAGCGCCAGCCGGAACGCCAGCGCCCCGACCGCCAGCGGGACCACCCCCCGCCCCACCAACTGGAAGGCGGCCCGCCCCAGGTCGGCCGCGAGCCACCACATCTGCAGGTCCGCCGGCCGGTACAGGTCGACGGCGATGTCCCCCGTACGGACACGCTCCTGGAGCTCTTCCTGGAAACCGCCCCCGATCAGCGCCCCGGCGGCGAGCAGCGACTGGCTCACCCATACGAAAGTCAGGGCCTGCGCCTGGTCGTAGCCGCCGAGTCCGGGCCGCTCGTCCCACAGCGCGATGTACGTGTACGCGACGATGAAACCGAACACGGTGTTGGTGAACACACCGGCCGCCGTCGCCGTCCCGTAGGTGGCGTAGCGCCGGAACCCGCCTGCCGCGACAGCCAGATAGAGCCGCACTCTCCGACGCGCCGTCCCGAGCGCCGTCCCACGCGCTGCCCCGCGCGCTCTCTCACCCGCACTCTCACGCACTCTCTGACGCACCGTATCCCTCCGTTTCCCACGTCGTTCCTACGTCGGCCAAAGCGCGCGAGCTTAGTGCGGAGGGGCGAGCCACGCGACCGATTTACCCCCGTCCGGCGCGTAATCACCGGTCATCGGGTAGACACCATGAGGTACAGAAGTGGATATTTCGCACGGCGTCGAGGAGTCCTGGAGATGAGCGACCAGTCACGACCCCCGGGCTGGACCCCTCGCGACCCGGACACACCGCCCGAGGGACCCCCGACACAGCCGCAGAAGCCCGGCACGGCACCGCAGCCCGGCACGGCACCGCAGCCCGGCACGAAGGCCCGCCGGAAACGGACCGGCTGGCGCCGCGCCCTCCCCACCTGGCGCATGGTGCTGGGCGGCGTCCTGCTCCTCGCCCTGCTGCTCGGCGGTGCCCTCGTCGCCGGCTACCTGTTGGTGGACATCCCGCCGGCCAACTCCGCCGCGACCGCGCAGTCCAACGTCTACCTCTACTCCGACGGGTCCCAGCTCGCCCGCGACGGCGAGGTCAACCGCGTCAACGTCCCGCTCTCCCAGATCCCCCGGACCGTCCAGGAGGCCGTACTGGCCGCCGAGGACCGGGACTTCTACTCCGAACGGGCGGTGGACCCCAAGGCGATGGTCCGCGCCGCCTGGAACACCGCGACCGGCAAGGGCACCCAGTCCGGTTCGACCATCACGCAGCAGTACGTCAAGAACTACTACCTGGGCCAGGAACAGACGATCAACCGGAAGGTCAAGGAGTTCTTCATCGCGATCAAACTCGGTCGCGAGAAGTCGAAGAACTACATCCTGGAGGGGTATCTGAACACCAGTTACTTCGGCCGCAATGCCTACGGCATCCAGGCCGCCGCCCAGGCCTACTACGGCAAGGACGTCGCCAACCTCACCACCGCCGAGGGCGCGTACCTCGCCACCCTCCTCAACTCTCCCAGCGCCTTCGACGTCGTCTCGCACCCCCAGAGCCGCCCCCGCGCCCTCGCCCGCTGGAACTACGTACTCGACGGCATGGTCAAGAAGAACTGGCTGCCCGCCGCCGAACGCGCGACGACACAGTTCCCCGAGCCGGGCAAGGTCCGCGCCGCCGCCGGACTGTCCGGGCAGCGCGGGTACCTGGTGGAGGCCATCAAGGACTACATCGTCGACCGCAAGATCCTCGACGACAAAACCCTCGCCGAAGGCGGCTACCGCATCACCACCACCATCGACAGACGCCGCCAGAACGCCTTCGTCGAAGCCGTCGACGAGCAGATGGTCGCCAAACTCGACCCGGAGAAGCGCAAGGCGGACCGGGTGGTGCGGGCCGGCGGGGTCTCCATCGACCCGGCCACCGGCAAGGTCGTCGCCATGTACGGCGGCATCGACTACACCAAGCAGTACGTGAACAACGCGACCCGGCACGACTACCAGGTCGCCTCCACCTTCAAGCCGTTCGTCTTCGCGGCCGCCGTGGAGAACGACACCCGCACCCAGGACGGCCGCCGGATCACGCCGAACACCATCTACAACGGCGACAACAAGCGCCCGGTCGTCGGCGGCCGGATCCGCTTCGCCCCCGAGAACGAGGGCCAGGTCTCGTACGGGAACATCACCGTCAACACCGCCACCGACCTCTCCGTCAACGCCGTCTACGCGCAGATGGCGGTCGACGTCGGCACCGCGAAGGTCAAGGACACGGCCATCGCCCTCGGCATCCCCGAGGACACCCCGAACTTCCCGCCCGTCCCCGCCATGGCGCTCGGCACCCTGCAGGCCAGCGTCCTGGACATGACCCAGGCGTACGCGACCCTCGCGGACCACGGCCGCCGCACCCCGTACACCTTCCTGGAGAAGATCACCAAGGGCGACGACACGATCGGCCTGCCCGAGCGCACGCCCACCCAGGCCGTCAGCCGCGAGGCCGCCGACACCACCACGTCCATGCTGGTCAGCGTCGTCGACAACGGCACCGGCACGGCGGCGCTCGCCGCCGGCCACCCGGCCGCGGGCAAGACCGGGACCGGCGAACTGGACCGCTCGGCCTGGTTCGCCGCGTACACCCCGGACCTGGTCACGGTGGTCTCGATGATGGGTCAGGACCCGGACACCGGCGCCCTGGAGTCGCTGTACAACGCCCTCGGGGAGCCCCGTATCGGCGGTGGCGGCTACCCGGCCCGGATCTGGGCCGCGTACACGAAGACGGCACTGGAGGGCAGCGACCCCGTCGACTTCGACCTGGAACTCCAGCCGGGCGCGGGGGAGCCGCCGCCCCTGCCGCCCGCCCAGACGGATCGGCCCGAGGAGACGCCGGGCGACGGCACACCGCCCCCTTGGGTACGACCGACCCGGCCGGTCCGGCCCACTCCGCCGACGGGCGGGCAGGACAACGGGGGCCGGGACAACGGGGGCCGGGACAACGGCGGGCAGAACCAGGGAGGCCAGACCCAGGGAGGTCAGGACAACGGCGGGCAGGACAACGGCGGCCGGACGCAGGGCGGGCAGACCCAGGGCGGGCAGACCAACGGCGGCACCACCCAGGGCGAGCAGGGAGGCACCACCACGGGAACGACGGGCACGACGGGTGCGACGGGCGGGCGGGGCACGGACGGCGGCGGCGCGACCGAAGGCGCGCGCCCGCCATCGGCGTTCCTGGAATGACCCGGGCCGGGGACCCGGCGACCCGGGGACCCGGAGACCCGCGGACCCGGAGACCCGCGGTCAGTGACCGGAGGTCGCCTTCAGCCCCACCACGGCGACCAGCAGCAGGGAGATGAAGAAGATCCGGGCGGCGGTGACGGGCTCACCCAGCACCGCCATACCGAGCACGGCCGCCCCGGCGGCGCCGATGCCCACCCACACCCCGTACGCCGTACCGATGGGCAGGGACTTGGCGGCGTAGGAGAGCAGCACCATGCTGGCGACGATCCCGGCGCCCGTGAACACACTGGGCCACAGCCGGGTGAAGCCCTCGGTGAACTTCATGCCGATCGACCAGCCGACTTCGAGCAGACCGGCGACAAGCAGCAGAACCCAGGCCATGACGGCACCTCCGAGACATCGAGCGATACGGGGTGCGTCGTCTTGTCGTACCCGGTACGGCGCGTCTCGTCGGGTTCCCCTCAACCGTAGCAAAGGAAGGCGAAAGGGGCCGGTGACCTCGGCCACCAGCCCCTTTCACGTGCTACAGGTCAGTTTCGAAGGGTCAGAGGTACAGGCCGGTGGAGTCCTTCGCCCCCTCCAGCCGCTCGGCGGCCACGGCGTGCAGGTCCCGCTCGCGCATGAGCACGTACGTCGCACCCCGCACCTCCACCTCGGCCCGGTCCTCCGGGTCGTACAGCACCCGGTCGCCGGGCTCGACGCTCCGTACGTTCTGCCCGACCGCGACCACTTCCGCCCAGGCCAGCCGCTTGCCCACCGCGGCCGTCGCCGGGATGAGGATGCCGCCGCCGGAGCGGCGCTCGCCCTCCGGCAGGTCGGACTTCACGAGCACGCGGTCGTGAAGCATGCGGATGGGCAGCTTGTCGTGGGTGGTGTTCTCGCTCACCCTCCGAACCTACCCGCCCGCGTCCGCGCCGCGCTCCGCAGGGTCATCAGCGCTTGCGCCGCACCGAGAGCGCCAGTACCCCCACCACACCCGCCGCGACCAGCGCGACGGGCACGATCCGCTCGATGCGCGGGGCCCCGTCCTCGTGGCGCAGGGCGCCCTTCACGTCCGTCACGAGGCGGTTCACCGCGACGAACGCCCGCCCGAGGGTGTGGTCGACCGTCGAGGCGACCCTGGCCTTCGCGTCCCCGATGATCGTCTTCGGGTGCACGCGCACGGCGATCTCGTCGAGCGTCTCGGCGAGCTGCTCGCGGCGGCGGACGATGTCCGCCTCGATCTGTGCGGGGGTCCTGGCTTCCGGCACCGCGCTGCCTCCGTCGTCGTTTCGTCTGTGGGGGCGTAGTCCGCCATGAACAGTCTGTCAGCAGCTTAGTCTCGTGCCATACCGATCCCCTCTTGAGGAGACTGCCGACATGAGCGAGCGACTTCAGCCGGGCGACACCGCCCCCGCCTTCACCCTGCCCGACGCGGACGGCAACGAGGTCTCGCTGGCCGGCCACAAGGGCCGCAAGGTGATCGTCTACTTCTACCCGACCGCGATGACGCCGGGCTGCACCAAGCAGGCCTGCGATTTCACGGACAACCTGGACGTACTGGCGACGGCCGGCTACGACGTCATCGGCGTCTCCCCGGACAAGCCGGAGAAGCTCGCGAAGTTCCGCGACAAGGAGCACCTGAAGGTCACCCTGGTCAGCGACCCGGAGAAGGAGACCCTGACCGCGTACGGCGCGTACGGCGAGAAGAAGCTCTACGGCAAGACGGTGACGGGGGTCATCCGCTCGACGGTGGTCGTGGACGAGGAGGGCAAGGTCGAGCACGCCTTCTACAACGTCAAGGCCACGGGCCACGTAGCCAAGATCATCAAAGACCTGGGCATCTGACCCGACCCTTTCCGAACGGAGCGGCCCGCACCCAACCGGTGCGGGCCGCTCCGTTTATCGGACGAAATCGACCGTAACCGTCCGACTATCGGCCCGTTACTCCGTACGAGGCCCGCACGCGCGGCCGGGAAATGGAGAAACGGAGCATGGCCGATCCGTATGACCGCGGAACACTGACCACTGCGGTCGCCGAATCAAGGGGTTGGGCCGACCTGATGCGGCGACTCGGCCTCAGAGAGAGCGGTGGGCAACGCCGCGTACTGCAGGAGAAGGTTGCCCATCACGGAATCGACAGCAGTCACTTCGCGAAGCGCAGTCCGTGGCGCAAGTACCCGGACGAGGCCATAGCTGCCGCAGCGGCTTCATCAACCACATTGCGCGAGGTGGCCGTCAAGCTCGGCGCCCCTCCAGCCACCGGCACCCTGTCGCACATCGGCCGCCGGATAGCGGCGGCCGGCATCGACATCAGCCACTTCCCCGGCATGGAGCGGGGGCGCGTCGACCTACCGTTCACCACCGAGGAACTCGCCATTGCGGCGGCCTCCGCCACAAGCATCCGCAGCGCGGCTCGGGCTCTGGGCGTGCCGGACGACAGTCGGTCCCGCGCCGCGCTCGGGAGGATGTTGAAGGAGCACGGCATCGACACCACGCACTTCCGGAACTTCCGGTTGATCATCCCCGAGGAAGCCCTGCGCACGGCCGTCCCGGCGGCGTCGAGCTACGCAGACCTCATGCGCGCCCTCGACCTCGCCGTCAATGACGTGAATCACCGCCGCGTCCGGCGTCGGGTCGCTCAACTCGGACTCGATGTCAGCCATTTCCAGCGCCGCGCGTGGGCGACCACTCGGGCGGCGTCGACCAGGAGCGTCGCGGCGGACACGCTCGTCAGGCTTCCCGAGGGATCACCCCGTACCAACCGCTCCCGCCTTCACCGGGCACTACGGGAGATCGGCATCCCGTACATCTGCGGAGCCTGCGGGAATCCGGGAGAATGGCTGGGACAGCCGATCACGCTCCAGATCGACCACATCAGTGGCGACTGGCTCGACAATCGCCGCGAGAACCTCCGCTACCTGTGCCCCAACTGTCACTCCCTGACGGACACGTGGTGCCGCAATCGCCGCCCCAAACCTGCCGCCCTCCGTGACTCCCCCGTAGACTGGTAGCAGCCCAGTCAGGCTCAATGTCCGAATTGGGCTTTATGTCGCGGTTGTGGTGGAATAGGCAGTCACGCTTGGTTTAGATCCAAGTGGGGTAAAACCCGTGGGGGTTCGAGTCCCCCCAACCGCACGTCAACGCCGAGTGCCCCGTACGCAGCAATCGCGTACGGGGCACTCGGCGTACCAGCGTCAGCCCAGGAGTTCCCTGACCACCGGGACCAGGGCGCGGAAGGCCTGGCCTCGGTGGGAGATGGCGTTCTTTTCCGCCGGGGTGAGTTCCGCGCAGGTGCGGGACTCGCCCAGTGGCTGGAGGATCGGGTCGTAGCCGAAGCCGCCCGTGCCCGACGGGGTGTGGCGGAGGGTGCCCAGGAGGCGGCCCTCGACGACGCGTTCGGTGCCGTCCGGGAGGGCCAGGGCCGCCGCGCAGAAGAAGTGGGCGCCGCGGTGCTCGTCGTCGATGTCGCCGAGCTGCGCCAGCAGGAGGCGGAGGTTGGCCTCGTCGTCGCCGTGGGCGCCGGCCCAGCGGGCCGAGAAGATGCCGGGGGCGCCGTTCAGGACGTCCACGCACAGGCCGGAGTCGTCGGCGACCGCCGGGAGGCCGGTGGCCCGGGCCAGGGCGTGGGCCTTGAGGAGGGCGTTCTCGGCGAAGGTGACGCCGGTTTCCTTGACGTCCGGGATCTCGGGGTACGCGTCCGCGCCGACCAGCTCGTGCGGCAGGCCGGCGTCGGACAGGATGGCGTGGAGTTCGGCGATCTTGCCCGCGTTGCGGGTCGCGAGGATGAGGCGGCTGGGCGTGGAGGTCATGGCCCCCATTATTTCCCGGCCGCCGGCCGCGTCAGCCCGGGGTGCAGACCTTGGAGATCTCGCTCGCCGCGTCCGCGACCGGCTGGATGTCCGGGGTGGCGTCGCCGTTCTGGATGGCGGTGCGGACGTTCTTGACCGCCGTGTTCATCGAGTCGATGGCCTTGCCCAGGTCGGCGTTGTCCGTCTGGTCGCCGATCTTCTTGAGGTTCGTCTCGATCTGGTCGAGCGCGTTCTGGGCGTCCTGGGGGCTGTTGCCCGCCTGGGAGACCGCCTGCTGGAGGTCGTTCGCGCCGTCGGTGATGGCCACGGCCGTGTTCGCGCAGTCCATGGCGGTGGAGATCGCGTCGCAGGCCGTGAGGGCGGGGAGGGTCAGAGCGGCCGCCACGACTATGGCGGCGATGCGGTGCTTCGGCTTCGTCGTCTTCATCTTCGGGTCCCCCAGGGAATCGGATACGTGGACGGGCGCACGGCTTTGACACCGTGCGCCCGTACCAGGACGGACGCGAATCCGCGCGCCGCGGTTGCCGCTTACAGTTCCAGCGCGCCCAGCTGGATGGCTTCCAGGTCCGCGCAGCCGCCGGCGGCGAGGTCCAGGAGGGCGTTGAGTTCCTTGCGGTCGAAGGGCTCGCCCTCGGCGGTGCCCTGGACCTCGACGAAGCGGCCGTCGCCGGTGCAGACCACGTTCATGTCCGTCTCGGCGCGCACGTCCTCCTCGTAGCAGAGGTCGAGGAGCGGGACGCCGTCGACGATGCCGACGCTGACGGCGGCGACGGTGCCGGTGAGCGGCTTGCGGCCGGCCTTGATGAGCTTCTTCTGCTGGCCCCAGGCGACGGCGTCGGCGAGGGCGACGTAGGCGCCGGTGATCGCGGCGGTGCGGGTGCCGCCGTCGGCCTGGAGGACGTCGCAGTCCAGGACGATGGTGTTCTCGCCGAGGGCCTTGTAGTCGATGACGGCGCGCAGCGAGCGTCCGATGAGGCGGGAGATCTCGTGGGTGCGGCCGCCGATCTTGCCGCGTACGGACTCGCGGTCGCCGCGGGTGTTGGTGGAGCGGGGCAGCATCGAGTACTCGGAGGTGACCCAGCCTTCGCCGCTGCCCTTGCGCCAGCGCGGGACGCCTTCGGTGAAGGAGGCGGTGCAGAAGACCTTGGTGTCTCCGAAGGAGATGAGGACGGAGCCCTCGGCGTGCTTGCTCCATCCGCGTTCGATGGTGACCGGGCGGAGCTGTTCGGGCGTACGGCCGTCGATGCGAGACATGGCTCCGAGCCTAGTCCCTGCGGGGGAACGCGAAGACCCCGTCCAGGTGTATCCGGAACGGGGTCTTACGGGGTCTTGCGGAGTCTTGCGGGGTCTTACGGGGTCTTGGCGTACGACGGGCGAGCCTGGAGGGGCTCAGCTCACATCATGTCTTCGATCTCGCCGGCGATCGGGTCGGCGTCGGTGCCGATGACGACCTGGATCGCGGTGCCCATCTTGACGACGCCGTGGGCGCCGGCGGCCTTCAGGGCGGCCTCGTCGACGAGGTCCGGGTTGTGGACCTCGGTGCGCAGGCGGGTGATGCAGCCTTCGACCTCGTCGATGTTGTCGATACCGCCGAGCCCGGCGACGATCTTCTCAGCCTTGGTGGCCATGTGTTTCTCCCTGAGTGTTACGAAGAACGAGTCTCGGCGGCCAGGTATCCGGATACCCACCTGTGTGATCCGCTTTGTCACGGTAACCCACGGTTGGCCCATCTATGCGAGCACGTGACTGCCGTCTACCGAATGATGACGATCAGCAGCAGCCTGCCCACAACTGGTCTACACCAGTGTGCCGCACGCGCCGCAACTGCCAAAAACGGGCCGGTCAGGGAGGACGCCGATGAGCGCGAGCAGCGCGAGCAGCGCCGCAGCAGTGCCCCAGCAGAAGTGGTGGAACGGCATGTTCCAGGGGCTGCAGAAGATGGGGCGGAGCCTTCAGCTGCCGATCGCCGTACTGCCCGCGGCGGGCATCCTGAACCGCCTGGGCCAGCCCGACGTCTTCGGTGTGGACGGCCTCGGCTGGACGGACGTCGCCCGGGTCATGAACGCCGCGGGCGGCGCCCTGCTCAATGCCGACCTCGGCCTGCCGCTCCTCTTCTGCGTCGGTGTCGCGATCGGCATGGCCAAGAAGGCCGACGGTTCGACGGCACTGGCGGCGGTGGTCGGCTTCCTCGTCTACCGCAGCGTCCTGCGTGCGTTCCCCACGGCCTGCCCCGCGGGGACCAGGGACGTCGGGGGCGGCTGCCTGGGGGAGGACTTCACCCTCGCCGAGTACACCTTCCAGAACCCGGGGGTGTTCGGCGGCATCATCATGGGCCTGCTGGCCGCCTGGTTCTGGCAGCGCTTCCACCGGGTGAAGCTGGTCGACTGGCTCGGTTTCTTCAACGGCCGCCGGCTCGTCCCGATCATCATGACCTTCGTCGCGATCGGCTTCGCCGTCATCTGCCTGTGGATCTGGCCGCCGATCGGTGACGGGCTGGAGAGCTTCTCCGACTGGCTGGTGGGCCTGGGCTCCTGGGGCGCCGGGATCTTCGGCGTCGCGAACCGCGCGCTGCTGGTGATCGGCCTGCACCAGTTCCTGAACGTGCCGGTGTGGTTCCAGTTCGGCAGTTTCACCAAGCCGGACGGCCAGGTGGTCCACGGCGACATCACCATGTTCCTCAGCGGGGACCCGGAGGCCGGGCAGTTCCTCACCGGCTTCTTCCCGATCATGATGTTCGCTCTCCCGGCGGCGGGGCTGGCGATCACCCATTGCGCGAAGCCGCGGCGGCGCAAGGAGGTCGGCGGCCTGATGCTGTCGGTCGCCCTGACCTCGTTCGTCACCGGCATCACGGAGCCGCTGGAGTACTCGTTCCTCTTCGTGGCGCCCCTGCTGTACGTGATCCACGCGTTGCTGACGGGCGTCTCGATGGCAGTGACGTGGGCGCTGGGCGTCCACGACGGCTTCAGCTTCTCGGCCGGTCTGATCGACTACGTCATCAACTGGACCCTGGCGACCAAGCCGTGGCTGATCATTCCGATCGGCCTGTGTTTCGCGGTGGTCTATTACGCTGTCTTCCGCTTCGCGATCACCAAGTTCGACCTGGCCACCCCGGGCCGGGAGTCGGACGAGGAGATCGAGGAGATGCAGAAGGAGAACGTCAAGGCGTAGGCACCGTCCGGCGGCCCACCGGACCTTCGGCCCGCCTCGCATGGCCCTCGGATCCTCGGATCCGGGGGCTTCGGCCATGTCCGGACCTCCTGTGGTGTAGACCACAGGAAATCGAAGGTTCCTTATCTAACCCTCACCGTGTTACAACTGGTCTACACCATCAAATGGTGTAGACCACGTGGGCCTGTCTGCGCTCGCGTTCCCCCCTTTTACGAGACGTCGCCGTCCCCCGGCTCACCCCTTGGCGGCGCCTTGCCCACTGGAGGAAGTTGTGACCACGGCTGCCGCCCCCGCGGCGGAAAAGAAGAAGGGCGCCGGCGTGATGGCCGTCATGCAGCGCATCGGCCGGAGCCTCATGCTCCCCGTTGCGGTGCTGCCCGCCGGCGCGCTCCTGCTCCGCCTGGGCGCGGACGACATGCTCGGCGACAAGGACGTCTTCCCGACGTTCGTCCTCAAGATCGCCGGATACATGGCCGCCGGTGGTGGCGCGATCCTCGACAACATGGCGCTGCTGTTCGCCGTCGGTATCGCGATCGGCTTCGCCAAGAAGTCGGACGGCTCGACCGCCCTCGCGGCCGTCACCGGCTACCTGGTCTTCCAGAAGGTGCTCGCCACCTTCACCGACAGCAACCTGCCCAAGGTCGCCAAGGTGGTCGGCGGCAAGATCGTCAACGTCGACGCCCCGGTCAACGCCGGTGTGCTCGGCGGTGTCGTGATGGGCATCATCACGGCCCTGCTCTACCAGAAGTTCTACCGGACCAAGCTGCCGGACTGGGCGGGCTTCTTCGGCGGCCGCCGCCTCGTCCCGATCCTCTCCGCCCTGGCGGGCCTGGTCACCGGCATCGTCTTCGGTCTCATCTGGCCGGTCCTCGGTGCGGGTCTGCACAACCTCGGTGAGTGGCTGGTCGGCTCCGGCTCGGTCGGCGCGGGCATCTTCGGTGTCGCCAACCGCGCGCTCATCCCGATCGGCATGCACCACCTGCTGAACTCCTTCCCGTGGTTCCAGACCGGTTCCTTCGATGGCCCCAACGGCGCCGTCCACGGTGACATCGGCCGCTTCCTCGCCGGTGACCCGACCGCCGGACAGTTCATGACCGGCTTCTTCCCGATCATGATGTTCGCCCTCCCGGCGGCCTGCCTCGCGATCGTCCACTGCGCCCGCCCCGAGCGCCGCAAGGTCGTCGGCGGCATGATGTTCTCCCTCGCGCTCACCTCCTTCGTCACCGGTGTGACCGAGCCGATCGAGTTCACCTTCATGTTCATCGCCCCGGTGCTCTACGCGATCCACGCGGTCCTCACCGGTATCTCCATGGCGCTGACCTGGGCCCTGGGCATGCGCGACGGCTTCGGGTTCTCGGCCGGCCTGGTCGACTACCTGCTGAACCTGGGCATCGCCGACAACCCGCTGGGCCTGGCCGGCGTCGGCCTCTGCTTCGCGGTGGTCTACTACTTCGTCTTCCGCTTCGCGATCACCAAGTGGAACCTCCCCACCCCGGGCCGCGAGTCCGACGAGGAGCTCGCCGAGCTGGCGAAGGCCGAGGCCAAGTAGGCCTCGCCGCCTCCGGTACGACGAAGCCCCCGCTCTCCCGGAAGGGAGGGCGGGGGCTTCCTCGTACCTCAGACCTCGTAGACGGCGCCCGAGTAGGCCAGGTCGACCGGGCCGTCGTAGACCGCGCGGGCGTCGGCGAGGTTCTGCCGCGCGTCCGTCCACGGCGGGATGTGGGTGAGGACGAGGCGGCCGACCCCGCCGCCGCGCGCGTACTCCCCGGCCTCGCGCCCGTTGAGGTGCAGATCGGGGATGTCCTCCTTGCCGTGGGTGAAGGAGGCCTCGCAGAGGAACAGGTCGGTGCCCTCGGCGAGCATGGCCAGCTCGGGGCAGGTTCCGGTGTCCCCGGAGTACGTGAGCGAGCGGCCGCCGTGCTCGACGCGGATGCCGTACGCCTCGACGGGGTGGCTGACCCGCTCGGTGCGGACCTGGAAGGGGCCGATCTCGAAGCTGCCGGACTTCAGCGTGCGGAAGTCGAAGACCTCGCTCATGGAGCGCTCGTCGGGCACGTCGTCGTAGGCGGTGGTCAGGCGCTTCTCGGTGCCCTCGGGGCCGAAGACGGGGATCGTGCCGCAGCGGCCGCCCTCGTGCCGGTAGAAGCGGGCGACGAAGTACGCGCACATGTCGATGCAGTGGTCGGCGTGCAGATGGCTGAGGAAGATCGCGTCAAGGTCGTAGAGCCCGATGTGGCGCTGCAGCTCGCCGAGGGCGCCGTTGCCCATGTCGAGGAGCAGCCGGAAGCCGTCGGCCTCGACGAGGTAGCTCGAACAGGCCGATTCCGCGGACGGGAACGACCCCGAACAGCCGACGACGGTGAGCTTCATGGAGCGTGAACCTCCGTGGACGGTCCGTGGACGGAATGCGGGCCGTGCGTGCGTCGAGCGTAAGGCGCGAAACGGCCGGTCGCTCCTCCACCGCGGGCCGTTGTGGGGGGAATCACCTGCCCTGTCACCCGTGGGAGCGACGGCGGGCACGGGCGTTGCCACACGTTGCCATGCCGGGGCGTTCCCGTACGGCTACGGTCGAAACATGGACACGTCCTGGTGGCCCGCGGTGGCCGCGGTCGTGGCCGTGGCGCTGGTGGTGCTGGTCGCCGGGAAGCGGCTGGGACTTCCCCGCCGGGCCCCGGCCGCGCACGGCGCCGGTCCGCCGCCCCGGCCGCGGCCGGGTGAGCTGTGGTCGCTGGTGGACGGGCGCCTCTGCCTGGTCCTGGCGGTGGCGCAGATACGGGGCCACCGGGCGCGGGTCGCGTGGATCACCGGGAAGTACGACGACCGGCGCGCCGGGGTGATCCCGCTGCCGCCGGGAACGGTGGGGGCGCAGGGCCGGGCGAGTTTCCTGGAGGCGGACCGGCCGGCTGAGGTGTCGCTGTGGGAGTTGCGCGGCCGGGTGGGGGTGCTGGATCCGGCGGTGTGGGACGAGGTCAAGGGGCTCGGAGGTGGCCGGTGATCCGTTTGCGGCGTGTGTACGACCCGCCTGAGCCGGAAGCGGACGGGGTCCGCGTGCTCGTGGACCGGCTGTGGCCGCGGGGGCTTTCGAAGGAGGCGGCGGGGGTGGACGAGTGGCCGCGGGCCGTTGCCCCGTCGACGGAGCTGCGGAAGTGGTTCCACGGAGGTGGTTCCGCCGGGGAGTTCCGGCGGCGGTACGAGGCGGAGCTGGGCGCGCCGGAGGTGGTGGCGGAGCTGGACCGGCTGCGGGCGTTGGCCGTGGCGGGGCCGGTCACTCTGCTGACCGCGGTCAAGGATCCGGGGGCGAGCCACGCCGCGGTGCTCGCGGAGCTGCTGCGCGACTAGGCTGCGCCGCTGCGGGGGCCTCTTCCCTGAACCGGGCTCCGCCCGGACCCGCGCCTCAAGCGCCGGCGGGGCTCGAAGACCTGGGGCTCCGCCCCGGACCCTCCCCCAGACTCCGTCCGGGGGGACCCCCACGCCTCAAACGCCGGCGGGGCTGGGTTGTGGCCGGCGGGGGTCAAGATCGGGGCGCTGCCCCGCACCCCGCGCGTCAAACGCCGGCGGGGCTGGAATTGGGCCGGCGTTTGAGGCGCGGGGCGCAGGGCGCGGGGCGGGGCCCCGGTGTTCCAGCCCCGCCGGGCCGGCCCCGGCGGCGGCGCCGGAGCGTGCCCGCCGGGCAATCCCCGCAGGGGTCCGCTACGCCCAGAGCTGGCCCTGGAGGACCTCGATCGCCTCTTCCGTCGTCGCGGCGGTGTAGACGCCCGTCGACAGGTACTTCCAGCCGCCGTCGGCCACGACGAAGACGATGTCCGCCGATTCGCCCGCGGCCACCGCCTTGCGGCCGACGCCGATCGCCGCGTGCAGGGCGGCCCCGGTGGAGACGCCCGCGAAGATGCCCTCCTGCTGGAGGAGTTCCCGGGTCCGGGTGACCGCGTCCGCCGAGCCCACCGAGAAGCGGGTGGTGAGGACCGACGCGTCGTAGAGCTCCGGGACGAAGCCCTCGTCCAGGTTGCGCAGGCCGTACACCAGGTCGTCGTAGCGCGGCTCGGCCGCGACGATCTTGATTCCCTCGACGTTCTCGCGCAGGTAGCGGCCGACGCCCATCAGGGTGCCGGTCGTGCCCAGGCCCGCCACGAAGTGGGTGATCGAGGGCAGGTCCGCGAGGATCTCGGGGCCCGTCGTCGCGTAGTGCGCGCCCGCGTTGTCCGGGTTGCCGTACTGGTAGAGCATCACCCAGTCGGGGTGCTCCGCCGCCAGTTCCTTGGCCACCCGCACCGCGGTGTTCGAGCCGCCGGCGGCCGGCGACGAGATGATCTCGGCTCCCCACATGGCGAGAAGGTCCCGGCGCTCCTGCGAGGTGTTCTCCGGCATCACGCAGACGATGCGGTAGCCCTTGAGCTTGGCCGCCATCGCCAGGGAGATGCCGGTGTTGCCCGAGGTGGGCTCCAGGATGGTGCAGCCGGGGTACAGCCGGCCGGCCTTCTCCGCCTGCTCGACCATGTGGAGCGCGGGGCGGTCCTTGATCGAGCCGGTCGGGTTGCGGTCCTCCAGCTTCGCCCAGATGCGGACGTCGTCCGAGGGCGACAGCCGGGGCAGCCGGACGAGCGGCGTGTTGCCGACCGCGGCCAGCGGGGAGTCGTAGCGCATTACTTCGATCCGCCGGCGACGGCCGGGAGGATGGTGACGCTGTCGCCGTCCTTGAGTTCGGTGGTGATGCCGGCGAGGAAGCGGACGTCCTCGTCGTTGAGGTAGACGTTCACGAAGCGGCGCAGCTCGCCGCCCTTCGACTCGTCGACGATGCGCTCGCGGATGCCCTTGTGACGGGTCTCCAGGTCGGTGAACAGCTCGTCCAGGTTCGCGCCCTCACCGGACACGGCCTTCTCGCCGTCGGTGTAGGTGCGGAGGATGGTGGGGATGCGGACCTCGATGGCCATGGCTGGCTCCAGTCGTGAAGGATCGTGAGGGAGGGCGTGACAACGTGAAGCGCGCGGTTCGTCGGCCCCCCGCGCAAAAGGGCTCTGGTGCTCAGACGGCAGGACAGATGGCGCTGGCGAGGCGGCACAGGTCGACGTGCAGCCGCGCCACGAGCAGCAGCCTGCCGGGCGTCTCGATGCTCACGTCGTGGGAAACCATGCGGTCATGTTAACGATTCCCGCTCCCCGGTTTGGAGTGTGATCCCGCATCATGGACGCCGACTGCTCACATACTGGTCAGTAGGACTCGACGACCTGCACTTCCTCCTCCGTGATCACACCGTCGACGATCCGGTACGAGCGGAACTGGAACTCCCCGAGGCCGTCCTTGTCGGCCGTCGAGACCAGTACGTAGTGCGCGCCGGGCTCGTTCGCGTAGGTGATGTCCGTGCGCGAGGGGTAGGCCTCGGTCGCGGTGTGCGAGTGGTAGACGATCACCGGCTCCTCGTCGCGGTCGTCCAGCTCGCGGTAGAGCTTCAGCAGGTCCTTCGAGTCGAACTCGTAGAACGTGGGCGAGCGGGCCGCGTTGAGCATCGGGATGAAGCGCTCCGGGCGGTCGGTGCCCGCCGGGCCGGCCACGACACCGCACGCCTCGTCGGGGTGGTCCTGGCGGGCGTGCTCGACGATCCGGTCGTACAGGGCCTGGGTGAGGGTCAGCATGAGCGACAGGATAAGCAGACGGGCCCTCCCGTACCGAGGTGTGGTACGGGAGGGCCCGAATGGTGGACAGACCTGTGGTCGGACCTGGTTCAGGAGACCTTGTTGAAGGCCGCGCCGGCCGGGTTGCGGGCCTTGAGGACCAGGTAGGACACGCCGAGGATCAGACCCCACAGCGGGGCGCAGTACAGCGAGACGCGGGAGTCCTTGTCGATGCCCATCATCACGATGACCATGCCGATGAAGAGCAGCGCGAACCAGCTGGTCCACGGGGCGCCGGGGGCGCGGAAGGCGGACTGCGGGAGTTCGCCGCGGTCGGCCTTGGCGCGGTAGCGGATCTGGCAGACCAGGATCATGATCCAGGCCCACATGCCGGAGATGGTGGCGAAGGAGACGACGTAGTCGAAGGCCTTGCCCGGGGCGACGTAGTTGATCCAGACGCCCACCAGCATCAGTCCGGCGGAGAAGGTGGTGCCCACGAGCGGGGTGCCGCTCTTGGTGAGCTTGGTGAAGAACTTCGGGCCCTGGCCGTTGAGCGCGAGGTCGCGCAGCATGCGGCCGGTGGAGTACATGCCGGAGTTGCAGGAGGACAGGGCGGCGGTCAGGACGACGAAGTTGACGATCGCGGCGCCGACGCCGAGGCCCATCTTCTCGAAGGCCAGCACGAACGGGCTCTCGCCCGCCTTGAAGTTCGACCACGGGATGACCGACATGATCATGATGAGCGCGCCGACGTAGAAGACGGCGATGCGCCACGGCACGGTGTTGATGGCCTTGGGCAGGGTCTTCTCGGGGTCCTTGGACTCGCCGGCGGTGACGCCGACCAGCTCGACCGCGAGGAAGGCGAACATCACGATCTGCAGCGTCATCAGCGTCTCGCCGATGCCGTTGGGGAAGAAGCCGCGGTCGCTCCACAGGTTGGAGACGGAGGCGGTGGCGGCGGCGTCGGAGAAGCCGATGGTGAGGATGCCGGCGCAGATCAGGATCATGCCGACGATGGCGGTGACCTTGACCATGGAGAACCAGAACTCCAGCTCGCCGAAGAGCTTCACGGAGATCAGGTTGGCGCCGTAGAGGATGACGGTGAAGATCAGCGCGTACGCCCACTGCGGGAAGCTGTCGTGGGTCCAGTACGACATGTACTTGGCGGCCGCGGTGACCTCGGTGATGCCGGTGACCACCCAGAAGAGCCAGTACGTCCAGCCGGTCGCGTAACCCCAGAACGGGCCCAGGAACTCGCGGGCGTAGTCCGAGAAGGAGCCGGAGACGGGGCGGTACATGAGCAGCTCGCCCAGGGCCCGCATGATGAAGAAGATGACCAGGCCCGCGATCGCGTAGGCCAGGATCAGGCTCGGTCCGGCCTTGGAGATGGCCTTGCCCGCGCCGAGGAAGAGGCCGGTGCCGATGGCTCCGCCGATCGCGATCATCTGGATCTGGCGGGCGCCGAGCGCGCGGTGGTAACCCTCGCCGTCGCCGTCGCCCTGAGTGCCCTCGCCGGGCGTCTTGCCGTGCTGCTCGACCTGCACAGAGGTCATGTCTTGGTGCGCCTTTCTCCACGCCGACCCGCGCCTGCTGCAGGCTGCGGATCGGGTCCTCGATCCCCCCGGATACGGATGGAGTTGCACCCGGCGGTCAGCCGGTTCAAGCAAGCCGCGGGACATGGGTGGCGTCCCGTCGGCGGTCGTGAAGATCTATCACGTGCTTACGGGTGGCCGAGGACGCGAAATGTGACGCGGGGCACAGGCATTTCATGACAGAGGTCCCTAAATGGATCAGATCACCGCATCGCGGTGATCTGATCGTTATCCGGATTTGAGCGTCCGCTGAGCGAACGATCTCCGCCTTTGAGGAACCTCAGAGGGTCTCGGTGAGGGTCTCGATGAGGGTCTCCTGGAGACCGCCGAGCCAGAGGTACGCCATCACCATCGGCTTGCGCGGATCGTCGTCCGGCAGCCGGAAGAGTGTTTCGCTCTCGTCGTCCTCGGTGACGTCGAGCCGGGCCGCGAGGGTCAGCCGCAGGTCGTTGAGGGCGCCGAGCCAGCGCAGCGGCAGCTCCCCGGTCAGCTCCAGGACCGCCGCCCCGTCGCCGGCCGGGGTGAGCCCGTCCAGGCTGCGTACGACGGCCAGCGCGTCCTCCCGCTTGCGGGTGCGCAGGTCGTTCTCGGTGAAGCGGCGGAACTCCGCCGAGCGGGCGCGCAGCTCCTCGGGGTCCTCCGCGGGCTCCGCTCCCGGACCCCCGTACGCGTCGGGGAAGAGCCGGGCCAGGGCCGGGTCGGACGGGGGCTCGGTCGGGCCGTCGGCGGCGAACAGCGCGGCCAGCGGGTCGGCGTCCTCCGCGGGCTCCGGCTCGCCCGGTCCGATCAGCTCCAGCAGCTGGACGGCCAGGGACCGCAGGATGGAGATCTCGATCTCCTCGAGCGCGATGGCCGCGCCGCCGCCCTTGAGGGGCTGGAACGTGCCGCCCATCAGGTGCGGTCCTGGGAGAGGGTCGCCCACAGGCCGTAGCCGTGCATGGCCTGCACGTCGCGCTCCATTTCCTCGCGGCTGCCGCTGGACACGACCGCCCGCCCCTTGTGGTGGACATCGAGCATCAGCTTGTGCGCCACGTCCTTCGAGTAGCCGAAGTACGCCTGGAACACGTACGCCACGTAGCTCATGAGGTTGACCGGGTCGTTGTGCACCAGGGTCACCCAGGGGACGTCGGGTTCCGGGACCGCGAAGGTCTCTTCGGCCGACTCGGTGCGTTCGATCTCTACAGGAGCAACACTCACTTGTCCCATGCTGCCACCGTGACGGCCCGGTCGCACAAACGGGCCCTACATCTCGTCACTCTGACGAAATGTGCGCTAGCATCCGTGCCATGAACCCTGCGGACCTGGGCCTGCCGGTGGACGTGCCGTCGACAGCGCTCTTCACGGACCATTACGAGCTCACGATGCTGCAGGCCGCCCTGGCGAACGGCACCGCCGACCGCCGCTCGGTCTTCGAGGCGTTCACCCGCCGGCTGCCCGAGGGGCGCCGGTACGGCGTGGTGGGCGGCACCGGCCGGGTGCTGGACGCGGTGGAGAACTTCCGCTTCGACAGCGCGGTGCTGGAGTTCCTGCGCGAGCGGGCCGTCGTCGACATGCGGACGCTGGACTGGCTGTCCTCGTACCGCTTCTCGGGCGACATCTGGGGCTATCCGGAGGGGGAGGTCTACTTCCCCGGCTCGCCGATCCTGCGGGTCGAGGGCAGCTTCGCCGAGTGCGTGCTGCTGGAGACCGTGGTCCTGTCGATCCTGAACCACGACTCGGCGATCGCGGCGGCCGCCTCCCGGATGGACTCCGCGGCCGGCGGGCGCCCGCTGATCGAGATGGGCGCGCGGCGCACGCACGAACTGGCCGCGGTGGCCTCGGCGCGGGCCGCGTACGTGGGCGGCTTCACCTCCACCTCGGACCTGGCGGCCGGATTCCGGTACGGGATCCCGACGGTCGGCACGAGCGCCCACGCCTTCACCCTGGTGCACGACAGCGAGCGCGACGCGTTCACCGCGCAGGTGGCCTCGCTGGGCGGCGGGACCACCCTGCTGGTGGACACGTACGACGTGGCCGAGGCGGTACGGACGGCCGTGGAGGTCGCGGGCACCGATCTGGGCGCGGTCCGCATCGACTCGGGCGACCTGCTGCTGGTGGCCCACCGGGTGCGGCAGCAGCTGGACGAGCTGGGCGCGACCGGGACGAAGATCGTGGTCACCTCGGACCTGGACGAGTACGCCATCGCCTCGCTGGCCGCGGCGCCGGTGGACGCGTACGGGGTGGGCACGCAGCTGGTGACGGGCAGCGGGCACCCGACGTGCTCGATGGTCTACAAGCTGGTGGCGCGGGCGACGTCGGCGGACCCGAAGGCGCCGCTGCTGCCGGTCGCGAAGAAGTCCACCGGCGGGAAGACCTCGATCGGCGGGCGCAAGTGGGCGGCCCGCCGGCTCGACGCGGAGGGCGTCGCCGAGGCGGAGGTCGTCGGGACGGGGCCGGTGCCGTCGGCGCTGGCCGACTCGCAGCTGCTGGTCGAGCTGGTGAAGGGCGGCGAGGTGGTCGCCCGCGAGCCGCTGGAGGCCGCGCGTGACCGCCACCGCGCCGCCCGCGCGGGGCTCCCGCTCTCCGCGACGCAGCTCTCGCGCGGCGAGGCCGTGATCCCGACGGAGTACGCGTAGCGGCCGCGCCGCCGCTGCCGGGGCTCCGCCCTGGACCCTCCCCCAGACTCCGTCCGGGGGGACCCCACGCCTCAAACTCCCCCAGCTACCGCTGGGAGGGGCCCCCAGGCGGGGCTGAAATTGCCCTGCGGGCAATCCAGCCCCAGCCGAATCCGAGCCGTACGGGTCTGGGGCAGCGCCCCAGTTTCGGGAAGGGGCGGGGTGGGGGAATAGCCCCCGCAGGGCCCCGCCGCCGCACACCACCACGACCCGAAGGACACGTCATGCACCGCGCACTGATCGTCGTCGACGTACAGAACGACTTCTGCGAAGGCGGCAGCCTCGCGGTCGCCGGCGGGGCCGACGTCGCCGCCGCCATCACCGAGCTCATCGGGCAGTCCACCCCCGGTTACCGGCACGTCGTCGCCACCCGCGACCACCACATCGACCCCGGCGGCCACTTCGCGCACCCCCCGGCCGAGCCGGACTACGAGACCTCCTGGCCCGTGCACTGCGTCGCCGGGACGGAGGGCGTGGGGTTCCACCCGAACTTCGCCCCCGCCGTGGCCTCGGGCTCCGTCGCCGCCGTCTTCGACAAGGGCGCGTACGAGGCCGCGTACAGCGGGTTCGAGGGGGCCGACGAGAGCGGCGTCGGGCTCACCGACTGGCTGCGGGAGCGGCACGTCACCGAGGTGGACGTGGTCGGGATCGCCACCGACCACTGCGTCAGGGCCACCGCCCTGGACGCGGCCCGCGCCGGCTTCACCACCCGCGTGCTGCTGGACCTGACGGCCGCCGTGGCCCCGCACACCACCGCACGGGCCCTGGACGAGCTCCGTGCGGCCGGTGTGACCCTGGTCGGCGGCCAGGCGGGTCAGACGCCCTCCTAGGTGCCCAGGAGGGCCCGGATGGGGTGCCAGAGCTCCTGTGCGCGGTCGGGTGCGCCGCGCCACAGCAGGCCGTCCGGGTGGTGCAGGACGGCCGTGACCTCGTCCGGGGTCGGCGGCTGTGCGTTGCCCCGCAGGTACACCGCCCTCATGCCGAGGTTCCGCAGCCTGGTCAGGGCACGGGCACGGTTCGCGGCGTGCACCAGCACGCGGACATTTCCTCCCTCTCCGGACGGCCTGGGCAGCGTGAGCGCGACCACCACGCTGCCGCCTGGCAATCTGACGAAACCTCCACCGGGCACGGCGGTCATCTCCCCCGTCAATAAGAAACTCGTACCGCGCATCTAAACGCGATCGGCCGCCGCCCGCTAGAGGGCGACGGCCGATCATGCTTTGACGTGCGGTTTTACCGAATTACTTCGAGGAGGGGCCGACCTCGACCGTCATGACGAGACCGTCGTAGGTCTCCTTGGCGATCTTGATCTTGGTGTTGGTGTCAGTGACCTTCACCGAGCCGGTCGGGTTCTCGTCGTAGTAGTACTTGCCCTTGTGGTCGTCGAAGACCAGGTTGGCGGGCTTCGGCTTCAGGAACAGCGCCTCGCCGTTCTTGTGCAGCGTGAACGCGTCCGTCGAGTAGGCGCTGAACGCCGCGTCGTACGGCTGGATCTTGTTCCGCAGCAGGGTGCCGTCCGCCCACTTCATGGGCTTGGCGTTGGCGTCGATCGGCAGGATCAGACCCTGGCCCGGGTGCTGGCTGGTGTTGTTGTCCTTCTGGGAGGTGTCCCACTGCCAGATGAGCAGACCGTCCTGGTACGGGTAGTGCTCGACCCAGTCCGGCTTGGTGTTGCCGAAGCCGAAGTTGTACGGGCCGACCTTGAGGGTCTGGTCGTACGAGACGTAGCGGCGGTTCTCGGCCAGGTAGTACTGCGCGTACTCCTTGGTGAAGCCGGCGCCGATGCGCGAGAAGCCCTTGCCGGTCCAGCCGTTGTCGCCGTTCTCGGCGCCGTCGGTGAACAGCGCGGAGCCGTCCGCGGTCAGGGTGACGGCGTCGGCCGTGAAGCCCTTGCCGCCCGCGCCGCCGTCCGTCTGGTAGCGGAAGCGGAGGTCGATCTTCTTGCCCGCGTAGGCGTCGAGCGGGAAGTTCAGCGACTGCCAGGCACCCGAGACACCGGTCAGCGACGGGCTGCCGGAGGCGTCGGCCGGGATGGCCGTGCCGTTGGCGGTACCGGCGAGGGCGGTCCAGTTGGCGCCGCCGTCGGTGGACACCTCGGTGTAGAGGAAGTCGTAGTCGGCCTCGATGTCCCACCAGCCCTTGAGGGACAGCGCGGCGGACGTCTTGCCCGTCAGGTCGACCGACCGGGTGAGGGTGTTCTTGAGGTCGTCACCCATGTTGCTCCACCACTGCGAGGAGCCCTCGGCGGGAGCGACGACGTCGGTCTTGACCTGCTTCTTCGGCAGCTCGACGACCAGCGCCTGCTTGTCGCTGGTGTTGTACTCCGAAACGCCCAGCTTGTGGGTGGACTTCGTCGCGGCCTTGGCCTTGTCGTAGTTCAGCCAGCCCAGCTGGAGCTTGTCCCAGGCGGTCATGTCGCCCGGGAGGTCGCCTATGGAGTCCTTGCCGGTGCCGAGCCAGGAGCCGGCCGACATCAGGGACCAGAAGCCGACCGAGTTCTCGCCGCCACCGGAGGTGTCGTAGAGGTCCGGCAGACCGAGGTCGTGGCCGTACTCGTGCGCGAAGACGCCGAGGCCGCCGTTCTCCGGCTGCATCGTGTAGTCGCCGACCCAGATGCCGGTGTCACCGATCTGGGTGCCGCCGGCCTTGTTGTTGTCCGGGCCGGTCTTGCCCGCCGCGGTGCCGTAGGCGTACCAGCGGTGCGCCCACAGCGCGGTCGTGCCCTGCACGCCGCCGCCGGCCGACTCGTCCTCGCCCGCGTGGACGATCTGGAAGTGGTCGATGTAGCCGTCGGGCTCGTTGAAGTTGCCGTCGCCGTCGAAGTCGTAGCGGTCCCACTGGTCGTACTGGGCCAGCTGCGCCTTGATCTGGGCGTCGGTCTTCCCGGCCTTCTTCTGGGCCTCCGTCCACGCCGTGACGCCGTCCTTGACGGTGTCCCACACGTTGGAGCAGTTGGTCTGGCCGCAGTAGTTGGAGCCGTAACGGCCCTCGTTGTACGGGACCTTGACCCAGTCGGCGACCTCGCCCTCGACCGAGTAACGGCCCGAGGAGGTCTTCTCGTAGTAGGTCTTCAGCGAGTCCTTGCCCTGGCCGGTACCGAAGTACAGCTCCTGGAAGTAGTCGCGGCTGAAGTCCTTGCGCCAGGCGGTGCTGTTGTCCGAGGCGCGGTCCGGCTGGGCGATCGTGTTGTGCATCGGCCCGGGGGTGCCCCCGTACTTCGGAACGGCCGGCTTCGGGCCGGGACCGTCCGGGTCGAACATGGTCGTGTTGTCGACCTGGTCGCCGAACTCGACGAGGATCGTGAAGATCTTGTCGGTCTTCTCACGGCCGAGCTCGACGTACTTCTTGTCGTCGAGCTTGACGACCTTGGAGGCGCCGCGCTGCTCGACGCCCTTCTTGCCGGCCAGCACCTGGTCGAGAGCGGCCTTGCGCTGCTCCGCCTGCTGCTCGCTGAACGGGCCCTTCAGGTCGTGCTCGACGACCTTGGCAGGAGCGGTCGGGTCCTGCCGGTCGGCCGCGGGCGCCCCGATCGGACTGGGGTTGGCCTGGGCCGCGGTGACGCTGAAGAAGGTGGCACTGGTCGCGCAGGCGGCCATGGTCACGGTGACGGCGGCAGCACGAAGCGCACGCCGACGGGCGGAATTGCTGGTCACTTGATGTCGTTCCCCTCCCGCGGCCGCAACGTAGGTCGGAACGTCTCCATAGGAGCGGGGGGTTCCGCGCGGCGCGCGTCTCAAGTGACGACATTTGACCGGAGAGTCGAAAGAAAAGACAGACCTTGACTTGTTCCTTACAACTGCACTATGCGGTCAACGAGTTCCGCTATTCGGACGTTCGGATGCCATACGGGGCGAAGGGTGCTTCCCGACCGTCCATCGCGTGCCTCAGGACGGCATTTCTGGCAGGCCGCGGCGCGAAGAATGACCCCGTGCGCCCCCCGTGCTCCGGCACCGTGGGTTAGGTCACGCTTACTGGCGGTTCCCCTCGGGCATTCCCCGTCGTAGAGTCACTTGACGCGCGACCTAGTTGAGCCGACTCCCCCTCCCCTCCCTGAGGACGGATATCGCCATGCCGCGTCCGACTGCCGCACAGCTCGCCTACGGGTCCGCCACCGTCGTCGTGTCGACGATCGCCATGCTGCTGCTCTCGCAGACGAGTACGGGGCTCGGGATCGCGGTCATCTCCGCGGCCGCCCTCGGGCTCGGTCTGCTCGTCGCCGTCACCGTGCCCCACCCCAGGCGCCGCGGCCGCCACGCGGCCCGTACGGGCGCTCCCGCGGCCACCGCGGCCCCCGTCCCGGCCCCCGCGTCCGCCCACTCGCGCGTCTCCTACGCGGACGCGCCGGCGGCCGCCCGGGTACCGGAACCCCGAACGGCCGCCGCCGAACACCCTGTTCACCACTGAGCCCGTCAGGGCCCGGCGGACGTCAGGTCGTCTGGACCACCACCGTCCTGCCGACCTTGTCGTGCAGGCCCTGCTTGTACGGCTTGTCGACGAGGATCGAGATCACCAGCGCGATCGGCCACAGGCAGAAGCAGCAGATCAGCGTCGGCAGCCAGAGGACGGCGGCGCGGGCGAGCGCCGGGTTCGACTGCGGGACACTGCCGTCGTTGAGCATCGCGATGCGCAGGCCCATCGCCTTCTTGCCGACGGTCTGCCCGCTCTTCTTGGTGAACCACCAGTCGTAGCCGACGTACGCGACGATCGAGATCAGCGTCATGATCAGGCCGCTGCCGCTGTAGGACTTGGTGATGACCTCGGTGACGTCCTCGCCCTTGTTCGTCTCGACGGTGTACCGGTTCGTGCCGAACGCCAGCTGGATGAGGAACAGCGGCACGGCGATGATCACCACGTCGATGATGCGGGCGGCGAGCCGCTTGCCGAAGTCCGCGAGCGGGGGCATTCCGGCGAGCGGATCGGGCATGCCGTAGCCGCCGCTGCCGCCGTAGGGGTCGCCGCCACCGCCGTACGGGGGCGGCGGTGGCGGGTATCCGCCGCCGCCGCCTCCGGGGGGTGGGGACGGCGGGTATCCGCCACCGCCACCGGGTGGGGGTGAGTCGTACGGCGAACCGCCCGACGGAGGCGTCGGTTCCTGGGGCTTCTTGAGGAACGGGTCTTCCTCGGGAGGCTCGCCGGGCGGCGGCTGATCGGTACTCATGGCCCGAGTCGAACCCGGCTCCGTCAACCCCGCAACGGGAGGCTGTCCATTCGGGGGACGGGCCCGTCCCGGGCGGCCCGGCGGGCCTCAGCTGGGCTCAGCGGGCCACGTACGTCTTGGCCGCCTTGTCGTGCCAGGCCTGGCGGCGCGGGCGGTCCACGAGGCACCAGAGGGCGCCGGGGACGCCGAGGAGGACGAACACCAGCCAGCGGCGCAGGGCCGCGCCGAAGGTGGGCGGGCGCAGGGTGGTGGTGGCGAGCACCCGGACGCCGAGCAGCTTCTTGCCCGGGGTGCGGCCCCAACGGGCCGTGGGCAGGGCCTCGTAGAAGACGCCGAAGAGCAGGACCGCGCCGAGGACCAGGCCGAGCTGGCCGGCGATGATGCCGTCGAACAGCCAGACCGTGGTGGTGCGGCCGCCGGTCCGGGCGGCGTCCACCTTGTCCTGGATGTGGGCGGTGGCGGCGGGCAGGAGGGGCCGGGCGACCGCCGCCGCGACCGCCGCGAGGACCAGGGAGTCCAGGGCGCGGGCCGCGGCGCGGCGCACCAACCCGGCGGGCCGTGCGGCCCGCTCGGCCATCCGCTCGAACACTTCCCGGTGCGTACGGGTCCCCTCGGGCCGGGGCTCGGCCGGGGCGGCCGTCCGGGCCGCCGGAACAGCAGGACGGGCCCCGCCGGTCCGGGGCTGCCAGGGCTCGGGGCGGGCCGCCTCGGCCGACGGGGCCTCGGCGGGGGCGGAGGGGCTGGGTCGGGATGCGGCCGGGGCCGGAGCCGGGTGGCGGCGCGCGGGCGCCTCCCGCGGGGACGGCTCGGCCGGGGCGGCGGGCGCGGGACGCGGCCGCGCCGGGCGGACCGCCTCGGACGGGGGCGCCGCCGGGGCGGCCGCCGCCTCGGGCCAGGAGGACGTCAGGCCGGACCCGCCGGAGCCGCTGCCACCGGGGGCATCGGGCCACGCCGGAACCGGGGCCGGGGCGGGGGCGGCGGGGGCGGGAGCCGGTGCCGGGGCGGGAGCCGGGGCCGCCGCCGGGGAGCGGACCGACAGGATCCCGGCCGCGGCCTGGGGCCGGAACCGCTGGGCCGGTGCACCCGCCGCCGCGGCGGCCGGCGTACGGGCCAGGGAGATCCCGGGGCCCGGGCCCGGGGCCTGAGCCGGAGCCGCGGCCGCCGGCTCCGGCGGGCTGCCCCACGACACCCGGTGGTCGCGCGGCCCGCCGAAACCGGCCTGGTGGACGGGGTCGGCCTGCCACGCCGCCTGCTCGGCGGCCCGCTCGGCGACCGGCTCCGCGCCCCGCTGGACGACCGGCCCGGCGACCGGCCGAAGCTCCGGTTCCGGTTCCGGTTCGGGCACCGCCGGCGTCTCCGTCACCGAGGTCCGGTCCAGGAAGACCGGCCCCGTCTCCTCGACGGGCGCGGCGGGGGCAGGGGTGGGGGCAGGACGGCTCGTACCCGGAACCCAGGCGGCGCCGTTCCAGTACCGGACGTACCCGGGGATGGAGGGGTCCGGGTAGTAGCCCTCGCGGGCCGCGTGCTCGCCGTCACCAGGGGAGGCCGTCAATGTCCCCAACTCCGATCGTGGCTTGAGGCATGTGCAAGGCAGGACCATAGCCAAGAACCGCCCCCCGACAGGTCGGGTAACGGGAGATTGTCAACCTTTGAGCGAACCTCGGGCCAAGCGAATGTTTTCGGTCACCCGACAGAATTCGGCCAACCTTCGATTCCCCGCCCGAAGTCGCGTCATACCCGGGTACACCGGAGCTCTCTCCGGGTGTGGGGCGCTATCCGGCCCCTCGCACCGAACCGAAGTGAGGCCGTCATGCACCACCCCGTCATCGAGCGCGAGCTGGAACTGAAGCTGGTCCTGTCCCCCGAGCGCAGCATCCCCGTACCCGCCCGGCTCCTCTACCTCACGGACGACCCGTACGCCGTCCACATCACCTTCCACACCGGCTCCAGCGCCCCGGTCAACTGGACCTTCGCCCGCGAGCTGCTGGTCGAGGGCGTGTTCCGCCCGTGCGGACACGGCGACGTCCGGATCTGGCCCACCAAGATCGACAACAAGGCCGTGCTCTGCATGGCCCTCAGCTCGCCCGACGGCGACGCCCTGCTGGAGGCCCCCGCCACCTCCGTGTCGGCCTGGCTGGAGCGCACCCTGCGCATCGTCCCGCCCGGCACCGAGGCCGAGCGGCTCGGCCTGGACGCGGCCCTGGCCGAGCTGCTCACCCCGACCCCGGCCGACGAGCTGTGGCTGCACGACCCCTGGCCGTCGGACGAGTCGGCGGACGGGGAGCTGTGACGCCGTCAGAAGAGCTTGCCCGGATTGAGCAGCCCCAGCGGGTCGAAGGCCCGTTTGACGGCGCGCTGCATCTCCAGGCCCACCGGGCCGAGTTCGCGGGCCAGCCACTCCTTCTTCAGCACCCCGACGCCGTGTTCGCCGGTGATAGTCCCGCCCAGTTCCAGTCCGAGCGCCATGATCGCGTCGAAGGACTCGCGGGCCCGCCGCGTCTCGTCCTCGTCCGCCGGGTCGAAGCAGACGACGGGGTGGGTGTTGCCGTCGCCCGCGTGCGCGCAGACCCCGATGAGCAGGCCGTACGAACGGGCGATGGCGGCCGTCCCGTCCAGCATCTCGGCGAGCCGGGAGCGCGGTACGCACACGTCGTCGATCATCGTGGCGGGCCGCAGCGTCTCCAGGGCGGTGAGCGACATCCGGCGGGCCTGGAGCAGCAGTTCGGACTCGGCCTCGTCCTCGGCGGGCACCACGGCGGTGGCCCCGGCGGCCGTGCACAGCTTCCCCACGGCCGCGAGGTCCTCGGGGGCGTGCGGGGTGTCGAAGGCGGCGAGCAGCAGGGCCTCGGTGGTGTCGGGCAGTCCCATCCTGCCGAGCGCGTTGACCGCCTGGACGGTCGTACGGTCCATCAGCTCCAGCAGGGAGGGCGTCAGCCCGGCCTCCATGACGGCGCAGACGGCCGCGCAGGCGGCCGCGGTGGAGGGGAACTCGGCGGCCAGCGCGAGCCGGCGGGGCGGTGCGGGTCGCAGGGCGAGGACGGCCTGGACGACGACGCCGAGGGTGCCTTCGGAGCCGACGAAGAGCCGGGTGAGGTCGTATCCGGCGACGCCCTTGGCGGTACGCCGGCCCGTGCTCAGCAGCCGCCCGTCGGCCAGGACCACGTCGAGGCCGAGGACGTACTCGGCGGTGACCCCGTACTTGACGCAGCACAGCCCGCCGGAGGCGGTGCCGATGTTGCCGCCTATGGTGCACTGCTCCCAGCTGGAGGGGTCGGGCGGGTAGTACAGGCCCTGTTCGGCGACGGCGCGCGAGAGCACGGCGTTGACCACGCCGGGCTCGACGACGGCGATCCGGTCGACGGCGGAGACCTCCAGGATCCGGTCCATGGTGACGAGCGAGAGCACGATGCAGCCGTCGGAGGCGTTGGCGCCGCCCGACAGGCCCGTACGGGCGCCCTGCGGGACCACGGGGATCCGTAGGGCGGTGGCGGTGCGCATGACGTGCCGGACCTGTTCGACGGTCCGGGGCAGGACGACGGCGGCCGGGGTGCCGGCGGCGCAGAAACCGGCCATGTCGGTGGCGTAGGAGGCGGTCACCTGGGGATCGGTGAGCAGGGCTTCGGCGGGGAGACCTTCCAGCAGGCGTGCGCGCAGACGCGCGGAGAGATCGTCATCCATGGGAGCAGCGTGGCACCGGGGGCCATCGGTGTGAACACGGCCGCGACCGGCTTCGGACATCTCGGCGCGCTCTTCATATTGACGCACAGTGAGCGCATGGACCGTATCGACCGTATCGACGAGGAATCGCAGACCCCGGCGCCGCCCGTGACCTTCACCGGCCGCAAGACGCTCGTGGCGGCCGCGGTCGCGGTGGTCCTGATCGCGGGGGCCCTGCTGATCCGGCCCGCCCGCGGCGGTGACGACGCCCGCCCGCCGGGACCGAGCGAGCGGGCCGCGGCGGCGGTCGGCATGGGCGCGCCCGCGGCCGCGGTGGACCTGGCGGCGCTGGTCGCGGACCGGGAGAAGTGGGTCGCGGCGCACCCGGACGACGAGGCTTCGTGGGCGGTCCTCGGTGCCGCGTACCTGGAACTGGCGCGGCGCTCGGCGGACTCGGGCTGGTTCCCGAAGGCGGAGAAGGCCCTGAAGCGGTCGCTGGAGGCCCGCCCGGCCGAGAAGGGCAACTTCGACGCGATGACGGGCATGGGCACGCTGGCCAACGCCCGGCGGGACTTCGGGACCGGCAAGAAGTGGGGCGAGCTCGTACGGGCGCAGGCGCCGAAGCGGTGGGGGGCGTACCCGGTGCTCGTGGACGCGTACACGGGCCTGGGCGACTACAAGGCCGCGCAGGCGGCGATGGAGCAGCTGATGGAGCTCCGGCCGGGCCTGGCGGCGTACGTCAGGGCCTCGCAGGTCTACCGGGACCGCGGCTGGCGCGAGGACGCGGCGATGTCGATGGAACACGCGGCGGGCGCGGCGAAGGCCCCGGCGGAGAAGGCGTACACGCTGTTCCGGCTCGGGGAGCTGTCCTGGGAGCGGGGTGACGCGGGGGAGGCCCTGCGCCAGTACGAGGGCTCGCTGCGGGCGGATCCGGCGCAGGCGGAGGCGCTGGGCGGCCGGGCCAGGGCGCTGGCCGCGCTGGGGCGGACCGGCGAGGCGGTGCGGGACTACCGGCTGGCGCTGGGCCGCACTCCGGTGCCGCAGCTGGCGCGGGAGCTGGGCGAGCTGCTGGAGTCGCTGGGACGGGCGCAGGAGGCGCGCGTGCCGTACGACATGCTGGGCGCGCTGGCGGCGCGGGACAACACGAACGGCGTGGACGACGACGTGGTCCTGGGCCTGTACGAGGCGGACCACGGGGATCCGGCGGCGGCGGTGCGGAGGCTGTCGGAGGAGTGGACGCGGCACAAGAGCATGCCGGTCGCGGACGCGCTGGGCTGGGCGCTGCACAAGGCGGGCGAGGACGAGGCGGCGCTGGAGTACGCGAAGAAGGCGACGGAACCGGGGCTGCGGAGCGCGGAGTTCGCGTATCACCGGGCGATGATCGAGCGCGGCCTCGGCGACGCGGCGGCGACGCGGCGCCACCTGGAGGAGGCGATGCGCACGAATCCGCAGTTCTCGCCGCTGCGGGGGCCGCTGGCGAAGGAGGCCCTGGCGGCGGTCGGGCAGCCGCCGCCGGGCGGTCCGGAGCACCTGCAGCCGACCGCGCCGTGGGTCGCCCCGGAGCTCCCGAAGGCGGCCGCCCCGAAGCCGACGCCGCCGCCGGTGGACCCGAAGCCGAAGCCGTCCGCGTCGGCCTGACGGTCCGTTGCGCAGGGCTCCCCGCGCGCTGCCCGTATCGCCGGCGCGGCTCAAAGCCCTGGGGCTCCGCCCCAGACCCCGGGGGCAGCGCCCCCGGCAACGGCGCCGCGCCCGGACCCCCCGGCGGAGCCGAGGGGCCGGGCTTTGCAGGCTAGAGGTTGCCCCGCTTCGCCTGCTCGCGCTCGATCGCCTCGAACAGGGCCTTGAAGTTGCCCTTTCCGAAGCCCATCGATCCGTGCCGCTCGATCATCTCGAAGAAGACCGTCGGCCGGTCCTGCACCGGCTTGGTGAAGATCTGCAGCAGGTAGCCGTCCTCGTCGCGGTCGACGAGGATCTTCAGCTCGCGCAGGGTCTCGACGGGGACCCGGGTCTCGCCCGCCCACTCGCCGAGCGTGTCGTAGTACGAGTCGGGGGTGTCCAGGAACTGCACACCCGCGGCCCGCATGGACCGCACGGTCGCCACGATGTCGTTCGTGGCCAGCGCGATGTGCTGGACGCCCGCGCCGCCGTAGAACTCCAGGTACTCGTCGATCTGCGACTTCTTCTTCGCGATCGCCGGCTCGTTGATCGGGAACTTCACCTTCAGGGTGCCGTCCGCGACCACCTTGGACATCAGCGCCGAGTACTCGGTCGCGATGTCGTCGCCCACGAACTCCTTCATGTTCGTGAAGCCCATGACCTTGTTGTAGAAGGCGACCCACTCGTTCATGCGGCCGAGCTCGACGTTGCCCACGCAGTGGTCGATGGCCTGGAAGGTGCGCTTGGCCGGCGGCTCGACCATCGGGTCGACGGCGACGAAGCCGGGCAGGTACGGGCCGGTGTAGTCCCCGCGCTGGACCAGCGTGTGGCGGGTCTGGCCGTACGTGGCGATCGCGGCCAGCACGACCGTGCCGTGCTCGTCCTTGACCTCGTACGGCTCGTCCAGGCCGCGCGCGCCGTGCTCGACGGCGTACGCGTACGCCGCCCGCACGTCGGGGACCTCGATGGCCAGGTCGATCACGCCGTCGCCGTGGTCGGCGACGTGCTCGGCGAGGAAGCGGCCGCGGTCGGTCGTCGCCTTGATGACGGAGGTCAGCACGAAGCGGGCGCCGCCGTTGGTCAGGACGTAGCTGGCGGTCTCGCGGACGCCGTTCTCCGGCCCGGAGTAGGCCACGAGCTTCATGCCGAAGGCGGTCGAGTAGTAGTGCGCGGCCTGCTTGGCGTTGCCGACGGCGAAGACGACCGCGTCCATGCCCTTTACCGGGAAGGGGTCTGCCTCACGCGCGGTGTGCGGGGTGGTGTCGAGGGTCTCAGTCATGAGCGCAGAGTCCCGCCGATCCACAAGCTGCGCAATAGTTTCCTATTTGGCTGTACAAACTGACCAGCTGCGCAGGAGGATGGTTGAAACATCTGTGCACTATGACCACCTCTGAGGACCCCGGAGCATATTCATGGGAATCGACGACCTCGACGGCCGGCTGATCGTCCTGCTCGCCCGCGAGCCCCGGATCGGGGTCCTGGAGGCCTCGCGGCGCCTGGGGGTGGCCCGCGGGACCGTGCAGGCCCGTCTCGACCGGCTCCAGTCGAACGGAGTCATCCGCGGCTTCGGCCCGCAGGTCGACCCGGCGGCCCTCGGGTACCCGGTGACCGCCTTCGCCACCCTGGAGATCAAACAGGGTCAAGGGGCCGACGTACGGGCCCACTTGGACGGGGTGCCGGAGGTGCTGGAGCTGCACACCACCACGGGGCACGGGGACATGCTGTGCCGGCTCGTGGCCCGGTCCAACGCGGATCTCCAGCGGGTGATCGACCGTGTCGTCGGTCTTGACGGCATCGTGCGGGCCTCGACGGCGATCGTCATGGAGAATCCCGTGCCCTTGCGGATCATCCCGCTGGTCGAACAGGCCGCCGAGGACGACAGTCGATAGGACCATCCCCTCCAGGCGTTGCAAATAAATCGTTGCACAGACTTCTTTGCAACTCTACGGTCGGCGCATGCCCGAGAAGAACGCCGCCTCCCGAGAGCCGTCCGCGCCCCAGGAGCGGGTCCTCGACGCCCGCTCCCTGCGGGGCCTCGCCCACCCGCTGCGCATCCGCATGCTGGCCGCCCTGCGCCACGACGGCCCGGCCACCGCCTCCCAACTGGCCCAGCGGCTCGGGGAGTCCAGCGGGTCGACCAGCTATCACCTGCGCCAGCTCGCCGCGCACGGGTTCGTCGAGGACGCGCCCGAACGCGGCAAGGGCCGCGAGCGCTGGTGGAAGGCCGCCCACGACGGCACGGTCTTCGACGAGAAGCTGATCTACGACGAGGACCCGGCCACGCGGGGCGCGGCGGACCTCTTCCTGCACGAGATCGCGACGATCCACACGCAGGAGATGAGCACCTGGCTCGGCAACGCCCACAGCTGGCCCCAGGAGTGGCGGCGCGGCTCGGACATGAGCGACTTCACCCTGCGCCTGACGGCAGGGCAGAGCCTCGAACTGATCGACAAGATGCACGAACTGGTCAACAACTACCGCGATCTGCCGCCCGTGGAGGGCATGGCGTCGGTCCGTGTCCACACCCACGTCCTCCCGCGCACCGGCGAGACCTCATGAGCCGGCGGCCCCTGGCGGCGGTCCTGGCCGCCAACACGATCTCGATAGCCGGAAGTTCGCTCACCCTCATCGGCGTCCCGTGGTTCGTGCTCCAGACCACGGGCAGCGCCGCCCGGGCCGGAGTCGTCGCGTTCTGCGCCACCCTGCCCGTCGTCGTGGCGGCCCTCGTCGGCGGACCCGTCATCGACCGGATCGGCCGCCGCCGGGTCTCCGCCGCCTCCGACCTGATCTGCGCCCTGTCCGTCGGCGCGATCCCGCTGCTGCACCACGCGGGCGTGCTGGAGTTCTGGATGCTGTGCGCGCTGATGGCCGTCGGCGGCCTCGTGCACACCCCGGGCCTGACCGCCCGGTCCGTCCTGCTGCCGAATCTCGCCGAGCACGCCGGCACCACCGTCCCGCGGGCGGCCGGCCTCTACGACGCGGTCTCGCGCGGAGCCCGGATGATCGGGGCCGCGGTGGCCGGCGTACTGATCGCGGCGTTCGGCGCCGAGACCGTACTGCTGCTGGACGCGGCGACCTTCGGGGCGTCGGCCCTGCTGGTCACCGCCTTCCTGCGCGGGATCCCGGCCGCCGAGCCGCAGCGGGCGGCCGGGAAGGTGTCGTTCGCGGCCTACCGGGCCGAACTGGCCGAGGGCTGGGTCTTCCTGACCCGCTCGCGGCTGCTGCTGGGCATCACGGTGATGGTCATGATGACCAACGGCCTGGACCAGGGCTGGTCCTCGGTACTGCTGCCCGTACACGGCCAGGAGGCCCTGGGCGGCCCCGCCGCGCTCGGCCTGATGATCTCCCTCTTCGGCGGCTTCGCGCTGCTGGGCGCCCTGCTCTACGGGGCGTGGGGCGAGCGGCTGCCGCGCAGGGCGGTCTTCGCGGCCGCGTTCCTGCTCTGCGGGACGCCCCGCTACGTGACGGCCGCCGTCACGGACACGCCGCTGCCGCTCGCGGTGACGATGGCCCTGTGCGGGCTGGGCGCGGGCGTGCTCAACCCGGTCCTGACCACGGTCATCTACGAGCGGGTGCCGGAGGAGCTGCGCACCCGCGTCTCGGGCGTGACCATGGCGGGCTGCGAGCTGACCATGCCGCTGGGCGGGCTCGCCGCGGGCCTGCTGGTCGACGGCTTCGGCGTGGCGAAGGCACTGCTGCTGTTCGGCGGCACGTACCTGCTGACCACGCTGGCGCCGCTGGTGTTCCCCGCGTGGCGCGGCATGGACCGCGCCGCGTCCGTCAGCAGGACGGAGCGGGCTCTCCCCGGTTCAGTGCGCGAAGGGCGCTCACCGCATCCGTCAGCGAGGTGACGGGGACCAGCCGGAGCCCCTCGGGGAGTTCCGACTGCGCGTCGGAGCACTCGGCCTTCGGTACGAGGAACACGGTCGCCCCGTCGCGCCGCGCGGCCTGGGTCTTCAGGGCCACTCCGCCGACCGCGCCGACCGCGCCGTCCGCGCCGATGGTGCCCGTACCGGCGATGGTGCGTCCGCCGGTGAGGTCGCCGCCGCTGCCGTCGCCGTCGAGCTTGTCGACGATGCCGAGGGAGAAGAGGAGCCCGGCGCTGGGACCGCCGACGTCGGCGAGGTTCAGCTCGACCTTCACGTCCTTGGGGTCCTTGTGGAGGTAGCCGAGGGCCGCCTGCGCGGCCGTCGACTGGGATTTGGCCATTTCCTCCAGATTGTGCTCCTCGATCTCCTTGTCGGTTCCGCCCGAGGAGTAGACGACCTCCTTGGGCATGACGGCCCGGGAGGTGTCGAACCAGTTGTCGAGGAGGTCGGGCAGGTTCACCGTCGTGGAGGGGCCGGTGGCCTGGATGGTGGTCATGCGGAGCTGCCCCGTGGTCTGCCGGGCAGGGGCACCGCTGACCGCGATGACTGCCTTGCCGTCCCGCTCGCCCAGCACGTCGGCCGTGAGCCCCGGCTGCGCGATCACGAAGGGCAACGGCGCGAAGACCGCGACGGCGAACAACCCGAGCACGGGCACGGCGCAGACGGCCAGAGCGGCGGAACGCGGCAGACGAGAGAGACGAGAGAGCACGCCCCCAATCTATCGGCCCACCCACCCGCCCCTCGGCCGGGCACATCCATCCCCGCCGACCACCCTTGGCCCCGCCGGGCACCTCGGCCCCGCCGACCACCCTTGGCCCCCGCCGGGCACAACCCAGCCCCGCCGGGCTCAAACCAGCCCCGCCGGGCACAACCCAGCCCCGCCGGCGTTTGAGGCGCGGGGCCCGGGGCGGAGCCCCGATCCTTCAGCCCCGCCGGCGTTTGAGGCGCGGGGCCCGGGGCAGAGCCCCGATCCTTCAGCCCCGCCGGCGTTTGAGGCGCGGGGGCCCGGGGGCAGCGCCCCCGGCAACGGCGCCGCACCCACCACACGGCCCGGCCCGACCGACCCGGCCAGGCCCGCGGCTCAGCGAAGGGCGTCCGCGACCTCACGCGCCGCGTCGACCACCCGCGGCCCGACCCGCTCCGGCACGGCGTCGGCCAGCATCACGACCCCGACGCTGCCCTCCAGCCCGGTGATCCCCACGAGCGGCGCGGCAGCGCCACTGGCGCCCGCCTCCAGCTCCCCGTGGGTCAGCGTGTAACCCGGCTCGATCAGCGAGCCCTGACGGGCGGCCAGAATGGCCCGCCCCGCGGCCCCACGGTCCAGCGGATGGCGGAAGCCGGCCCGGTAGGCCACGTGGTAGTCCGTCCAGGTCGGCTCCACGACGGCGACGGCGAGCGCCTCGGTGCCGTCGACGAGGGTCAGGTGCGCGGTGGCGCCTATGTCCTCGGCGAGGGACCGCAGCGCGGGCAGGGCGGCCTCGCGCACGAGCGGATGCACCTGCCGCCCAAGCCGCAGCACTCCGAGCCCGACCCGGGCCCGGCCGCCGAGGTCACGGCGGACCAGGGCGTGCTGCTCCAGGGTGGCGAGGAGCCGGTAGACCACGGTGCGGTTCACACCGAGGCGGTTGGAGAGCTCGGTGACGGTCAGACCGTGGTCGGTGTCGGCGAGCAGTTTGAGGACTCTGAGCCCTCTGTCGAGAGTCTGGGAGGTTTCCGCGGTCACGACGCCTCTCCCTCTTTCGGTGAGCGGCGGTGACTCTCGGGGTGGCACGCCGCCGGTCCCGCGGCGGCGCACGGAGAGGCCGCCGGTAGCGGCCATTGCACCGGCTGCGCTCCCGCGGCGGCGCTGCCACGGTGCGTTCGATGCGGGGACAGTAGCGAGCAGGTCCGCTCAGCGGAAGGCCTCGTCCAGAATCCGGGCGCGCGCTACCCCTTTATGCCGTTTCCTGACCGCCTCCGGAGTCGTTTCGTGACCCCGGATCTCCGCGGGGTCCGTACGAAGCTCCGTACGGACCCCAACTCACTCCCGGGGGAAGCCGCGGGTACAAGTCACCGCATACGGGTGGCCCACTCCTGCACCTTCTTGATCCGCTCGCGCAGCTGGCCCGCCGTCGCCTCCGCGCTCGGCGGCCCGCCGCACACCCGGCGCAGCTCCGTGTGGATGACGCCGTGCGGCTTGCCGCTCTGGTGGACGTACGCGCCCACCATCGTGTTCAGCGACTTGCGCAGCTCCAGCAGTTCCTTGTGCGAGACCACGGGCCGCCGGTCGGCCGGCAGCTCCAGCAGGTCCGCCTCCGCGTCCGGCTTGCGCCGGCTGTGCGCGATCTGCCGCGACTGGCGCTTCTGGAGCAGCATCTGCACCTGGTCCGGCTCCAGCAGCCCGGGGATGCCGAGGTAGTCCTGCTCCTCCTCGCTGCCTGGGTGCGCCTGCATGCCGAATTCGGCGCCGTCGTAGAGGACCCGGTCGAAGACCGCGTCGGACTCCAGCGCCTCGAAGGACATCTGCTCGTCCTCGCCGGTGTCCTCGTCCTCCTGCCGGTTCGCCTCGTCCATCTCCTTCTCGGACTCGGCGTACGGGTCCTCCTCGCCCTGCTTCTTCGGCTTGTCGAGGACGTGGTCGCGCTCGACCTCCATCTCGTTCGCGAAGCCGAGGAGGTAGGGGATGGTCGGAAGGAACACGGACGCGGTCTCGCCACGTCTGCGCGATCGCACGAAGCGCCCGACTGCCTGCGCGAAGAAGAGCGGGGTGGAAATGGTCGTGGCGTACACCCCGACGGCCAGTCGGGGCACGTCGACGCCCTCGGACACCATCCGGACCGCGACCATCCAGCGGCTGCCGTCCGCACTGAACTCGTCGATCCGCTTGGACGCACCGGTGTCGTCGGAGAGCACCACGGTCGCCTTGCTGCCGGTGATCTCCCGCAGCAGCTTGGCGTACGCGCGCGCAGAGTCCTGGTCGGAGGCGATGACCAGGCCGCCCGCATCGGGGATGCCCTTCCTGACCTCCGTCAGCCGCTGGTCGGCGGCGCGCAGCACGTTCGGCATCCAGTCGCCGCGCGGGTCCAGGGCGGTACGCCAGGCCTGCGAGATGGCGTCCTTGGTCATCGGCTCGCCGAGCCGGGCGGCGATCTCGTCGCCCGCCTTGGTCCGCCAGCGCATGTTCCCGCTGTAGGAAAGGAAGATGACCGGCCGGACGACACCGTCCCCGAGCGCGTTCCCGTACCCGTAGGTGTAGTCGGCGGAAGAGCGCCGGATCCCGTCGTTCCCCTCCTCATACGTGACGAAGGGGATGGGGTTCGTGTCGGACCGGAAGGGCGTACCGGTCAGGGCCAGCCGGCGGGTCGCCGGGTCGAAGGCCTCCAGGCAGGCCTCGCCCCAGGACTTCGAGTCGCCGGCGTGGTGGATCTCGTCGAGGATCACCAGGGTCTTGCGCTGCTCGCAGCGGTTGCGGTGCAGCATGGGCCGTACGCCGACACCCGCGTACGTGACGGCGACGCCGTGGTAGTCCTTGCTGAGCGGCCCGGCGGAGTACTCGGGGTCCAGCCGGATGCCTATCCGCGCCGCCGCCTCCGCCCACTGCTTCTTCAGGTGCTCGGTCGGCGCGACCACCGTCACCTGCTGGACGACGTGGTGGTGCAGCAGCCAGGACGCGAGGGTCAGCGCGAAGGTGGTCTTTCCGGCGCCGGGCGTGGCGACCGCGAGGAAGTCCCGCGGCTGGGTCTGGATGTAGCGGTCCAGCGCCCCCTGCTGCCAGGCACGCAGCGCGCTGGCGGTACCCCAGGGGGCACGGCCGGGGAAGGCGGGTGAGAGGTGGTGGGAGGCGGTAGTAGTCACGGTCTCCGGTTCGGGCTCTCGGCGTACTCGCGTACTGGTACGGGCAGTCGTACGTAGGACAACCGGGCCACCCTACCGGCCCGGGCCCACCCCTCGCGGAGGGACAGGCCCGTGACCTCGGCGGGTGCGGCGAGCGTCACATCGCTTCGTGCAGGGCCCGCAGTCTCCGCGCGATCTGCGCCACGTCCTCCAGGCTGCCAGTGGCCACCTCGATCACCAGCTTGTACGACTCGTCCTGATCGACGTCGACCATTTCGGTCCCGTTGAAGTCGAGGAACACGACCGTGCACATCCACGCCATGCGCTTGTTGCCGTCCACCAGCGGATGGTTCACGGCGAGGGACTGGAGCAGCGCACCGGCCTTCTCGAACAGGTCCGTGTACGCCTCGACCCCGAACATTTGGGACTGCGGCCGGTGCACGGCGGAGCTCAGCAGGCCCAGATCGCGCACCGCGACCTGTTGTCCGCCCATGGCAAGCTCCGCAAGGTCCAGGGCTTCCTGGATGGTCAGGTACTTCACTCACTCCCCCAGGCGGCGCAGCAGGTCGGCGTGGCTCTTCGCGTACTTCTCGCCCAGCCGGCGGACGGTCTCGTGGTCCGCCTCCTGTTCGAGGTAGCGGTCAATCGCCTGGAGCACTATGGCGTGCATGCTGCGACCCTCCTCCTCGGCACGGAGCTTGAGGGCCTCTTGCTGGTCGTCGCGGAGACGCAGGTTCATCGCCATACCAAAACGGTACCACTCGGGTGGGGCCATCGTGGTACTACTTTCCGGCCGGGCCGTCCAGCCGGGTGGCCACCCACGCCCCCACCAGCGCCACGCACGCCATCGGCAGGAACACGACGACGAAGGCGGCGGGGTGCGAGGCCGCCCTCTCGGCGGTGACAGCGTGCGAGGCACCCACCGCACCACCCCCCAGCGCGGCGAACGCCGCCCCGCCCCCGGCCAGCAGCACCACGTTGGCCAGCGCGTCCGAGATCTGCAGCGCGGCGGAGTTCGCCCCCGCCTCCTCCGGCGCCGACAGCTTCAGCAGCAGCACGCTCGTCGAGCCGATCACCAGCCCCATCCCCAGGCACCCCACCGCCCAGGCCAGCGCCAGCGTCCACACCGGCACCGACTCGATCAGCACGGCCGGGGCGCCCGCGATGGCGGCGGCCACCATCACCATCCCGCCCACCATGAGCCGCTCCCGGTAGGGCGCCATCCGCCCCTTCGACTGCACCCATGACCCCGCCGCCCAGGTCAGCCCGCCCAGCGCGAGCGAGAAACCGGCCAGCGTCGGGCTCAGCCCGCGCTGGGTGACCAGCATCAGCGGTACGAAGCTCTCCGCCCCGATGAACGCCCCCGCCGCAAGACCGCGCAGCAGCACCACGGACGGCAGGCCGCGGCGCGCCCGGTAGGTGCCGCGCGGCAGCAGCCCCCGTACGGCCGGCACCAGCAGGGCCACGCCCGCCGCGCCCGGGAGCAGCGACAGCCACCGGAGGTCCTGGGCGGCGTACTGGAGCAGCCCCGCGCCCACGGAGATGCCGAAGGCCAGCCGGATCCGGCGCCGGTCCAAGGCCACCGGCGGCGCGTCGGGGTCCACCGGCCCGGACGCGGTCCGCCGTATCGCCGGCAGCGCGATGACGAGCGGTACGACGACGAGGGCGGGTATCCCGAGGAAGACCCACCGCCACCCGAGGTGCTCGGTGACCGTCCCGGAGGCGAGCGGGCCGACGATCGAGGGGACCACCCAGCTGGCGGCGAAGGCCGCCATGATCGCGGGGCGCAGCCGCTCCTCGTAGGCGCGGCTGACGACCACGTACAGGGCGACGATGACCAGCCCGCCGCCGAAGCCCTGTATCGCCCGGCCGAGGACGAACACCCACATGGCGCCGGCGGTCCCGGCGACCACGAGCCCCGTGGCGAACGAGGCGATCCCGACGGTCAGCGGCCGCAACGGCCCCTGCCGGTCGGCCCACTGCCCGGACAGGACCATGCCGAAGAGGCTGGTCGTGAAGTAGGCGGAGAAGGCGAAGGCGTAGAGCCCGATCCCCTCCAGCTCCCGCGCGGCGACGGGCATGGCCGTCCCCACGGCGGTGGCCTCGAAGGCGATCAGGAAGATGACGGAGATGATCCCGATGCTGAGCGTCCGGTACGCGGGCCCGAGGATCCCCGCGCGCGGCGGTGACGGGGGGACGGGTGCGGTCTTCTCGGGCACGCGGGGTTCGAGGGCGCTCATCGCCCCAGCGTAAGGGGCGTATCCCGGTTTGGTCCCTGTCAATTCGACGGATCCCGCCTCGTCCTCCGGACCTAGGTCCATGAACGCGGCATGGCAGTCGTGTTGCGGCCCCGGCGCAGACCTTCCCCGGCCCCGGCGCCGCCCGTACGGTCGTGCACATCACCACCACCCAGCCGTGTGCCCGAGTGGTTGAGGGACTCGCCTGCAAAGCGAGTTACGCCGGTTCGATTCCGGTCACGGCTTCTAGGACCTGAACAGGTAGAACGAAAGAGCGGCACCCCCTGGGGGTGCCGCTCTTTCGGCCATCCGTCTCAGTTCCCGTCTCAGTCAGCGGGTACGGGCGAGGAAAGCGTGGCTCCCCGCACCGCAGGTAAGAAGCGAGGCACAGCCTCCCCCGCAGCTACTCGAAGATGTTCGGGACGGGGATGCGGTTGACGCGGCGGTTCGCGTTCCAGGCGGAGGCAACCGCCAGATGAGCGGCCTTGAGGCGGCCCTTGGTGCCATCGGCACGAGTGTTGTTGTTGGTGGCGATGGTCTGGATCTTGGCCTTGAAGGAAGTGGGGTCACCCTGGCGCTTGAGCTTCTGGGCCAACTCCGCCGGCTTCAGCTCGGGGTGCTTCGACATCACCGTGGCTATGCCTCCGATGGTGACGGAGTGCCAAGTGTCAGGGCTGCGACCCCAGGCGTCCTCGGCGATCGTGAGCGACAGGTCCAGGACTTCGGGGCCGTGCTCCATGACGATGCCGAGGATCCCCTTGATGCCGCGCAGGCCGTTGGCGGCGCTGCTGCCAACCTTGAGCTCATGCTTCTCCAGGACGTTATTGGTGTCCTGGAAGAGGGGGTGCCCGGCCAGCACACCGATCCTGAACTCGTCATTCGGACCGACCTTCGAGGACTCCTTGTTCTTGATGATGAACAGCGAAGCCTCGTTGGCCGTCGAGAGGTCGAGGTGAACCTCGCAGTGGATTGCCTGGACAGCCTCGCGGACCTTCTCCGGAACCGAGACCTTGCCAGTCAGAATGAGCTGGCATGCGTAGACGCGGTGCATGCCATCCACCGCGTACTGGCCATCCTCACGCTGCGAGAGGATCGGCGTTCCGAGGGCGGTGGGGACCAGCTTCTCAGCGATGGCCTGCGCACGAGCCTTGTTGAGGTTGCGCTGCGCGCGAGGGTCGAACTTGATGGTCCTCGGGTCCACCTTGATGTACTCAATCGGGTGGTCCGGGATGTCGTAGCTGTAGTCCTTGGCGGACAAGGCTGCTCCTCTTGTGTCAGCACCCCAATGGGGGCGACGACGACACATGTCAGCTCCCGAATGCGGGAGACGGCGACTAATCGTCGATCAGAGTATCCGACAACTGGACTATTCGGTGGGCAATTTCAACGCCACCAAACGGAACATCAGCTAATTCAAAGCGACTTGTTAGGACAAGCCCTCTTCGTCGCCTCGCACCTGAAGCACATCTGACTGCCAGATCAAGCCGTCCACCTGCCTCGCAACGTCGGTCCGCACCGCGTCCACCATGTGCTGATAGCGCGCGGCCATGGCGGTGGTCGACCACCCCATGAGGCCCATGACGGCCCGCTCGGACACCCCAAGGATCAGCAGCACTGTGGCTGCCGTGTGGCGCGCGTCGTGCAGACGCCCGTCACGAACCTTCGCTTCCACCAGCAGGGCCTTCCACTCCGCCCAGTCCCTGCGGTGAGAAGGGCTGCGGCCATGTTCATCAGGGAACACCCAGCCGCCTTCCGCCCAGCGCTCCCCTACCGCCAGCCGCTCCGCAGCCTGGGCCTCGCGGTGGGCTCGGAGGAGGTCAACGAGCTGCGTGGGGAGACCGACCGCGCGGCGGCCGGCCCGCGACTTGGTGGTGGAGGTCTCCGGGTTGCTGCGTCGCCTCTCCGGGCAGTACCCGGCCTTGCGGCCGCAGGGGTCGATGCACCCGTGTGTGTACTGCGGCCGGTGGCGGCTGCGACGCACCACCAGGAACCCTCCGTCAAGGTCCACGTCCTCCCACTTGAGGGCCAGCACCTCTCCCTGACGCAGTCCGAGGGCAAGGGCGACGGCCCAGCGCGCGGAATTTCGCTGCCGGCCCGCGGCCTTCAGCAGCCGCTGCACCTCTTTCACCGTGTACGGCTCCGCCTCGTAGTCACCCGTCTTCGGAGCCTTGGCCAACAGCACCGGGTTCTTGCCGAGATGGCCGCGCCGCACTGCCTCGTTGAGGGCGGTACGGAAGGTCCGGTGCACCTGGTGGGCCGTCGCGGGCTTGCTGCCGTTCGCCTGCATCTTCGTGTAGAAGATCTCGACATGCTCGGGCTTGAGCCTGTCGAGGCGGTGAGCACCCAAGCCGGGAATGAGGTGTTTCCGCACGGCCACGCCGTACCCGACCATCGTGTTGTCGTTGACCGTGAGGGGCGCGACGTTCTCAATCCAGTGGGTCAGCCAGGCCTTGACCGTCATGGCCTTGCCCGGTTTGCGCACCGTCTTGGCCTCTCGCTGCTTCTCAAGCTCACGCACAGCGTCGGTGACTTCGGCACGGGTCTTACGTTCGACGTGGCGCCGGTCGGGGGTGCCGTCGTCGCGCACGCCGACGGTGACGCGGCCGTGCCACTTGCCGTCCTTCCCGAGGTAGATGGAACTGCGGCCGTTGGGCTGGCGGGTTCGCTTGTTCTCTGTCACAGGCAGGTTCCTCAGGCAGCGGCGGAGGTAGGACGGTTCGCTTCGCGGAGTCGTGCAAGGAAGTCGTGCACGGCTTCCGCCGGCACTCGGCGAAGTCGGCCAATGGGTACGGACTCCAGCTGTCCGGAGCCGATGAGGTGGAAGCAGGTGGTTCGGCCGATGGAGAGTCGGCGGGCGGCTTCCTCGACGGTCAGCAGCACCAGCGTTGGATCTGCCGCGTGGGATGCCGCGACATGGGCGTCGTGCATGGGCTCGCTCCTTGGCGGGCCGCCACAGAAACCACGGAGTACACAGAAACCCTGGGCAGAGGCGCTGACCTGCGCGAACTGCGGAGTGAGGGCCGGTGGGCGCGCCGCCACAGAAATGTCGGGAAGTCCCACAGAAATAAGCGGGCCGGGGTGGGCTCGTATTTGTGTGGTTCTTCTGCGGGTTTCTGTGGCAGCCGTCCGACTGTGGCCTGTAGCGGCGTTCGTACAGGTCAGAGGCCGGGGTGGGCTATTTCTGTGATTCTGTGGTTTCTGTGGCGGGGGTCAGACGGCGGGTTCGCTCAGCTGGGGGTGGATTAGGTAGCGCGGGGACGGCGGCCGACCGCGCCCTCCGGTGCGCAAGGCGAGCTGGGCTCGGATGTACCCGTGCTCTTCGAGCAGGTTCAGCGCGGGATCGAGATCGGCCACGGTGGGGAACTCCGAGCGGGAGAGCTTCACCATGAGGTCGCGCTTGCTGACCTCGCTCCACTTCTGGGTACGCAGCAGCTCCAGCACTGAGCGGGCGCGCCCCACGGTGGGCTCGGCACCCATGACGTCGAAGACTCCGAGGGCGTGGGCGGTGAAGTACTCCCCCAGGGTGATCGCCGCGCGCATGGTGGCCTCAGCGACCGGTTTGGTGTGCCCGCCCTCCAGGTGCTCGGCCAGGTGCAGCAGAGCGGCCATGCGGGCCACGGCCCCGGCGAGCTTGCCCGCCCAGTTAGCAATGTGTCCCAGCGCACCGCCTCGGGCCGCGAGCTGCGGCTCTACCCGCTGCTGGTAGGTGATCAGGGCCTTGTCCGCTTCGGGGCTGAACTGGATGACTGCGGGGTCGGTCCACTCAGCGAGCCAGAGCGTGAGCGCGAGGACGTTGCTCTCGTAGACCGCCGCGATGTCCTCGGGGATCGGGTCGGTGATGACCTCGCGCTCACCGACCAGGGAACGGGGCATCGAGTACAGGAAGCGGGCCAGCAGGCCGCGCCCGTCGAAGCCCTTGACCTTGGCGATGTCCCGGAGCACATCCGGCTGGACGGCCAGCCCAATGGTCAGGGCCGGGTGGTCGATGTACTCGCGGCGGGTCTGCCGGTTGACCCTGAGGCGGTCTCCGGCGTGACCCTTGAGGAAGACCTCCATGTTGGGGGCGCCGGAGTAGCGTCCGGCGATGATGTCGAAGATGCCGCCCTCGGCCGACATCACGGCGAGCCTGCCGCCCTGCTCCGCGATGAGCGAGGTGACCGTCTCGGAGGTGGAGTCGTCGGCCAGCAGCAGCGGTTCAACCGGCACGGCCACCGATTCGGCGGTCTGCGCCAGCCCGACCGCCTCGGCGATCAGTTGCTCGCGCTTCCCGCCATCGGCCTTCACGGCCTTGGCAGCAGCGTTGTCTGCCGCTTCCTTAGCCAGCCGGGCGGTCATCGCCGCTTCCACGATCGCCGGAGCCATGGTCGTCTGGAGCTTCTTCTCCGCCTCGTACAGCGGATCGGTCAGCAGCGCGAAGACTGCGGACTTGCGGTTGGCCGGGGGCAGCGCGCACACCACGTACAGGTTGGTGGGCTCACGCCAGCTCCCGCGCACGTGGACGACCGACCGTCCGCCGGCCGCTGCCGCGAGCACCGACAGGGCGATGGACCCGGGCAGGTCGATCGGCGTTTGCGTCTCCTCGGCGACGGCTTTCACGAACGCGCCGAGCCAGCCCGGGAAGACTTGGGCGGGGAACGTGGGAAGCTCCCGGCGCCCGTTGAGCGGGATCGGCTCCTCCCACACGGGCTCGGTGGGCTGGGGTTCGTCGGTCGCGTCCAGTCCCGCCCACAGGTCGCTGTCCACGGGCTGTGCGGTCATGCCGCGTCTCCCGTTGCGTTGCGGGTGCTGCGGCGGATGCCGTCGCGGACGCTGGCCGCGATCCGGGAGGGCGCGAGGCCCTTGGCCAGGGCCGCTTCGGTGAGCGCGGCGGTCACCTCGTGCTCGGTGAGGGTCCCTGCGGCGACGAGCCTTCCGAGGGCGTACGCCGCGTTGTACAGCGTCGTGTTCTGCGCGCCGGTGACGGCGGCGGCCACCTTGGCGACCTCGCCATTGAGAGCGGCGGTCGCGTACCGGTCCGCCTTGCCGATGCGGGAGCGGATGACGGCCACGGGGACCGGGGCGGGTGCGGGCGGCGTGGTGAGGAGGTCACTGAGCCACGTGGGGAGGGGGGCCGGAGGCGCGTCGTGAATGATCTCGTAGGACCCGGTGCCCACGGTGCTGCCGGCGGCGACCACGTACCCGCCCCAGGCTCGCGTGTCGACCTTCCAGCCCAGGCGTCCTGCGCTCCCACGCAGCTGCTTTTCGGCGGGGGCGGTGAAGTACAGGTGCTGTCCGCCACGACGGGTGCGCACCGTGAAGGTCTCGGTCGGCAGCCGCTCACCGGCCCGCTCGCAGAGCATCGCGAACACGTCGAGTCCGTCCGTCGCCCCGGCCCACTCGGTGGGCGGGGCTCCGTCGTCGTCCTTGGGGATGTCGAGGTCCACGACGAGGAGACCGGCGGGGCCGGTGGCGATACCAACGTTGTAGGGGGCGCTCTGCCAGCAGGCGGTGATGTGCTCGGTCGCGAGGGTGGCGCGCTGTTCGGGGGTGCGGTGGCCGTCCGTGCAGCGGCCGGTGCGGGGGCAGTTGCGTTCGGGGTGTCCGGCGGGCCGCTTGTCCCGAGGGCGGAGCGGGAAGACGGGCCAGCCGCGGTCAGCAGCTGCCAGGGCGGCATGCAGCAGCGCGGGGGTGGGGGTTGGTGTCATGCTGGGGGTCTCCTGTTTCTGCGAAGGGACGGAGAACCGGGGCGGTCGCGGTCTTGTGGTGAGAGGCGACCGCCCCGGGCATAGCTAGAGGTCGGTGAGCGCGGCGGTGGGGATCTCGTAGACGTCGATGACGTCGCGGACGCCGTCCCAGCGGCCGGGGGTGTGGTGGATGTAGACCACGTGCAGCGGGATTCCGTCGCGGCTGGTGAAGGCGTAGACGTTGACCGCGTCCACGTTCTTGCGGCTCTTGCGGGCGCTGCGGATGTGGGACAGGGCCGCGATCACGCTGATCGGTTCGGGCTGGTAGCTGAGACCGTCGACCTGCGTGTGGAGCGTGGGGTGTTGCGTGGTGCTCAGGGCGGGGCTGGAGCTCATGGCGATCTCTCTTTCAGTGGTGGCGGATCCAGAGGGCGTATTCCTGGCGGACGTAGCCGCGGGAGTCTGCGGTGCGGGGACCCTCCGCGTGGTCGATCTCCATCAGGCGGCGAGCCGCTTCGACGGCGCAGGTCGCGGCGTCACCGCCTACGGGGTCGTCGTCGGTGAGGGCGATGCGGTCCAGGAGTGCGGCCTTGCGGAGCCAGAACTCGCGGACGTGGATGCCGTGCAGGCAGTCGCGGGCTCCGCGCACGGTCCAGCCGATCTCGCTGATGACACTCGGCGCGGTGGCGTACACCGCCTCGGGCCCAGTCACCAGTCCTTCCCTTCGGCAGAGGGCAGTTCGGGCAGTCCCGCGTCCGTGATGGCCTGCGGGTTGAAGCCGGGCAGGGTGGCGCGGGTGATGAGGGCAGTGGCGAGCTGCTCGGCGTAAGCGGCGCCGGAGCGGGCGACCTCGATCTGTGCTCCGGCGCGCAGCGCTTCCACGCGTTCCACGTGGGCGTGGTCTTCGCGCCGCCCGAAGGTGTGGCGCTCGTGCGCCACGCTCTCGCGGCGGTCGGTGCGCCAGTAGCGGGCCGCGAGTCCGTAGGCGACCGCGGTGGCCAGTGCCCACAGCAGCAGCGGCAGCGAGAGGCCATCGGCGTATCCGGCGACCCCGGCCAGGGCCAGCCCGCCGGATGCGGCGAAAGCGGTTCCGGCGATCACGCTGTCACCGGACCGGCCGCCCGAGGCGAACGCGCCGGCCGTCGCGGCCCCGGTGGCGAGGACGACCATGAGGGCCGCGTTGCCGACGGAGTGTTCGGCGCCGTTGGCGTTCCAGATCCGGCCCAGAGTGAGCACGGTCGTGGTGGCCAGGGCGGGGGCCGCCTTGGGGGCGAGGTCGATGGCCCAGTGCCGGTAGGTGATGGGTTCGTTCATCACTGGCCCCCCAGATCCGAGATGGCGTTGATGACGGCGGTGGTGAGTTCGTTGATGGGGCCCGACGCGCCGGTGGAGGCGAGGAAGAAGCCGAACATCATGGCGACGAACGCGGAGCCGTAGCCGAGGGTCTTGGAGCGGAGGAGGAAGAACAGGACCAGCCCGAACAGGGCGACGAGCGAGAGGGTGATGGCCACGGGGTTATCCCTTCGGGGCGAACTTCTTGCGCGGGGTGGGGTTGGCGTCGCGGTAGAGGCGGAGCCACAGGTTGTAGAGGTGGCGGCCGACGCGGATGCGCTTGCCGTGGCCGTCGCAGCGGCGGCAGTGCTTGCCGCGCTTGAGGCGTCCCTTGCGGTCGGTCTTCATCGCGTAGCCGAAGCCCTTGCACTTGCGGCAGTTGCCGAACGGCGAAGACGCGCACAGGCCGAAGTAACCGAGTGTGACGATGAGCAGGCAGGCGCTAGCAAGGAGGGTGAGGGTCATGGGGTGCCTTCCGGGCGGGGTTTCCGGTGTTTTCGCAGGTCGGCTGCTAGGTGCGAGATCGCTGATCGGAGCCGGTTTGGTCTGCTAGCGGGGGTGCTAGACCTAGCAGCGCGGGCTGCTAGGTCTAGCAGCGGTGCGAGTCAGCTCCCGGACCGCCTGCCATCACGGAGGGTGATGGCTTTGGTGATGTCGGCTCGGACGACGCCGCGGCGGGTGGTGCCCTTGCCGGAGGCGGTGGAGCCCCATACGTCCTGGACGGTGACGCCGTGCGGCTTGAGGTTCGAGGTGACCGTCTCGCCCTTCCAGCCGCCGTAGACCTCGGGGCGCAGGGCCGCGAGGCGGGCCGCGACCTTCTCGTTCCAGACCTTCTCCTCATCGGCCGGCACGACCTTGAGGACGTCGGCCAGCAGATCGAAGGAGGCCTCCCCGCTCTCGGGTTCCTGGCCGATGGCGTGGCCGGTGACGTTGCCGTACTCCTCGCGCATCCGGCGGGCCCGGACGACGACCTGTTCGGCTCCGAGCGCGTCCACGAACGCGGAGGCGACGATGCGCGGGTCGTCTCCTTCACCGGCCATCCAGCAGATGCCGCGGTCGGTGCGGGAGAACATCGTGGCCCGGTACCCGGCCTTGTACATCGAGGTCCCCAGCACCATGTCGTTGGCGGGCTGGCCCATGACCTTGAGGCAGAACCGCAGCACCGCGTTCGCGGAGATGCCGGTGGGCAGCGACTTGGCATCGGGACGCTGGGTGCCGAACAACGTCACCATGCCCAGGGCCGGACCGCGCTTGCCGAGGTCGGTGCAGATCTCCTCGATCTCCGCGCCGTACTTGTCGTGCTCGAAGGGAACCTGGCACTCATCGAACGCGGCCACGATCGGGTGCAGGCCGAGGCTCTTGTCGTTGGCCAGGTCCGGGGTCACCTTCGACTCCGGGCAGCGCGAGCGGGGCAGGGACTTGATGACCTTGGCCCGGCGGCGCAGCTCCTGGCGCAGCTCCCGCAGCGATTCGAGGACGTAGAGGATGTCCTCGTCATCGTCCCCGGCCCGGTAGCGGTGGCAGACCGGCTCCAGCGCTCCGAAGTCGCCGGTGCCCTTGAAGTCGAACGCGTACAGCTGGGCGCGCGGGTCCAGGGCCGCGATGAGCAGGAACAGGCGCATCAGGAACGTCTTTCCCATGCGCGGGATGGAGCCGACGACCACGGAGGCGAACATGAGGGTCACGGCGACGTCGCCCATGCGCTGGTCGTTGCCGAAGACGACCGGCTTGAACAGGTCCACGCTGCCCGACTTCAGCAGCGGCCAGGCGGGCTTCTTGGTCTCGTTCATGGGCTTGTCGCCCACCCACAGGATCAGTCGGCCCTCGTGCTCTTCGGGGTCGGAGGACGGCCACACGGAGCCGACCTTGCGGCGCAGGCCGGAGGCGAGCGGCTTGCGGGCCTCCATGATGTCCTCGGGGGTGACACCCCAGGGGAGGTCCAGGTCGGCACGGTAGCCGGGCCCGTCCCGGGTGATCTCCGAGGTGAAGCGGAGACCGTTCATGTCGCCGCCCTTCTTGATGGCGGCCGACAGCTTCGCGTTGCCGATGTTGTCCAGCGCCCGGAGCACGATCGCCCCGGTCAGCTTCTGGATCTCCGTCTTCAGCACGGCGGGCCCGATCACGGGCTGGTCCTGGGGCGTGCCCCAGAACCCGGCGGTGAGCACGGCGGCCGAGGCCAGCACGGCGAGCCAGCCGGGGGCCATGACGTACATGGTCAGCGCGAAGCCGGTACCGAAGATGAGCGCCACGGCAGTGACCAGCGTCCGCAGCCGTACCCGGCTGTCGCGCTGCCGCGACAGCTTCAGGTACTCAGCGGTGTTCTCCTTGTAGACCTCATAGGCCCGCAGCGGGGCTGCCTCGGCGTCCCACACCCAGCGGTTGGTGTCCCGCACCAGCCGGGCGGCTCCGCGCGGGGCGTGCAGGCCGAGCTGCAGCGCGTACCAAGGAGTGCGGATCCCGTGGAAGACGGTCGCGTAGAACGCGTTGCTCGCGGCGCGCTGGGTGGTGGAGACGAACCCCGGCTTCGACTTCAGCCAGGTCGGGATGATCGGCAGCCGCTTGTAGGTGGTGACACCCGGGGACGGCAGGTCCGGGGAGTCGACCGGCCGCGGCCGCGGCGACTCCTCTTCGCCGTCGTCCGGGTCCGCCGGCGGGTCGGCCGGTGCCGGGGCAGGGTTGGTGGGGCGCTTGGTCGTGATGTCGAAGACTTCGGCGCCGGGGCGCTCCAGGTCTTCGCTCTGGCCGGTGACGTGGACATCAGACACGGTGGGTCTGCTCCCTCATGGCGAGTGGGGTGGAAGGGCCCCGGACGGCGAGGTGTCCGGGCCCGCTGTGCAGGTCAGGCGACGCGCTGTTCTTCGGGGTAGTCGCAGGGCACGCACCTGCCGAGCGATGCCGGGATGACGTAGCCCGCATCCGCACGGCAGGCGGGGCAGGTCCGGCGGGCGGTGTTCGCCTTGGCGAGTGCAGCGGCCCTGGCCGGGGTCATCGGCCGGACCGGCTTGGCCAGGTCGACGCGGTACAGGTAGGCGGTCAGCGGGTCCCGCCGGTAGCGGGGCCGCTCCAGCTGGGCGACGACGTCCTGACCTCCGGGGCGCAGGCCGGCCGCGCGGAGCTGACGGCGGGTGGCCAGCCCGTCCGGAGCCAGGCGCCACGGATAGACGGGTATGCCGTGGCCGGGCATCAGGCGGCCGCCTCTTCAGCCTCGGCGTCCGGGCTGGAGCGCTCGGCCTTGAGCGTGTCCCGCAGGGTCCGCCCGTTGGCCGAAGACGTACGGACGGCCTTGCGGATCGCCTCAGCGGTCAGTTCGTCAACCGTCCAGTCGGCCGTGACCGACCGTGCCTCGGCGAGGAGTTCGTCCGGTGTGCGGGTCGGTCGGGGCGTGCGGGCCGACTTCGGTACCCGACCGGTTGCCCGGCGCGGAGCCGACTCGACAGCAGCAACTGCCTTCACTGGAACCGACGGGCGAGCCTCTACCAGGTCGACTGCCGCAACCGGCTCGGTCTGCGCGGCCGCCTCGATGGCGGGTACCGGGTCGGCCGACTCGGGGGCGGCAAGTCCGGCCGCCCCAGTCGGGGCCACGGTGGCCGACTCGTGCAGGTCAGACCCCAACCGATTTACGGTGATCTCCACCGCTTCCTCCTCTTTTGCGGAGGGGGTGAACATGGCGGCAAGGGCGGCGTCCGCACCGCTGGTGAGCCGGTCGCGCTGTACGTTCAGGAGTCGGGCGCCCAGCGACGCGTCCCCCAGCCCGACCTTCCGGGCCAGCCGCCACGACGTCTGGTCGGACCACTTCCGAACCAGCGACCACGGGTGGTTCGCGGCGCGGGCGCGGTGGTAGGCAAGGGAGCGCACCACGGCGGCGGCTTTTGCTTCGGCTTCGGCGTCGCGGCCGTCCTGGTGGACGACGATCCGCCGGGCGAGGAACGCCATGCCTTCCGCAGCAACGCACATGCCCATAGGCGTCACGGCGTAAATCACAATGCGGCCCGGGTCGCTGGCAGCCATCGCGGCCATCACCGAAGCGGCAGCGGGCAGCGCCCACAAGCCGATCCGGATGATCGCCGGGGAGGACTGGCCCAGCATCGTCAGCCCGAGCAGCACCAGCGCGAGAACCGCCGTCGCGCCCTCGCCTGCCGCCACCGCACCCAGCGCTGTACCCGAGCCGTAGGCACGGCTGATGTTGCTGAACGTCCCTGCCCCACCGGCGACACCGGTGGCGAGCATGGGCACGAACGCGGCTGTCAGCACGACCTTCTGCACCATGGTCAGTGACTTGCGGGTCGCCATCACGCAGCCTCCCCACGGGTGCCGCGGCGGCCGTCACGGCGGCCGTTGACCGTGCTCATCGCGGGTACGGTCAGCCGGTGCGCGATACGCCAGCCTCCGCCGCGCTGCTTGGCCTTGTACATCTGCTCATCGGCCCGGCGCAGCAGGGTGGACAGGTCACCCGTGCCGGTGCCGAAGTAGGCAGCGCCGATCGAGGTGCGGACCTCGATCCGGCGGCCGTCGTACGCCACCGGCCGGTCCAGTCGGCCGGTCAGGAGGAACAGGTCCACGCGCAGCTTGTCGATCCCGTAGCCGGGGACGATGGCGGCGAACTCGTCCCCGCCGAGTCGTCCGGCGACGCCGGCGTGTTCTTCGGCCCACCGGCCCAGACGCTGCCCGGTCGCGTGGATGACTGCGTCCCCGGCCGCGTGGCCGAGGGTGTCGTTGATCTCCTTGAACCGGTTGAGGTCCAGGACGAGAACGGCACGTTGGCACTTCTGGGCCAGGCTCTTGCGGGCCCGCTCCTCGAATGGGTCCCGCGTCCACAACCCGGTCAGCGGGTCACGGCGGGCGGCCTCGATCCGGCGACGCATCCACAGGCTGTGAACCGACCAGCCCGACATCAGGGGAAGCGCTGCGGACAGCGCCGTCATAGTGTGGCTCATGCCGCTTCCCCCGTCCGGATGGCGCGGCCGGCGTCGCAGGCAGCGGCACGAAGGAAGGGAACGGTGCGGGTGAGCGCGTCGGCGTAGAGCGCGTCCCAAGCGGCGATCTCGTCGCCGCCCTCGCCAAGCTCAGCCAGCTCCGCGATGACCTCACGCGCCACCGCCTCACGAGCGGCTCGTTCCTGGGCCGTCTCCGGGCCCAGCGGGCCGCGGAACAGGTCGCGGTCGAGCCCGAGGGGCAGTTCATCGAAGCCGAGCGCCAGTTCTCCGAACTCGGCGGGGTTAGCGATCTCGCGGTTACCGATGTACGAACGCATGCGGTTTCTCCTGATGAGCGAAGGGAGTCAGGGCGCCTCGGTCTGTGGTGAGAGGCAGCGCCCCGGACTGAAAGAGGTCAAGCGGTGGTGATGAGGAGGGCGGCGACCAGCAGCCACAGGTGGTGGAAGGACTGGTCGAGCGCGTAGGAGCCGGTGCCGAGGTGAGCCGCGGGCTTGCCCTCGGCGGTGACCGGGTGCACCGGATGGGCCCCGGTGCCCAGTGCGTAGAAGTCCGCCAGCCCGAGGGCCTTGGCGAGTCGGGCCAGGGTGCTGCGGCGGTCCGCCCACCAGTGCGACACCGCGTCCACTCCCAGTCCGGCCACCAGGCCGAGAACGGAGAGGTCCAGGCCCAGCAGGACCGCGACGGGCAGGAGTAACGCGAGCTTGGTGGCGGTCAGCGAGGCTACGTGGCGGGCATTGGCCAGGCGGCCGGTCCAGCCCGGCTTGCCCTTGTCGGCCGACTGTCGAGAGGTCTGCACCCAGTGGTCACCCACGCTGTGCGCGACGTACAGGGCGACGAACACGGCGGCGAACGTTGCAGCGTCCATGAGCACTCCTTGATGTCGAAGGGACTGCCAGGGCGGTCGCGGTCTTGTGGTGAGAGGCGACCGCCCCGGCGGTACGGCGTGAAGTTCCAGCAGTCAGCGGTTGCGCTTGTGAGCCGCGTTCAGCTCGGCGGCAGCGTCCTTGCACTTGCCGGAGGCGATCCGGTCGTAGACCTTCTGGCTCTTCGCGACGGCCTCGGCCGAGGTCAGGCCAGCGGGCTTGCTCTGCGACTTCTTGCCGAACATGCGAACTCCTGATGTAGGCGTGGACCCAGCCGCACGCATCGCCGAAGCGATACATGCTTGAACATGTACCTCACATTGGCCCGCTCGATCAGGGCTGTCAAGCCCTTCGTGATTTCCGAGCCGTTGTGGTGTGCCATCAGACTGCCGCCCGAGGCAGGGACGAAGTCACCACGTCCCTGGACGACTTGGGACGTCCTCGATACCGTTCCGTGGGGCGAGTACGTCCCTGGACGTCCCTGGGGGATGAGATGGCCAACGAGCGGTTACGGTCCGCCATGCTGTCGAACGGCGTGACGGTGGATGCCATGGCGGAGCACGTCGGGGTGGACCCGAAGACCGTCGAGCGATGGATCACGCAAGGGCGTGCTCCGTACCGACGGCACCGACTCACCATCGCCGCCCACCTGCGGGAAGACGAGGCGTACCTGTGGCCTGATGGGCTGCCGGACGGGCAGCGAAAGGACGCGGCTGACGCCGAAGTCCTGAAGGTGTACCCGCATCGGTCGTATGTCCCAGCAGACCTCTGGCTACAGCTATTTGGCAGGGCTGAGCGAGAGATCGGCATCCTGGTTCATGCTGGCGTGTTCCTGGCAGAGAACCCGCGCTGGACGCAGTTGCTCAAACTGAAGGCGTCCTCGGGCGTCTGTGCCCGGATCCTTCTCGGTGATCCGCAGAGCCCGGAGATCCAGCGCCGCGGCGAGGAAGAAGAGATCGGGGAAGGCGTCGCATACAAGGTGCGGGAAGTGATGAAGCTCTACCGCCCGCTCTACGGCGTACCCGGCATCGAGTTCCGCCTGCACCGGTCGACCCTTCACAACTCGCTGTACCGATCCGACGACGAGTGGCTGGTCAACACCCAGGTCTACGGAGTCAGCGCTCCCATGGCTCCGGTACTACACCTCAGGAAGGTGACCGGCGCCGAGCTGGTCACCACCTACCAGCAAAGCTTCGAGAAGGTCTGGAGCGAGGCCGTCTCCATCGAAGGGCAGGCATGAGCCGCACCGACTACTTCAACGATCCCTCCGCGCCCAAGGCCAACAACATCGTGCCGGCGGTGACCGCCTTCGTGGTCAACGACGCAGACGAGATCCTCCTGGAACGCCGCTCGGACAACGGGCGGTGGGGCATGCCCGGAGGCGTCCAGGAGATCGGCGAAAACATCGCCGGAACTGTCGCACGAGAGGTCTTGGAGGAGACAGGGATCTCGGTCGAGGTGGTCGGCCTGGTCGGCATCTTCACCGACCCCGGACACGTCATCGCGTTCTCGGATGGTGAGGTCCGCCAAGAGTTCTCGCTCTGCTTCCGGGCCCGGCCCATCAGCGGCGAGATCAAGGTCAGCTCGGAGTCGTTCGAGGTCCGGTGGGTTCCTCGCGCCGAGGTCGATTCACTCGACATGTCACCCACGACAAGGCTCCGTCTCGAAGAGGGCTTCCGCGGATCGCCCATCCCTCGGATCAGCTGATCTTCTCCTGCGTGACCTCGGCCCGGCGCTGCTGCACGCGCTCCACGCGACTCAGCAGCTCGGGCCGGGCAGCCGAGACCGCACGGAAGACGACGTGCTCGGCCCCGTACCGGTCCAGCACCTCTACCAACCGTTTGGCAGGGTCGACCAGCTGACCTGTGGGGCTGCTGGTCAGGTCGCAGTAGGTGATCGCATCCACCAACTCGTCTTCCGCAGGCCCGAACTCGCTGAGGGCCTCGGACAGCCCCAGTTCGGCGGCCTCCCACGGGGAGGACGTGTGGAAGGCGACGATGCTGCACAGACGCGGATCGGCCCCGACCACATCGCGGAGGTACCGGGCGCCATCGATCATGTGCTGGCCCGTGTCCATGGCCTCCCGGGCATAGCCGACGTCGTGCGCGATGGCTGCCGCTGCCAGGAGTTCCGCGTCTCTCCCTAGGGCTGACGCCAAGGCCAAGGCCTGCGAATACACCCGCTGAGAGTGGGCCCACCGATCCGGGAGGCTTTCGGCGAGCAGCGACTCGGCTAGGTCGTGCGCCCACTTGGCCAGCTTCACAGTGCGTGCCCTCCGAGGCGTCTCGATTCAAGAGGTCGGGCTGACGAAGCGCCCAACGCCGTGCTGCGCTCTGACATACCCAGCCGTCTCCAGTTCACGTACAGCGCGCCGTACGGTCCCCCGGGACACTCCGTAGGTCTCCGCCAACGCTGCCTCACTGGGGAGCCGCGCGCCGGCAGGGAGAACGCCCTCTTGGATGCGCTTCTGGAGGTCCGTCATGATCTGCTCATACGGCGCCGGCCGCCCCACCTCGGCGACCTGCCGCCCGACCCCCGCAACGGTCGCAATCTCCCCCGACTTCTCAAGGGCGCGCAGCGCCCGCCGGACCGTGGTTCGGGCTACCCCGAACTCCCGCCCGATCTCAGCTTCGGAGGGCAGGCCGTCGGCATAGGCCCCCTCGGCGATCCGCGCGCGCAGAGCCTCCGAGATCACGAGATAGGTCCCGCGCGGACTGGGTTCGGACACATTGCTCCTTCGACAGCCGGATACACACAACTCCTCAAGCCTCCCATGTACACCAGGAAGTCATGAGCCCCGGCCCGCGTTGCAGGTCGCCTTCCGTACGTGCCCCAACGAACATCCGAGGTGCCATGAACGGCACAGCTTCGGAGGCCCCATGCGTCTCATGTGTTTGGGCAGGTCAGGAGGACATCGCCCCTCCGCAAGGGGTTCGCGTTTACGAACAGACCAAGAGGCTGACGGCGACCTTGCGCCCGCCACCTGCATCGCTGCCCCCTGCGTGCGCTCTCGTGGTTCCCCGAAGGCTCCGTCAGCTTCGATGGTGCGGAAGGTTTGCCTCTGACAGTGCCACGAGTACGAGGGGGGAACGGTATGGGGGAAGCGAATTCAGGATCGGAGTGGGCGCTCCGGACGTTCGGGGATCTGGCCGCGCCGCTCGCGAGCTTGATACCTCAGTGCATAGTGCGGGCTCATGAGCGAGCGAGGAACGGCCACCAAGGGGTGCACACGCAGACCCTTGAGGCGTACGGGCATGGCCTGCACGCCGTCCAGTACGAGGAGCTGGCCACTGGCCTTGCTCATGTTCCCGGCACCAAGACCATTCGCCTCCAGGCGCGAAGTGTGGTGATGGTCGCGGAACGGGTTCTCTATCCGATCCGCTATGCGAAGACGGACGTTCCCGTGACTGCGGCACGACTCCGTAGCAGGGTGGGATTACGCGCCGATCTGATCCGTCGGCATGGTCCAGAGCCCCTTCAGGGAGAACTGGACCTAGGGCTGGAAGAGCTGTATGCGCGGGAGTTCCACAGCGACCTGGACCAGCTCGGCCCAGACACACGCGTTGTGCTCCTGGCTTACGCCTGCGCGATGGACCGCGGTGTGATGCGTCTGGAATGGGGAGAGGCAGAAGTCCAGGCCGACCGCTACCTGCTCTGGCACCACCACAATGCACTGCCCCTGCCAGGCGAACGCCGCTCGGCTTAAGGAGAGACCGCGGCGCTGCTACCTGGGGCCGCGCGAGGGTCCATCCGGACACCCATCAAGACCAGCTGGGGGTGTTGTCACGCTGGGCCAGGACTGCCACGCACCGCCGACGTCCATTTGTGAGTTCGATCGTAGATTGGCGCGCCCTCTGATGCACCGGCCCTCCTCCTAGTCACCGCTGAATGAGGCGAGCAAGGAGGGCAGCGGCACCAGCTGCGAGGTTCCTAGTCTTCAAAACCAGCCACCAAACAAAGACCCGCGATATGTACCTGTGATTCGCTCGTACATGTCGAGCGCCTGGTCCTCAGTGAGCGTGCAAATATAATCCATCACGGCTCGCGCGTTTTGTGCCTCTTTGCTACCCATGATGCCACCCATAGATGCCTGATCTTCCTCCATTGAATCAGCAATCTCTTTTAGTGGCGCGGGGATCCTCAAGCTCGCATTCCTTTGAGACTCAACGAGCCAATCGGTGAGCATGCGGTAGAGCCCTTCGACAAGTCGCCGCTGCCCCTCCTGTAGGGCCCCAAGGGCAGGGCTCTCGATCACATAGAACCATGTGAGTTCTTTTAGTGCTTCAACCTCATACTGAACCGAGTTCGCGATCTTTACATATGGGGGATCGGGCAACACCGTGACGGCCTCAACGCAACGCTGTATCAATCCAGACACGAAATTGTGTATTCTGTAGCGATCTTCTCGTGTTCCACCAAACGCATTCTTGAGATCATATTCACGTATCACCGAATACGCGGCCGCGAACTTGCCAGAATCGAAGCGAGGCAAAGAATTCCCCAACCGCTTTCCCGCGTGAGCGAGAATCTCACCCCTATCCCGTTCCGGGTTATGCAAGGGAATCAATCCAGCTCGGAAGTAATCATCCAAGTCGTGAGTGGCGAAACCTACGTCGTCAGCCCAATCCATGATGACAGCATTGATACTCCTTACCTCACCAGCGCTCCTCCGGCGAGCGAACTCGACTTCTTTCGCTTCTGTCGTGTACGCACCCCATTTAACTCCGTAGCCTCGGTCAGTCCAGTCAGGGCGAGCGTCCTTATCCTCGGCGTCCATAGCTGCGCGCAGGCGTGGATACTTCAAGACCCCGTTGAGGGTTTCTCGGGTTAGATCCAATCCAGGGCCTGGAGGCCGGAGACGAACCGACAATTTAGTTACGATTCTGAGCGACTGCGCATTACCCTCAAAACCTCCGCATACATCCTTGGTCAGGCTGTCGAGTACTCTCTCCGCAATGTGGCCGAAGGGTGGATGTCCTAGGTCATGGGCCAGACCTGCTGCCTCCACTATGTCTGGACTCAGCGAAACGGAGTTAGCCCAGTCATCGCCGTAGTTGCGCTGCAGGCGTTGCGCAATCCTGCGGCCGATTTGTGCGACCTTTAGGCTGTGGGTAAGTCTATTGTGCAAGAGGCGCCGCTCATTCACCGCCGAAGTCTGCGTAACTCCGGCCAGCCTTCGAAACGCGGAAGAGTACAGCACGCGATCCCTGTCTTGCTCATATCGAGTCCGCCCCCATGCTCCCTGCGCATCTTCCCCTTTTCCTTCATAGGCTCGGTCGGTTGCATTCCAAGGCTCGGAATCATACAAGCGCCGCATCTCGCGCCCCTCAATCACGACTGTAAGCAGTACGGACATGGGAGGGTTCTGGGGAGGATTCATCTTAAGCGAGGGATGGCAACACCCGCTTACAGGATCTGGCACTGTTCAGCATACGTCGATTGCCTGTAGTGCGCTCTCGAAGGGTCGAGCGCTATCCAGTTCTCGGCCGTCACACTAGCTCGTGGGTGATGGAGCGGCTTGGGCCGGTGTTCTGCCCGAACTGAGGTCGAGCAGGGGCCGTACGCTGGTGGCCAACTCGGTCAGGTCTTTGGGCCTGACTGCAATGTGATCGAGTGGCCCCCTGGTCCTGCTCGACCCCAGCCCGGGGAGTTGGCTGCAGCCGCGGGGCCGACGGCCCCAGCCACAGCGGGGTTCACCCCATCTCGCCCTCGCCTTGGCGTGCGGCCGGCCGACGGAGCGGAGCGGAGCGAAGACAGGAGCGTCGGCCCGGACGACGGGCCGCGCGTCGCCGTGCCGTGCGCGGCGGAAGCGCCTTGATCGGGCAAAGAAGCCCTCATCGCTCATCCACGCCGCCTGGTCGAAGAGGAGGTTCCCAACCGCGGGACCGTTTGGCTGCGGGTGTTCGTCAGGTCAGTAACGTGCCATGCCACATCCGCGGATGCCCTCCGGAGACATGTGCCTGAAGCTCGCCTGCACGGCCAGCCACGGCTTCGCCCTCATCAGGGACAGCCACAAGGACGAGGAGTCCGCGGCCTTCGTGCACCCCGACTTCGCTCCGTCTCAGTTTCCGTCTCGTTCCTCGACGTACGCACCAGTCCGGGCGTGTTCGTGGAGCCCTTAACCACCTTGTGCCCGTACGAGGATGAACAGCACTGAACACCTGCGGATCCGGCTCTGACCAGCCAAGACAATCCTGCAAAGCGAGTTACGCCGGTTCGATTCCGGTCACGGCTTCGCGGCGGGCCGCTCAGGGGCAGGCGCTCCCCTGGGCGGCCTTCGCCATGTCCGGCGCGCGCTCCGCCTAGCCGGCCGGAAGCTCCCGCACGGTCAGCTTGTCCGGCAGACCGCCGTTGTCCCGGCAGCCGAGCTCCTTGGCCAGCGCAACCGAGGCCGCGTGGGCGAGTGCCAGGTTGGCCTCGCGGTACTTGGCGGCGTCCCCCTGGGGAAACGTCCGGTTCCAGGCCCTCACCGCCAGAACGGCCGGAGTGGCCCCGTCCGCACCGGGCAGCTTGGGGCTGATGCAGTCGACGTACACGACAGCCTTGTCCGCGTCGGCCCAGGCCCCGCGCCCCAGCGCGTACCGCGCGGTCCCGGGGCCGGTGTGCGAGGCGTCCGCGACGGCGGGCCGCACCCGCTCGGCGGTCACGGTCAGGTCGGCGATGCCCGCCTCCGGGCCCTTCTGGACGGAGCAGACGCGCTGCTCCCGCCACGCACCGTCGTCCACCGGCTCCGCGGCCAGCTTCCCCGCCGCGTCCCGCACGCTCTCCCCGTCCGTCGACGTGGCGAACCTCTCGACCCCCAGCGTCGCCCGGAGCGCTGCGCCCGCATCACCGGCGAACAGCCCGTGGCACACCTTCCCGGGCGGCCACGTCCGGCTCGCCCTTCTTCCCCCCGTCGTCCCCGCCCCCGCCCCCGCACGCGGTGAGCACGAGCGCCGCCGCCACCCCCACAGCCACTGCTCCCCGCCGTGCGAGGCCCGTCTTCTCACTCCGGGTCATGGCCCTGCTGGTCCTCTCGGTCGGCGCCCGTCCCATAGCCGATCAGAGCGGCCTTCGCGTGGTGTCCGTTCGTCAAGGGGCGCAGTTCAGCTGCTTGCGAGTGGAGTCCTGCAGGTCCTTCATCAGCTGGGTGTCCAGTGCTCTGACCTTCGCGCTGTCCAGGTCCGACGGATTGTGGCTGATCTCCAGTTCGAGCTCGAAGCCCTCCGTGGGCGTCTTGCAGGTGTAGAGGAGCGTTGCGCCGAAGTCCCACACGAGGCCCTTGCGCCCGAAGTCCAGCTTGTCGGGATGCAGCGGGTCGAAGGACTGCCAGAACGCGTCACTGCCCAGCGGCTTGCGCGAGACCTGGGCTGTCAGCAATGTCGCCCCGTCCAGCTGAACACGGCAGGTGATCTTCTTTAGATCGGCCGAGAGCGAGAAAGCATCCCGGGTGTCTTCCGTGATCTTCCTTCCGCTGCCCAGCAGGGGAGCCACGTCCTTCCCGGCGAATGCCCCCCAGCACAGACGGGCCGGTGCCTCGGGAGCACCGGCTTTCTCCGGCTCTGCCGAACAGCCGGCCAGCAAGGCGCCGACCGCCACCACGGCGGCGACGGCTCGCAACGAACTCGCCACGGCCATCAGGACGGCCCCTTCGAGCTGTCCACCAGGCCGCGGCCGACCGAGTGGGCAACCGAGGACCCCCTGGACGCCGTACCAGCGAGCGTGTCGATGTCCCTCTGGGACAGACCCGAGCCGATGGCAGCGCTCCGGACTGCGTCATCGGCCGCCTTGCTGACGCTGCGGTCCGCCTTCGAGTACATCTCGGCCACGGCCTTCTCGGTGTCGGCGGCTTTCTCCTTACCCTTGTCCTTCGCCTCGTCGACGAAGTACTCGGTGACGTCCTCCTGGACCCATTCGACGATGTCGCCGGCCACCGGCACCAGTTCCAGGTACTTTCCCCCGGCAGCAGTGATGCCGCGGTTGATCCACTTCGCCCCGTCCTCGACGCCCTTCACATACTCCTCGTTCGTGTGGGCGGTCTCGGCGTGCATGTTCTGCGCGCGGGCCTCCGTCATCATGCCCGCGATCTGGCCACCGGGCTGTACGGCGTTCTCCACCGCGTCCCCCAGCAGGGTGTACTCGCCATGGTGCTGGACGACGTCGTTGACCAGGACGGCCGTGAACGCCTGGTTGGCATTGGTGATCGCACCGTAGGCCTCGGGATCCTGAGCGACCGCCCCGAGGAAGCGGGACACCGTCGCCTCGTCGAATTCGGCCATCGTCCCATTGACCTTGATCTGGTTCCCGCCGTTCTCGGCGGCCGCCTGGAGGTCCGGGATGTATTCCGCCGCCATGTTGCCAAAGTGCCCGGCCAGCGGGCCCAGCCTCGGCTTCTTGTCCTCGTCGTCCGGGTCCTGCGCCACCAGGGACGGGTCGTCGCCGACCTTTTCGACGACGCGTTCCATGATCGCCGCCATTTCCTTGGTGTGCGGCACCGGCTTCGCGTCCTCGTCGCCCGCCGCGCGGCCGCTGACCGCCGTCTCCAACGCGGAGCCGAGGGCCTCCTGGGCCGGGCCCGCTTCGCCGTAGGGGTGGTCGGGCGTCCGGTCGAAGGCGTCGGCCCAGGACTCCTTGTCCAGCATGTAGTCGACCATGCCCCGGGGCTTGCCGTGCTCTCCGTCCACCACCTTGTCGGCCAAGGTGACGATGCCGTCGCCGTTGCTGTCCTGGCGGACCGGCTCGGTGAAGAAGGCCGTCGCCGCGTCCGGGTTGTGGGACATCGCGTCCATCAGGCCCGTCAGCGGGTAGAAGCCCCGGCTGCCGTCCTTGCCCTGGCTGAGCACCGTCTTCGGGTCGTACGGGGACCCGTGCTCCCAGGCCTTCGGGTTCTCACGGTCGAACGCGACCATGTCGCGGCCGACCGAGGTCAGGAAGTCCTTGTCGTACTTGCCCTCGTGGAGCAGCGCGCCCAGCGCCTGGTAACCGTAGATCTTGCTGGTCAGATCGCCGGTGACCTGCATCTCCTTGCGGCCGGCCTTCATCAGGTCGGTTGTCCACGTCGCATCCAGGTGGTTCGGCGAGCTCGTCTGCGTGGCGAGCCCGAGCATCGCGCCCATGTCGTTCTGGATGTTGCCGACCATCGCCAGGCGGTCCTTGCCCGCCTCGCCCAGGGTCGACGCGTCGATGGACAGCTTGGCGTACGCCTCGAGCGTGCCTTCGGGCCCGAGCTTGCGGTAGAAGTCCGTCGAGAAGTCGGCCTCGTTGCGGTTGTCGTCGAGCAGGTCCTCCAGCTCGCGCAGCGCCTCGGGGTTGCGGGCCACTCCGCCCTGCTCCTTGCTGAGCTTCTTCATCAGCTCGGCCGCCCGGTCGGCCTGTTCGCCGTCCAGGGTGGTGTACTTCGGCGCGGTGAAGTTGTGGTCGTCCGAGACGTTGGCGCGCAGTGCGCGGGCCAGGGAGTCGTCGGCGTCCGCGCAGTCCTCGACGAGCCGGTCCACCCTCGCCTGCCAGGCCTTGCGGTTCTCCTCCTGCTTGCGCTTGAACTCGGGGTAGTCCGGGTCGTGCCGGGCCGCGTACTCGGTCTTCGGGTCCATCGGAACGGCCGAGACCTTGCCGGCCGCGTCCACGCGGAACCCGGCGGCCGGGGCCTCCTCGTCGACAGCCTTCTTCAGCGCGTCACGGGCCGTCTTGATGGTGGTGTGGCCGTCGGTGAGGAGCTGGTGGATGCCCTTGGCTTCCTTGGCGGCGTCCTCGAACTCCTTGGCCGTCTTGTCGACGAACCCCCGGGCCACCCCTGCGGTGACCCCGCTCCACTCGGCCTTGTCGGACTTCGCCTTCATACCGTTGCGCGCCGCCTCGGCCATCTCGTCCAGCTTGCCGACGAGCGCCTTCCAGTCGGTGGCAGCCGTCTGGAGCTTGTCCAGCGGGGCGTTCATCACGTTCTCGTACGTCAGCATGCGGGCGCCTACTTGAGGTATGTGTCGAGCGCGGACGTGGTGAAGTCGGCGTGGAGCTGCTGCTCGTCCTTGGCGTGGGAGGAGAGCGAGTAGTTCAGCCCGTTGGAGATGTTGGCGCAGGCGGCCAGGAGGGTCTTCACCTGGCTCTCCCAGGTGGTGTTGGCCTTGAGCAGCGCCGCCCCGCTGGCGAAGCCCTCTTTGGTGAGGGCGCCCGCGGCCTCGGTGGTGGAGGTGGAGGCGTGCTTGCCGTCGGTCAGCAGGCGGGTGTGCAGCTTGTACGCCTCGGAGCCGATGGCACCGATGTGGTCCTGGTTGAGATCGAGGTCGCCGCCACCGCCGCCACCGCCGCCACCGGGTTCTACGGGGACCTGGTTGAGCCGCATGGAGACATTGGCGGCGGCCGTGGCGCGTGCCGCCGACCATTCCTCGTCGAACGACATCGCGTGAACTCCCGAGTCAGGTCGGACAGATCAGGTCAGGTCAGGTCAGTCATCGGTTGCGGCGCACCACGACTACGGTCACGGCTCCGCCGATCAGCACGCAGGCTCCCAGACCGAGGGCGATCCAAGGAAGGGAACTGCCGCTCTTCTTCTCCTCCGCCCGGGGCGCGGGCTTGGACGCCGCGGCGTCGGGGGCCTTGCCGTCGGGGGAGGCCGAGGGCTTCTTGGCGGCGTCCGCCGCCGCCAGGTCGGGCAGCGGGTACACGTCGGCCGGGCCGGGGTCGCCGGGGGTGGGAATCGCGATCCGGGGCCGGACGACGCCGTAGCCGACGTAGTCGTTGCGCTGGGAGCCGTCGGTCGGCTTGCCGGCGGTGTTCAGGAGGACGCGGAGTACCTGGTTGTTGGTCCAGTCGGGGTGCGCGGACCAGAGCAGGGCGGCGGAGGCGGAGGCGAGGGCGGTGGCGTCACTGGTTCCGTGGCTCGTGCAGAGACCGGTCTTGCCTGAGCAGCCCGTGACGATGTCGATACCCGGGGCAGCCAGGTCCACCTGGGGTCCGTGCGCCGATTCCTTCGTGGCCTCGCCGTTGGCGCTCACCGCGGAAACACCCACAACCCCGGGTGTCGCAGCAGGGTAGGCGACCTCGTTGAGCGTGTCGCCGTCATTTCCAACGGCAGCGAAGATCAGCTTGCCCTTCGAGAGCGCATACTTCACGGCTTCAGCCCGCTCCCGGTCCCTCTCCGGCGCGGTAGGCAGACCCATGGAAATATTGATGATCTTGGCATCGGAGTCTGCCGCGTACCGGATGGCTGCAGCCCACGATGGGGTGGCCGATTCCGTCTCGTGGGGTACACGGATCGGAAGAATCTTCGCACCGGGGGCAAGTCCAAAGGCACCGTCACCGCTCGGGTGCTTTCCACTACCGGCGATCAGTGCGGCCATGGTGGTGCCATGACTGCTGATGTCGGTGCGTTCGTCGCCCTTGGTGCCTTCCGGTTCGAAGTCCTTGCCGGAGAGGACCTGCCCTTCGAGTTCCGGGATGCGGTTGATACCACTGTCGATCACCGCAACGGTGACCCCTTTACCAGTGCTGATCTTCCAGATGTCATCGGCCTTCATCGCGTCGAGATGCCACTGCTGCGATCGAATGGTCTCCGCGTGGGCCGGGGTCGCGGCGACCCCGGCCAGCAGCAGACCCACCAGGGCCGAGGTCGCCTTACGCATGCGCATCCCGTGCAATGTCCGTTCTGCTCAGTCGATCACCGGCGGAACAACACGACGGTTGCCCTGCCAGGTCTCTTCGTCCTCGGCCAGGTAGTCGGGGCGTTCGCCCGCGTGGTCATCGCGTCGGCCGCCCGGAGTGCGTGCACCCGCGCCGACGCCACCGGCGTTGTTCCGCACGAGGCCCGAGCCGCCCTGGGTGAACGGCGTCGAGCGACCGCCCGTCGCAGGCTGACGCCCGCCGACGATACCTCCCGGCTCCGAGGCCAGCCGACGGCCCACCGGAGAACCACCGTGACCGCCGTGGGCACCGCCCGCGCCGTGGCCCATGCCGCCGCCCATCATGCCGCGGCCGGCCTGCGCACCTTCGGTGCCGATGACCGTGCCGCGCGGGATGCCCGCGCTGGGGCCGGTGGACGTCACCGGGCGGCCACCCATGATGCCGGTGTCACGCGGCGACGGCAGGCCTGGCATACCGAGCTTGCCGAGGGGACCGCTCGTGCCCGGGACCGGGCCGCCGGGAGGCAAGCCGACGGGACCGATGCCGGGGATCGTCTTCATCCCGCCGACCGGCGGCAGCGGTACAGGCGGAACGGGGCCGATCGGGGTGGGGCCGCCGGGGCCTGTGGGCAGCGGGCCGCCGGGCGTGGTCGTCGGAGGCAGGGTCGGGTTCGGAAGCGTGGTGACGGTGTCCAGGCCCACGTCCACGTTGTGGTCCGGAGTCACCGGCAAGGACGGCATCGGCATCGTCGGGACGGTGTTGTCCGGCTTCGGCGGGTGCCCGGGAACCCAACCCGGTTCGTTCGTAGCGCCACTGCGAACGGGTGCCGACGATGCATACGAGGAGCTTCCCGAACTCCCCGATCCGGAACTGCCTGCCGAGCGATCCCTGTCCGTTTCGCCGCCGTAGCCCTCCGGCACAAACGCCGGCGGCGGCGGCGGAAACGTCGGGATCTCCGCCTTGTTCATCTGCGTCGAGGAATGCTCGTACGACTCGGCCAGGGCCTTCATCAGCTTCACGGCCTCGGCGTGATCCGAGTTCAGCTTCGAGTGCGCCGTCTGGCTGATCTGCTGCGAGTCCGGGTCGTTGTGGTACTTGCGGGCCGCCTCCAAGTCAGCAGCGGCGACCGTGTCGTAGGCGGGCATCTTCGATGCCTCGACCATCTTCTGGACGGCGTCGGTCATCCACTTGGAGCCCTCGGCGCTGTACTCGCTCAGTCGCAGCGTCGCGTTGCCCGCGCGGCCCACCCACTCCTGAAACTTGACGGCTGCTTCGCCTTCCCAGCCCTTGACACGGTGGTTCTTGAGCTTCTCCGCGATCTTCGCGATGTCGTCGGCGGCCTTCTTGAGCTGCGCGGCCCTGGTCTTCGCCGTCTCCGGGTCCAGCGAAGCGATCATCGCCTTCAGCTGCTGGTGCGAGTAACCCTGGAAATCCGTCGCCATCAGATCGTACCGCCCGTCGTGTTGCCGTCGTGGGCAGGAGGCGTGGTTCCCGCGTTCTTGCGCTGTTCCTCCAGGTACGGGTCCCGGGCCGGAATGTAGTGCTCCTTCGCCTCCTTGGCGATGGCGACCATGCGCCGCTTCGTCTCCTCGTCCACCTCCGCGATGCCCTTGCCCGCCGAGAGGACAGCGATACCCAGGGCCTCGATCTGCCCCGCCAGGCCCTTCGAAAGCTTCTCCAGCTCCGTGATGACCGTCGTGTACGACTTGTACAGGGCGTCGGCCTCCGGGAAACCCTTGCCCAGCGAGCCCTCGCGCAGGGTGCCGTGGGCCAGCTTCTTGTGGTCCGCGTCGGATCCGCTCAGCTCTTCGAGCAGGACATCGACCATGCCCTTGTATTCCTTCAGCGAGTCATGCTCGATCGCGAGCGCCGCGGCGTTCGCCTGCGCGTCGGCCTGCGCCCTGATCGCGTCCGCCAAACCCGTCGTAGGGCCTGCTCCGAACAGACCCGAACCACTCTCCGCTGCCACGATGGCCTCCCCGACTCCCCGTCTCCCCGTGGTAGCGGCGTGAGTTACCGCCGCTCCCCGTCCCCGTTCGCACCCGTTCGCACGCGCGCGTGCACACTCTCATCGATCACTCTAGCGACCGGCACCGACAGTCCCAAGTCCGGGGTTGCACGTGCAATGCGGGTCACACGGTCACGAGTTGGGCGCCGCGACCGCCGCCGATGGCCGGATCGGGAGCCTGTTGACCGGGCGGCCCGTGGCCGACCGTACCGCCGAGGCTACCGCTGCGGGTGCCGTCACCACAGGGATCGCGCTCGCCGCCTTCGCGCCGAAGGGGGCCACCACGTCCCGTTCCTCGACCAGTTTGACGATGCGCACCGCCGGGGCGTCCAGCGAGGTCGGCAGGGCGTAGCCCGTCAGGTCGGGGTGGCGGACCAGGCCGGAGACCGTGCGGAGGTTCTCCGTCAGGGCCGCGCCCACGCCCTGCGTCACGCCCGCTTCGATACGGGCCGCCAGCTGGCGGGGGTTGAGGACGCGGCCCACGTCCTGGGCCACGGCCAGTTCGACGACGCGCACCGAGCCCAGCTCGATGTCCACGTCCACCACCGCGCGGATCGCGCAGAACGCGAGGCCCACGAAGGCGTCGCCCTGGCCGTCCGCGTCCAGGGGTTCCGTCGGGTGGGGGCGGCACTGGGCCGTCGCCCAGAGTTCCTTGCCCTCCATCGCCTCCGTGACCGTCGTGGAGAACGCGCCGTCGTACGACGTGATCCGGCCGTCCGTGATCTGCAGCAGTTCGGTGGACATGCCGAGCTTGTGCGCCATCGGCTGGAGGAGTTGGGTGCGGACCATCTTCGCCGCCCGCTCCACCGCGCCGCCCGACACCCACGTGTGGCGGCCGTGCGCCGACGGGCCCGCCGGCGGCTGGTCGGTGTCGACCGGGGCCGTCGTCACCTCGTCCACGCCCAGGACCTCCTGGACGATCTGACGGGCCAGCGTGGCGAAGCCCTGGCCCGTGTCGACCGCCGCGCAGATGACCGTCGCCACGCCGTTGACCACCTTCACGGTGGCCGTGGCGACCTCGTCCGCGCCCTCCGCGCCCAGCATGTGCACCATGCCGACGCCGTAGCCGACCCCGCGCCGTACCGCGCCCGGCTCGCCGGCGCCCTCCGGGCCGCCCGGCAGCAGCCACTCCTCCTCCGGGGTGTCCTTCGGGAGCGAGGGCAGTTCGTAATCGCGTACCGCGCGCAGGAGTTCCGCCACCGGGGCCGGGCACGTCACCGTCTGGCCCGTCGGGAGCAGGTCGCCCGTCGCCAGGACGTTGCGCAGACGGAGTTCCGCGCCGTCGATGCCGAGGGCGGCGGCCAGTTTGTCCATCTGGCCCTCGTACGCCGCGCACACCTGCATGGCGCCCTCGCCCCGTACGTGGCCCGACGGCGGGTTGTTCGTACGGACCGCCCAGCCCTCGACGAAGGCGTGCGGGACGACGTACGGGCCGCAGGCGAACGCCACCGCCGCGGCGAGGGATTCGGAGGACGAGTCCGCGTACGCGCCCGCGTCCATCAGGATCTGGGCCTCGACCTTGACCAGCCGGCCCTCCGCGTCCGCGTGGTGGCGGTAGCGCAGCAGGGTCGGGTGCCGGTGGGTGTGGCCGAGGAAGGACTCCTCGCGGGTGGCTGCCAGCTTGACCGGGCAGCCCGTGCGCAGGGCGAGGAGACCGAGGGGGAGCTGGAACGCCGCGTCCTCGCGGTCCGCCGTCGCGCCCGGGACTCCGGTGACCACGACACGCACGCGGTCCGGTTCGAGGCCGAAGCAGGCCGCCGCCAGGTCGCGGTCGGTGTGCGGGTCGGTGGAGGCGGTGTACAGCTCCACGCCGCCGTCGGGGCGCGGCACGGCCAGTCCGGCCTCGGCGCCGATGGGCGCCGGGTCCTGGCGGCCGATCCGGTACAGGCCCTCGACGACGACCTCGCCGGTCGCCTCCGGGTCGCCGTAGCGGAGCGGGATGTGCCGGATCAGGTTGCCGTCGGGGTGCAGGGCGGGCGCCCCGAAGGACTGCTCGGGGTCGGTGACCGGGTCCAGCAGCTCGTACTCGACCGCGATCGCGGCCGCGGCGAGCCGTGCCGTGTCCGGGTGGTCGGCGGCGACGGCGGCGATGGGCTCGCCGTGGTGGCGTACGACGTCGTGCGCGAAGACCGGCCGGTCGGCGATGCGGCGGCCGTGGGTGGTGGCGCCGGGGACGTCGGCGTGGGTGACGACGGCGCGCACGCCGGGCATCTCGGCGGCGGCCGAGGTGTCGATGGAGAGGATCCGGGCGTGGGCGTGCGGGGAGCGCAGTACGGCGGCCCACAGGAGGCCCTCCGCCCACAGGTCGGCGGCGTAGGGGAAGGTGCCCTCGGTCTTGGCGCGGGTGTCGGCGGCCGGGACGGAGGCTCCGATTCCGCGCGGTACCTGCTGGTCCGAGGCCTCGGGGGCGGCGGAGGCCGTCACCGTGGCGTTCATGGTCGTCGTCGTGGCCGTCGCCGCGTCCTGCGCGCTCACGCCGTGCCTCCGTGGTGGATGCCGCCCTCGCCGGGCGGTGCCTGATGCGGAATGCGCGGCTCAGTAGGACCCTGAGCCGGAGCCTGACCAGCGGGCTCGGCCGCTGCCGCCGACGACGCCGCCGTCCCCGTCCCCGCCTCGCGCTCGGCCACGACCTCGCGCACGGCGTCGATGACCCCCGCGTAGCCGGAGCAGCGGCAGAGGTTGCCGCACAGCGCCTGACGGGTCTCCAGCTCGCTGGGGGCGTGATTGCCCTCCAGCAGGTCGTGGATGGTCATGGCCATGCCGGGCACGCAGAAACCGCACTGCACCGCACCCGACCTGCACAACGCCTGCTGCACGTCCGAGAGTTCCCCGTCCGTCGCGAGACCCTCGACGGTACGGACCTCGCTCCCGGCGGCCGTCGCGGCCGGCACCAGGCAGGAGGCGACGAGCCGGCCGTCGACCTGCACCGCGCAGGCGCCGCATTCGCCCTGCGAGCAGCCGTCCTTGGCGCCGGCGAGGCCGAGGCGCTCGCGCAGCACGTAGAGCAGGGACTCGCCGATCCAGGCGCCGGTGACGGGCCGGTCGGCGCCGTTGACGCGCAGGACGTAGGAAGCCTGCGGGTGCTCGTGGTGCGCGACGGCCCCGGCTGCCGCTGTCTCTTCTTCGTACGTCGGCACCTCGGTCGGGAAACCTTCGGCGGTGTCCTCGGCCGGGGGTGCCACAGCGGTGTCGGCGGTGTCGCCGGTCGGCGTGGGCCCGGCCGGGATCCCGGCCGGGGCAGGGGCGGCTCCGGCGAAGCCGTGCCCGTCCGCGTCGGCCGACACCGCATCGGCCGACACCGCGTCGGCGGGCTCCGCCTCGGGCTCGGACTCCACCTGGGGCTCGGGCTCCACCTCGGGCTCGCGAGCCGCCTCCGGCGCATGCCCGAATGCCGCGAAGCCGCGCCCGTCGCTTTCAGCCGACACGGCGGACATGGCGGGCACAGCGGACTCAGCGGGCACGGCGGGCTCGGCCTGCGCGAGCTCGGACGGCGCGGATTGCGCCGCCGCCTCGACCCTCACTCCGCCGAACAGGTCCAGGCCGCCGACCGCGGCCGGCCGCTCCGCCGCCTCGGCCACCGGGTGCGGCCGCTCCCCCTCGACCGGCATGGCCGCCGCGCCGTGCGCGGCCTCGATGTCGTGCGGGGCCGGGTGCACCGGCTCGCCCGCCTCCGGGAGCGGGGTGCCCACACCGGGGCCGCCCAGCACGCGCGGCCCGCGCGGCGGGGTGCCGACCCCGGGCCCGCCGAGCAGCCGCCCGGCGTCCGCCGCCGTGGCTGCGGCCGCCGTGGCCGCAGCCGCGGCCGCCTCGTCCGTACCCGGCAAGGTCCCCTGACCCTGCTGCTGCGCCGCGAAGTCGGGGTGGTTCGCCCACGGCGCCGGGGCCCCGCCCGGCAGCGTCGCCGGGGCCTGGCTCCAGTCGGCGTTCAGCGAGCTCTGCCGGAAGTCGGCGGGCTGCTCGGAGGGTTCCGGCACGGCCCACTGCCCGGTCGCCGAAGCCTCGTCCGGGAACCGCCACTCCGCCGTCTCCCCCGGATCGGGCTCCGGCTCCGCCTCGGCGAACGCCGCGGCCACCGACGCCGGGATCGGGATCGACGCCGGGATCGGCCCGCCGACCGGCGCCGGGGCTGGAGCATGGGCAGCGGAAGCGGAGTCCGCGGGGGCCTGGGCTCCCGCCTCCGGCCACTGAACCGGAATCGTCCAGGTACCCGTGGCCGCCGGATCCGTGCTGGCCGAGCCGAGCGGCACGATCATCGGCGGCGGCACGTACCCGTGCCCGGGCGCGGCCAGCGGCTCGCCGGTGCCGAGCGCGTCCAGCATGTCCTGCGGCAGCTTGACGAACGCCGTCGCGTCGGAGTCGTACTCGCCGCCCTGCGGGACCGGTTCCCAGCCCCAGCCCGCCGTACCGTTCCCCTGGGTCACGTTCTCGTTCTCGTTCTCGCTCATGAGGTCAGTGCCCTCCCGAGGGCCCTGCGCGCCAGCACGGCCACCGTCCGCCGCAGATGCAGTACACCGGCGGCCACCGGTTCGCCCTGGTCGGGCACGCAGGCGGCCGCGACGTACTCGCCGAAGGCCTCCAGGGCCTCGGGGGCCAGGCTCCGCTCCCCGTCCCAGTCGATCAACGAGGCCACCCACTGTTCGGCCTCCAGCGGCCGAAGCGGCATCGGGGCCACCGCGCCGATCGCGCAGCGCACGCCCCGGCGCGCGGGGTCCAGTACGAGCCCCACGGACGCGACCGCGCGCCCCGGCCCGGTACGGCCCGTGGCCTTCAGGAACACCTGGGGCGCGTGCAGCAGCGGCACGCGGACGAAGCCGATCAGCTCGCCCGGGCTCAGCATCTCGCGGCCGGCCAGCAGGTGGGACACGGGGATCTCGCGCGATCCGCCCGGGCCGACGATGACGAGTACGGCCTCCAGCGCGGCCAGCACGGGCAGGGCGTCACCGGTGGGCGCGGCGGTGGCGATGTTCCCGCCGAGGGTGCCCGCGTTGCGGATCTGCGGGGGCCCGGCGGCGCGCGCGGCGGCCGCCAGCGCGGGGATCAGAGCGGCGAAATCCGGCCGCCCCATCCGCGCGTGGGTCAGACCGGCGCCGAGCAGCGCGTGACCGTCCTGGTACTGCCAGCCGCGGATCTCGTTGATCCGCCCCAGGCCCACCAGCGCGGCGGGCCGCAGCAGTCCGGAGTTGACGGCGGCCATGAGGTCGGTGCCGCCCGCCACGGGCACGGCGGCGGGCATGGCGGTGAGCGCCGCCACGGCCTCGTCGAGCGAGACCGGCAACGTCACGGACTGCGCCGCCTGCGGCCCCTGAACTGAATGCGGTGCGTGCGTGGTCAACCCAGCTGCCCCTTCCCGATGTCCCGGTCACGGCGCTCACGCCTGTCCGCCGTACGGTACGTGCTCACCGCCGGGACGTGGCAACTCTGGCACATCTTCCCGGCCGCCCGGCGCGAGGGTCGGCCGGGCGCCCCAGGGCGGCCCCGCTGCCGGAATTCCCTCCCCGGGCCGGGTCCGGGCAGCCACCCCCAACTGCCCGTTTTTCCCCGTATCATCAGAAATCCGGCCAGAGTCCCCGTTCCCGTTGTCACACGTTCGGGGGCGCCCCCTCCTTCGGCCGCCCGAGCACCCCCGGACGCCGCTGCCACGGCAGCGGGCCGCCCGGCGGCCGGTAACCGACCCCCAGCGCGTCCAGCCGCGCGTAGTGGGCCGCCGCCATCCGGGCCTCGAACCGGGCGAAGTCCCGCTCCTGCGGCTCCGCCAGCCGCGACCACACCACCTCCGCGAAGGCCGCCAGCCGCGGGAACACCTGGTAGTCGACGCGGCCCTGGTCCTCCATCACCTCGGTCCACACGTTGGCCTGCGCGCCGAGCACGTGGGCGGCCGCCGCTTCCGACAACTTCGGCGGAACCGGCTCAAACCGGTATACGTCCTCCAGTGTGCGCACGTAGGCGATGGGCATCGGCTCCTCGGCGCCGCCCGCCTGACGGTAGTCCAGGTAGACGTGCTGCTCCGGGCACATCACCACGTCGTGCCCGGCCTCCGCGGCGGCGATCCCGCCCCCGTACCCCCGCCACGAGGAGACGGCCGCCCCGGGCGCGAGCCCGCCCTCCAAGATCTCGTCCCACCCGATCAGCCGCCGCCCGCGCTCGGCGAGCCAGGTGTCGAAGTGCCGGATGAACCAGGACTGCAGCCCGTCCTCCCCGTCCACGCCCAGCTCGCGGATCCGCTCCTGCGCCACCGCGGAGGCCTTCCACTGCGCCTTGGGGCACTCGTCGCCGCCCACGTGGACGAAGGGGGAGACCTCGGCGGGGAACAGCTCCAGCAGCTCCTCGAAGACCCCCTCGTAGAACCGCAGCACCGCCTCGGTCGGCGCGAGCACGTTCTCGCTGATCCCCCAGTCGTCCCACACCTCCAGCGCCCCGGTGTCGGCCACGTCCGCGTTGCCCAGCTCCGGGTACGCGGCGATCGCGGCCTGCGAGTGCCCCGGGACGTCGATCTCCGGGACCACCCGGACGTGCCGCTCGACGGCGTACGCGACGATCTCGCGGATGTCGTCCTGCGTGTAGTAGCCGCCGTGCGGGGTCTCGTTCCACAGCGGGGAGGCCCGGTGGCCCCACCGGCTGCGCGCCCGCCACGCGCCGACGCCGGTCAGCCTCGGGTAGCGCTTGATCTCGACCCGCCAGCCCTGGTCGTCCGTCAGGTGCAGGTGCAGCACGTTCAGCTTGTGCGCGGCGAGCAGGTCGATGTACCGCAGCACCCCGTCCTTCGGCGTGAAGTGCCGGGCCACGTCGAGCATCATCCCGCGCCACCCGAACCGGGGACCGTCCTCGATCCCGGCGTACGGCAGGGACCACGCGCGCCCGGGCAGCGGGGCCTTGCGGCAGGCGTCGGGCCCGAGCAGCTGACGCAGTGTCTGGGCAGCCCAGAACAGCCCGGCGCCGCTCGCGCCGACCAGCTCGACTCCCGTGGCGTCGACGGTGATCCCGTACGCCTCGGGCCCCGCACCCGCCCCCGCCCCGTCGCCCCGCCCCCGCTCCGGGTCGACGCGCAGGCGTATGTCCGCGGCGGCGCCGGGCCCGGCGGCCGCCAGGCTCCAGCCGGTGGCCGCGCCGAGCTCGCGGCGCAGCCAGCGCGCGACGCCCTCACCGCCCGGCCCGGTGGCGAGCGTCGGCTCGGGCCCGAACTCGAAGCGGAGCCCGTCCTCGTGGAAGACGGCGAGCCGGGGTGCGGGAATCAGGTCCATGCGTCAGCCCTTCGCAGCAGCCTGTTGCGCCCTGCGCAACGCACGTTCCGCAGAGTGCTCGTCGCGCCGACCCTAGTACGCCGAAGGCCCCCCGGGTACGCCGATGCGCACCCGGGGGGCCCCGGTCCTGCTCGGGAGGGACCGGACTACTTGTCCTTGCCGCCCTTGTCCTTGTCCCCGCCGGGGCCCATGGACTCGTAGATCTCCTTGCACATGGGGCAGACCGGGTACTTCTTCGGGTCCCGGCCCGGTACCCAGACCTTGCCGCAGAGCGCGACGACGGGGGTCCCGTCGAGGGCGCTCGCCATGATCTTGTCCTTCTGGACGTAGTGGGCGAAGCGCTCGTGGTCGCCGTCACCGTGCGACACCTGCGGCGTCGGCTCTACGAGGGTCCCCGTGCCAGTCCCGCGCTCGGGCTCAAGAGTGCTCATGCCACCAGGGTACCGATCCCCGTGCGCGTCAGTTCAGCGACGGGTCGTCCGGATAGGTGGCGACCATCGCGAGTTCGCTGCGCTGGCGGCGCAGCACCGCCCGCCAGAGCCGCTCGGGGTCCGGGAAGGACACGTCGCCGGGCTCCGACTCCACCACGTACCAGGCGCCGTCGCCCAGCTCGTCCTCCAGCTGGCCCGGGCCCCAGCCCGAGTAGCCGGCGAAGATCCGCAGGCTGCCCAGCGCCGCGGCCAGCAGCTCCGGCGGCGCCTCCAGGTCGACCAGGCCGATCGCCCCGTGCACCCGGCGCCAGCCGAGCGGGCCCTCCTCGCCCGGGATGACCGCCACCCCCAGGGCCGAGTCCAGCGCGACGGGTCCGCCCTGGAAGACCACGCCCGGGTCGCCGGCCAGGGGCGCCCAGGGCAGCAGGACGTCGCCGACGCCCACCGGGGTCGGCCGGTTGAGGACCACGCCGAGCGAGCCCTGCTCGTCGTGGTCGAGCAGGAGCACCACCGCGCGGTCGAAATTCGGGTCCGCGAGGGCGGGGGTGGCCACGAGCAGCCGCCCTGTGAGGGAGGACACCTCGGTCATGCCGCCATGATCCCCCACATTCGCCTTCCGCGGGGAGCGGGCGGGGGGATCCGATCTCACGCAGCTCAGGGCGCACGGCAGCAGGAGGGAGGGCGCGCGGGCCGCACGAGCGGAATGCGACACTCCGCCATGAGGTGGATACGGAGGGTGTTGTACCGAATTCATGACAGTCCTACGGCCGCGTCAGCCATGCGAACAAAGGGGTGGTGGCCCTTACTCTTTTCTCTGGCCCCCTGCCCACCCCACTCCGGAACGCGAGATTCATGACCGGCATCAGTGACGATGTACTGCTTGTCCACGGCGGCACCCCGCTTGAGGGCGAGATCCGAGTCCGCGGTGCGAAGAACCTCGTGCCCAAGGCCATGGTCGCCGCGCTGCTCGGCAGCGAGCCCAGCCGGCTGCGCAACGTTCCCGACATCCGTGACGTGCGCGTCGTGCGCGGGCTGCTCCAGCTGCACGGGGTGACGGTCCGTCCCGGCGAGGAGCCGGGCGAGCTGGTGCTCGACCCGACCCACGTCGAGAGCGCGAACGTCGCCGACATCGACGCCCACGCGGGCTCGTCGCGCATCCCGATCCTGTTCTGCGGCCCCCTGCTGCACCGCCTCGGCCACGCCTTCATCCCGGGCCTGGGCGGCTGCGACATCGGCGGCCGGCCGATCGACTTCCACTTCGACGTGCTCCGCCAGTTCGGCGCGACCATCGAGAAGCGCGAGGGCGGCCAGTACCTGGAGGCCCCGCAGCGCCTCCGCGGCTGCAAGATCCGCCTCCCGTACCCGTCGGTCGGCTCGACCGAGCAGGTGCTGCTGACGGCCGTCCTGGCCGAGGGCGTCACCGAGCTCAGCAACGCCGCGGTGGAGCCGGAGATCGAGGACCTCATCTGCGTCCTGCAGAAGATGGGCGCGATCATCTCCGTCGACACCGACCGGACCATCCGGATCACGGGTGTCGACCGCCTCGGCGGCTACAACCACAAGGCGCTCCCGGACCGCCTGGAGGCCGCCTCCTGGGCTTCCGCGGCCCTGGCGACCGGCGGCAACATCTACGTGCGCGGCGCCCAGCAGCGCTCGATGATGACCTTCCTGAACACCTTCCGCCGGGTCGGCGGGGCGTTCGAGATCGACGACGAGGGCATCCGCTTCTGGCACCCCGGCGGCCCGCTCAACGCCATCGCGCTGGAGACGGACGTACACCCCGGCTTCCAGACCGACTGGCAGCAGCCGCTCGTCGTGGCCCTGACGCAGGCCTCCGGCCTCTCGATCGTGCACGAGACGGTCTACGAGTCCCGGCTCGGCTTCACCTCGGCGCTCAACCAGATGGGTGCTCACATCCAGCTGTACCGCGAGTGCCTGGGCGGCTCGGCCTGCCGCTTCGGCCAGCGCAACTTCCTGCACTCGGCGGTCGTCTCCGGCCCCACCAAGCTGCAGGGCGCCGACCTGGTCATCCCCGACCTGCGCGGCGGGTTCTCATACCTGATCGCGGCGCTGGCGGCCGAGGGCACCTCGCGGGTCCACGGCATCGACCTCATCAACCGCGGCTACGAGAACTTCATGGAGAAGCTCGTCGAGCTCGGCGCGAAGGTCGAACTGCCGGGCGGCGACCTCGTCTGAGCCGTGACCGGCCATGACCGGCCGTCAGAAAGCCCCCCGGGCCCCGCAAAGGGCCCGGGGGGCTTTCTCGTGGCCCCAGGGGGCGCACAACGGCGCCCGTCGGCCCACGACGACCCGCCGGCGGCCGCAACGGCCCACAACAGCCCACAACGGCCCGGGACAGGCAGAAGGGCGGCCGCCCCGCCCGGGGTGGCCGCCCTTCGGCGTTCTACGCTTCTGCGCGCCTGTCTACGCGACCGGCGCGCGCACTACTCACCGTTCCAAAGGCCTGTGCGGCCTTCGGCGCCGGGGGCAGGACTACTTGCCCTTGGCGGCTTCCTTGAGCTTGGAGCCCGCGGAGACCTTCACGCTGTAGCCGGCCGGGATCTGGATGGGGTCGCCGGTCTGCGGGTTGCGCGCGGTGCGAGCGGCACGGTGGGTGCGCTCGAAGGTCAGGAAGCCGGGGATGGTGACCTTCTCGTCGCCCTTGGCGACAATCTCGCCAACGGTCTCGGCGAGCGCGGCCAGAACGGCGTCGGCGTCCTTGCGGGTCACCTCGGCGCGCTCGGACAGAGCGGCCACCAGCTCACTGCGGTTCATGTTGTACTCCCGTGTTCAACTTGCCTTAGAGGCGTGAGATCGAAGCCGATGCTGCCAGGGCCCTCGGACAGTCCCCGGACCCGGGTCTGAACGTCAGACCCTCTCGCCCGGTTACGCATCCTGCCCCCACCAGCGGCGGGAAAGCCAATCCGGCACCCGCCGGGGTCACACGAAAAGCGCCACAGTCACGCCGCGGTGACCCTCCGTCCACGTCCTCGCTCAGACTCTGCTGCGGACCGCGGACCTCGCGGGCATCCCCGCAACCCTAGAGGCGGCCCGGCGGGCCCGCATCCCGCGACGCGCCGGGATCAGGAGTCCGTGAGGGCGGTCACAGCCCGGGCGCGGCCCGGGCGCGGCGCCCTCACGGCGGCGGTGACGGACGGCCGTCGGCCCCGTCAGGCCGTGGAGGCGGCCTTGCGGACGGCGCCCGCGACCGCACCCGCGACCTTGTCGTTGAACACCGACGGGATGATGTAGTTCGCGTTCAGCTCGTCCTCGCCGACGACGTCCGCCAGGGCGGTCGCGGCGGCCAGCATCATGTCGGTGTTCACCGTCCGCGACTGGGCGTCCAGCAGGCCGCGGAAGACACCCGGGAAGACCAGCACGTTGTTGATCTGGTTCGGGAAGTCGGAGCGGCCCGTGGCCACCACGGCGGCGGTCTGGCGGGCGACGGCCGGGTCCACCTCGGGGTCCGGGTTCGCGAGCGCGAACACGATCGCACCCTCCGCCATCGCGGCCACGTCCTCGCCGGACAGCACGTTCGGGGCCGAGACGCCGATGAAGACGTCGGCGCCGACCACGGCCTCCTTCAGAGTGCCCGTGTAGCCCTCGGGGTTGGTGTTGTCGGCGATCCAGCGCAGCGGGGAGTCGGGGGCCGCGTCGACGAGGTCGGGGCGGTCCGCGTGCACGACTCCGTGGATGTCGGCGCTGACGGCGTTCTTGACGCCCGCCGCGAGGAGCAGCTTGAGGATGGCCGTACCGGCCGCGCCGGCGCCCGACATGACCACCTTGACGTCCCCAACTGCCTTGCCCACGACGCGAAGTGCGTTGGTGAGCGCGGCGAGCACGACGATCGCGGTGCCGTGCTGGTCGTCGTGGAAGACGGGGATGTCGAGGGCCTCGCGCAGCCGGGCCTCGATCTCGAAGCAGCGCGGCGCGGAGATGTCCTCCAGGTTGATGCCGGCGAAGCCCGGGGCGATGGCCTTGACGATCGCGACGATCTCGTCGGAATCCTGGGTGTCGAGGCAGATCGGCCACGCGTCGATGCCGGCGAACCGCTTGAAGAGGGCCGCCTTGCCCTCCATGACGGGCAGGGCGGCCATCGGGCCGATGTTGCCCAGGCCCAGCACGGCGGAGCCGTCCGTCACGACTGCGACGGAGTTGCGCTTGATGGTGAGGCGGCGTGCGTCCTCGGGGTTCTCGGCGATCGCCATGCACACGCGGGCCACGCCCGGGGTGTAGATCATCGACAGGTCGTCACGGTTGCGGATGGGGTGCTTGGACGCCATCTCGATCTTGCCGCCGAGGTGCATGAGGAAGGTTCGGTCGGAGACCTTGCCGAGGCTGACGCCCTCGATCCCGCGCAGCTTCTCGACGATCTCGTCCGCGTGCGCGGTGGAGGTCGCGGCGATGGTGACGTCGATCCGGAGCTTCTCGTGGCCGGAGGCGGTCACGTCGAGGCCGGTGACCGAGCCGCCGGAGGACTCCACGGCGGTGGTGAGCTGGGAGACCGCGGTTCCGCTCGCGGGCACTTCCAGGCGGACCGTCATCGAATACGAGACGCTGGGCGCCGTTGCCATGGCCGTGTTCCTCTTCTGTCCCTGGTTTTCGCTGTACACACAGGGCCCGGCACACAGCTGGTGTGGCAGGACCTGTTGTCCGATCGTCCCACCTACCCGCCGGTACAAGGTAACCAGCTACAAATTTCGGAAGAACACTTCCACCATACGAGATAGCCGGGGCCCTTCGGAATGGTGGGTCCATACAAAACAGGTCCGCGCCCCCCACGGAGTGGAGGGCGCGGACCTGGTGATGCATCTACGTCGGTGATGCAACTACGTCTATGACACCGACCCGCCATGCTCGCCTCGCGGCAAGTGGTCGCTCTAAGCGACGAAGGTTGGGCCCGGGGGCTTGGATCGAGTCGGTGCCTTCACCAGGCTAACAAAGGATCGCCGGATACGGTCCCCCTCCCGGCAGCCGGTTCCGCACACCACGCTCCTGGCGGCGGACCATACGGCCGAACGGCCCGGGAGCCCTACGGAACCAGCAGCTCCGGCACCCCGTCCGCGTCGGGCTCGTCCCGGTCGCCCGAGACCACCGTCAGCTGCTGCGTCGCGCGCGTCAGCGCCACGTACAGCACCCGCAGGCCCGCCGGGGACTCGTCCGCGATCTCCGCCGGGGAGACGACCACCGTGGCGTCGTACTCCAGGCCCTTGGCCTCCAGGCTGCCCAGCGCCACCGCCCGCTCGCCGAGGTCGGCGAGCCAGCCCGCCGCCTCCGCGCGGCGGTCCATGGCGACGACGACACCGACGGTGCCGTCCACCTGCTCCAGCAGCCTGCGGGTCTCCTCCCGGACCGCTGCGCCCAGATCGCCCCGCGCGGCCGTGAAACGGGGCTCCAGGCCCGTGGAACGCACCGCCGACGGCGGTTCCATGCCGGGCATCGCCAGGCGCAGCACCCGGGAGGCGACCTCGGCGACCTCGGCCGGGTTGCGGTAGTTCACGGTCAGGGTGAACCGCCGGCGCGGCCGGGACCCCAGGGCCTCGTCGCGGGCCGCGGCCGCCTCCTCCGGGTCGGTCCAGGAGGACTGCGCCGGGTCGCCGACCACCGTCCAGGTGCCCATCCGGCCCCGGCGGCCCACCATCCGCCACTGCATCGGCGTCAGGTCCTGGGCCTCGTCCACGATGACGTGCGCGTACTCGGTGCGTTCCGCCGCGAGCCGCTCGGCCCGCTCCCACTGGGTCTCCTCGCGGGTCGGCATCAGCTCCTCCAGCCCGCTGAGCTGGTCCAGCGGGTCCAGCTCCCGCCTCCGCCTCGGCCGTGCGGGGGCGCCGAGCAGCTGCTGGAGCTCGTCCAGCAGCGCCACGTCGTGCACGGAGAGCGGGCCCTTGCCGTCCGGACCGACCCGGCGCAGCGACCGCGCCAGCTGGCGGGTCTCGCGCGGGTTCAGGTCCCGGCGCGACCAGCGGCCGAGCTTGCGCTCGTCGGCCATCGCGGCGAGGACCTTGCGCGGCGTCAGCTCCGGCCACCACGCGTTCAGGAACTCGATGAAGGCGTCCTCGGTGGAGATGTCCTCGTCGAAGGCGGAGCGCAGCTCGGCGGCCAGCTCCGGGTCGCTGTGCCGGCCCGCCCCGCCGGACTTCGCGTACAGCGCGTCGAGCAGCAGCTTGCGGGCGCGCGGGCGCAGCAGGTTGACGGGCGCGGTGCCGCCGAGCACGTTCTGCCGGATCCGGTTCAGCTCGCCGGCCTCCAGCTCCTGGCGGCGGCCGAAGGCCACGACCCGGAGCCGATCGGGGGCGTTGCCGAGCTCCAGAGCGCCCCGTACGGCCTTGCGCAGCACCTTCAGCATCCGCGAGGAGCCCTTGATCCGGGCCACGGCCGGGTCGTCGTACGTGGTCGCCTCGGCGCCGTCGACCAGCGAGCCCAGCGCGCGGATGGCGACCTGGCCCTCCTCGCCGAGGGAGGGCAGCACGCCTTCGGTGTACGCGACGAGCAGCGGGGTCGGGGAGACGATCAGGATGCCGCCGGAGTAGCGGCGGCGGTCCTGGTAGAGCAGGTAGGCGGCACGGTGCAGGGCGACGGCGGTCTTGCCGGTGCCGGGCCCGCCCGCGACCTCGGCGACGGAGGCGGCGGGAGCGCGGATGACCAGGTCCTGCTCGGCCTGGATGGAGGAGACGATGTCCCGCATGGAGTGCGTACGGGCCCGCCCGAGCGCGGCCATCAGGGCGCCGTCGCCGAGGGCGGGGAGCTCCTGGCCGTCGAGGAAGGCGGTGACCTCGGGGCGCATCAGGTCGTCCTCGACGCCGAGCACCTTGCGGCCCTTGGAGCGGATGACGCGGCGGCGCACGACGCGGCCGGGGTCCTTGGGCGTGGAGCGGTAGAACGGCGCGGCGGCCGGCGCGCGCCAGTCGATGACCAGCGGCGCGTAGTCGGAGTCCAGGACTCCGATGCGGCCGATGTGCAGCGTCTCGGCGATGTCGGCCGTGAGGTCCTCGCGGATCGCGTCGTCGGCCGGATCGACCGACGTGTAGGCGCCGTCCGGCCCCTTCTCCCCGTCCTTGCCCAGCACCAGGTCGATGCGGCCGAAGAGGAAGTCCTCGAACTCGTTGTTGAGCCGGTTCAGGTGGATGCCCGCCCGGAAGACCTGCGCGTCGCGCTCGGCGAGGGCCCCGGGGGTGCCCACCTGACCGCGTTTGGCGGCGTCGTTCATCAGGAACTCGGCCTCGTGGATCTTCTCCTCAAGGCGTCTGTACACCTGGTCGAGATGCGTCTGCTCGACCGCGATCTCCCGATCGCGGACGGAATCCGCCGTGCTGTCGACAGCGGCATTCTGCGCGGCCACCAAGGCCCCCTTCTGACGTGCATGGGCGACCGTCAACCGTACGCGAATCGGCACCCTGTCCGCACGCCCGTTCCGGAACCGGCGGGGCGGGGCCTACACCGACCCCGCGGCCAGGGCCCGGCGGCGGTGCCGGGCGACGCGCTCCCGGTTGCCGCACAGCTCGCTGGAGCACCAGCGGCGCCGGTGCCCGCGGGAAGTGTCCAGGTAGACCCGGGTGCAGCCGTCGCCCTCACAGGCCCGCAGCAGCGCCAGGTCGCCGGGGTCGGTCAGCAGCTCGACGGCGTCCCGGGCGACGGCAGCGAGCAGCGCGCCGCACTCCACGCCGCCGCACAGCTCCCGTACGAGGTGGCCTTCCTGGTCCCGTACGGCACACAGGCCCGGGGGTGGCCCGGCGGCCAGTGCGTTGACCCGGGCGAGTGCGTGTTCGTCGGGGCCGGTGCCGTCCAGCTCCGCCCGTACGAGGGTCTCCACATCGCCGCGCAGGTCCCGGAAGGCGGCCGCCCAGTCGGGGCCGACCCGGGTGAGCGGCGTCCGGTCGGGCACCAGCCCGGCCCCGGCGAGCCACTGCCGCAGCTCGTCGCCGTCCCGGATCTCCTCGGCCACCAGGTCCAGGCAGACCCGCCCGGCGTCGAACCGCATGCCCGTCACCGCCTCGCGTCTTGGGGGCGCCCCACCAGAGTGCCCCTCGCCGCCGCGCAGCGGAACCCCCCGTGCGGGTGCGGCCCCACCGCTGCGCGGAGCCTCTCCCCACCCCGCCCTTCCCCCGTTCCCCGGGCTCCGCCCGGACCCGCGCCTCAAAGTCCCCCAGCTACCGCTGGGAGGTGCCCCCAGGCGGGGCTGGCAGGCGGCATCAGCCACATCCAGCCCCGCCGGAGTTTGAGGCGCGGGGTCTGGGGCGGAGCCCCAGGCCGCCCGCCAGGGCGGTCAACGGCCCGGCGGGGCGTCGTGCAGCAGTCGCTGGAAGAGGCGGTGGTCCCGCCAGGCACCGTTGATGTGGAGGTACCGCGGTGCGACGCCGTACGGCTCGAAGCCCGCCTTCGCCAGCACCCGCTGCGAGGCCAGGTTGTCGAGCAGGGTCCCGGCCTCCACCCGGTGCAGGCCCAGGTCGTCGCGGGCGGTCCGGCACACCTCTTCCAGGGCCGCCGTGGCCACGCCCTTGCCGTGCCAGGCCCGGTCCACCCAGTAGCCGACGCCCCCGCTGCACAGCGGCCCGAGCGCGATCGAGCCCAGGTTGATCGCACCGACCGGCTCACCCGTGGCCGCCGCGACCAGCACGTACGGGACCATCCGCCCGGCGTCCTGCTCGGCGAGCATGCCCTCGATCCGGGCCCGCTGCCCCTGCTCGGTGTAGAAGTCCTCCGGCCGGACCGGCTCGAAGGGCGCCATGTACGCCCGGTTCCGCGCGAACGCCTCGGCCAGCCCGGCGGCGTCGCCGGGCCCGAGGCCCCTCATCTCCACCCCGTCAACGATCATCCGGGCACGCTAACCCAGGCCCTCCCCCGACCGGCACCCCCGCCGGTCATCCCGCCGGGGCGTCCGCGTACTTGACCTCCCCGCCCGCGTCCAGCGACAGCCGGTACCCCCGCTTGACCACGGTCTGGATCATCTTCGGCTCCCCCAGCGCCGCCCTCAGCCGGGCCATCGCCGTCTCCACGGCGTGCTCGTCGCGCCCCGCCCCCGGCAGGGCCCGCAGCAGCTCGCCGCGGGCCACCACCCACCCCGGCCGCCGGGCCAGCGCCCGCAGCAGCGCCATCCCGGCCGGCGGCACGGGCCGCAGCTCCGCGTCCACCAGGACCGCGTGCCCGCGGATCTCCACCCGGTGCCCGGCCACCGGCAGCACCCGCGCCCGGCCCGGCAGCTCCTGGCAGAGCAACTGCACCAGCGGGCCCAGCCGGAACCGCTCCGGCTGCACCGTGTCCACCCCGTGCGCCTGCAACGGCAGCGCGGTCACCGGCCCCACGCACGCCGACACCACCCCGCCCCGCAGAGCCGCCAGCACGGCCTCCCGCACGCCCCGCTCCTCGGCCCGGGACAGCAGCGAGGCCGCCGCCGGGGCCGAGGTGAAGCTGACCGCGTCCACCCCGCCGGCGACCACCGCGTCCAGCAGCCGGTCCAGCGGCGCGAGGTCCTCCGGCGCCATCCACCGGTACACGGGGACCACCACCACGTCGGCCCCGCCGGCCCGCAGCGCCTCCACGAAACCGGGCAGCGGCTCCCCGTGCAGCTGGAGCGCGATCCGCCGCCCGGCCACCCCGGCCGACAGCAGCCGTTCCAGTACCTCGGCGAGCGATTCCGAGTCCGGCGACCAGGTCTCCACCAGCCCGGCGGCCCGGATCGCGCCCTTCACCTTCGGTCCGCGCGCCAGCAGTTCGGTGGTCCGCAGCCGCGCCAGCAGCTCTTCGCCGATCCCCCAGCCGTCGGCGGCCTCGATCCACCCGCGGAACCCGATGGCGGTGGTGGCGACCACCGCGTCCGGAGCGCAGCCGATCAGCTCCTTGGTGGCGGCGAGCAGTTCGCTGTCGTCGGCGAGCGGCACGATCCGCAGCGCGGGCGCGTGCAGCACGGCGGCCCCGCGCCGGCGCAGCAGGGCGATCAGTTCGTCCGCCCGGCGGGCGGCGGTGACCCCGACGGTGAAACCTGCGAGCGGCCCGGTGTGCGTGTCGTCGTACATGGTGACCTGCCTTGCCCAGTGGGTCGGTGTCGCGCGGCTGGAACCGAGCCTGCCAAGTCGGCGTGTCAGGCTCGGTTCCCCCGCATTTCGCCCCCGTTAACGGCCATTACACCGACGTGAGCTGCGGCTTCGCCGCCACCTCGGCGCCCGGGACGATCACCGCGGCCGGCCGGCGAAGGTATACCGCCCACGTCACGGCGCAGCACACCCCGTAGAAGCCGAGGAAGGTCACGAAGGCGGCCGTCCCCGACCCGGAGCTCAGGAACGCCTCCCGGAAGACCAGGTTGATGCCGAGCCCGCCGAGCGCGCCCACCGCGCCGATCAGCCCCATCGAGGCTCCGGACAGCCGCCGCCCGTATGCGGCCGCGCCCTCGCCGCTCATGCCGCGGGCCAGCGCCTTGGCCTGGAAGATCCCGGGGATCATCTTGTACGTCGACCCGTTGCCGAGGCCGCTCAGCGCGAAGAGCGCCACGAATCCGACCAGGAACACCGGCAGCGACTCCCGTACCGAGGCCAGGACGACGACCCCGGTCGCGGCGGCCATCGCCACGAAGGTGGCGAGGGTGATCCGCGCCCCGCCGAACCGGTCCGCCAGCGCCCCGCCCACCGGCCGGATCAGGGAGCCGAGCAGCGGTCCGATGAAGGTCAGCGAGGCCGCCTGGAGCGGGGTGCGGCCGAACTGCGTCTGGAGCACCAGCCCGAAGGCGAAGCTGTAGCCGATGAAGGACCCGAAGGTGCCGATGTAGAGGAAGGACATGATCCAGGTGTGCGGCTCGCGGACCGCCTCGCGCACCGCGCCGGTGTCGTTGCGTACGGGTGCCAGGTTGTCCATCCGCAGCGCCGCGAGCGCCGCGGCGGCCACGATCAGCGGGATGTACGCGCCGAGCAGCAGCCGTGGGTGCCCGGCTCCGGCGGTGGCGATGACCAGCAGCGCGGCGAGCTGCACCACGGGGACGCCGATGTTCCCCCCGCCCGCGTTCAGCCCGAGCGCCCATCCTTTCTTGCGCAGCGGGAAGAAGGCGTTGATGTTCGTCATCGACGAGGCGAAGTTGCCGCCGCCGACGCCGGTCAGGGCGGCCACGGCGAGAAAGGTGCCGTACGAGGTCCCGGGCTCCATGACCAGCAGCGCGGCCACGGTCGGCGCGAGCAGGAGCAGGGCGCTGACGACGGTCCAGTTCCGGCCGCCGAAGCGGGCGACGGCGAAGGTGTACGGCACCCGCACGACCGCGCCCACCACGGTCGCCGTCGCGATCAGGGAGAACTTCCCGGCCGGGTCGATCCCGTACTGCGGTCCCATGAAGAGGACCATCACCGACCACAGCGACCAGATGGAGAACCCGATGTGCTCGGAGAGCACCGAGTAGAGCAGGTTGCGGCGGGCGGTCCGCTCGCCCGTCTCCTTCCAGAACGTCTCGTCCTCGGGATCCCACCGCTCGATCCAGCGGCCCCCCTTGCGCGGTGCGGTCGTACCGGTCATCTCACGCCTCCACTGATGTCGCGTCCGTGGTGACGATCTTAGGAACGGCGCGTTTCAGCCTCGGTCCCCGCCGGATGACCGCCGGGAAACCTTGCTCTCACCCACCGCCGGGACCCTGTGTGAGCCGTGCCGGGGTCCAGCTCCCGGGCGGCGGTACGAGCCACCCCCGGTCGGCGGCCAGACCCGTGGCCGCGGCGCGCAGTGCGTCCAGCCCGGGATGGCCGAATCCCTTGCGCCACACCATCGACAGCGGGGACAGCGGCACGGGGTCGGTCAGCGGCCGCTTCACGCAGCCGGGCATGTCGAGGAAGTCCACCGTCGCCAGTACCGGATGGCCGGTCTTCACCATCACCCGGCGGAACTCCTCCTTCCCCACGGCCACGGGGGCGGGCGGCGCCACCTCGATCCCGCGCCCGGCGAACAGCTCGCGCGCGAGCCCCGTCCACTCCACGGTCCGCGGGTTCCCGGCTCCCGCGTACACGGTCTCCCCGGCCAGCTCGTCCAGGCGTACGGCGGCCCGCGCTGCCAGGGCGTGCCCCTCGGGCAGCAGCACGGCGAGCGGCTCGTACCGTACGGGCGCCTGCTCGAGCCGTGCCCGCAGCGCCGGGGCCAGGCCGTCGGCGTACCCGAAGGAGACGTCGAGCCGGCCGGCCGCGATCTCGGCGGCGGCGTGGGTGAGCCCGCTCTCGAACCGGGCCATCAGCTCGCAGTCCGGGGCGAGTTCGCGGGCCCGTTCCAGGACGTGGCGTCCTGTGCTGGGCCCGTCGGTGTTCAGGTCGACGAGCAGCGCGCGGGGGCCGGAGTCAGCGCCGAAGGCGGCGGCCAGTTCCTCGTGCGCGCGCAGCACCCGCCGGGCCAGGGGCAGCAGCCGCTCCCCGTCGGGGGTCAGCTCCACCGCGCGGGTGGTCCGTACGAACAGGCTGGTGTCCAGGGACTGTTCGAGCCGCCGGACGTCCCGGCTGAGGGCCTGCTGGGCGACGTAGAGGCGGGCGGCGGCGCGGGTGAAGTGCAACTCCTCGGCGGCCGCGACGAACCCGCGCAGGAGCCGGGGGTCCACATCACGGGGCATCATCCCCGGAGACTAACAACAGAAGGGAGTTAATGGGTCCCGAACAGGTGTTGGACGGTGGGCCGGGTCCCGGCCGAGGGTGGTGGTCATGCCCCTCATGACCGTCACCGGCACCACGCTCGTCCTCGCCGCGCCGCCCGCCCCGGCCGCCCCGGCCACCCCCGCCCCGCGGCCCCCCGGCCCGTACCGCCGCCTGTTCGCCCTGCCCGGCACCCGCGCCTTCACCGCCGGGAACCTCCTCGCCCGGCTCCCCATGGGCATGTTCGGGATCAGCGCGGTCATGATGATCGCCGGCCAGCGCGGCTCGTACGCCCTCGCCGGGGCGGTCACCGCGACCGGGCTGGCCGCCACGGCACTGGTCGCGCCCTGGACGGCCCGGCTGGTCGACCGCCACGGCCAGGCCCGGATCGCCCTCCCGGCCACCCTGATCGCGGTCCTCGGCTCCCTCTCCCTGATCGTGTGCGTCCGTACGGAGGCCCCGGCCTGGACCCTCTTCGCCTCGTACGCCGCGACCGCCACCACCCCCAACATCGGCGGCATGTCCCGCGCCCGCTGGACGCACCTGCTGCGCGACTCCCCGGCCTCGCACCACACGGCGATGTCCTTCGAGTAGGCCGCCGACGAGCTGTGCTTCATGCTCGGCCCGGTGCTGGCGGCCTTCCTCTGCACGGCCGTCTTCCCCGAGGCGGGCACCGTCACCGGCGCGGCCCTGTTCCTCACGGGGATGCTGCTCTTCACCGCCCAGCGCGCCACGGAGCCCCCGGTGACCGGGGTGGCGGCGGCCCGGCGCGGCTCTCCGCTGCGCGCCCTGGGCCCGCTGCTGGTCCTCTTCCTCTGCCTGGGCCTGGTCTTCGGCTCGATGGAGGTCACCTCGATCGCCTACCTCGACGCCGCGGGCCTGGGCGCCACGTCCGGCCTGGTCCTGGCCCTCCAGGCGGCGGGCTCCTGCGCGGCCGGTCTGCTCTACGGCACCCTGCGCCCGCGCGGCCTGGGCACCTGCCTGGCCATCCTGGCCCCGGCGATGGCCCTGCCGGCCGCGGCCGCGGCCACCGGCTCCGTCCTCCTGCTGGCCCCGGCCCTGCTCCTGGCGGGCATGGCCACGGCCCCGACGATGGTCACCGCGATGTCCCGGATCCATGCCCGCACCCCGCAGGGCCGCCTCAACGAGGGCATGACCCTCGCGGTCACCGCCATCTTCGCGGGCATCGCCGCCGGCTCGGCCACGGCGGGCCTGACCATCGACCACCTCGGCCCGTCGGCGGCCTACGCCCTCCCGGTCGCCGCCGCCCTCCTGGCCCTCCCGCTCGGCACGCGCGTCACGCCGCCCGGAGCCGTACAGGATTCCGGTACCCATTTTGTACCGTAAAACCGTACAAGCCATAGTAGGAGTGGACCATGTCCATAAGCGCCAGCGAAGCCCGGGCGAACCTCTTCCCGCTCATCGAGCGCGTCAACACTGATCACGCCCCGGTGCGCATCACGTCTCGCAGTGGCGACGCCGTCCTCATGTCCGCCGACGACTACGACTCCTGGCAGGAGACCGTCTACCTGCTGCGCTCCCCCGCCAACGCCCAGCGCCTGATGGAGGCCGTCGCCCGCGACCGGGCAGGAGTGCCCACCGTCACCAAAACCATGGATGAGCTGCGGGAGCCGACAAGGGGCAAGGAGTGAGGAGCGTCCACTTCGACTGAAGATCCTCAAGGCCGCTACCACTACTGACGGAGCATGACGAAGGCCCGGCCGCCGTATGGCTGCCGGGCCTTTGCCCACATGGGATGAGTGGAGATGGCGGGAATCGAACCCGCGTCCAACGGTGCAGAAGCAGGGCTTCTCCGAGCGCAGTCCGCTGCGCTTTTCTCAGCCCCGGAGATCACACGGACAAGTCTCCGACGGGCTCAGTCACTGTTTGATTTCCCTCCAACCCCCGTGACCGGGGCTAGAGGTTTAGATCCCTTGTTGACGCCAGGATCCGGACCGGGACCACTTCCGGGCTGACGCTCCTCACAGAGGCTTCAGCTCACTGTTATTAGGCAGCGAGGGTGAAGCGGGAGTTATCGCTCTTGGAGTTGGCGATTATTGTTTGCGACATATGGTTAGCGAGATCATTGCCGCTTCCTCGGCTCGCTTCCCCTGCATCGACATCCGCTGTCGAAACCGATCATCCCCATGTTTTTTTAACAAAATGCTCCACCCGCGAGCGGGGGGTGCTGACGCCATGGTACGCGAAGTGGACCACTGCGTGCCAGAAGATTAAACCGTGCCCCGCTGCTTGCGGCGGACCGCCGAGATCGCCCGGTTCGTCTCGCGGGTGTCCTGCTTCTCCCGCAGCGTCTGCCGCTTGTCGTACTCCTTCTTGCCCTTCGCCAGCGCGATCTCGACCTTCGCGCGGCCGTCCTTGAAGTACAGGGACAGGGGCACGATCGTGTGACCCGACTCGTCCGCCTTCCGCTCCAGCTTGTCGATCTCCTCGCGGTGCATGAGGAGCTTGCGCTTGCGGCGGGCACTGTGGTTCGTCCAGGTGCCCTGGCTGTACTCCGGCACGTGCACGTTGTACAGCCAGGCCTCGCGGCCCTCCACCGACACGAAGCCGTCCACCAGCGAGGCCCGGCCCTGGCGCATCGACTTGACCTCGGTGCCCGTGAGCACGAGACCGCACTCGTAGGTGTCGAGGATCGTGTAGTCGTGCCGCGCCTTCTTGTTCTGGGCGATCAGCTTGCGCCCTTTTTCCTTAGCCATAGTGCCGTCATTTTCGCACTACGGACCCACCCCGAGGCCACCCAATACCTTGGCGGCCCGTTCCTCGACCGCCTCGCCCGCCGCCAGGTCCGGGGTGATGCCGCTCCCGTCCAGGCTGCGGCCCCCCGGTGTGCGGTACGTGCCCACCGTCAGCTCGGCCACCGAGCCGTCCGGGAGCTCGGTGGGCATCTGCACCGAGCCCTTGCCGAAGGTCCGGCTGCCGACCGCCACGGCCCGGCCGCGGTCCTGGAGGGCGCCCGTCACCAGCTCGGCCGCGCTCATCGTGCCGCCGTCGACCAGCGCCACCAGCGGCCGGGCCGTGTCCCCGCCCGGCTCCGCGTACAGGGCGCGCTGGTCTCCCCGTACGTCGTACGTCGCGACCAGCCCCCCGTCCAGGAAGGCGGAGGCGGCCGTCACCGCCTCGGCGACCAGCCCGCCCGGGTTGCCGCGCAGGTCGAGCATGACCCCGGCTCCGGGCGGGGCCTCGCGGACCGCGGCCCTGACCCGTTCACCCGAGCCGCGGGTGAAGGAGGCCACCTTGATGACGGTGATCCCGCCCGCGAGCTGCCGTACCGTCACCGGCTCGGTGCGCAGCTGCTCGCGGCGGACGGTCTCGGTGAGATCGGCGCCGTCGCGGCTCAGGTTCAGTACGACGGGGGTGCCGGCCTCGCCGCGCAGTAAGGCGATCACCTCGGTGACGGCCAGGCCGGTGACGGCGTGCCCGTCGACGCTCAGCAGCCGGTCCCCGGCGCGCAGGCCGGCCCGCGCGGCGGGGCCGCCCGGCTGGACCTTGTCGACCTTGATCAGGCCGTCCCGGCCGCGCTCGGCCCACAGGCCGACGCCGGTCCAGCGGCCGTCGAGGCCCTCGGCGAAGGCGGCGTACTCGCCCTGGTCGTAGACGGTGCCCCAGCGGTCGCCGCTGCGGCTGACCACCTCCTGGGCGGCCTTCTTGCCGGACTTCCCCTCGGCGACGGCCTCGGCGGCGGCGCGGGCCACGGCCTCGCGGTCGGCGGTGCCCGCCGCGCGGGGCACCTCGGGCGCCGCGGCCCCCGTACGGGCGGCGAGGGCGGCGGTGGCGTCCTCGCGGTCCCAGCAGCCGGTGCTCGCGGCGGTGCCGACGGCCGCCAGGAAGGCCAACGTCAAAACGGCCCCGCGACGCATGTCGCGGGGCCGGAGACAGAAGGCGGGAAGACCCGGCATGGCGCCGAGTCTAGGACAAGCCCCGCGCCGGTACGGATGGTTGACCAGACCGCTCGCGGGGCGCTTGTCACACCTTCAGGTACTTGCGCAACGCCAGGAAGGCCGCCAGGGAGGGCATCAGGAGACCGATGAAGAGCACGTACGGCAGCTTGCCGATCATCGCTCCCCAGCCCAGGAAGTCGATGAGCTCCATCCTGTCCCGCAGCGCGAAGCCGTGGTCGATCACGAAGTACTGGCCGGAGACGAGCATGCCGCAGGCGAGGACCGCGCCGATGAGGCCGGCGACGGCCGCCTCCATGATGAAGGGGAACTGGATGTAGAAGCTGGAGGCACCCACCAGCCGCATGATCCCCGTCTCCCGCCTGCGGCTGAACGCCGAGACGCGCACGGTGTTGACGATCAGCAGCAGCGCCACGATCAGCATGATCAGCATGATGCCGAGGGCCGCGATGTTGACCGAGTTGAGGAGCCCGAAGAGGGCCTCCAGCGACTGGCGCTGGTCGTCGACGGTGTGGATGCCGTCCCGGCCGACGAAGGCGGAGGTGACGACCTTGTACTTCTCCGGGTCGTTGAGCTTGACCCGGAAGGACTCCTGCATCTGGTCGGGCGTGATGGAGGAGGCCAGCGCCGTGTGCCCGTACTGCTCCTGGTAGTGCTTGTACGCCTCGTCCGCCGACTCGTGGGCGACGGACTTCACCAGGGACATCTGCTTGAGCTCGGACTCGATCTGCTTCTTCTGCTCGTCGGTCACCGCGCCCTTGCGGCAGGTGGCGACCCCCAGGTCGCCCGCCGACCCGGCCGCCTTGTTGGCGGCCTCGGTGGCCTGCTCGGCGTCCTGCTTGTTGCAGAGGTAGATCGAGACGTTGGCCTTGTCGTACCAGTAGCCCTTCATGCTGCTGACCTGCTCGCGCATGAGCAGGGAGCCACCGAACAGGGCCAGCGACAGGGCCACGGAGATGATGACCGCGAAGGTCATGGTGAGATTGCGACGGAGACCGACGCCGATCTCCGACATGACGAACTGGGCGCGCATTGCGTCTCAGGGACCTTTCAGTGCTGGTAGCCGTAGACGCCGCGCGACTGGTCGCGCACGAGTCGGCCCTGTTCGAGTTCGATGACGCGCTTGCGCATCTGGTCGACGATCTGCTGGTCGTGTGTCGCCATGATCACGGTGGTGCCGGTCCGGTTGATCCGGTCCAGCAGCTTCATGATCCCGACGGAGGTCTGCGGGTCGAGGTTGCCGGTGGGCTCGTCCGCGATCAGCAGGGCGGGGCGGTTGACGAAGGCGCGGGCGATGGCCACGCGCTGCTGCTCACCGCCGGAGAGCTCGCCGGGCATCCGCTCCTCCTTGCCGCCCAGGCCGACCAGTTCCAGGACCTGCGGGACGGCCTTGCGGATCTCGCCCCTCGGCTTGCCGATGACCTCCTGCGCGAAGGCCACGTTCTCGGCCACCGTCTTGTTGGGGAGCAGGCGGAAGTCCTGGAACACGGTCCCCAGCTGGCGCCGCATCTGCGGGACCTTCCAGTTGGAGAGCTTGGCGAGGTCCTTCCCCAGGACGTGCACCTGGCCGTGGCTCGCCCGCTCCTCGCGCAGGATGAGCCGCAGGAAGGTGGACTTGCCGGAGCCGGAGGAGCCGACCAGGAAGACGAACTCGCCCTTCGCGATGTCGAGGGAGACATCTCTGAGTGCGGGACGGCTCTGCTTCGGGTAGGACTTGGAGACGCTGTCGAATCGGATCACGGGTGCACCACGGTCGCCGGGAGTAGGTGTGCGTGACCATACGCGAACGGGCGCGAGGTGTGGACCCGGCACCCGGACTTGCCCCTTTTGTCCCCTGGTCCGGGAGGGTCGCGAGCGTGATTGCCCGGACGGGCCGCGCCGAATGCCGGCGAAGCTGGCACAGTGGTAGGGGGAACGGTCTCGTTCCCCACGGCGTTATGTCTAATGAAGTACAGCTGAGGGGCGAGAGGAGGAGCGCATGACATATGACCGGCTCGTGTGCGCGAACTGCGCCGCACCCGTCAGCCAGGGCCGCTGCCCTGTGTGCCGGGCGAACCGGGAGCGCCTCCAGCAGGAGGGCCCCTTCTCCGGACTGAACCCCGTGGCGCTCATCGTCCTCATGGTGGTCCTCGTGGCCGCTCTGGTACTGGTGGCTCAGCAGACCGCGTAGACGTACCGATCATGCCGGACATGCGGACATGACGAAAGGGCCCGGACACCCCTGGTGTCCGGGCCCTACGCGTACGTGTGGGTCCGCTTACGCGGTCTGCTCCTGCTGCTTGCGCCAGCGGATACCGGCCTCCAGGAAGCCGTCGATCTCGCCGTCGAGCACCGCCTGCGGGTTGCCGACCTCGAACTCCGTCCGCAGGTCCTTGACCATCTGGTACGGGTGCAGGACGTAGGACCGCATCTGGTTGCCCCAGGAGCTGCCGCCGTCCTTGAGGGCGTCCATCTTGGCCTGCTCCTCCTGGCGGCGCCGCTCCAGCAGCTTGGCCTGGAGGACGTTCATGGCGCTGGCCTTGTTCTGGATCTGCGAGCGCTCGTTCTGGCAGGAGACGACGATGCCGGTCGGCAGGTGCGTGATGCGCACCGCCGAGTCGGTCGTGTTGACGCCCTGGCCGCCGGGGCCGGAGGCGCGGTACACGTCGATGCGCAGCTCGCCCTCGTCGATCTCGACGTGGTCGCTGGACTCGACGACCGGCAGCACCTCGACGCCCGCGAAGGAGGTCTGGCGGCGGCCCTGGTTGTCGAAGGGCGAGATCCGCACGAGGCGGTGGGTGCCCTGCTCGACGGAGAGGGTGCCGTAGGCGTACGGGGCCTTGACGACGAAGGTGGTCGACTTGATGCCGGCTTCCTCCGCGTACGAGGTCTCGTAGACCTCGGTCGAGTAGCCGTGGCGCTCGGCCCAGCGCAGGTACATGCGCTGGAGGCGCTCGGCGAAGTCGGAGGCGTCGACGCCGCCGGCCTCGGCGCGGATGTTGACCAGGGCCTCGCGCTCGGCGTACTCGCCGGAGAGCAGGGTCCGGACCTCCATCTCGTCCAGCGCCTTGCGGACGGCGACCAGCTCGGTCTCCGCCTCGGCGAGGGTGTCCGCGTCCTCCATCTCCTGGGCGAGCTCGAAGAGGACCGCGAGGTCGTCGATGCGGCCGCGCAGACTCTCGGTCTTGCGGACCTCGGCCTGGAGGTGCGAAAGCTTGCTCGTGATCTTCTGAGCGGCGTCCGGGTCGTCCCACAGGGACGGCGCGGCGGCCTGCTCCTCGAGCACGGCGATATCTGCCCTCAGCTTGTCGAGGTCCAGGACGGCCTCGATCGACCCCATGGTCGAGGAGAGGGACTTCAGCTCTTCGGAAACATCGACGACTGCCACGGGTCCAGCGTAGCCGGTCATCGGAGGGTGCCGTCCGGGCAGGCCGGATCACCCGTACTGATGAACACGAGGACGGGCGTACGCTCACCGTATGACTGTTCTCCTCGTCAAGCGCCGCCATGTGGACCACATGCGTGTCACGACGACGAGCTGTCTGCCGCCGGACCATCCCCAAGCCTGATCCACCCCGATCCGACTTGGTCCTGTTCGCGGCCCAGCGGCCACGGCGCCATCCCTGCCGGCGGCCCTCCCCCTCCCGCGACCCCCGCCACCTGAAGGGGAACAGGACCCCGTGACATCCGAAACGGAGCCGTCATGCCGTCCGCGCACACCTCCCTCCCCGTCCTGGACCTCTCCCAGGCGGACGACCCGGCCCAGCGGGCCGACTTCCTGAAGAAGCTGCACGCGGCTGCCAGGGACACCGGATTCCTGCACCTCACCGGCCATGGCGTCACGGACGCCGAGACCGCCCGGATCCTGGAGCTGACCAGGGCCTTCTTCGCCCTCCCGGAGGCCGACCGGCTCGCCGTGAGCAATCTGAAATCCCCGCACTTCCGCGGCTACACCCGGATCGGGCACGAGCTGACCGGCGGGGCCTCCGACTGGCGCGACCAGCTGGACATCGGGGCCGAGCGGCCCGCGCCGGAGGTCGGGCCGGCCGACCCGCCGTACCTGTGGCTCGAGGGCCCGAACCTGTGGCCGGAGGCCCTCCCGGAGCTCCGTACCGCGGTGCTGGAGTGGCAGTCCCGGCTGGCGGCGGTGGCCCACCGGCTCCTCCAGGAACTGCTGGTCTCGATCGGCGCCCCGTCGGACTTCTTCGACGAGGCCTTCGCGGACCGCCCCCACCTGCACACCAAGCTGATCCGGTACCCGGGATCCGCCCCGACGGGCACGGACCAGGGCGTGGGGGCCCACAAGGACTACGGCTTCCTGACCCTCCTCCTCCAGGACTCGGTGGGCGGGCTCCAGGTGGTCAGCGACGGCGGCTACCTGGACGTGCCGCCGCTGCCGGGGGCGTTCGTGGTCAACCTGGGCGAGCTGCTGGAGATCGCCACGGAGGGCTACCTCACGGCCACGGACCACCGGGTGGTGAGCCCGCCGGGCGCGGTGGAGCGGTACTCGGTGCCGTTCTTCTACAACCCGCGGCTGGACGCGGTCATCGAGACGGTCCCGGGCGACTACCTGCGGTCGGCCCCCGGCATCGCGCACGACGCGTCGAACCCGCTGCACGCGGAGTACGGCCGCAACGAGCTGAAGGGCTGGGTCCGCGCCCACCCGGCCGTCGCGCGACGCTGGCACCCGGAGCTGGTCGGGGCGTAGCCCCCGCCCCCCCGTCGGCGTGCCGTGTGCGGCGCCGCTGCCGGGGGCTCTGCCCCCGGAACCCTCCCCCAGACTCCGTCCGGGGGGACCCCCAGCGCCTCAAACGCCGGCGGGGCTCGATGTGCCCGGCGGCATCCCAGACGTGCGCGCAGCGCAACCCTGCGCGGCGGCGGGGCTGGATTGCCCGGAGGGCAATTTCAGCCCCGCCGGCGTTTGAGGCGCGGGGTGCGGGGCGGAGCCCCGGTCTTTGAGCCCGGCCGGACACAACCGGCCCAGGCGGGCACCATCCAGCCCCGCCGGCGTTTGAGGCGCGGGGTGCGGGGTGGAGCCCCGGCAGCGGCGCCGCTGCCGGGGCTACGGGGTGCGCGGGCCCGATTGTTTGGTGTCCTGGGGGGCGGCCTGGTCGTCGGGGCCCGAGAGGGCGAGCCAGGTGCCGAGCCCCACCGCGGCGGCCAGCGCGACGGCCGCCGCCGACACGGCCAGCCGCCGCTTGCGCGCGGCCTCGGCCCGGTGCCGCGCAGCGCCGGGCCGGTGCCCGCCGGCCGGCCGCGGCACCCGCGCCGTGCCCAGCGCCCCGCCCGCCAGCTCGTCCGGACCCGGCACCCGCATCGAGGTGTGGGTGTCCCGGTTGGAGTCCGTCGCGGAGCCCGGCACCAGCGGGACCACACCCCGGCGGCGTACCGGATCGGCGGCGACGGCGGCCGGTTCCTCCGACGGGCCCGGATCCGGCTCCGCGTCGTCCGGCTCGTCCACGTCCAGCGGCGGCATCCCGGCCAGCAGCGGCAGCAGGTCCCGGAGGCGTGCGGACAGCTCCGAGGCCCGCAGACGCGACGCCGGCGCCTTGGCCAGGCACTGCACGATCAGCTGCCACAGCTCGTCGGGGATCCCGGGCAGCGGGACGACCGTCTCCGTCACGTGCCGGCGCAGCACCGCGCCCGGGTGGCCCCCGCCGAAGGGGGTGAAACCGGCCAGCAGCTCGTACAGGACCGTGGCCAGGGCATATATGTCGACCGCCGCCCGCGGCGGCAGGCCCTCGACGATCTCCGGCGCCAGGTAGTCCGGGGTGCCGATGATCCGGGTGGTCGGGGCCGAGGCCCGGCCCGCGGAGGCCCGCCGCGGGGTGTCGATCAGCTTGGCCACGCCGAAGTCGGTCAGCAGCGCCGGGTGCGCGCCGCCCGGCCCGAGCGGGCCCTGCATGTCCAGCAGGACGTTCTCGGGCTTGACGTCCCGGTGGACGACCCCGGCCGCATGCGCGGCCGCCAGCGCGTCGGCGACGTCCGCGACGATCGCCACGGCCGCCTCGGGGGCGAGCCGCCGCTCGCGGTCGAGGCGCGTGCGCAGGTCCGTACCGCGTACGAGGTCCATGACGAGGGCCAGGTCGTTGCCGTCGACGACGAGGTCGCGGACGGAGACGACGTGCGGATGGTCCAGGCCGAGCAGCGCGCTGCGCTCCTGGACGAACCGTCCGACCAGCTCCTGGTCGGACGCGAGGTCCTCGCGCAGCAGTTTGACGGCGACGGGGCCGTCAGGCCCCTCGCCCAGCCACACCGTGCCCGCGCTGCCGCGCCCCAGGATCTGGTGCGCGGTGTACCGGCTGCCGATCTTCCGTGCCACGACTGCTCCCTCAGCGGCTGGCGTACGCACCAAAGCTACGCGGCCGGGTGGGCGTTGGAGGCCAGCAGGGGCCCGGATTCGCGGCGACCTTCACTTCTGCGGGCGAAATCACGTCCCAGAAGTCGACAAATCCACGAACTCGGCGCTACGGGGGTCCGTTTCAGGGCGTGGAGGAGCCCGTGGCGTCCCCGATGGCGCCGATCCAGTCGGCGATGCCGCTGCCCCAGCTCCACACCTGGTCCCACCATCCCTTGCCGGTGCCGACCCACTCCTGGAGCGGGGTCAGCTCCCAGATCAGCCACCCGCCCACGAAGAGCAGCAGGATCATGACCAGGCAGCCCTTGAGGCAGCCGAGACCGGGGATCCGCACCGGGTTGGCGCTGCGGCGGCGCGGCTCGCGCGGCTCACGCGGAGCCTGCGGGGGCTGCTGCCGGGGCGGCGGGCTCTGCGGGGGCTGCTGCTGCGGCGGCTGCTGGGGCTGCGGCTGGCGGTACTGGGGCTGAGGCGGCTGCTGGTACGGCTGAGGCTGGCGCTGCTGCTGCGGCTGGTAGTGCTGCGGAGGCGGCGGCGGTGCGTACTGCTGCTGCTGCTGCGGCGGCTGCTGGTACTGCTGCGGCGGCGGGCCCTGCCGGTACGGCTGCTGCGGCTGGTGCTGCGGCGGCGGGGGCGCCTGCCGCTGTGGGCGGCGCCGCAGGGGGTCCTCGCTCGGGTCGAGGTACTGCATCTGCGTCTGCTCGTTGCGGTCGCGGGCGGCGCGCATCTGCGACTCCCACGGGTGCGGCTGGTCCGGCCGCTGCACCGGCGGCATGACCGAGGTGGCGTCGGCCACGCCGGCCGCACCGACCGGCGGCATGACGCTGGTCATCGCGTTCGGGTCGTAGGCGCCGATCGGCACCGCCCCGGCGCCGCCGGGCAGCACCTGGGTGGGGTCCGCGGCACCCGGGGTCTCGGGGACCGGCGCGGGCGAGGGGTCGGGCGCGAGCAGCGCGCCGACGCCGAGCGCAGCCTCCACCTCGGCGGCCGTGGAGTGCACGCCGATGCCGGAGGCGACCACGCGCAGCCCGCGGGCCAGGCTCTCGGCGCTGGGGCGCTCGTTCGGCTCCTTGCGCAGGCAGCGCTCGATGACGGTCCACAGCGGCTCGGGCACGCTCGCGGGGCGCTGCGGGTCCTCGCTGAGGTGGCGGTGGAGCACTTCGAGCGCCGTGCCGCCCGCGAAGGGCGGACGGCCGGTGAGGAGCTCGTAGAGCAGGATGCCGGCGCCGTAGATGTCCACGGCGGAGGTCTGCGGGCGGCCTTCGGCGGACTCGGGGGCGACGTAGGCCGGGGTGCCGACGAACTCGTGCGTACGGGTCAGGCCCGGGGAGTCCGCGAGGCGGGCGATGCCGAAGTCGGTGAGCATCGGCTTCATCTGTCCGCCGCGCTCGTCGAGCAGCACGTTGGCGGGCTTCAGGTCGCGGTGGACCACGCCGTCGGCGTGGCTGGCCGCGAGCGCGTCCGCGATCTGCGCGGTCAGCAGGCTCGCCGCGACGGGGGTGAACGGGCCGTTCTGGCGGAGGTACTTGTGCAGGTCCGGGCCGTCGATCAGGTCCATGACCAGCGCGAGCAGGTCGCCCTCGACGACGAGATCGCGGGTGCGCACGATGTTGGGGTGCGTCAGGCGCAGCAGGACGGAGCGCTCGCGCAGGAAGCGCATGACGATGTCCGCGTCCTGGGCCAGCTCCTCCTTGAGGACCTTGATGGCCACGGTCTCGCCGGGCTGCCCGGCGACGGCCGCCTCGGCGCCCGCGGTCTCTCGCTGGCGGGCACGCCAGACAGTGCCCGTGGCGCCGCGCCCGAGCGGCTCCTCGAGCAGGTATTTGCTGCCGACTGGCCGCACGTCTCGCGCTCCCCTGCTGTCGTCTGCTGTGGTCGATCCGCTGATTGGTTTTCCGGCCCACTCTAGGGGGTGTCCCCGTGGAAGACGCCGGGCGCCGGAGGTTGGTTGCCGCACATATGTACGAAGGGTGATGTTTGCGGGGTATGCCGGAGGCGATTTTCCCCTGCTTGCTGTCCGATTCGAGTGAGGTCGCCGCCGCGCCGCGACCGATCAAGATCACTTGTCGGCGGGTGCCGGGCGTGTTGTCGGCGACAGGTGCGAGGATGCACACGTACGGACGGCACGGGACGGGAGCCCCGCCTTCCGGCAGACCTGACCGGACGACGCGTCCGTGCCGGGTGGGGGGCGATCGGGCAGCCATGTCCCGACATTCCCCTGCCGGGCGCATACACCGCGCACCGCGCAGAAGGGACCGCTGACGGCGATGCAGATCCGGCTGACCGTCCTTGGGTCGCGCAGCGGCCACCAGCCCGCGACCGCCCCCGTGAGCTGTGACGTGCTCGTCACCGCGCCCGCCGGCACCGCGCTGGCCGCGGTCGCCTCCGGGCTCGCGGCGACCGTCGGCGGGCCCGACACCGGGGGCACGGTCGTGCTCTACGCCGGCGCCGAGCGGCTCGACCTGCAGCGGCGGGTGCTGGGCGAACCGCCGCTGGTGGACGGGGCGGTGGTGGCGCTGCACGGCCCGGTCCCGGACGTCCTGCCCGAGGAGAGCCTCGGCGCGCCCCGGCTGCACGTGGTCGCCGGACCCGACGCGGGCGGGGTGCACCTGCTGCACAGCGGGCAGATCCGGGTGGGCCGGTCCGCCGACGCCGACGTCCCGCTGGACGACCCGGACGTGTCCCGGCTGCACTGCGCGGTCACGGTGATGCCCGACGGGCGGGTTTCGGTGGCCGACCTGGACTCGACGAACGGCACCACGCTCGACGGTTCCCCGGTGGGACCGCAGCCGGTGGCCCTGCCGCCGGGCGCGCTGCTGCGGGTGGGCGAGTCCACCCTGCGGCTGGCGCCCGCGGGTGCGACCGACGCCGCTGCCCTGCCGGTGGTACCGGACCTGGAGGGTCACTTCTCGCTCCCCGGCCGCGCCGCGCCGGCCTCCGGCGCGGGGCACGGGGCCGGGCACGCCGCGCGGGGCCCGCGCGGCACCTTCCCCGACCCGCCGCCGACCGCCTCCGGCGCGGCGGGCCCGGCCACCGGCCCCGGCGAGCCCCTGGGGAGCCATCCCGGCCCCGGCACGCCCGGGTGGACGACGACCGGCGGACCGGCCACCAGCCCCGCCGGGCCCCTGGGCGGCCACCCCGAACCCGGCACGCCCGGGTGGACGACGACCGGCGGGTCGCCGGACGCCTCAGGCACCGGCGGGTCCGCCGCGCACCCGCAGACGGGCCCCGCGGGCCAAGACCCCGCCCTGCCCGGCACGGGCCGGACCGGCATCCCCGGCTCGACACCGCACCCCTCCGGCGCGGCAGAGCCGGCCACCGGCGGGTCCGCCGCGCACCCGCAGACGACCCCCGCGGGCCGAGGCCCCGTCCTCCCCGGCACGGGCCGGACCGGCATCCCCGGCTCGACACCGCACCCCTCCGGCGCGGCGGAGCCGGCCACCGGCCCCGGCGCGCCCTTGGAGGGCCGGCCCGCACCTGGCGCGACCGGGTGGCCGGCGCCCGGCGGGTCCGCCGCGTACCCGCAGACGGCCCCCGCGGGCCGAGGCCCAGCCCTGCCCGGCACGGGCCGGGCCGGTACCCCCGGCTCCACGGCGCACGCCTCCGGCTCCGGACCGGGCGAGGCCGGCGGCCCCGCCGCCGGGCCGCAGGGGGCCCACCCCGCCCCTTCCCACAGTGCCGATCGGCGGCTCCGCCGGGTAGCGGGCTCCGCCCCCGACACCGGCGGGGCCGGCGCGGGACGCGGAGGCGTACCGGACCCGGCCGTACCGACGGCGTCCGGCGCAGCCGGGTCCGGAACCCCCGGCCCGGTGCCGGCACACCCGGGGTCGCGCCCGGCAACCGGCGCCCACGGCGCCGGGTTCGGCGCGGGCCGGGACGCCGGGGCCCGGGCGGGACGCGGAGCCGCACCGGACCCGGCCGTGCCCGCGGCGTCCGGCGCAGCCGGGGCCGGCGCCCCCGCCGGGCGCCGCAGGGGGCTCGGGGCCTGGGCCCGCAAGTGGGTACGGGGCGAGGAGGCCGCACAGGCCCCCGTCGAGCCCGCGGCGGCCGCCGAGGCCGCGCCCGATCCCGACGACCCGGCCGCGCTGCTGCTGGCCGCGCTGGGGCCCACCGAACGGTTGTGGTCGCGGGGCCCCGGGCATCCCGGGCTGCTGGACGTGGGGCTCGGCGCCGGGAGCCGGGTGTCGCTGCGCACCGTCGGCGCGCTCGGCATCGCCGGTCCGCGCGCCCGGCTGGCCGGCGTCGCCCGCTGCGTGATCGCCCAGCTCGCGGGACTGCACGCGCCCGGGCAGCTGGAGATCGTGCTCCTCTCCACCGACCGGGCGCGCACGCTCGCCGAGCGCCGGCGCGACTGGGCCTGGCTCGGCTGGCTGCCCCACGTACGGCCCGCGCACGGCCAGGACTGCCGGCTGCTGCTCGCGTACGACCGCGACCAGGCGGCCGCCCGCACCGGTGAGCTGACCCGGCGCCTCGACGACGGTCCGCTCGGCACGCACTGGGCCGCCGCCGACGCCGAGCAGGTCCGGCAGGCCGCCGAGGCCTACGAAGGCCCGTACACGCTCGTCGTCCTCGACGGCGATCCCGGCGCCGGCCCGCTGCGCGACATCACCGGCCGGCTCGCCTCGCACGGCCCGGCCGCCGGGATCCACGTACTGGCGCTGGCCGAGGCTCCGGCCGCGACGCCCGCCTCCCCGGTCACCGAGACGTACGAGGCGGCCTGCGCGAGCACCCCGGCCTTCCGGGACTGCGACGCGGTCGCCCTGCTCAGCGGTGACGTGGCCACGGCGGTACGGACCTTCGCGGTCAGCGGCGGCCGACCGGTCCCGAGCGGTGGCACCGCCACCGCCGACGCCGTCTCCGCGGCCTGGGCCGAGCGGTTCGCCCGGGCGCTGGCGCCGTTGCGCGGCGACGGCGGGACCGTCGAGCCGTACCGGCCGGCCGCCGCCACCCTGCCGGCCACCGCCCGGCTGCTGGACGAACTGGGGCTGGCCCGGGCCACCCCGGCGTCCCTGATGGCCCGTTGGGCCGCCGCCACCGACCAGGGTCAGGGGGTCGGCGGCCTCGCCGAAATCGTGCTGGGCAGCGGGCGGCGCGGCGTCGTCGGCGCCGAGCTGGTCCACGACGGCCCGCACCTGCTCGTCGAAGGGCCCGCCGGCAGCGGGCGGACCGAGCTGCTGCGGTCGGTGGCCGCGTCCCTGTCGGCGGCCGCCCGGCCCGACCGGCTGGGGCTGGTCCTCCTCGACGGGGCGGGCGGCGAGCGCGGCGACGGGCTGCTCCCCTGCACCGAACTCCCGCACGTCTCGGCCCATCTGGTGGCCTCCGATCCGCTGCGGATGCGGGAGTTCGCCCAGGCGCTGGGCGCCGAGCTCAAGCGCCGCGACGAGCTGCTGGACGGGCTGGCGTTCGCCGAGTGGCACGCACGCCGCGAGGTCTCCGACCGCATGGTCTCGCCGCGCCAGCCCACCCCCGGTGAGCTGCGCGGCGACCTGGACAGCCAGCGCACGGGCACGCTCCGGCTGCGCGCCTCGGCCACCCGTACCGATCCCGCGGGGCCGAGCCCGCTGCCCCGCCTGGTGGTGCTGGTCGACGACTTCGACGCGCTGGTCGCGCCGGGGCTCGGCGCGACGGGCCGGCCCGCCGCCGGTTCGGTGGTCCGGGTGCTGGAGGCGGTGGCCCGCGAGGGCGCCCGGCTCGGCGTGCACCTGGTGGCCGCCAGCGCCCGCCCGGACCGTACGGCCGATACCGGGCTGGCCCGGCTGACGACCCTGCGGGTGGAGCTCGACGCCCCCGACCAGCCGGGCCCCGGCCGCGGCCTGCTCCGGTACGCGGACGGCCGGACGGTCGCCTTCCAGGCGGGCCGGGTCACCGGCCGGATCCCACGGACGGCGACCCTGCGGCCGACCGTGGTGCCGGTGGAGTGGGAGCGGATGGGTGATCCGCCGGCCCGCCGCCCGGTGCGTGAGCTGGGCAACGGACCGACCGACCTCGCACTGCTGGCAAGTGCCCTGGACCGGGCCTCGCACCTGGTCTCGGCGATACCCGTGCTGTTCCCGGCGGCCCCCTGACGGCCCCCTCACGGCTCCCCGACAGCCCCGGAGGCGGCCCCCGCATGCCGGGACGCGGTATTGCGGGGGCGCGCGGCTCGGCGTAGACCTGTGGTCCGGGACACATCATGAACCTCGGGGGCAGAGCCATGCGCAAGCACGGAACGAGCCGTACGACGTATCGCTGGGCGGCCCTGGCCGCGGCGGGCGCGCTCGCGCTCACCGCGTGCGGGGGTGACCCGGACGCGAAGACGGATCCGCCGCAGGGCGGGGCCTCGGCCGGGCCGAAGGTCGAATTACCGCAGCTGACAGGTGAGAAGCTCTCGGTCGCCGCCGTCTGGACGGGCCCGGAACAGGAGAACTTCACCAAGGTCCTCAAGGAGTTCGAGAAGCGGACGGGCGCCTCCGTCACCTTCGTCCCGGCCCAGGACCCGATCGTCACCTTCCTCGGTTCGAAGATCGCGGGCGGCGCTCCGCCGGACGTGGCACTGCTCCCGCAGGTCGGGGCGCTGGTCTCGGCGGTGCAGAACAAGTGGGCGCAGCCGGTGGGCCCGGAGGCCCAGGCGCAGCTCGACAAGAACTACTCGGCGGGCTGGAAGACGCTCGGCGCAGTCGACGGCACCCAGTACGGCGTGTACTACAAGGCCGCCAACAAGTCGCTGATCTGGTACAACGCGAAGGCCTTCGAGGCGGCGGGCGTGAAGCCCCCGACGACCTGGAAGGAGCTGATCACCGCGGCCGACACGCTCTCCGCCTCCGGTACGCCGGCGGTCTCGGTGGCCGGCGCGGACGGCTGGACCCTCACGGACTGGTTCGAGAACGTGTACCTCTCCCAGGCCGGCCCGCAGAAGTACGACCAGCTGGCCAAGCATCAGATCAAGTGGACGGACGACAGCGTCAAGCAGGCGCTGACCACGCTGGGCGAGCTGTTCGGGCGCAAGGACTTCCTGGCGGGCGGAGCGAGCGGGGCCCTCTCCACCGAGTTCCCGAAGTCGGTGACGCAGACCTTCACCGGCGGCGACCGCCCGGCGGCCGCGATGGTCTTCGAGGGCGACTTCGTGGCGGTGAACATCGCGCAGACCGAGGCCAAGGTGGGCACGGACGCCCTCGTCTTCCCCTTCCCGGCGGTCGGAGCCAAGGCACCGGTGGTATCGGGCGGTGACGTGGCGGTCGCGCTGAAGCCGTCGAAGGGCGCCCAGGCGCTGCTGACGTTCCTGGCCTCGCCGGACGCGGCGGAGATCCAGGCCCGCGAGGGCGGTTTCGTCTCCCCGAACAAGGGGGTCGATCCGGCCGCCTACCCCAACGACATCCAGCGGGGCATCGCGAAGGCGCTGATCGCGGCGGGCGACGACTTCCGCTTCGACATGTCGGACCAGGCTCCGGCGGCCTTCGGCGGAACGCCGGGCGCCGGGGAGTGGAAGGCGCTCCAGGACTTCCTGGCGAACCCGTCGGACGTGGCGGGCGCCCAGGCGAAACTGGAGGCGGACGCGGCCAAGGCCTACGGGAACTAGTCCGGTGAGGGCCACGGTCACCCGAGCCGCGAAGAACACCGCCCGCGACGCCGAGGCCAGGCGCCGCCGCCTGGTCGCGGCGGCGTTCCTCCTGCCGGCCCTCGTACTGCTCGGGGCGCTGGTCGTGCACCCGATCGGCTACTCGGTCTACCGCAGCTTCTTCGACCGCTCCGGGTCCGCCTTCGTCGGCGGCGACAACTACCGGGAGATCCTGAGCGACCACACGATCCGCACCGCCCTGAAGAACACGGCGCTGTGGGTGGTGCTCGCCCCGACCACGGCGACCGCCCTCGGCCTGATCTTCGCGGTGCTCACCGAACGGGTGCGCTGGGGTACGGCGTTCAAGCTCCTCGTCTTCATGCCGATGGCGATCTCGATGCTGGCGGCGGGCATCATCTTCCGCCTCGTCTACGACCACGACCCCGACCGGGGCGTCGCGAACGCGGTCTGGGTCGGGGTCCACGACACCTTCGCGGAGTCCTCGGCGTTCCCCAAGGCCCGCCCGGGCCGGGACTCCCCGCTGGCGGACGCCGGCGGGGGCGCCTTCGTGACCCGTGATCCCGTACGGGCAGGCACCCCGGTGCTGCTCCCGCTGGTCGGCGTGGCCCCGGAGGCGCTGCCCGAGGGGACCCGTACGGCCAAGGCGGCTCCCGCCGAGCCCGGCAAGGTCACCGGGACGGCCTGGCAGGACTTCACCCGCGGCGGGGGCGGCCGTACGAACACGGTCGACCCCACCGAGCAGGCCTTCGCCGGGATGCGGATCGAGGCGGTCAAGGACGGCAAGGTGGTCGACAGGGCGACGGCCCGCGCCGACGGCACCTTCACCCTGTCCGCGAAGGCCGACGGGGCGCGGCTGCGCCTGCCGGCGGTGAACTTCCAGGAGGCGTACGGGGGAGTCCAGTGGCTCGGCCCGACGCTCGTCACCCCGGCGGTCATCGGGGCGTACGTGTGGATGTGGGCCGGGTTCGCGATGGTGCTGATCGGGGCCGGGCTGGCCGCCGTACCGCGCGAGCTGCTGGAGGCGGCGCGGGTGGACGGGGCGAACGAGTGGCAGGTGTTCCGCCGGATCACCGTCCCTCTGCTGGGGCCCGTCCTGGCAGTCGTGCTCGTCACCCTCGTCATCAACGTCATGAAGATCTTCGACCTGGTCTTCGTGATCGCGCCGGGAGCGGTGCAGGACGACGCGAACGTGCTCGCGCTCCAGCTGTACCGGACCTCCTTCGGCACGGACGCCGATCCGGGCCTGGGCAGCGCGATCGCCGTCCTCCTGCTGGTGCTGGTGGTCCCGGTGATGCTGGTGAACATCCGTAGGCTGCGCAAGGAGGGGTCCCGATGAGCGGTTCCGACCGGACGCCGGACCCGACGCCGGTGGCCGAACCGGCGGTGGCGATACCGGCGGAAGCCGCACCGCCGGCCGGCAGTCGGACGGCGGGGCGGCGGACGGCCGGGAGGCGGACGGCGGGCCGGGCCGCTTACGCCAAGCTCGCCGCGAGCGGCCTCGTGCGCGTCTTCCTGGTCGCGGCCGCGCTGTTCTGGCTGCTGCCCACCCTCGGCCTGCTCATCTCCTCCTTCCTCTCCCCCACCGACCTCAACAAGGGCGGCTGGTGGAAGGTGCTGTCCGCGCCGTCGCGGCTGACGGCCGGCAACTACGAGCGGCTGCTGGCCAACGACACGATCACCGGCTCGCTGCTGAGCACGGTCGCGATCGCCGTCCCGGCGACGCTGCTCGTCCTCGTGCTGGGCGCGTTCGCCGGATACGCCTTCGCCTGGCTGGAGTTCCCCGGACGGGACTGGCTCTTCCTGGTCGTCGTCGGGCTGCTGGTCGTCCCCGTACAGGTGGCGCTGATCCCGGTCTCCGAACTCTTCGGTTACATCGGACTGTTCGAGACCACCGCGGGCGTGGTGCTCTTCCACACCGCCTTCGGTCTGCCCTTCGCCGTGTTCCTGCTGCGGAACTTCTTCGCGGAGATCCCGCGCGAGCTGCTGGAGGCGGCCCGCCTCGACGGCGCGGGCGAACTGCGGCTGTTCGCCCGGGTGGTGCTGCCGCTGGGCGGTCCGGCGATCGCCTCGCTCGGCATCTTCCAGTTCCTGTGGGTGTGGAACGACATGCTGGTCGCGCTGGTCTTCGCGGACTCGGCCAACCCGCCGGTCACGGTCGCGCTCCAGCAGCAGGTACGGCAGTTCGGGAACAACATCGACGTGCTGGCGCCCGGCGCGTTCCTGTCGATGGTGGTGCCGCTCGTCGTCTTCTTCGCCTTCCAGCGGCAGTTCGTCTCGGGGGTGATGGCGGGCGCGATCAAGTGACGCGCTCCGGTCGGCGCGACCCCGATGACGTGCGGTGTTGACCCTGCGTAACCCGAATGCCACACGCTGCGTAACCCGATCGCCACGCCAGGGGTTGCTTGGCAATATGCCCGCCCGCCGACCCCTGGATGTGCCGTGCCCCGGTTCAGCGTCATCGTGCCCGCGTTCAAGGTCCAGGCGTACCTCCAGGAGAGTCTGGACTCGGTCCTGACGCAGTCGTACCCGGATCTGGAACTGATCGCGGTCGACGACGCCTCCCCGGACGCCTGCGGCTCGATCATCGACGAGTACGCGGCCCGGGACCCCCGGGTCACCGCGGTGCACCTGGCGCACAACCTCGGGCTGGGCCCGGCCCGCAACGCGGGCCTGGCCCGGGCCACCGGCGACTACCTGGTCTTCCTCGACGGCGACGACACCCTGGCCCCCGGCGCCCTGCAGGCCATCACCGACCGGCTGAAGGCCACCGGCTCCCCCGACGTCCTGGTCTACGACTACGCGCGCACCTTCTGGACCGGCGAACTGGTGCGCAACCGCCTCTCGCACCGGCTGTCCGAGGAGGGCCCGGCCAGCTTCCGCCTCGCCGACCGCCCGACGCTGCTCGGCATGCTGATGGTGGTGTGGAACAAGGCGTACCGCCGCGAGTACGTGGAGCGCGAGGGCTTCTCCTTCCCGCCCGGCTTCTACGAGGACACCCCCTGGACCTACCCGGCGCTGCTGGCCGCGGAGTCCGTCGCCGTCCTGGACCGGGTCTGCGTGCACTACCGCCAGCGGCGGACGGGGTCGATCCTGACCACCTCCAGCCGCCGCCACCTCGACATCTTCGACCAGTACGACCGGGTCTTCGGCTACCTCGCCGGGCGCCCCGAACTGGAGCGCTGGCGCCCCGCCGTGCACCGGCGGATGGCCGAGCACTTCTGCGCCCTGTACGCCGATCCGCGCCGGCTCCCGCGCGGCATCCGGTCCGAGTTCTTCGGCCGGGCCGCCGCGCTGCTGCGCCGCTACCGGGCCCCGGGCGGGGCGGGCGCGCTGCCGCTGTCCCTGTCCCGGACCGACCGCGTCCGGCACACCCTGATGCGGCTGGGGACCCGGCGCACGTACCGGCTGCTGTCGGTCCTGCGCTCGGCGGCGCTGGCGGCGGGGCGCGGCTGCTCGGCCCTCTGGCGGGGGCTGCGCGAGACCGCGCTCCGGCTCCACTACCGGATCCAGCGCCTCCTTCCCCTCCGCTCCGAACTGGCGGTCTTCTCCGCGTACTGGCACGGCGGTTACGCCTGCAACCCGGCGGCGATCGAGGCGAAGCTGCGCGAGCTGGCGCCCCGGATGCGGACGGCGTGGATCTGCGACCCGGCGCACGCGGCGACCCTGCCCCGGGAGACGGCGGCGCTGCGCCCGGGCTCGGCGGCGTACTGGACGGCCCTCGCCAGGGCCACGTACCTGGTCACGAACGTCAACTTCGAGCGCAGCCTGGTCAAGCGCCGGGGCCAGATCCTGGTCCAGACCCAGCACGGGACCCCGCTCAAGCGGGTCGGCCTCGACCTCCAGGACCGCCCGGCGGCCACCCCGACCACGGACTTCGCGGGCCTGCTGCGGGGCGCCGACCAGTGGGACTACCTGCTCTCCGCGAACCGGCACTCCACCTTGGTCTGGGAGAAGGCCGTCCCGTCCTCGTACACGACCCTCGAATACGGCTACCCCCGCAACGACGTCTTCCACCGCGCCACCCAGGCGGACGTCCTGGACCTGCGCGAACGGCTCGGCATCGCGCCCGGCACGACCGCGGTCCTGTACGCGCCCACGCACCGCGACTACCGGCGCAGCCGGCCGGACCACCTGGACTTCGAGCGGGTGCTGCGCGATCTCGGGCCGCGGTTCACGCTGCTGGTCCGCACGCACCTGACGTACGCGGACTCCCCGGAGGCCGGCCTCGACCCGCACCCGCGTCTGATCGACGTCTCCTCCCACCCCTCGGTGGAGGAACTCTGCCTGGCCTCGGACGCGTTGGTGACGGACTACTCGTCCCTGATGTTCGACTACGCGGCGCTGGACCGGCCGATCGTGATCCACGCGGACGACTGGGAGGCGTACGAAGCCGCCCGTGGCACCTACTTCGACCTCCGCTCCTGCCCGCCGGGGGCGATCGCCCGCACGGAGGACGAGCTGGTGGACATCTTCGCCACGGGCCACTGGCAGGGCTCCCGCTCCGCGCAGCTGCGGTCTGCCTTCCGCGCGCGGTTCTGCTCGTACGACGACGGCAACGCGGCGGAGCGCGTCGTGCGCCGCGTCTTCCTGGGCCAGTCCGCCGCCGCCCCGACCCCGCCGATCATCCCCCTGGAGGACCGCCACCCCACCCCCGCGGCCCCCGCCCCGACCCCGACCCTGACCCCGGTCTGGCCGTAACCGCCGGCGCGGCTCCGCCCCTGGGGCTCCGCCCCTGGGGCTCCGCCCCAGACCCCACGCCTCAAACTCCGGCGGGGCTGAAATTGCCCTCCGGGCAATCCAGCCCCCAGCACTCCCGCTGCGCACACCTACGGCCCGAGCCGGCCAAAACCCAGCCCCGCCAGGCACAAGTCAGCCCCGCCGGGCACAACCCAGCCTCGCCAGGCACAATCCAGCCCCGCCGGGCACAATCCAGCCCCGCCGGCGTTTGAGGCGTGGGGGTCCCCCCGGACGGAGTCTGGGGGAGGGTCCGGGGCGGAGCCCCGGGTCTTGAGCCGCGCGGGCACAACCCAGCCCCGCCGGCGTTTGAGGCGCGGGGTGCGGGGCGGAGCCCCGGTCTTTCAGCCCCGCCGACGATCGAGGCGCAGGCGGCCCCGGGGATCAGGCGGCGCGCAGGCCCGCGACGACCGAGCGGGCCAGGTCGTCCAGGTAGCCGGCGGGCACGGCTTCGCGGACGACCACCTGCCGCCAGTACAGCGGCCCGATCGCCAGATCGAGCGCCCGCCCGGGGTCGACACCCTCCGGCAGCTCGCCCCGCGACACCGCGCCGGAGACGATCCCCTCCGCCATCCGCCGCTGCCCGTCCAGCAGAGCGCCCCGCACCGCGTCCGCGATCTCCGGGTTCCGCGCCGCCTCGACCAGCAGGTCGGGAATCACCGCCGAGGCCACCGGATGCCGCAGCACGTGTGACATGACCTCCAGCAGGGCCCGTACGTCCCCGTACAGCGACCCCGTCTCCGGCACCGGCAGGCCGTCCGCCGCGAAGGCGCCCACCAGGTCCAGGACCAGGTGCAGCTTCGACTTCCACCGGCGGTAGACCGCGGTCTTCCCCACCCCGGCCCGCCGCGCGATGCCCTCGATGGACATCCGGGAGAAGCCGACCGCGGCCAGCTCCTCGACCACCGCCGCCCGGATCGCCTCGGTCACGTCCTCGCGCAGGACGGCGGCCCCGGCAGGGGCACGGCGGGCGGGGGCGGGGGCGGCAGGCTCCGTGGTCATGCACACAGCATAGCTTCGCGCGTCACGACGATACGGTTGCGTTCCGACGAACCGCACCCTACCCTCACCGTAGCGACGATACGGACCCGTCCCTCCCCAGCTGCCGCTGGGAGGTAGTAGCCCCGGCCAGCGCACGCCCCGACCCCGGCGAAAGCGATCCTTGTGACCACCGCGACCGCACCCAAGACCGCACCCGCACCCGCGACCCCCGCGGAGCTGGCCGCCGCCCACGGCCTGACCCTCAGCGGCGCCCGCCCCACGCTCCCCCGCTACATCGCGGAGCTCTGGGGCCGCCGCCACTTCGTCACCGCCTACGCGACCGCCCGTATGCAGGCCACGTACAGCACGGCGAAGCTCGGCCAGGTCTGGCACCTGGTGACCCCGCTGCTCAACGCGGCGGTCTACTACTTCATCTTCGGCATCGTCATGCGGGCCAGCCACGACGTGCCCGACTACGTGCCGTTCCTGATCACCGGCGTCTTCGTCTGGGACTTCATCGGCAGCTCCATCAACGCCGGCACCCGGGCCGTCCACAGCAACCTCGGTCTGGTCCGCGCCCTGCACTTCCCCCGCGCGAGCCTGCCCCTCTCCACCGTCATCCAGCTCTTCCAGCAGCTGCTCGTCACCATGGGCGCTCTGGTCGTCCTGCTGCTCGCCTTCGGCCAGACGCCCGCCCCGTCCTGGTTCCTGGCCGTCCCGACGCTCCTGCTGATGGCCTTCTTCGCCGCCGGCTGCGCGATGGTGCTGGCCCGCATCGGCAGCAAGAGCCCGGACGTCAGCCAGCTGATGCCGTTCGTCCTGCGCACCTGGATGTACTCGTCGGGCGTCATGTGGTCCATCGACTCGATGCTCAAGAGCGACCACCTGCCGCACTGGGTGTCGATGATGCTCAAGCTCAACCCGGCGGCCGTCTACATCGACCTGATGCGCTTCGCGCTGATCGACAGCTTCGAGGCGCACTCGCTTCCGCACCACGTGTGGCCGATCGCCATCGGCTGGGCCCTGCTCGCCGGCGTCGGCGGATTCATCTACTTCTGGAAGGCTGAGGAGGAGTACGGCCGTGGCTGACACCGCAACGAAGACCCGCGTCCCCACCGTGATCGCGGACGAGGTCCACGTCGTCTACAAGGTCCACGCGGGCGGCGGCCGCAAGGGCGGCGCCACCGCGGCGCTCAGCCGGATCTTCTCCGGCAAGCCCGCCCCCGGCGTCCGCGAGGTGCACGCCGTCAAGGGCGTCAGCTTCACCGCGTACAAGGGTGAGGCCATCGGCCTCATCGGCTCCAACGGCTCGGGCAAGTCCACGCTGCTCAAAGCCATCGCCGGCCTTCAGCCGGTGGCCCGCGGCGCGGTCTACTCGCACGGCCAGCCCTCGCTCCTCGGCGTGAACGCCGCCCTGATGAACGACCTGACCGGCGAGCGCAACGTCATCCTCGGCGGCCTCGCGATGGGCATGTCCAGGCAGCAGGTCCAGGAGCGCTACCAGGACATCGTCGACTTCTCCGGCATCAACGAGAAGGGCGACTTCATCTCCCTGCCCATGCGTACGTACTCCTCCGGCATGGGCGCCCGGCTGCGGTTCTCCATCGCCGCCGCCAAGGACCACGACGTGCTGATGATCGACGAGGCCCTGGCCACGGGCGACGCCGCCTTCCAGCGGCGCAGCCAGGCCCGCATCGAGGAACTCCGCGAGCGCGCGGGCACCGTCTTCCTCGTCAGCCACGGCATCAACACGGTCCGCGAGACCTGCGACCGCGCGATCTGGCTGGAGTCGGGCGTCCTGCGCATGGACGGCCCCTCCGCCGAGGTCTGCGACGCGTACGAGGCCTTCACCGCGGGCCGCTGACCCTCCGGCCCCCTTCCCAGCCTCGGCGGGGCAATCCCAGCCCCGCCGGCGGACCAACCCCGGCTCCGCCGGCGTTTGAGGCGCTGGGGGTCCCCCCGGACGGAGTCTGGGGGAGGGTTCGGGGGCAGAGCCCCCGCAACGGAGCCGCACCCGCACGCGAACGGGCCGGGCCCGGGACCACAAGGTCCCGGGCCCGGCCCGTTCCGCGAGAACGACTAGCTATGGGCGCGCAGCAGGCTGCGCATCGTCCGCATCGCCACCGACAGGTTCGCCAGGTCGAAGGCGTCCGAGCCCCGGATCTCGTCCAGGGTCGTCCGGGCCCGCCCGATGATCGCCGCGTTCTTCTCCTCCCACGCCCGGAAGCGCTCCTCGGGAGTCGAGCTGCCGTTGCCCACCGACAGGACGTCGGCGGTCAGGGCCGCGTGCGCCGCGAACAGGTCCTCGCGGATGGAGGCGCGGGCCATGGACTGCCAGCGGTCGGCCCGCGGCAGCTCGATGATCCGGTCCATCAGCTGGGTGATGTCCAGGCGGTCGGCGAGGTCGTAGTAGACCTCGGCGACGTCCAGCGGAGCCACCCCGGTGCGGTCCGCGATCGCGACGACGTCGAGCGTCGGGAAGGCCGAGGAGAAGCCGGCGACCTTGGCCGCCAGTTCCTCCGGGACGCCCTCGCCCGTCAGCTCGTCCATGATCGACTGGTACCACTCCAGGTCGGCGCCGCGCACCAGCTTCGGCAGCTCGGCCCAGACGTGACCGACCCGCTCCGCGAAGAAGTCGATGGTCTCGGTGATCTGGAGCGGCTGCGGCCGGTTGTTCAGCAGCCAGCGAGTACCGCGCTCGACCAGGCGCCGCGAGTGCAGCCGGATCCGGGTCTGGACGCCGGCCGCGACCTTGTTGTCGAGGGCCTCCACCGAGTCCCACACCTCGGCCAGGCCGAAGATCTCACGGGCCGCGAGCTGCGCCCGGACGATCTCCTCCGTGGAGGCGCCGGTCTCCTCGCGCAGGCGGTGCAGGAAGGTCGAACCACCCGTGTTGACGGTGTCGTTGACCAGGAGCGTGGTGGTGATCTCCCGGCGCAGCGCGTGCCCCTCGACCTGCTCGGGGAACTTCTCGCGCAGCGCGGCCGGGAAGTACGCGTAGAGCAGGCGGCGCAGGTACGGATCGTCCGGCAGCTCGGTGGCGATGAGCTCGTCCGCCACCGTGATCTTGGTGTAGGCGAACAGGACGGCCAGCTCCGGCTGGGTCAGGCCCCTGCCGTTGCTCAGCAGCTCACGGATCTGCCGGTCGGTGGGCAGGAACTCCAGCTGCCGGTTGAGCAGGCCTTCGCGCTCCAGGCGGCGCATGAAGCGCTGCTGCGCGTGGAGCAGGCTGGGGGCCTGCGCCGCGCCGTTGGCGAGCGCCGTGTTCTGCGCGTAGTTGTTGCGCAGCACCAGCCCGCCGACCTCGTCGGTCATCTCGGCGAGCAGCTTGTTGCGCTGCTTGACGGTCATGTCGCCGTCCGCGACGACCGCGTTGAGCAGGATCTTGATGTTCACCTCGTGGTCGGAGGTGTCCACGCCGGCGCTGTTGTCGATGGCGTCGGTGTTGATCTTGCCGCCCTCGCCGTCGGCGCCGGAGCGGGCGAACTCGATCCGGCCGAGCTGGGTCAGGCCCAGGTTGCCGCCCTCGCCGATGACCTTGGCCCGCACGTCGGAGCCGTTGACGCGGATGGCGTCGTTGGCCTTGTCGCCGACGTCCGCGTGCGTCTCGGCCGTGGCCTTGACGTACGTACCGATGCCGCCGTTCCACACCAGGTCCACGGGGGCCTTGAGGATCGCCTGCATCAGCTCGGCCGGCGTCATCTTGGTGACGCCCGCCTCGATACCGAGGGCCGCGCGGACCTGCGCGGTGACCGGGACGGCCTTCGCGGAACGCGGGTGGATGCCGCCGCCCGCCGAGATCAGCGAGGTGTCGTAGTCGGCCCACGAGGAGCGCGGCAGCTCGAACAGGCGCCGGCGCTCGGCGTACGAGGTGGCCGCGTCCGGGTTCGGGTCGATGAAGATGTGCCGGTGGTCGAAGGCCGCGACCAGGCGGATGTGCTCGGAGAGCAGCATGCCGTTGCCGAAGACGTCGCCGGACATGTCGCCGACACCGACGACCGTGAAGTCCTGGGTCTGGGTGTCGTGGCCGAGCTCGCGGAAGTGCCGCTTGACGGACTCCCACGCGCCGCGGGCGGTGATGCCCATCCCCTTGTGGTCGTAGCCGGCCGAGCCGCCCGACGCGAAGGCGTCGCCGAGCCAGAAGTTGTACGAGACCGCGACCTCGTTGGCGATGTCGGAGAACGTCGCGGTGCCCTTGTCGGCGGCGACGACGAGGTACGTGTCGTCCCCGTCGTGGCGGACCACGTCCTCGGGCGGCACGACCTCGCCCGCCACCAGGTTGTCGGTGATGTCGAGCAGCGCCGAGATGAACATGCGGTAGCAGGCGATGCCCTCGGCGAGCCAGGCGTCACGGTCCACGGACGGGTCCGGGAGCTGCTTGGCGACGAAGCCGCCCTTGGCGCCGACCGGCACGATCACCGTGTTCTTCACCATCTGCGCCTTGACCAGGCCAAGGATCTCCGTGCGGAAGTCCTCGCGCCGGTCGGACCAGCGCAGACCACCGCGCGCGACCTTGCCGAAGCGCAGGTGCACGCCCTCGACCCGCGGCGAGTACACCCAGATCTCGTACGCCGGGCGGGGCGCCGGCAGGTCCGGGATGGCCTGCGGGTCGAACTTCATCGACACGTAGTCGTGCCACTCGAAGCCCCGCGCCTCCTGGAAGAAGTTGGTGCGCAGGGTGGCCTTGATGAGGGTGAGGAAGGCCCGCAGGATGCGGTCCTCGTCGAGCGAGGCGACCTGGTCCAGGGCCCCGTCCAGCTCCTCCAGCATGGCGTCGACGAGCTCGGTGCCGGCGGTCTGCCGCGCGGGCGACAGCCGGGCCTCGAACAGCGAGACCAGCAGCCGGGTGGTGTGGACGTTGTTGCGGAGGGTGTCCTCCATGTAGTCCTGGCTGAAGGTGGAGCCGGCCTGGCGCAGGTACTTGGCGTACGCGCGCAGGACGACGGCCTGCCGCCAGGTGAGCCCGGCGCTCAGCACCAGGGTGTTGAAGTTGTCGTTCTCCGCCTCGCCGGTCCAGACGGCCGAGAAGGCCTCCTGGAAGCGCTCGCGGGCGTCGTCGCCGAGGTACGAGTCGCCGTTGGCGCCGGCGGCGGGCATCCGCAGGCCGAAGTCGTAGATCCAGGCGCTGACCCGGTCGGTGCGGCGCAGCTCGTACGGGCGCTCGTCGGTGACCTCGACGCCCAGGCGCTGCAGCACCGGCAGGACCGCGGAGAGCGAGACCTGCTCGCCGGTGCGGTAGATCTTGAAGCGGCGCTCGCCGGGGGCCGCGCCGACCGGCTCGTACAGCGAGAGCGCGAACGGGCGGTCGCTGGCGGAGAGCTTCTCCAGGTGGCACAGGTCGGCGACGGCCGCGCGCGGCGAGTGGTCGGCCTTGTAGCCCTCGGGGAAGGAGGTGCCGTACTTGCGCAGCAGTTCGGCGGCGCGCTCCTCACCGAGCTCGGCGACCATGGCCTCGGCGAAGCCGTCGGCCCAGGAGCGGGCGGCGTCGACGAGGCGGCCCTCGATGCGCTCGACGTCGGTGTCGGTGAGGACGGGCAGTTCCTTGCCCTGCGGGACGCGGACGACGAAGTGGATGCGGGAGAGGATCGACTCGGTGTTCCAGGCGGTGAAGTCGACGCTGATGCCGTCGAGCTCCTCCTTCAGGATGTCCATCAGGCGCAGCCGGACGCCGGTGGTGAACCGGTCGCGCGGCAGGTAGACGAGCGCCGAGTAGTAGCGGCCGTACTCGTCCTGGCGCAGGTACAGCCGCAGCCGGCGGCGTTCCTGGAGGTAGAGCACCGAGGTGACGATCGACTGGAGCTGGTCGACGGGCGTCTGGAACAGCTCGTCGCGCGGGTAGGTCTCCAGGATCTGCAGCAGGTCGCGGCCGTCGTGGCTGGACGGCGCGAAGCCGGCCCGCTCGAGGACCTCGGCGACCTTGCGGCGGACGACCGGGACGCGGCGCACGGACTCGGTGTACGCGGCGGAGGAGAACAGGCCGAGGAAGCGGCGCTCGCCGACGACGTTGCCGTCGGCGTCGAACTTCTTGACGCCCACGTAGTCGAGGTACGAGGGGCGGTGCACGGTGGAGCGGCTGTTGGCCTTGGTCAGCACCAGCAGGCGGTGCTCGCGGGCCTTGGCGCGGGCGTCGGCGGGCAGCCGGTTGAAGGACGGCGAGACGGGGTGGCCGTCGTCCTTGCCGCTGTGGTGCGGGTCGGAGCGCAGGATGCCGAGGCCGGTGCCGGGGACGGCCGAGAGGGCGTCGCCGTCGACGAGGTTGTACTCGCGGTAGCCGAGGAACGTGAAGTGGTCGTCGGCGAGCCAGCGCAGCAGTTCGCGGGCCTCTTCGAGCTCGTACTCGCGCAGGTCCGGGGCGGTCGGCTCGTCGGGCAGGCCTTCGGCGATGCGCAGCGCCGCGTCGCGCATCTTCTCCCAGTCCTCGACGGACTCGCGTACGTCGGACAGGACGCGCAGCAGGTCGCCGGTGATCTGCTTGAGGTCGGCGCGGTCGGTCTCGCGGTCGATCTCGACGTGGATCCAGGACTCCACGAGGGAGTCGTGGGGGCGCGCGGTGCGGGGACCGTGCGCGTCGCAGTCGGGGCCGAGGATCTCGATCAGCTTGCCGGCGATGTCACGGCGGACGACGACCTGCGGGTGGATCACGACGTGGATGCCGCGGCCCTGGCGGGACAGCTCGTTGGTCACGGAGTCCACGAGGAAGGGCATGTCGTCGGTGACGACCTCGACGACGGAGTGGCTGGAGGTCCAGCCGTTCTCCTCGACGGTGGGCGTGTGCACGCGCACGTTCGCGGTGCCCTGCGGCCGGTTCTCCGCGAGCCGGTAGTGCGAGAGCGCTGCCCCGAACACGTCGACCGGGTCCCGGTCCAGCAGGTCTTCGGGGGCGGTGTGCAGGTAGTAGCGCTGGAGGTAGGCGAGCACTGTGTCCCGGTCGGGACGCTCCCCCTGCTCGGACCCAGTCGGAAGTAGCCCCCCGGCCGGGCTGTTCTCAGCTACCCGTGCCGCCCGCGCGAGCAGCTCGGCCTTTGCTTCGTCCAGCTTGGTCTGCATGTCCTCTGGCTCCTGTCGCGCGCCATTGCGTGACGTAGGTGAAGAAGGAAGGAAGGGCGTAGCGCCGCGAGGCGGGGAATCCGTTCGGGATCGACGCTATGCCGTCGAGAAGGCCTGCCGGGAGGGAATCGGCCATGATCGGCGAGAGGTCCCGGCGGCGGAAATCAGCGAAGGCCCGGGCACGGTTGTGCGCCGGGCGCAGGCCGGAGGCTCCAGTGCCCCCGATGACTATCGCGCTGATCACGGGTACAAGGCTATCTCGCCCCACCCCCAGGTCGTCATGCACTGCTTCTGTACAAATCTTGGGGTGGAACTTTGACACTCTGGCCAGCGACGTGAAGAGCAGTCCGTGCAGTGGCCTGTCCAGTGCCTATTCGGACAGCTCGCGAGCTGTCCGTACGGCGTCGGCCAGGGTGTCGACGACGGGCACACCGGCCGATTCGAGACTGCTGCGGCTGTGCGAACCGCCCGTGTAGAGGACGGCCCGGGCGCCGACGTGGGCCGCGGCGAGCGCGTCGTCCACGGCGTCTCCGATGAGGACCGTACGTTCCGCGGTCACCCCCGTCCCCTCCAGGGCGGACAGGTGGCGTACGAGATGTCCTGCCTTGCTGGTGTGGGAGGGACCGACGCGTCCGTCGACGCGCAGGAAGTGCCGCTCGATGCCGTGGAACCGTACCAGCGGCACCAGCTTCTCGTGGGGCGCGAGGGACAGCAGCGACTGGGTGAGCCCGTCCCGCTGCCAGCCCTGGAGCAGTTCCAGGGCACCCTCGGCGAGCCCGGCGTCCTCGGCGGCGGCCCAGTAGTGCCGGTGGAACGTGTCGTCCATGACCAGCCACTCCTCATCGGTGGGCAGCCGGCCCATGAGGCGCTCGTAGAACTTGGGCACCGGTACGACGTACAGGTCGCGGTACGTCTCCAGGGTGATCGGCGCGAAGCCGAGCTCGGCGAAGCTGGCGTTGGTCGCAGCCATCACGGCGTCGATGTCGTGGAGCAGCGTGCCGTTCCAGTCCCAGACGATGTGCGTCGCGTGTACGGAGGTCACTTGAGCAGCCCCGGAATCTCCTGCACGCCGAACCACAGCAGCTCGTGGTCCTCGGCTCCGTCGACGGTGAACTGCGCGTCGTCGTCCCCGGCGTCGGCGGCGTCGACGGCCGCGGCGGCGGCGGCCACGTCCTGCTCGGCGTCGTCGGCGTCGACGTGCACGGCGGCGGCCACGGCGAGCCGTACGGCGTCGGCGAGGGCGACCTGGCCGAGGGTGGCCTCGTCGACCCCGGGGGTGGCGGTGGCGGCCTTGTCGGCGACGTCCAGGGCGACGACGACCCGCCTGCGCGGGGCCGCCGGGTCGGCGGCGATCAGCCGCAGGGAGGCGGCCGCGGCGCGGCTCAGGGCCGCGTACTCCAGCTCCTCGATGTCGTCCGACACGTACCACTCGCGCAGCCCGGGCGTGACGGCGTACGCACGCAGCGGACCGGGGCCCAGCTCACCCGCCTTGTGCGCCTCGGCGAGCCCGGGGAGGGTCAGGGGGACGTACACGCGCATGGCCGGCTGCTTTCGGTAGTCGGAAACGTCCCCAGGATACGACCGCCCCCACTCCCACCGGGAGACGGCCGCCCGCCCCCGGGTGCGCGCGACGGCGGCGGGGCCCGCGCCCCTGTGGGTGACGGCCCCGTCCCCCTTCGGGGTGCGGGAGCGGGACCCGCGGCCGTCCACCCCGGTCCCTTCGGGCACGCCGCCGAGGCGCCGGGCAGCGCGCCACGCACTCGGATAGGTGAACCGGGCCGGGGGCTGGGCCCGGGGAGGCGGACGGTTGCGGAGCGTGTTCGGGCGGCCGTAGAAGATCCCCACCAAGTTACCGCCCGGTACCGCTCCGGGCCCGGCCTGTTCGGGGGCAGATCGCGATGGACACCACCACGATGCGCGGCACGATCGGCGGCGAGGCGGCCCGCCGCCGGACCGGCGGCCAGTCCCGGACCCGGCCCGCCGGGAGGCGCGACACGCGGCGCCCGGCGGCCCCGCCGCGGGCCCTTCGGCTCGGCCCGCACCACTGGTTCGCCGAACGCCTCCTGGCAGTCGTCAGCGGCCTCCGGCCGGTCCACTCCCTCCTCGGCCACACCGTCGGCCCCGCCTACCAGCAGCTGGTCACCCTGGCCCCCTCGGGCTGGGGCGACCCCGAGCGCGACCGCCTGCGCCCGGTCGTCCGCCAGTGCGGCCGCTTCACCCCGGGCCCGGGCGTCATCGAGGCCTTCGCCCGCATCGCCACGGGCGACCGCATGACGGCGATGGCCTTCCGCCTGGAACAGGGCCCGGACCTCCGCTGGCGCTGCGCGGCAATCGAAATCCAGGGCCGCCGCCCCTGATCCCCGCCGGCCCACGCCCCAGCCCCGCCGGCGTTCGAGGCGCGGGCTCCGGGCCGGAGCCCCGACCTTCAGCCCCGCCGGCGCTTGAGGCGCAGGGCCCGGGGCGGAGCCCCGACCTTCAGCCCCGCCAGCGTTCGAGACGCGGGGTCCGGGGCGGAGCCCCGATCCTGAGCCCCGCCGGCGTTCGAGGCGCGGGCTCCGGGCCGGAGCCCCGATCCTCAGCCCCGCCGGCGCTTGAGGTGCGGGGGTCCGGGGGCGGAGCCCCCAGCAGCGGCGCCGCACCCGGCATACGACACGGCCGGGGCCGGACACCCCACGGTGTCCGGCCCCGGCCGGTGGATCAGCCCCGGGCGGGGCTACTTCTTGCGGCGACGCCCGCCGGAAGCCTTCTGCGCCTTGCGCCGCTCCGCCCGCGTCATCCCGTCACCGTCACCACCGGCACCCTCGGACTCGAAGTCGCCCTCGACGACCCCGCCCTCCCCGTCGACCGTCGGCGCCGAGAAGTGCAGCCGGTCCGGCCGCTGCGGAGCATCCAGCCCCTTCGCCCGGATCTCCGGACGCCCGGCCGGCACGGGCTCCTTCGTCAGCGACGGCGCCGCGTCCTGCACCGGAAGCTCCTCGACCTGCTGCTCGACCTGAACCTCCAGGTTGAACAGGTAGCCGACGGACTCCTCCTTGATGCCGTCCTGCATGGCGTTGAACATGTCGAAGCCCTCGCGCTGGTACTCGACCAGCGGGTCCTTCTGGGCCATCGCCCGCAGGCCGATGCCCTCCTGCAGGTAGTCCATCTCGTACAGGTGCTCGCGCCACTTGCGGTCCAGCACCGACAGCACCACGCGCCGCTCCAGCTCGCGCATGATGTCGGAGCCGAGCGTCTTCTCGCGCGCCTCGTACTGCTCGTGGATGTCGTCCTTGATGGACTCCGCGATGAACTCGGCGGTGATGCCCGCCCGGTCGCCCGCGGCCTCCTCCAGCTCCTCGATGGTGACCTTCACCGGGTAGAGCTGCTTGAAGGCGCCCCACAGGCGCTCCAGGTCCCACTCCTCGGCGAAGCCCTCGACCGTCTCGGCCGCGATGTACGCGTCGATGGTGTCGTCCATCATGAAGCGCACCTGCTCCTGCAGGTCCTCGCCCTCCAGGACGCGGCGGCGCTCGCTGTAGATGACCTCGCGCTGGCTGTTGAGGACCTCGTCGTACTTCAGGACGTTCTTGCGCGTCTCGAAGTTCTGGGTCTCGACCTGCGACTGGGCCGACGCGATCGCGCGCGTCACCATCTTGTTCTCGATCGGCACGTCGTCCGGCACGTTGGCCATCGCCATGACGCGCTCGACCATCTGCGCCTTGAACAGCCGCATCAGGTCGTCGCCCAGCGACAGGTAGAAGCGGGACTCGCCCGGGTCGCCCTGTCGGCCGGAGCGGCCGCGCAGCTGGTTGTCGATACGGCGCGACTCGTGGCGCTCGGTGCCCAGCACGTACAGCCCGCCGAGGTCCTTGACCTCCTCGAACTCGGCCTTCACGGCTGCCTCGGCCCGGGTGAGCGCCGCGGGGAGGGCGTGCGCCCACTCCTCGATGTGCTCCTCCGGGTCCAGGCCCTGCTGACGCAGCTCGGCCTCGGCGAGGTCGTCCGGGTTGCCGCCGAGCTTGATGTCGGTACCGCGGCCGGCCATGTTCGTGGCGACCGTGACCGCGCCGCGGCGGCCGGCCTGGGCGACGATCGTCGCCTCACGGTCGTGCTGCTTGGCGTTGAGCACCTCGTGCGGGATGCCCCGCTTGGAGAGCTGCTGGGAGAGGTACTCGGACTTCTCGACCGACGTCGTACCGACGAGGATCGGCTGGCCCTTCTCGTGCTTCTCCGCGATGTCGTCGACGACGGCGGCGAACTTCGCGACCTCGGTCCGGTAGATCAGGTCCGGCTGGTCCTTGCGGACCATGTCGCGGTTGGTCGGGATCGGGACGACACCGAGCTTGTAGATCTGGTGGAACTCGGCGGCCTCGGTCATGGCCGTACCGGTCATGCCCGACAGCTTCGAGTAGAGGCGGAAGAAGTTCTGCAGGGTGATCGTGGCGAGGGTCTGGTTCTCGTCCTTGATGTCCACCCCTTCCTTCGCCTCGATCGCCTGGTGCATGCCCTCGTTGTAGCGGCGGCCGGCGAGGATACGGCCGGTGTGCTCGTCAACGATCATGACTTCGCCGTCGAGGACGACGTAGTCCTTGTCCTTCTTGAACAGTTCCTTCGCCTTGATGGCGTTGTTCAGGTAGCCGACGAGCGGGGTGTTCACCGACTCGTAGAGGTTCTCGATGCCGAGCCAGTCCTCGACCTTGGCGACACCGACCTCGTGGATGGCGACGGTGCGCTTCTTCTCGTCGACCTCGTAGTCGCCGGTCTCCTCGATGCCCTTCAGCGGCTGGCCGGGCTCGCCCTTCTTCAGGCGGGTCACCAGCTTCGCGAAGTCCCCGTACCACTTCGTGGCCTGGTCGGCCGGGCCGGAGATGATCAGCGGGGTGCGGGCCTCGTCGACGAGGATCGAGTCGACCTCGTCGACCACGGCGAAGTTGTGGCCGCGCTGGACGAGCTCGTCCTGGGACCACGCCATGTTGTCGCGCAGGTAGTCGAAGCCGAACTCGTTGTTCGTGCCGTAGGTGATGTCGCAGCTGTACTGCTCGCGGCGCTGCGCCGGCGACATGTTCGCCAGGATGCAGCCGACCTCCAGGCCGAGGAACTTGTGCACCCGGCCCATCAGCTCGGAGTCGCGCTCGGCGAGGTAGTCGTTCACCGTGATCAGGTGGACGCCCTTGCCGGACAGCGCGTTCAGGTACGCGGGCAGGGTGCCGACGAGGGTCTTGCCCTCACCGGTCTTCATCTCGGCCACGTAGCCGAGGTGCAGCGCGGCGCCACCCATGATCTGGACGTCGTAGTGACGCTGGCCGAGGACGCGCTTGGCGGCCTCGCGCACGGTCGCGAAGGCCTCGGGCAGCAGGTCGTCCAGGCTCTCGCCGTCCTGGAAACGCTGCTTGTACTCGTCCGTGAGCGCCCGCAACTCGGCGTCGGAGAGGTTGACGAAGTCCTCTTCGATGGAGTTGACCTGGTCCGCGATGCGGTGCAGTTTGCGCAGGATCTTGCCTTCGCCTGCACGCATGAGCTTGTTGAAGACGGACACCGAGGTTTGTCTCCTTGCCGGTCGGGCCTGGGCACTGTACGTACACGGGCACGGCAGGTGGGCCCCACCGCAACGGCCATCGTAAGCGAGGACGTGGTCGCGTCGGGAGGTCCGCCGTGGCCCTAAGGGCGTGAGTGCCCCGATTGAGAACGTACGGGGGACTCCGAAGGTGCCGGGGTAAGGGAAAAGTGTTCGCCCCGAGCGCAGCGGCGAACCAGAATCCCTCCATGGAGCCCACCACCCTGAACACCACCCGACTGGAACTGCGCCCCTTCGCCCCGGCCGACGAGGACGAGGTCTTCGCCATCTGCCAGGACCCCGAGATCCAGCGCTGGACCATGGTCCCCACCCCGTACGAACGCGCGCACGCCCGCGCCTTCGTCGGCGAGCTGGTCCCCGCCGGCTGGCGCGACGGCACCGGCTACTCCTTCGCCGTCCGCCTCGGCTCCGGCGGCCCGCTGGTCGCGGCCGTCGGCGTCCACGTGCACGAGGTCTTCGGGACGAACTCGTACGAGATCGGCTACTGGGCGGCCAAGGAGCACCGCGGGCAGGGGTTCATGACCGAGGCCGTGATCGCCGTCGCCCGCTGGGCCTTCACCGAGCTGGGCGCCGTACGCCTGGAATGGCGCGCCGAGGTCGGCAACGCCGGCTCGCGGGCCGTCGCCGAGAAGGCCGGCTTCCGCATCGAGGGGCTCCTGCGCGCCTCCCTGCACCGCGCCGACACCGTCCGGGACTCCTGGGTGGGCGCCCTGCTCCCCTCCGACCTCGGCCTGACCCCCGCGCTGCCCTACCTGACGTCGGCCGCCGACTAGGGGCTCGGCAGAATCCCGGGTCATGGAGCCGATCACGCTGACCACCGAACGCCTCGTGCTGCGCCCTCACACCCCCGAGGACGCCGCCGAGGTGCACGCCGCCTGCCAGGACCCCGAGATCCAGCGCTGGATCTCGGTGCCCGTCCCGTACGAGCCCGCCCACGCGGAGACCTACGTGACGGAAAGCGTCCCGGCCGGATGGCGCGAGGACACCGCGTACAACTTCGCCGTCCGGCTCGGAACCGACGGCCCGCTGGTCGCCACGCTCGCCGTGCACCGGACCGGTGCGCACACCCACGAGATCGGGTACTGGACCGTCGCCGGGCACCGGGGCCGCGGCTACCTGACGGAGGCCCTGCGGGCAGCCGTCCGCTGGGCGTTCACCGAGGCGGGCGTCGTACGGCTCGTCTGGCGCGCCGGGGTCGGCAACGACGGCTCCCGCGCCGTCGCCGAGCGGGTGGGCTTCCTGATCGAGGGCGTCCAGCGCGCCGGCATGGAACACGGCGGCGTGCTGCTGGACTGCTGGGCCGGCGCACTGCTCCCGTCCGACCTGGGCCTGCCCTCCCGGCTCCCGTACGAGCCCGCTGCCATGGAGAACGGGCCCGGCAGCCGGACGGTACAGCCGCAAGACAGCCCAGCAGGGCGTCAGTCAGTGGCAGAGCCACGACCACCGGAACCCGCTACGAGTATCAATGTCAGTGGCGCCGCCTAGGCTTCGGCGCATGAGCAGCCTGCCTCCGCCGACCGTGTCCCTGTCCGCCGACGAGGCCCGCCGGATCGCCCTGCGCGCGCAGGGCTTCCTCGGGGCGCCCGACCGCCGCGGCGGGGTCCGCGGCGTCCTGCGCCACCTGGGCGCCGTACAGCTGGACACGATCTCGGTCCTGGCCCGCTCGCACGAGCTGATCCCGTACGCCCGCCTGGGCGCGGTCGGCAGGGACACCGTGGAGAAGGCGTACTGGTCCGACCGCCACGCCTTCGAGTACTGGTCGCACGCGGCCTGCATCCTGCCCATCGAGGAATGGCCGCATTTCGCCTTCCGGCGCCGCGCCAACCGGGCCCGCGGCCACCGCTGGCACGTCCTGCCGGACAAGGAGCGCTCGACGAAGGCGGTCCTGGACCGCCTCAAGGCCGACGGCCCGCTGACCTCGACCGAGCTGGGCGGCGCCAAGAACGGCGGCGAGTGGTTCGAGTGGTCCGAGACCAAGATCGCGGTGGAGTGGCTGCTCGACACCGGCGAGGTGGTGTGCAGCGAGCGCCGCGGCTGGAAGCGGGTGTACGACCTCCCCGAGCGCGCCGTCCCCGACGCGCTGCTCCACGACGACCTGGACGACCGCGAGTGCATGCGCCGCCTGGTCGCCCTGGCCGGCCAGTCGCTGGGCGTGGGCACCCGCGCCGACATCGCGGACTACCACCGCCTCAAGGGGGACCAGGTCGACGCGGTGATCGCGGACTCCGGGCTGGTGCCGGTCGCGGTGGAGGGCTGGGCGAAGCAGGCGTGGGCGGACCCCGCGGCGCTCGCGACGACCCCCCGGGGCCGCCACCGCACGACGCTGCTCTCCCCCTTCGACTCGCTGGTCTGGGACCGCCCCCGCACGGAGCGGATCTTCGGCTTCACGCACCGCCTTGAGGCGTACGTCCCCAAGCCGAAGCGGATACACGGGTACTTCGCGATGCCGCTGCTCGCGGGCGGCGGGCTCCAGGGCCGCGTCGACCCGGGCCGCGAGGGGACCACGCTGGTCGCCCGCCAGCTCTCCCTGACGTCCCCGAAGGCGGCCCGCCCGATGGCGGAGGCCCTGCGGGAGGCGGCGGAGTGGGTCGGCTGCGACACGGTCCGCGTCGACCGCGCCCAGAGCCCTCAGGAGGCCGCTGCCGTCGTGGCGGAACTGGCCGCGCTGTAGGCGGCGGCGGGAGGCGGCCGGCGGACGGCGGGAGGCGGCTAGCGGATTTCGAGGATCTTCTCGCGCATCGCGTAGACCACGGCCTCCATCCGGGAGTGCAGCTGCAGCTTCTCCAGGATGTTGCGGACGTGGTTCTTCACGGTGTTCTCGGAGATGAACAACTGCTTGGCGATGTCACGGTTGTTCATGCCGGTGGCCACCAGCTTCAGGACCTCCAGCTCCCGGTCCGTCAGCCTCGGCGCCGGCACCAGCCGCCGCTCGTCGGTCCGCTGGATCATCGACTTGAACTCGGTGAGCAGCTTCGACGCCATCGACGGACTGATCTGCGACTGGCCGTCCGCCACCGCCCGGATCGCCGTGGCCACCTCGTCCGTCGAGATCTCCTTCAGCAGGTACCCGGTCGCACCCGCCTTGATCGCGTCGTAGAGGTCGGCCTCCTCGTCGCTGATCGTCAGCATGATGATCTTCGCGGAGGGGGCCACCTCCTTGATCGAGGTACACGCCTCGATCCCGCCGCGCCTGGGCATCCGTACGTCCATCAGCACGATGTCCGGCAGCAGGTCGGCCGCCTTGTCCACGGCCTCCGCACCGTCCCCCGCCTCGCCGACGACCTGGATGTCCTCCTCCTGCGCGAGGACGATTTCCAGCCCGCGCCGGAACAGCGCGTGGTCGTCGACCACGAGTACCCGGATGGGCTCCCCGGCCGCCGCGCCGGCGGGCTCCGCCGCCGCGTCCGCCGCACGGCAGCCCGTACCGTCGTCACCGCGCACCGGCCCGAAGCTGTCCGCCATCGTTCCTCCCCCTGCCCCTGCATGTGCCGAGCTGCTGGGCCAACCGGAGGGGCACCCCCGCCGGTTGACTGCCCGCCATGATTCCATGCCCGCGGCACGGCGCGGGGGGCCGACGATGGCTGCCTGGCGCATACGCGCCACACGAGAGGCCCGCACAAGAGGCCCCCGCGGGAAGACGGAGCGTCCCGCGGGGGCGGCGAATGATGTGCTCAGCCGCCGAGCGCGCCCCCGGCACCGCCGCGCGGCTGCTCCGAGCTGGAGGCCCCGTCGGGGTTCACGTGGATCACGCCGTAGTCGTACGCGTGACGTCGGTAGACGACGCTGGGCAGCTTCGTCTCGGAGTCGACGAACAGATAGAAGTCGTGGCCGACCAGTTCCATTTCGTAAAGAGCCTGGTCGAGCGACATGGGTGCGGCCGAGTGGGTCTTCTCGCGGACGATGAGCGGGCCTTCGCCCTGCACTTCGAGAGATCCGATCCGGGTGATCGGAACCCCGTTTGCCTTCTCCTCGACGAACGGCTCGCCATTCGCGTTCAGCTGCGCGGCGTCCGGTACGACGTCGGCGACCTCGGCCGCCGAGAGGCGGCCATTGCCACGGCGGGTGTAGCGCTTGTCGTGCTGCTTGCGCAGCCGGGCCTCCAGCTTGTCCTGAGCCAGGTCCAGCGCCGCGTACGGGTCCGCGGCGGCGGCCTCGGCCCGGATCACCGGGCCCCGCGAACGCAGGGTGATCTCCACGCGGTCGGAACGGTCGGCCTGGCGCGGGTTGTGCTCCTTGGACACCTCGACGTCCAAGCTGATCACCTTGGCGTCGAGCTTCTGGATCCGCTCCGGATTCAGCTTCTCGGCCACGTGCTTGCGGAACCGGTCGGGCACCTCGGTCTTGCGGCCCTTGACGACGATGTCCACGCAGAACTCCGTTCCCGGATAGCTCCGCCCGACGGGGCGAAGCGTCTCCCTTTCGCACCAGACTCCGGTGAAGGCCGGAGCCTCGGACTTGGCGACTTTCACCTCCTCCTCCCCCATCGGCAAGATCTACACCCCACCGACTTCGGAGTCGAGAGACAGCGATGCGTGGGGCCTTAAGGCTCGCCAGTCCTCACAACCGAACATATCCCTCTATGGCGGTTGTCGGCACCCGCTACCGGAACGTACTTCCGTCCAGGTGGCCGTTCCCTCTTACTACCTGCAACGATGGGCCTTCCCCCGCAGTTCCAAATCTATTCACGGGATTTTTGCTCCGTGCGGGTTTCCGTGCGAGTCGCGGCCACCACCGCCGCCCGCAGACCCGCCACGCCCGCAAGCCGCGCGGCGCGCACCGCCCGGGCCGCCTCTGTCAGCGTCGCCCCGGTGGTGATCAGATCGTCCACCAGCACGATCGCGGCCCCGCCGGTCAGCCGCACCCCGCCCCGGCACACCTCCAGCGCCCCCGAGAGGTTCTCCCGGCGTTGCCGGGCCCCCAGCCCCGCCTGGTCCGCCACGGCCCGCCGCAGCCGCAGTACGGGCGCCACGCGCGCGGGCACACCGGCCCGCCGCAGCCGGCCCGCCGCGGCGAGGGCGATCCTGCGCGTCGGGTCGTGGCCGCGCGCCCGGACCTGCCGCCGCGCGGACGGGACCGGCACCAGGGCCACCTCCCGCTCCTCTACCCCCACTCCGCCCGCCCACACCGCCGCCGCCAGAGCGGCGCCGAGCGCACCGGCCAGCGGCAGCGCCCCGCGCTCCTTGTGCGCCAGCAGGACAGCCCGTACGGGCCCTTCGTACGCGGCGGCCGCATGGACGGCCGGAAGCCCCTCGGGGCACGGAGACGGCCGCGCCCGCACCGCCCCGGCCCCGCTCAGCGCCTCCCGGCAGCCGGCGCACAGCAGCACCCGGGCGGCCCCGCAGCCCGCGCAGTCGACCGGCAGGACCAGCCCGGCCAGCTCCTGCCACCACCCCCGCATGAGTCCACTCTGCCGGGCCCCGAAGACGCCCGCCACCCCTGTGGACAACGGGCACACGAGGACGTCGGAGCAGGTCAGCCCGGGTACACCGGAGCCTGGCCGCCCGCCATCACGGTGCGCCACTGCGCCCCCGGCGGCAGCCATACGATCCCGTCGTCGTCGGAGTAGGCCACCACCGGCTTCGGCTTCGACTCGTCCTCCGAGGCGGCCGCCGCGACCGCGATCAGCCCGGTGGCGCCGGGCAGGCCCGCCGCGACGATCGAGCCGTCCGCCAGCATGTAGCGGGCCTGCACGATCCCGCCGCTCTCCCGGCCCACCACCAGCAGCCGGCCCCGCGGCGCCCAGCTCATCGCCGTCACGTCCGCCATCTGCGGGGCCGCCGGGCGCAGCTCGCGCACCGACACCGCCGAGGCGTCACCCTTGCCGTCGGGCCGTTCGATCCGCCCGACGAACAGCTTCTTGCGGGCCCCGTCCTGCTGCACGAGCAGCGCGATGCGCACCCCGTCGGAGGAGGCCTTCAGCGAGATGATCCGCCCGCCGTCGAGCCCGGCCACCTGGACCTTCTCCGGGGGCCCGGTCCCGCCGGGCACCCGCCACAGCCCCAGGTGCTGTGGATCCTGGTCGCCGAACCACAGGTCGCCCGCCGCGTCCCAGCTGGGCGCGGTCAGCGTGTTCGGCTTGTTCCCCTTGCCGGGGAACACCGGCTGCGGCATGGGCCCGGACCCGGTCATCGACACGACGTACAGTCCGTGCCCGTCCTCCGAGACCACGGCCGCGCGCCGCTCGTCGTACGTCACGGCCGCCGAGCTGACCTTGAACCCCGGCGGGGTGGCCAGCGGCCCCGGCACCGGATCGGGCCGGTACTGCTGGTCCTCGCTGGAGATGTCGAGCTTCATCCGGACCAGCCGCTTCTCGTTGTCGACGAAGTACTGGTACTCGGGGATCTTCGGCCGGTTGGCGATCGCGGCAGCGCTCACCTCGGTCACCGAACACAGCGAGGACGACTTGCCGTCGGAGCGCAGCAGTTCGACCTGGTCCAGCCGGGAGCCCGTCAGGTCCTTGACCGTGTACAGGAGTTGGGTGGCCATCTTCCGGCACTGCGGCTGCGCGACGTTGTCGGCCTTGTCGTTGAGCGGCACGCGCAGCGTGTTCTGGCCGTCGTACGAAAGGGACTTGGTGCCCGGCCGCAGTTCCGTACCGGTCGGGAAGCTGGACTCGACGACCGGGCTGAGCCACCTGGACGGCCCGGCCAGCAGCGACTGCACCGTCTGCGTGGTGGGATCCATCCGCGAGTCGGGATCGCTGCGCTGGCGCACGTACACGGGGTCGGCGACCAGGGTGCCGCCCGCGAAGTAGTACTTGTTGACCGGCATGTAGATGCGCTGGAAGTCAGACTCGCTCAGCACGAGGCTCTTCGGCGGGCTCGCGATCCGCCACTGCTTGTCCTCCTGGACCAGCTGGAGGAACTCCTCGTACGCCGGGCCGCCGGTCTCCGGCTGGTACGCGCTGCGCTCGTCCACCGTCGCGAGCTTCTTGCCGGTCACCCTCCAGCGGGGCCCCTCGGGGTCCTTCTCGCCGCGGACCGGGGACCGGTCCAGGCCGCCCGAGAGCACGGTGACGGCAGAGCCGGGCTTCCAGCTCTTGGCCGCTTCCTCCGTGAGGTACTTGCGGGCGGTCTCCAGCTGCGGGTCGTCGCTCGTCATCGCCTCCAGGAAACCGTCGACGATCTCGCCCGCACTGGCCTTGTCGGCGGGCGGTACGCCGAACACCCGGACCTGTGAGTCGACGCCCTGCGAGGCCTGCACCGAGCGGATCTCGCCGTGGTCGGGCATCGAGGCGCACCCGGCCAGCAGCAGCCCGGCGACGCCGAGGGCGTACGCCCGTACGGTGCGCAGCCGCCTGCCCCGGGCCCGGGCGCGCGCGGTCCTGGCCCCGGCGCCCATGGGCTCAGCGTCCATGGGCATCGCCATCGGCGTCGGCATCGGTTCGATCCTCCTGTGGTGCCTGCTCGGCCGGCCGGGCCACGACCCTGGCCCCGTTCCCGGGCAGGGCCGTCGGGTCGGCGGGTACGGGCAGCGCTCCGGCGACCGCCGACCGCGGCGGTATCGGCGACCGGTCGCCGCCGTCCGCCGGCTGCCGGTCCGCGGCGCTGCTCGCGGCATCGGCCGCGGCATCGGCGGCGGCCCTGGCCCGGTTGGCCCGGGAGTCCTCGGGTTCCAGCGGGATGGGCGAGCCCCGCAGCGGCTCGTCGGCCGTGCGCGGCAGGGTCAGGCGGAACTGCGAGCCGCCGCCCGGCTCGCCCCACGCCTGGAGCCAGCCGCCGTGCAGCCGGGCGTCCTCGACGGCGATGGACAGGCCGAGGCCGGTGCCGCCCGTCGTACGGGCCCGCGCCGGGTCGGCCCGCCAGAAGCGGTTGAAGACGCGGGTGGCCTCGCCGGGCTTGAGCCCGACGCCGTAGTCCCGTACGGCGACCGCGACGGCCCCGCCCGCGGACGCCAGCCGGACCACCACATCGCGTCCCTCGCCGTGCTCCACGGCGTTGACGACCAGGTTGCGCAGCACCCGCTCCACCCGCCGGGCGTCGGCCTCGGCGATGACCGGCTGGGTGTCGCCGAGGACCCGGATCCGGGTGCCCTTGTGCTCGGCGAGCGGCTCGGCGCCGTCGATGACGCGGCGTACGACGTCCCGCAGGTCGATCGGCTCGGCCTCCAGGGCGGCCGCGCCCGCGTCGAACCGGCTGATCTCCAGCAGGTCGGCGAGGAGCGACTCGAACCGGTCGAGCTGCCCGGCGAGCAGTTCGGCGGAGCGCGCGGTGACCGGGTCGAAGTCGACCCGGGCGTCGTGGATGACGTCCGCGGCCATCCGTACCGTCGTCAGCGGCGTGCGCAGCTCGTGCGAGACGTCCGAGACGAACCGGCGCTGCATCCGCGACAGCTCCTCCAGCTGCTGGATCTTGAGCTGGAGGTTCTGCGCCATCTTGTTGAAGGCCTCGCCGAGGCGGGCGATGTCGTCCTCGCCGGTGACCTTCATCCGCTCCTGGAGCCGGCCCGCCGAGAGCCGCTCGGCGATCCCGGCGGCCATCCGTACGGGGGTCACGACCTGGCGCACGACGAGCCAGGCGATGCCGCAGAGCAGGACGACGACGAACAGGCCCGCGGTCACGATGGTGACCTTGATCAGGTTGAGGGACTCCTCCTCCTGCGTGAGCGGGAAGAGGTAGTACAGGTCGTACGGGTCCCCGTTGATGTCGGTGAGCCGCTTGCCCACGACCAGCGCGGGCTCGGGGGCCTTCTCCCCGGCCCCGGCGGTGTACCGGATCTCGGAGAAGGTCTTGAACGTCCCGGCGGAGTGGTTGACGGCCCGGCGCAGCGCGATGGGCACGCTGGCGGCCGGGTCCACGTTGCCCGAGGCGCGGGCGCCCTTGACCCCCTCGGTGCCGGGCAGGACCTGGTCGCCGGTGCCGGCGCCGAGCGCGACCACCTCGAAGGCGGTCTGGCCGCCACTGGCGAGCTGCTTGACCAGCGAGTTCATCCACGTACTGGCGTCGAGCCCGACCTTGTTGTCGGCGGCGTCGGGCCCGTCCACGGTCGCGGGGGCGTTGGCCTTCTCCTGTGCGACCGCGAACCCGCCCGCGGCCTGGCTCTGCGCCGCCTCCTCCTTGGCGTCGAGGAGGCCCTTGCTGACCTGGGCGATGATGACGAAGCCCAGGGCGAGGACCACCGCGAGCGAGATCAGCAGCGTGGCCGCGACGACCCGGAGCTGGATGTTGCGGCGCCACAGCCGGACAGCCGGAAGCACCGGCCGGCGCAGGAGACGTACGAAAAGCCGCAGCACAGGGCCGCCGGGCGCTCCGTCCTGGAGCAGCCGGCCGCCCCTCAGCGCTCCCCAGCGGGAACCGCCGCGGTCCCTGCCGGGCTGCACGTCAGCTGGGTCCGGCCTTGTAGCCGACACCGCGCACCGTCACGACGATCTCGGGGCGCTCCGGGTCCTTCTCGACCTTGGAGCGCAGGCGCTGCACGTGCACGTTCACCAGCCGGGTGTCCGCCGCGTGCCGGTAGCCCCAGACCTGCTCCAGCAGCACCTCACGGGTGAACACCTGCCAGGGCTTGCGCGCGAGCGCGACCAGCAGGTCGAACTCGAGCGGGGTCAGGGCGATGGAGGCACCGTCCCGCTTGACCGAGTGGCCGGCCACGTCGATGACGAGGTCACCGATGGTCAGCTGCTCGGGGGCGGGCTCCTCCGACCGGCGCAGGCGGGCCCGGATACGGGCCACCAGCTCCTTCGGCTTGAACGGCTTGACGATGTAGTCGTCGGCACCGGACTCCAGGCCCACGACGACGTCGACCGTGTCGCTCTTCGCAGTGAGCATCACGATCGGCACGCCCGACTCGGCCCGGATCAGCCTGCACACCTCTATGCCGTCCCTTCCGGGCAGCATGAGGTCGAGCAGCACCAGGTCCGGCTTCGCCTCCCGGAAGGCAGCCAGTGCCTTGTCACCGTCCGCTACGAACGACGGCTCAAAACCTTCTCCACGCAGCACAATGCCGAGCATCTCGGCCAGCGCGGTGTCGTCGTCGACGACAAGGACGCGTCCCTTCATGGTTGACATCATCCCATTAGCTAATCGTTACCTGGCGGTGAGCTGTCCCACAGCCAAAAGGGCTGGAAATCGCCCCTCGGACCTGCGTGGAGATCAGGTCGACCAGTCTGCCCCGGATCCGGGTGACAATTGAAGGTACGGGCTGCCGAGGATCCGGGGGGACGGCTGGTCCGTTCGTGGACCTCACGTGGCACGATGGCAGCGACCAGCGCCCCCCGCCGCAGCAGGTGCACGTGAAGGAGCGACGATGAACGACTCTCCGGGCTGGGCTACGCCCGGATCCTCTCCGTCCGACGGCGAGCGACCTGGGGCGCCCTCCGACCAGCCGGCCTCCGGCGGCCCCAAGTGGTCGGCCGAGCAGCCGCCGCCGGGCCAGTGGTCCAGCCCGGCTTCCGGCCCGGCCCCCGGCCCCACCCCGCCTCCGCAGGCACCGCCGCAGCAGGGCCAGGGCTGGGGAGGACCGCACGCGGGCCAGTACGGAAGCCCGTACGGCGGCCAGTACGGCCACCCGGGCGGCCCAGGCCAGTGGGGCAAGCCCCCGGCCGCCAAGCCCGGCGTGATCCCGCTGCGCCCCCTGGACATGGGCGAGATCCTCGACGGCGCGGTCACCACCATGCGCGCCCACTGGCGCTCGGTGCTGCCGATCACGCTGGTCGTGGCGACGGTGGTGCAGGTGATGAGCGTGCTCCTGCAGAAGTACGTGATGTCCGACCTCGTCCTCGGCACGGACCCCGCGGCGAACTTCGAGGAGGCGATCAACACCCTCGGCACGGCCGCGGCGGTTTCGATCGGGGTCGCCTTCATCCAGGCCCTCGGGGGCATCGTGGCCACCGCGATGCTCACGATGATCTTCAGCCGGGCCGTCCTCGGCAACAGCTCCACGGTCTCCGCCGCCTGGCGCGAGGCCCGTCCGCAGCTGCCGCGGCTGATCGGACTGACCCTGCTGATGGGACTCGGCTTCACTCTCATCGTCGCCGTACTGATCGTGCCGGGCCTCCTCACCGAGAGCCCGGGACTGGCCATCCTCGGCATCTTCGCCGCGTTCCCGCTGGCCACCTGGCTGTGGATCAAGTACAGCCTGGCCTCGCCCGCCCTGATGCTGGAGAAGAGCACCGTCCTCAAGTCCCTCGGCCGCTCTTCCAAGCTGGTCAAGGGCACGTGGTGGCGCATCTTCGGCATCACCCTCCTCACCGGCGTCATCACCGGCATCGTCGCGGCGATCATCGTCTGGCCGCTGACGTTCCTCGGCATCGGTCTCTTCGGCGGCGGCATGGGCGGCCTGCAGGCCGGCACCGCGTCCACCGCCTGGGGAGCGCTCATCTTCTCCGCGATCGGCGCGATCATCGCGCAGACCATCGTGATGCCGATGCAGTCGGGCGTCACCGTCCTCCTCTACGTCGACCAGCGCATCCGCCGCGAGGGGCTCGACCTGGAGCTCGCCCGGGCCGCGGGCGTCGAGAACTACGGCACGACCGGAGGCTGACACACCGATGATGAGTACGGGGGGCCTCATCACGCGCGCCACGGCGCTCCTGCCGGGCGCGGCGACACCACCGGTCACGACACCGCGCGAGCCTGCCCAGGAGGCGGCCGAGCGCGAACTGTCCAAGCCCATGTACCACCAGAACGACCCGGGGCTGCTGGACCGCGCCCTGCGCAAGTTCTTCGCATGGCTCGACGACCTGTTCGGCGCGGCCTCCGGGGCGACCCCCGGCGGCACGCTCGGCCTCGTCGTGGTCGTCGTCCTGGCCGTCCTGGCCGTCGGCGCCCTGTGGTGGCGGCTCGGCTCCCCCCGCCGGGCCGTCTCCGGCGCGGGCGTCCTCTTCGACGACGGCATCCGCAGCGCCGCCGACCACCGCACGGCCGCCGAGGCCCACGCCGCCGCGGGCCGCTGGACCGAAGCCGTCCAGGAGCGCATGCGCGCCGTCGTCCGCTCCCTGGAGGAGCGCACCCTGCTCGACCCCCGCCCGGGCCGCACCGCCGACGAGGCAGCGGCCGAAGCCGCGGTCTCCCTCCCGGAGCACGCCGGGGACCTCCGCGCGGCCGCCCGCACCTTCGACGACGTCACCTACGGCGGCCGCACCGCCGACGCCGACGCGTACGCCCGCCTGCGCGCCCTCGACCTCACCCTGGACCGCGCCAAGCCGCTCCTGACGGGACCCGCCGCATGACCGGCCCCACCACACCCACCCCCGGCTCCGGGGGGCACGAGACCCTGCCCGGGCGCCCCCAGGAGACTTCTCGGCCCGCACCCACCCCCGCCGGAGTCCCCGGGGCCACCCGGGCCACCACCGCCCCCGGCGGGCACGAGAGCGCGCCCGGGGAGGCGCCCCGGCCCGCACCCACCCCGGGCGACACCGCCGCCCCCGGCGACACCGCGGCCCCCCGCCCCGGCCGAGCGCAGCGGGTACGCCGGATCCGGCGCGTCCTGACCTTCCTCGCCGTGCTCGCCGCAGGCGGGCTCGCCATCGCCGCCCTCGACTCCGGCACCCGCCACGGCCTGCTCGACCCCCGCTCCCCCGACCCCTACGGCAGCCGGGCCGTCGCCGAACTCCTCAAGGACCGCGGTGTCACCACCCGCGTCGTCACCACCGCCCGCGAGGCGGCCGACGCGACCGGCCCCCGCACCACCCTCCTGGTCACCGACCCCGACCGCCTCGGCACCACCCAGCGGGGCGTCATCCGCTCGGCCATGGACCTCTCCGGCGGCCGCACCGTCCTCCTGGCCCCCGGCGGCCACAGCCTTCCCGACCTGGCCCCCGGCGTGCACACGAAGGGCGACGCCGAGTCGGACACCCTCGCCCCGGCCTGCCTCCTGCCCGCCGCCGCCTCCGCGGGCCGCGCCGACACCGGCGGAGGCCTCCGCTACACCACCACCCTCCCCCGGGCCACCGCCTGCTACCCCAGCGGCGGCCACCCCACCCTCCTCGTCCTCCCCACCGGCACCACCGGCGGCGACACCGTCCTCCTCGGCTCCGAGACGATCCTCCTCAACGAGAGCCTCGCCGAGGAGGGCAACGCCTCCCTCGCCCTCCAACTCCTCGGCTCCCGCCCGGAGCTCGTCTGGTACATGCCGTCGCTCGCGGACTCCGACCCCGCGACCGACTCCGGCGAGGACAAGTCCCTCTTCGACCTGATCCCGGCCGGCTGGTCCTGGGCCCTGCTCCAGCTCTTCGTGGCCGCCGCCCTCGCCGCCCTCTGGCGCGCACGCCGCCTCGGCCCCCTCGTCACCGAGAAACTGCCGGTCGTCATCCGCGCCTCCGAGGCCACCGAGGGCCGTGCCCGCCTTTACCGCAAGGCCAGGGCCCGCGACCGCGCCGCCACGGTGCTGCGCGCCGCCACCCGCGAACGCCTGGCCGCCCTGGTCGGCGTACCGCACACCCAGGCCCACGACCCGTCGGCGCTGACGCCCGCCGTCTCCGCCAGACTCACCGGCGAGCCGCAGGCCAGGGACGTCACCGCCCTGCTCTTCGGCCCCACACCCTCCGACGACGCGGCACTCGTCGCGCTCGCCGACCACCTCGACGCCCTCGAAAGAGAGGTCCGTACGTCATGACGTACCCGGCCACCGAGTCCACGGCTGCGACCGCGGACAGCGCCCGCGCTTCCCTCGAAGCGCTCCGCACCGAGATCGGCAAGGCCGTGGTCGGTCAGGACTCCGCCGTCACCGGTCTCGTCGTCGCGCTCCTGTGCCGCGGCCACGTACTCCTCGAAGGCGTCCCCGGCGTCGCGAAGACCCTCCTCGTACGGGCCCTCGCCGCGTCCCTCGAGCTCGACACCAAGCGTGTCCAGTTCACCCCGGACCTGATGCCGAGCGATGTCACCGGCTCCCTCGTCTACGACGCGCGCACCGCCGAGTTCTCCTTCCAGAACGGCCCGGTCTTCACCAACCTCCTCCTCGCGGACGAGATCAACCGGACCCCGCCCAAGACCCAGTCCTCGCTCCTCGAAGCGATGGAGGAGCGCCAGGTCACGGTCGACGGCACGGCGCGCCCGCTCCCGGAACCGTTCCTCGTCGCCGCCACCATGAACCCCTTGGAGTACGAGGGCACTTACCCGCTCCCGGAGGCCCAGCTGGACCGCTTCCTCCTCAAGCTGACCGTGCCCCTCCCCTCCCGCGCGGACGAGATCGGCGTGCTGACCCGGCACGCCGCCGGCTTCAACCCCCGGGACCTGCACGCCGCGGGCATCCGCCCCGTGGCCGGCCCGGCCCAGCTCGAAGCCGCCCGCGAGGCCGTCTCCAAGGTCTCCGTCTCCCCCGAGATCGCCGGCTACGTCGTCGACATCTGCCGCGCCACCCGCGAATCGCCGTCCCTCACCCTCGGCGTCTCCCCGCGCGGTGCGACCGCCCTGCTGGGCACCGCCCGCGCCTGGGCCTGGCTCACCGGCCGCGACTACGTCACCCCCGACGACGTCAAGGCCCTCGCCCTGCCGACCCTCCGACACCGCGTCCAGCTGCGCCCGGAAGCGGAGATGGAGGGGGTCACGGCCGACGCCGTCATCACGGCGATCCTCACCCACGTCCCCGTCCCGCGCTGATGGCCCTCACCGGACGCGCCGCCCTGCTGGCGGCCCTCGGCAGCATCCCCGTCGGCATCCTCGAACCGAGCTGGACGGGGATGCTCGCGGTCAACGGCCCGCTCGCGCTGGCCTGCGCGGTCGACTACGCCCTGGCGGCGCCCGTCCGCACCCTCGGCCTGACCCGCTCGGGCGACACCTCCGTCCGCCTGGGCGAACGGGCCGACGTCCACCTCACCGTCACCAACCCCAGCGGCCGCAAGCTGCGGGCCCACGTCCGGGACGCCTGGCCCCCCAGCAGCTGGATCCCGGGCACCGAGACGGCCGCCTCCCGCCACAAGGTGGTGGTCCCCGCGGGCGAACGCCGCCGCCTGACCACCCGTCTGCTCCCCACCCGGCGCGGCGACCGCCAGGCCGACCGCGTCACGATCCGCTCGTACGGCCCGCTGGGCCTGCTCTCCCGGCAGGGCGCCCACGTCGTCCCGTGGACGGTCCGCGTCCTGCCGCCCTTCACGAGCCGCAAGCACCTGCCGTCCCGGCTGGCCCGCCTGCGCGAGCTGGACGGCCGTACGAGCGTCCTGACCCGCGGTGAGGGCACCGAGTTCGACAGCCTCCGCGACTACGTACCCGGCGACGACACCCGCTCCATCGACTGGCGCGCCACGGCCCGCCAGAACAAGGTGGCCGTCCGCACCTGGCGCCCCGAACGCGACCGGCACATCCTGATCTGCCTGGACACCGGCCGCACCTCGGCGGGCCGCGTCGGCGACGCCCCGCGCCTGGACTCGGCGATGGACGCGGCCCTGCTCCTCGCCGCCCTGGCCACCCGCGCCGGCGACCGCGTGGACCTGCTGGCCCACGACCGCCGCCCCCGCGCCCAGGTCCAGGCCCGCCCGGCCGCCGATGTCCTTCCGTCCTTCGTGAACGCGATGGCCCCGCTGGAACCGGAACTGGTCGAGACGGACTCCCGCACCCTGGTCTCCACCATCCTGCGCAGCGCCCCGCGCCGCTCCCTGGTGGTGCTCCTGACGAGCCTGGACGCGGCCCCGATCGAAGAGGGCCTGCTGCCCCTCCTGCCTCGCCTCACGCAGCGCCACACGGTCGTCCTGGCCTCGGTGGCGGACCCCCACGTCGCGGAGATGACGACGTCCCGCGGCGGAGTGGACGAGGTCTACGAGGCCGCGGCCGGCACCCAGTCCCAGTCCCAGCGCCGCCGCACCGCCGACCAGCTCACCCGCCACGGCGTCCACGTGGTCGACGCCACGCCGGACACCCTGGCCCCTGCCCTGGCCGACGCCTACCTCTCCCTCAAGGCCGCCGGCCGCCTCTAGTGCTGTGACCCTCCGGCCCTCCAGCGCGATGACCTCCGAGGTAATCGCGCCCGGTGGCCTGCCCGGCCAAGAATGCTGTTCTCTCCGCGTCGTGCCGACGCGGGCCCCGAGCCGGAGGGATCAGCCATGGGCGAGACCATGCCCACGAACACGCGCGCCGTAGTGGAGGAGCTACTGCGCTGCATCGGCGAGGGCGACGCCGGCCGCATCGCCGAACTGTATGCGGAGCACGGCGACTGGAAACTGGCCTGGCCCGAGACCGAACACGGCCGTGCCGCCACCCCGTGGATCCGGCACCGCTCCACCCGCTCCGACGCCGCCGCCCATTTTCGTGAACTGGCCGAACACCACGTGCCCGGCCAGGCGGCCACCGAGATCGAACGCATCCTCATCGACGGAAACGACGCGGTCGTACTCGGCGAGATCCGCCAGACCGCCCGCCCCACCGGCCGTTCCTATCGCGCCCGGTTCGCCCTGCACCTCACGGTCGAAAACGGCATGATCACCCGCCACCACGTGTACGAGGACAGCCTCGCCGTAGCCCAGGCATTCACTGGACCGTAAACGCAGAAAAGCCCCGCACCAGACCCCGAAGGGTCTGGTGCGGGGCTTCCGCAATGATTGTTCGGCGGCGTCCTACTCTCCCACAGGGTCCCCCCTGCAGTACCATCGGCGCTGAA
>NZ_JBICZH010000013.1:0-275019 GCF_043201995.1 Streptomyces sp. NPDC048258
CCGGAGTACATGGTTCCGGCGGTGTGTGTGGTGCTGGGCGTGCTGCCGTTGACGGCGAACGGGAAGGTGGACCGCAAGGCGTTGCCGGAGCCGGACCTGTCTCACCTGGCCGAGGTGTACGTCGCTCCGCGCGATCGGCGTGAGGAGGTCGTTGCCGGGGTCTTCGCGGAGGTGCTGGGCCTGGACCGGGTCGGTGTCCACGACCATTTCTTCCGGCTCGGCGGTGATTCCATCCGGGCCGTCCAGGCCGCCTCACGACTGCGCCGCACCGGAGTGGACATCAGCGTCCGCGACCTGTTCGACCACCCCACCACCGCCGCGCTCGCCGCCGTCGCGCAGGCCGACACCGGCGGCCCCGCCGGCGGACTGTCGCCCGTCGCCCGCGGCAAGGCCCTGCCCCTGTCGTTCGCACAGGCCCGGATGTGGTTCGCCGCCGAGATCGACCCCGAGGGCACCGAGCACAACACCGGTGGCGCCGTCCGGCTGCGCGGTGACCTCGACGTCCCCGCCCTCGAAGCCGCCCTCGGCGCGCTCGTCGCCCGCCACGAATCCCTCCGTACCACCTTCGCCACCGTCGACGGCCAAGGCGTGCAGACCATCCACCCCGCCGCCCCGGTCGCCCTGCCCGTCCGCGAGGCCACCGAAGCCGAGGCCGCCGCCGTGACGGCCGCCGAACTGCGGACCCCGTTCGACCTCGGCACCGGACCGCTGCTGCGCTCCACCCTCCTGCGCACCGCCCCGGACGAGCACCTGCTGATCCTCTCGATGCACCACATCGTCACCGACGGCTGGTCGGTGAACGTCCTGGCCCGGGAACTCGCCGCCCTCTACGCCGGTGAACCGCTGCCCGAACTGCCCGTCCAGTACGCCGACTACGCCGTCTGGCAGCGCACCACACTGACCCCCCGGGCCCTCGACGAGGGCGGCCTGGCCTACTGGCGCGAGCAGCTCGCCGACGCGCCCGTCCTCGACCTGCCCACCGACCGCCCCCGCCCCGCCGTCCGCACCCGCGCGGGCAGCACCTACGACCTGGACCTGCCCGCCACCCTGCTCGACCGGCTGGCCGAGGCCTGCCGCACCCGCGGCGCCACCCTCTTCATGGGCCTGACCGCCGCCGTCCAGCTGATGCTGGCGCGCGCCGGCGGCCGGCCGGACGTGGCCCTCGGCACCGCCACCATCGGCCGCGACCGGCCCGAACTGGAGGACCTGCTCGGGTTCTTCGTCAACACCCTCGCCCTGCGCACCCGCATCGACGAGTCCGCCACCGGTACGCAGCTGCTGGCATCCGTACGCGAGACCGTCCTCGACGCCTTCGCGCACGCGGCCGTGCCCTTCGACCGCGTGGTCGACGCCGTCGTCACCGAGCGGGACCCCTCCCGCACCCCCCTCGTCCAGGCCATGATGGTGCTCCAGAAGCGCCCCTGGCAGGCGGACGGAGTCCGGGGTCTGAGCTTCGAGGCGGCCGACCTCCCGCGTCAGGACGCACAGTTCGAACTGACCCTGGAGTTCTGGGAGCAGGCCGACGGGATGCGGCTGTCCCTCAACTACAACACCGACCTGTTCGACGCCGGCACCATCCACCGCATGGCCGACCACCTGGTCACCGTCCTCGGCGCCCTCGCGGACCAGCCGGAGCAGCCGCTCTCCCGCATCCCGCGGCTCTCCGCCCCCGAGCGGGCCGTGATCCTCGGCGACTGGGCCGAGGGCGCCGACGGGCCGGCCGGCGCCGTACTCACGGACGTCTTCGCCGAGCAGGTGGCCCGCGCCCCGCACGCCGTCGCGCTGGTCTGCGGCGACGAGCAGCTCACGTACGGCGAACTCGACGTGCGCACGAGCCGCCTGGCCCACGCGCTGCGCGAGCACGGGGTGGGCCCGGAGACCCGGGTCGGCGTCTGCCTGCCGCGCGGCGCCGAGCCGATCGTGGCGCTGCTCGCCGTACTGAAGGCGGGCGGGATCTTCGTACCGCTCGACACCGGCTACCCGCCCGAGCGCCTCGCGTACATGGTCCAGGACGCCGGGGTCGAACTGCTCCTGGCCGACGGGTCGACCCGTGACGCGATCCCGGGCGCCGAGGCACCGGTGCTGCTCTTCGACGAGCTGGAGGAGCGCGCCGAGGTCTGCTCCATCCACGTACAAGGACCACCACCGGTCGCGCTCACCCCGCAGAACGGCGCCTACGTGTTCTACACCTCCGGCTCCACCGGCCGGCCCAAGGGCATCGTGCTGCCGCACGCCGGGGTGCTGCGCGTGGCCCGCGACCCGCGTCTGGGCACCACGGCGGCGGACGTGGTGGGCCAGTTCGCGACGCTGTCCTTCGACGCGAGCGCGCTGGAGATCTGGAGCGCCTTCGCCAACGGCGCCGCGCTCGTGGTGTCCGCCGCCCGCCTGCTGTCGGTCGAGGAGCTCGGCGCGCTGCTGCGCCACCACGGGGTGACGGTCGCCTGGCTGACCGCCGGCCTGTTCCACGAGGTGGTCGACACGGACGTGACGATGCTCGGCGGGCTCCGGCTGCTCATGGCGGGCGGCGACGCGCTCGCCCCGCAGCACTGCCGGACCGTGCTCGAACGGCTCCCGCACGTACGGCTGGTGAACGGGTACGGGCCCACGGAGACGACCGTCTTCGCGGCGGTCCACCCCGTCGACGCCGCCTCCGTGGGCGCGTCCGTGCCGATCGGCTCGCCCATCGGGCGCACCGGCGCCTACGTGCTCGACTCCTGGCTGCGGCCGGTGCCGGTCGGGGTCGCGGGCGAGCTCTACATCGCCGGTGAGGGGCTGACGCGCGGCTACGTGGGGCATCCCGGGCTGAGCGCGGGCCGCTTCGTGGCCTCGCCGTTCGCTCCCGGGGAGCGGATGTACCGGACCGGTGACGTGGTGCGGTGGCTGCCCGGCGGACTGCTGGAGTTCGTGGGGCGGGCCGATCACCAGGTCAAGGTGCGCGGCTTCCGGATCGAGATCGGTGAGATCGAGTCGGCGCTGGCCGCGCACCCGGACGTGGCGCAGGCCGTGGTGACGGTGCGCGAGACCCGCAACGGGGCCAAGCGGCTGGTGGGGTACGTGGTCGGGGACGGCCTGGACCAGGCGGGGCTGCGCGAGTTCGTTGCCAAGTCCCTGCCGGACTACATGGTTCCGACCGCGTTCGTGGTCGTGGGGACCTTCCCGCTGACCGCGAACGGCAAGGTCGACCGGCGGGCCCTGCCGGAGCCGGACCTGAGTGCCGCTGCCTCGAAGGACTACGTCGCTCCGCGTACCGAGGTGGAGCGGGTGGTCGCGGGGGTGTGGGCGCAGGTGCTGGGTGTCGAGCGGGTGGGTGTGCGGGACAACTTCTTCGAGTTGGGCGGCGATTCGATCCTGAGTATTCAGGTGGTGTCGCGGCTGCGGCGGGCCGGGCTGGTGGTCTCGCCGCAGGACGTGCTGGTACGGCAGACCGTTGCGGGTGTGGCCGCCGTCGCGGGTGAGGCGTCCGCCACAGGTGCGGTGGAGACCGTGTCCGGCCCGGTGGTGCTGTCTCCGGTGCAGGAGTGGTTCTTGGAGACGCATCCGGTGGCACCGGATCACTTCGGCATGTCCATGCATGTGAGGGTGGCGGAGGGTGTCGACGCGGATCTGCTGTCGGCGGCGGTCTCGGCTGTGCTGTCGCATCACGAGGGGCTGTGGATCCGGTTCGCGAACACGTCCGAGGGCTGGCGGCAGTCGGCTGGTGAGCCGGGTGTGGTGGTGGTCGAGCGGGATGTGGACGGGGTGGTTCAGGAGTCGTTCCGTTTGGAGGGCGGGCCGCTGGTGCGGGTTGTTCTGGACGGGGACCGGTTGTTGATCGCGGTGCATCACATGGTGGTGGACGGTGTTTCGTGGCGGATCCTGCTGGAGGACATCGCTCTGGCCTACCGGGAGTTGGTGGCGGGGCGCCCGGTGGAACTGGACGCGACGTCGTGGTCGTTCCCGGCGTGGACGGCCAAGCTCGCCGCGCACGACTTCTCCGCCCAACAGGACTACTGGGCCTCGGTCGTCGAAGGTGTCGAGCCGCTCTTCGACGTCCCGGCCGGTGCCAACACCGTGGCCGCATCCGCCATCGAAACCGTCACCCTGTCCGCGGAAGAGACCGAGGCCCTCCTCCAGAAGGTCCCCGCCGTCTTCCGGACCCAGGTCAACGACGTCCTGCTGGCCGCCCTGGGCCGCGCCCTGGGCTCCTGGACCGGCCGTGACCGCGTCGTGGTGGACGTGGAGGGCCATGGCCGCGAGGAGTCGGTGATCGGCGCGGATGTGTCCCGTACGGTCGGCTGGTTCACGTCCATCTACCCCGTCGCCCTCGGCGCTGGCGAGGACTGGACCGACCAGATCCGGTCCACCAAGGAGATGCTCCGCGCGATCCCGGACCGGGGCATCGGCTTCGGCGCCCTGCGCCATCTGCACGGCGCCGACCTGTCCGACCCGGCCCAGGTCAGCTTCAACTACCTCGGCCGCTACGACGCCGACGGCCACCCCGACGTCTTCGCCGGCATGCTCCCGGCCGAGAACGACCACGCCCCCGCCGAAGAGCGCCCGCACGTCTGGGACGTCGTCGGCCGGGTCGAGGACGGCCGCCTGCGCATCGACCTGTACCACCCGGCCGCGGACCACGACCACGGCCCCGCCCGCGCCCGGGAGTTCGCCGCGCACTACCGCGACACCCTGCGCGAGGCGGTCGCGTACTGCCTGGGCGAGGGCGTCGGCGGCCGGACACCGTCCGACTTCCCCCTCGTCGCCTGGGACCAGGCCACCATCGACCGGGTCGTCGGCGACGGACACGGCATCGCCGACGTCCACCCCCTCTCGCCGATGCAGCAGGGCCTGCTCTTCCACTCCCTGGAGGACCCCTCCGGGACGGCCTACGTCGAGCAGATGTCATTCGTCCTCGAAGGCGTCCACGACCTCGACCGGCTCGCCGCCGCCTGGCAGGAGGCCGTCAACGCCTCCGACGCCCTGCGGATCTCCGTCGTCTGGGACCAGGCCGACGTGCCGGCCGCGCTGGTACACCAGCGCGTCGAGATCCCTGTCCACACCGAGGACTGGACGGCGCTCGGAGCCGCCGCACGCGCCGACCGCCTCCAGGAGCGCCGCGACGCCGACTTCCACGGCATCAGCCTCGGCGAGGCACCGCTGACGCGCCTGTCGCTCGCCGACCTCGGCGGCGCCCGCGTCCAGCTCGTGTGGACCTTCCACCACCTCCTCCTCGACGGCTGGAGCACCCCCCAGCTGCTCGACGACGTCTTCACCCGCTACGCCGGCGGCCGCCCCCAGGACCGCGCGCCCTACCGGGACTACCTGGCCTGGCTCGCCTCCCGCGACACCGCCTCCGACCGCGCGCACTGGCGCTCCGTACTGCGCGGGTACGACACCGCCCTCACCCTCCCGGCCGCACCCGACGCCCTACCCGCCGACGGGCCGGCCCCGGGCATCCGGCACCTCGACGTCGACCTGCCGGGCACGCTCGCCACCGACGTCGGTACGTTCGCGCGCCGGCACCGGCTCACCGTCAACGCGGTGATCCAGGGCGCCTGGGCACTGCTCCTGTCGGCCCATTCCGGCCGGCGCGACGTCGTCTTCGGTGCCACCACCTCCGGCCGCCCCGCCGAACTGCCCGACGCGGACGGCACGCTGGGCCTGTTCATCAACACCGTGCCGGTCCGTACGGTCCTCGACCCGGCCGCGCCGGTGGTCGACTGGCTCCAGCAGCTCCAGGCCGAGCAGTGGCAGTCCAGGGCGCACGAGTACCTCTCCCTGCCCGAGCTGACCGCGCTCGCCGACCTGCCGCCCGGCACCCGGCTCTTCGAAAGCGTCCTGGTCTTCGAGAACTACCCCGTCGCCGACGACCTCGCCGCCCGCCACGGCCTCGCCGTGACCGAGGCGGAGGCCGCCGTCCAGGGCGGCGACTACCCGCTCTCCCTGACCGCCTTCACCGGCCGCCAGCTCGTCGGCGGCGACGCCCCCGGCGTCGCGCTGCGGCTGTCCTACGACCCGCGGGTCCTCGGCGACGCCAGTGCGCGCGGGCTGGCCGGACGCCTCGCCGCGCTGGTCCGCGCCCTCCTGGACGAGGAGCTGCTGGCCCGCGTCCCGCTGCTGACCGAGGCCGAACGGGACCGGTTCGCCGAGGCGGCGGCCACCTCCGCCGGCCCGCGGGAGACCGTGACCCTGCCGGCCCTGTTCGAGGCCCGGGCCGCCCGCCGCCCCGAGGCGCTCGCCGTCGTCTGCGACGGCACCGAGCTGTCGTACGGAGAGCTGGACGCCCGCGCCAACGGCCTGGCCCACTGGCTCGCCGACCTCGGCGCGGGCCCCGAGAGCGTGGTCGGCGTCAGCCTGCCGCGCGGGGTGGACTGGCTGGTCTGCCTCCTCGCGGTCGCCAAGACGGGCGCCGTGTACCTGCCCCTCGACCCGGCCCACCCCGCCGAGCGGCTCGCCTTCATGGCCGCCGACGCGGGCGCCGCCCTCATCCTGGGCGACGCGGCCGGTGCGACCGCCCTGACCGCCCTGAACGCCCCGAACGTTCTGAACGTCACGGACTTCCTGGCGCTCGGCGTGCCCGCCTGCCCCGTGCCCCCGGCCCGCCCCGACCACCCGGACGCGGCCGCGTACGTCATCTACACCTCCGGCTCGACCGGTACCCCCAAGGGCGTCGCCGTGTCCCACCGCGGCCTGCGCGACCTCGGCGCGTCCCACGTGCGCGCCCTGGACCTCGACGGCGACTCGCGCATCCTGCAGAGCGTCTCCCTCGGCTTCGACGTCGCCATGGGCGACCTCGTCAACGCCTGGACGGCGGGCGCCGCCCTCGTCCTCGCCGGACCCGAGCACACCGTCGGCGAGCCCCTCGCCCGGCTCCTCGACGAGCAGCGGATCACCCACGCGATGCTGCCGCTGGCCGCGCTCTCCACCCTGCCCGACGTCCCGCTGCCGCACCTGCGGGCCCTCGTCTCCGGCGGCGAGGCGATGCCGGCCGAGATCCCGGCCCGCTGGGCGCCCGGCCGGATCCTGGTCAACGCCTACGGGCCCACCGAGACCACGGTCGCCGCCACCCTCAGCGACGCCCTCGACCCGGCCACCGCCGCCCCGCCCATCGGCCGCGCCGTCGACGGCGCCCGCACCTTCGTCCTGGACGCCTGGCTGCGGCCGGTCCCCGACGGCACCGCCGGTGAGCTGTACCTCGCCGGGCCCGGAGTGGCACGCGGCTACACGGGCCGGCCCGGCCTGACCGCGGCCGCCTTCGTGGCCAACCCGTTCACCGGCGGGCGCATGTACCGCACCGGCGACCTGGTCCGCCGGCGCGCCGACGGCCAGCTGGCCTTCCTCGGCCGCACCGACCACCAGGTCAAGGTGCGCGGCCACCGCATCGAGCCCGGCGAGGTCGAGGCCGCGCTGACCCGCCACCCGGCCGTGTCCCAGGCCGTGGCCATGGTCCGCGAGGACCGGCCCGGTGCCCGCCGGCTCGTCGGTTACGCCGTCGCCGAAGGACTCCACCCCGCCGAACTCCGGGAGTTCGTGGGCCGCTCGCTGCCCGAGTACATGGTCCCCGCCGTCTGCGTGGTCCTCGATGCCTTCCCGCTCAACGCCAACGGCAAGGTCGACCGGGCGGCCCTGCCCGCCCCCGACCTGTCCACCCTCGTACGGGAGTACGCGGCCCCCGCGACCGAGGCCGAGCGCACCGTGGCCGCCGTCTTCGCCGAGGTGCTCGGCGCCGGCTTGATCGGCGCGGACGACGACTTCTTCGACCTCGGCGGCGATTCGCTGCTCAGCATCCAGGCCGTCTCCAGGCTGCGCCGGGCCGGCTACGCGGCCGCCGTCCGCACCCTCTTCGACCACCCCACCGTCGCCGCCCTGGCCGCCCGGATCGAGACCGCCACCGGCCTGCCGGACCCCGGCGGCCCGGTGGTGCCGGTCGCCCGGGACGGCGGCGTACTGCCCGTGTCCGCCGCCCAGGCCCGCCTGTGGTTCGCGGCCGAACTCGACCCGGAGAGCACCGAGTACAACTCGGGCGGCGCCCTGCGGCTGACCGGCCCGCTGGACCCGGCCGCGCTGCGCCGGGCCCTGGACGCCCTCGTCGCCCGGCACGAGTCGCTGCGCACCACCTTCGCGGAAGCCGACGGCGAGGCCGTCCAGGTCATCCACCCGCCCGCCCCCGTCGACCTGCCGGTGGCCGCCTGCACCGCCGCCGAACTGCCCGAGCGGATCCGCGCCGCACTGGGCAGGGTCTTCGACCTGCGTACGGGACCCCTGCTGCGGGCCACCCTGCTGCGGATCGCGGAGGAGGAGCACGTCCTCGTCCTCGCGATGCACCACATGGTCACCGACGGCTGGTCCATGGGCGTGGCCGTCCGCGAGCTCGACCAGCTCTACCAGGGCGTCGAACTGCCCGAACCCGCCGTCCAGTACGCCGACTTCGTGGCCTGGCAGCGCGCGACCCTGACCCCGGACGCCCTGGAGGCGGGAGTCGCGCACTGGCGCGAGCGGCTGGCCGGCGTACCCGTCCTGGAACTGCCCACGGACCGGCCGCGCCCCGCCGAGCGCACCTGGGCCGGCGCACTGGCGGACATCGAGGTCCCGGCCGGGACCGTGGACCGCTTCGCCGAGGTGTGCAAGGCGCGCGGCGTGACCCTGTTCATGGGCCTGGTCGCCGCGGTGCAGCTGGTGCTGTCCCGCTACAGCGGCCAGCAGGACGTGGTGGTCGGCACCGTCACCTCCGGCCGCTCCCGCGCCGAACTGGAGGGCCTGATCGGCTTCTTCGTCAACACCGTCGCGCTGCGCACCCGCATCGACGAGCGGCGCAGCGTCGCCGCGCTGCTGGACGACGTGCGCGAGACCGTCCTGGACGCCTTCGCCCACGACGAGATCCCCTTCGACCGGGTCGTGGACGCCGTCGTCACCGAGCGCGACCCCAGCCGCAGCCCCCTGGTGCAGGCACTGGTCAGCATGGAGACTGCCCCGCGGCCCGCCACCGGCGCCGGCCTGACCTGGCGGGACCAGCCCTTCGAGGTGGACACCGCGCAGTTCGAGCTGGCCGTCGACTTCGCCGACCGCGACGGCTCCCTGGCCATGGTGATCAACTACAACACGGGGTTGTTCGACGCCGACACCGTCCATCGGCTCGGCGCCCACCTGGTCTCCGTACTCGGCGAGATGGCGGACCCGGACAAGCCCCTCGCGGCCGTCCGGATGCTCGGCACCGAGGAGGAGCACGCCCTCGTCCACAGCTGGAACGACACCGCCGTCGACGTCCCGGAGCCGCTGCTGCCCGAGCTGTTCGCCGCCCAGGCCGCCCGCACCCCCGACGCGGTCGCCCTCGTCGACGGCGAGGAGCAGCTGACCTTCGCCGCACTCGACCGGGCCGCCGGGCGCCTCGCCCACCGCCTGCGCGCCCGGGGCGCCGGCCCCGACACGATCGTCGGCGTATGCGCCGAACGCGGCGCGGACGTGGTGCTCGCCCTGCTCGGCATCCTCCGGGCCGGGGCCGCCTGCCTGCCCATCGACCCCGCCTACCCGGCCGAGCGCGTCCGGCACATGCTGGCCGACTCCGGCGCGGCGACCGTACTCGTCCAGGAACACCTCGCACAGCGGTTCGCCGACTACGACGGCACCCTGCTGACCCTCGACCGCGCCGCGGACGACGACCCCGCCTCCGGCGCGCACGAGACGCCCGAAGCGCCCGAGGCCGCGGCAACGCTGACCGCCGACCACCTCGCCTACGTCATCTACACCTCCGGCTCCACCGGCCTGCCCAAGGGCACGCTCATCCGGCACGGTGCCTTCCGCAACCTCTTCGCGCACCACCGCCGTCGCATGTTCGAGCCCGCCTCCCGGGGCCGCCGGCTGCGGATGGCGCAGACCGCGTCGATCTCCTTCGACGCCTCCTGCGTCGCCCTGCTCTGGCTGGTCGGCGGCCACCAGCTGCACACCGTCGACCACGAGACCCACATCGACCTGAAGGCCTTCCGCGACTACCTGCGCGAGCGGCGCATCGACGTCATCGACGAGGCGCCCACGTACCTGCGCGAGCTGATCGCCGACGGCCTGCTGGACGACCCGGTCCACGTCCCCAGCGTGATCGTCTTCGGCGGCGAGGCCGTCGACGGCCAGATCTGGGACACCCTGCGCGCCCACCCCGAGGTCGCGGCGTACAACTTCTACGGGCCCACCGAATGCACCTGCGACTCCCTGACCTGGACCGCGCAGGGCAGCGAGCGGCCCCTCATCGGCCGCCCGGTCGGCAACGCGCGCGCCTTCGTCCTCGACGGGCTGCTGCGCCCGGTCCCCGCCGGTGTCGTCGGCGAGCTGTACATCGAGGGCGCGGGACTCGCCCGCGGCTACGTCGGCAAGCCCGGCCTGACCGCCGGCCGGTTCGTGGCCTGCCCCTTCACCGGGACCCGCATGTACCGCACCGGCGACCTGGTCCGCTGGACCCGCGAAGGCACGGTGGAGTTCCTCGGCCGGCGCGACGACCAGGTCAAGGTCCGCGGCTTCCGCATCGAACTCGGCGAGATCGAGACCGTCCTGGCCCGCCACCCCGAGGTCACCCAGGCCGTCGTGGTCGCCCGCGAGGACCGCCCCGGCGTCAAGCGGCTCGTCGCGTACGTCGTCGGCGCCGCCGGCCTCGACGCGGCGCGGCTGCGCGCCTACGCCGCCGACGCGCTGCCCGACTACATGGTCCCGACGGCCTGGATGCTCCTCGACGCCTTCCCGCTCAACCAGAGCGGCAAGGTGGACCGGCGCGCCCTGCCCGCGCCCGACCCGGCCGCGCTCACCGACACCTACACGGCCCCCCGTACGGAAGCCGAGACGGCCATCGCCGCCGTCTGGGCCGACGTACTGGGCGCCGAACGCGTCGGGGTCCACGACAACTTCTTCGAACTCGGCGGCGACTCCATCCTCAGCACCCGCGCCGTCTCCCGGATGCGCGCCGCCGGCTACGACACCAGCGTGCGCGAGCTGTTCAACGCGCCCACCGTCGCCGGGCTCGCCGCACTCGCCGGGGCCGCGGCCGAGCCCGCCGACCCGGTCGTGCCCACCGCTCGCGACGGCGCGCTGCCGCTGTCGTACGCGCAGGCCCGCATGTGGTTCGCGGCCGACCTCGACCCGCGGAGCACCGAGTACAACTCCGGCACCGCCCTGCGGCTGACCGGCCCGCTGGACCCGGCCGCGCTGCGTCGCGCGCTCGACGCGCTCGTCGCCCGGCACGAGTCGCTGCGCACCACCTTCGACACGGCCGACGGCCACGGCGTCCAGGTGGTCCACCCGGCCGCCCCCGTCGCGCTGCCGGTGGCCGAGTGCGCCCCCGACGGCGTCGACGCCCTCGTCCGCTCCCTGTTCGGCGAGGTCTTCGACCTGCGCCGGGGACCGCTGCTGCGGCCCACCCTCGTCCGGATCACCGACGAGGACCACATCCTGGTCCTGTCGATGCACCACATCGTCACCGACGGCTGGTCCCTGAACGTGATCACCCGGGAGCTGGCCGACCTGTACGCGGGCCGCACCCCGGCGGCCCCGCCGGTGCAGTACGCCGACTTCGCGCGCTGGCAGCGCGAACGGCTGACACCGCCGGTACTGGAGGCGGGCCTCGGCTACTGGCGCGAGCAGCTCGCCGACGCGCCGGTGCTGGAGCTGCCCACCGACCGGCCCCGCCCGGCCGAGCGCACCACGCGCGGCGCGAGCGAGCAGGTGGTCGTGCCGGCGGAGGTACTGGCCCGGTTCACCGACCTCTGCCACGCGCAGGGCGCCACCCTGTTCATGGGTCTGGCCGCGGCCACCCAGCTGCTGCTGGCCCGCTGGAGCGGCCGGCCCGACGTGGTCCTCGGAACCGTCACCTCCGGCCGCGACCGGGCCGAACTGGAAGACGTCGTCGGCTTCTTCGTCAACACCCTCGCCCTGCGGATCCGCATCGACGAGCACGCCACCGGCGCCGGGCTGCTGGCCTCCGTGCGCCGCACGGTCCTGGACGCCTTCGCGCACGCCGAGACGCCCTTCGACCGGGTCGTCGACGCCGTCGTCACCGAACGCGACCCGAGCCGCAGCCCCCTCGTCCAGGCGGTGATCAGCTACGAGAGCCAGGCGGCGGCCGGCGGCGACAGCGGCGACAGCGGCGGCGCGATCGAGTGGGCCGAGCACCCGCTCCGGTCCTGGACCACCCCCTTCGACCTCACCTTCGACTTCGGCGAGGCCGACGGGGAGCTGCACGCCCACCTCGTCTACAACACCGACCTGTTCGACCCGGCCACCATCCGCCGGATGGCGGGCCACCTGCTCACCGTCCTGGCCGCCCTCGCCGACGACCCGGCTCGCGCCCTCTCCGACCTGGACCTGCTGTCCGCCGCCGAACGGCGCACCCTGACCGAGGACCACAACGCCACCGACTCGGGCATCGAACCGGCCGCCCTGCACGCACTGTTCGAACGGCAGGCGGCGCTGCGGCCCGATGCGACGGCCGTCGTCACCGACACCGCGCGGTGGACCTACGCGGAGATCGACGGCCGCGCCGCGGCCCTGGCCGGGCGGCTGCGGTCCGCGGGCGTGGCCGCCGAGACCGTCGTAGGGGTCTGCCTGCCGCGTGGCGCCGACTGGATCACCGCCCTCCTCGGCGTACTGAAGGCGGGCGCCGTCTACCTGCCGCTCGACCCCGACTACCCGGCCGACCGCAGGGCGTTCATGCTCACCGACTCCGGCGCCGCCCTGGTGGTCACGGACGCGGAGCACGCCGCGCTGCTCGACACCGCGGCCGTGCCCACGCTCCTGGTCGACGCCCCCGCCACCGGGGACGACCCGGCGCCGGACGGGTCCGGTCCGCTCTCGCCGGGCGCGGGCGCCTACCTGATCTACACCTCCGGCTCCACCGGCCTGCCCAAGGGCGTCCTGGTCACCCACCGCGGCGTGGCCGCCTTCGCCGCCACCCAGGCGGACCGCTTCGCGATCACCGCCGACTCCCGGGTGCTCCAGGCCGCGTCCGCCAACTTCGACGCCTCGGTCATGGAGATCCTGATGGCCTGGTCCGCGGGCGCGGCCCTGGTCCTGCCCGCCCCCGGCCGGGTCCTCGGCGAGGACCTCGTCGAGGTCCTCGCCCGGCAGCGGGTCACGCACGCCATGATCCCGCCGGCCGCGCTGGCCGGGGCCGGCCCGGCCCGGCTGCCGGACCTGCGGACCCTGGTGGTGGGCGGCGAGGCCTGCCCGCCCGAGCTGGTCAGCGCCTGGGCGCCCGGCCGCGCGATGTTCAACGCGTACGGGCCCACCGAGATCACCATCTCCGCCACCATCAGCGACCGCCTCGCGCCCGGCACCACCGTGCCCATCGGCCGCCCCAACCTGGACGCGCGCGTCTACGTCCTCGACGCCCGGCTGCGCCCCGTACCGGCCGGCGTCCCAGGCGAGCTGTACGTCGCGGGATCGGGCGTGGCCCGCGGCTACCTGGGCCGGCCCGCGCTCACCGCGGGCCGCTTCGTGGCCTCGCCGTTCGCGCCGGGGGAGCGGCTGTACCGCACCGGCGACCTGGTGCGGTGGCTGCCGGACGGGCAGCTGGAGTTCACCGGCCGCGCCGACGACCAGGTCAAACTGCGCGGGTTCCGCATCGAGCCCGGCGAGATCGAGAGCGTCCTCGCGGCCCACCCGGGCGTGCGCCAGGCCCTGGTCCAGGTCCGCGAGGACCAGCCGGGCGTCAAGCGGCTCGTCGCCTACGTCGTCGGGGACGCCCCCGCCTCCCTCCCCGACCCCGACACGCTGCGCGAGCACACCGCCCGCTCACTGCCCCCGTACATGGTCCCCGCGGCCTGGGTGACGCTCGACGCGTTCCCGCTGACCGCCAACGGCAAGGTGGACCGGCGGGCGCTGCCCGCGCCCGGACTTCCGGCGCGCGCGGCCTCGTACGCCGCCCCGCGCACGGAGCACGAGGTCACCCTGGCCGAGGTGTGGAAGGCGGTGCTCGGTCTCGAAGAGGTCGGCGTCCACGACAACTTCTTCGAGCTCGGCGGCGACTCCATCCTGAGCATCCAGGTCGTTGCACGGGCCCGCGCCGCCGGGCTGGCGGTCTCCACCAAGCAGCTCTTCACCGCGCCGACCGTGGCGGGCCTGGCCGAACTGGCCGAACCGGCCACCGCGGCAGGGGAGTCCGCCGATCTCCGGCCCGTCACCGGATCCGTACCGCTGACCCCCGTCCAGCGCTGGTTCCTGGACGGCGAGCGGGGCTCCCACGGCCGGTTCACGATGTCCGCCTACGCCGAACTCGCCGAGCGGCCCGACCGCGCCACCCTCCGGGCGGCCCTCGCGGCCCTGTACGAGCACCACGACGGCCTGCGCTCGCGGTACACCCGCGACGCCGGCGGCCGCTGGGAGCAGACCGTCGTCGAGCGGGAGGACGGCAACTGGTTCACCTGGTACGACCTGTTCCAGGAGGACCCGGCCGAGCGGGAGGCCGAGATGGACCGGCACCTCGCCGCCGCGCACGAAGGCCTGGACATCGCCGCCGGACCGCTGCTGACGGCACTGGTCTTCGACCAGGGGGCGGGCCACCCGGTCCGCCTGGCCCTCGTCGCCCACCACCTGGTCACCGACGTGGTCTCCTGGGGCGTCCTGCTCGCCGACCTGGCCCGCTGCTACGGGCTGATCGCGGCGGGGGAGCGGCCGGAGCCGGGCGAGCGCACCACCTCCTTCCAGGAGTGGTCCGGGAAACTCACCGAACTGGCCGGCGCCGGCCGCTTCGACGAGGAGATCCCCTACTGGCAGGAGGCCGAGCGGGTGCCCCGCCTGCCGGGCTCCGGCTCCGCCGCCAACACCGCGGACTCCGAGGACACCGTCTCGCTGCGGCTGGACGCCGACACCACGCGCGCGCTGCTCCAGAGCGTCCCCGGCGCCCACCGGGCGCGGGCCAACGAGGTGCTGCTCGCCGCGCTCGGCCGGGCCATGGCCGGGTGGAGCGGCCAGGACCGGGTGGCGGTCGCCCTGGAGGGCCACGGGCGTGAGGAGGAGCTCGTCGAGGGCGCCGACCTGTCGCGCACGGTCGGCTGGTTCACGACGCTGTTCCCCTTCGCCTGGGACGTGCCGGGAGGCGAGGACTGGCGGCCGTACATCGCGGGCGTCAAGCGCCGGCTGCGGGCGGTCCCGCACAAGGGACTGGGCTACGGAGTCCTGCGCCACCTGCGCGCGGACGCCCCGCTGGGCCGACCGCTGCCCGACGTCAGCTTCAACTACGTGGGCAGGTCCGACGGCTTCGGCCCCGGCTTCTACGGGCGCCCGCTGGAGGACACCTCCGCGACGCAGGGCGGAGCCGGGGTGCGCGCCCACCTGCTGGACGTGGTGTGCGGGGTCCAGGGCGAGCGGCTGACGATCGGGATCTCGTACTCGACGGCCGTCCACGAGCGCGCCGACGTCGAGCGGCTCACGGCCCGGCTCGGCGACCTGCTCCGCGACCTCGCCGGCAGCGTCACGCCGAGGCCATGAAAAAACCCCGGCCCGCAGACGCTCGCGGGGGATTGAGCGCGCTGCGGGCCGGGGAGCCCTTTTGTTCTCGAAGAGAAGACTAGGCAGGGAATCGACGGGGGGCATTACCCTCTGCCCCCCGTTCATTGGTGGAGCCTGCTCCACTGTCGGAAGTGCACCTCACGTGCTTACCCGGTCCGCGCCCGGTCGGTAGCTTCTTCATATCGCCCGATGCACTGGAGGTCCACGCAAATGAACACCAAGGAAGCAGCCGGGGGTTGTGACTCCCTGGAAATGTCGCCGTACGCCTTGGAAATGGACGCCGTCTCGAAGAACTTCGGTGCGGTGCGGGCCCTGAGCGAGGTGACGATCGGCCTCGTGCGCGGCGGGGTGACCGCCGTCATCGGCCCCCCGGGGGCGGGCAAGAGCACCCTGCTGGCCTGTGCCACCGGCCGCCGGGCACCGACGTCGGGGTGGGTCGGCCGGCACGACCGGATCGTCACCCGCGACCCGTCCTACTGGGAGCGGCTGCCGGCCGCGGACCCGGACCGGCCCGAGCTGCTCGTCGCCGACGACCTGGCGGACGCGGGCAGCCTGTATACGGTGATGGGCCTCGAGGACGAGGCCCGTACGGTGCTCGTCACGACCTCGGCGGCGGCCGTCGCGGCCGCCGCCGATGTCGTGCTGTTCCTGGTGGAGGGCCGGCTCGCCGACGTCATGTGCGACGTCACGGCCGCGGAGATCGACGCGCGCCTGGCGCAGCTCGTCGCACCGCGCCCCTGAAGGGGCCCCTGTGCATGCCGCCGAACCGTCAGGGCTTCACGCGCGCCAGGTCCCGGTGGTGGTAGCCGTCCAGCAGGGCGGCGCCGAGCGGGGTGAGCGAGTGGCGCGCGGTGTTGAGCCGGCGCTGGGTGGTGATCAGGCCGGCGCTGCGCAGCACCGAGGTGTGCTGGCTGGCGGAGGCCGCCGAGATGCCCATGCGGCGGCCGAGTTCGGTGGTGGTGCAGCTGTCGGTCAAGGTCTTCATGATGGCCGCCCGGGTCCGCCCGACGAGCGGGCCGAGGGCGTCGGCGCAGCTCTGCTCGGTCGCGGGCGCGGCCAGCACGGTCTCGGCGGAGCCCAGGGCGACCGGGTACGCGAGCACCGGCGGGCGGCCCCGGCCGGCGGCGGGTATCAGCACCGGCCGGTCGTACAGGAACATCGACGGCGCCAGCAGCAGGCCGGCCCCGCCCGGGACCACGTCCTGCGAGCGGTGGCTGGGGATCTCCAGGACGCCGCCGCTCCACCGCACCGTGGGGTGCAGCGTCGACAGCAGCTGCTCGATGCCGCCCGCCAGGACCGTCCGGCCACGGGCGGCGCAGTCGGCCTCCAGGGTGGCCGAGACCCGGTCCCAGTACGGCGCGAGGGCCACCTTGTGGAACTCCTCCAGCATCCCGGCCAGGTTCTGCCGCTCGGCCCCGGGCTCCTGGGCCGCCGCGTCCTCGGCCATGTGCAGCAGGTCGGGGATCGGCCGCAGGGTACGGGCCAGCGTCATCAGGGACCAGGAGCGCCGGCCCAGCCGGCTGGTGGTCCGCTGGCGCCAGGAGGCGTAGCCGTCGCCGCCTCCCTGACGGGCCAGCAGGTCCAGGGCGAACAGCGTTTCGACGAGGGGCCGCTCGGCGACCTTGACGACCGTGCGCGCCAGGTCCTGGCCGGAAAAATGCACGCGTTGCATGACGGAATGCACACTCCGTGATCGAAGGAGGGGGACCGGGCCGGTCGGCGGCTCAAGAGCCGGAGTCCGTGCCGTCCTGGGGATGGAAGGGGCAACGCCACTGCTCGTCGGTGGCCGCTCCGGAGTACTGGCGGGCGTCCGAGGCCTCGCCGAACTCGGCGAGGTTGGGGTTGATCGACCGCTGCAGGCGTTCCTCGCGCTGCCGGATACGGCGCTGGAGTCCGTAGTACACGCCGGACTGCTTCAGCCGCCGGAACTGGTGGTTGGAGTTGAAGGCGAGGGCGGGGCGCGGGTACCGCCGGGAGATCCGGGACGCGTTCTCGTGCATGCCCACCACGAAGAACGGGTGGCCGGCCAGGCTGAACGCGAAGTCCGGCGAGGCGGGATCCGCGGAGACGTCCGGCGCCCAGGAGAACCCCCGCTCCACGTCCAGGACGTGCAGATCGGTGAGCTGCTGCCACATCATGGCGTCGAATTCCGGCTCGGTGAGAGCCGTCGGCTCCTCGAATACCGCGACGAGCGTCGCGAAGTTCTCGGTCGGCGACAATTCCATTTTCGTGAATTCGAAAATGGCGGTGTGCAGGTCGGACGTCGTGTCCGTACTGCCCATGCTGCCGAGTTGAACGGGCGTCAGAGTCCCTCTGCGTACGGCCGCTTTGGCCGCCAGGCACGAGAAATCCTCGCCCATGATCCAGTCCGCCAGATGCCTGTGAACCGGATTTTCCATAGTTCCCCCTTGCCGGGATGTGCATCGTGTACAAATGCATGCACCTCCTCCCCCATGCAGCGCCATCCACTTTAGACATCGGCTTGTTTCTTGGCAACGTGAGTTGTTCGTATACCAGGGTATGAATTCTTCTTCGTGTCGAATATGAATTCTTCACTGTTACTGGCCGGAAACTTGTCGGCAGGAGCGATGTTTCCGCAGGTCAGATGAGGTGTCTTGAGCCCTTGAGGGTCACTTGAGGGGCACTTCAGCGGAAATTGAAAGTCATGGTGCGGGCCGGTCGCCGGGGTTACGGTCCGGCCGGACACCCTCCCCGACGCAGCACCGAAATCGACCGGAAAACACTTGGAGGACACCTGTGCCGGCTCCCACCGAAGCCGCCACCGGGACGGCCCTCGCGGACGACACCGCGACCGTGCCCGACCGGGCCGCCACCGCCGCCCTGGCCCGCACCCACGACGTGGTGCCCGTCCGGCAGGAGTTCCTGACCGACACCCTCACCCCGGTCGCCGCCTTCGCGCTGCTCTGCGGGTCCGACGAGCCCGGCTTCCTGCTGGAGAGCGTGCCCGTCTCCGGCGGCGTCGCCCGCTACTCGTACGTCGGCCACCGCCCCGTCCCGCTCGCGCTGCCCGACGGCGACCCGCTGACCGCCCTTCAGGACCGGCTCGCGGCCTCCGAGGCCCCCGTACCCGGACTCCCGCCCTTCCACGGCGGGGTCGTCGGCTACCTCGGGTACGAATCCGTACGCCACTTCGAGGAACTGCCGCTCGCCGCGGGCCCGGGACCCGGGCTGCCGGAATCCGCCTTCCTGCTCGCCGACGACCTGGTCGTCTTCGACCACGCCACCCAGCGCGTCGTGCTCATCACCCTGCACCGCCCGGCCGCCGAGCGGTACGAGGAGGCGGTCGCCCGGATCGAGGCCATGGCCCGGCGGCTGCGCACGTCCGTCCCCGCCGGCCGGATCTCCGGCCGCCCCCTGCTGCCCTCGGTCCCGGTCCCCGACCCCACGGCGGGCTGGACCGCCAACCTCACCGAGGGCGAGTTCCGCGACCGGGTGCGGCGGGCCCAGGCGCACATCGCGGCCGGGGACGCCTTCCAGATCGTGCTCTCCCAGCGCCTGAGCAAGCCCCTGGAGGCCGAACCGCTCGACCTCTACCGGCACCTGCGGTCCACCAACCCCTCGCCGTACATGTACCACGTGAGCCTGGGCGCGGGCCGGCACGTCATCGGGGCCTCGCCGGAGCTGCTCGTCAAGAGCGAGGGCCGCCGCGTACGGACGCGCCCGCTGGCCGGCACCCGGCCCCGGCACCCCGACCCCGTGATCGACCTCGCGCTGGAGCGCGAACTCCTCGCCGACGAGAAGGAACGCGCCGAGCACGTCATGCTCGTCGACCTCGGCCGCAACGACCTCGGCCGGGTCACCGAGATCGGCAGCGTCACCGTCGACGAGGTCATGCGCGTCGAGCGGTTCTCCCACGTGATGCACCTGTCGTCCACCGTCTCCGGCCGACTGGCGCCCGGCCGCACCCCGCTGGACGCCCTGCGCGCCGCGTTCCCCGCCGGAACGCTCTCCGGCGCGCCCAAGATCCGCGCGATGGAGATCATCGCCGAGCTGGAGCCGCACCGCCGCGGCGTCTACGGCGGCGCGCTCGGCTTCGCCGGCCACGACGGCCAGGCCGACTTCGCCATCGCGCTGCGCACCATGGTCGTCGCCGACGGCCAGGTGCACGTACAGGCCGGAGCGGGCATCGTCGCCGACTCCGACTCCGCTGCCGAGTACCAGGAGACCCTGCACAAGGCAGGCGCAATGATCACCGCCGTACGACGGGCGGAGGCCCACGCGTGACGACCCCGCCCGCCGCACCCCGTGTCGCGGTCCTCGACAACTACGACTCCTTCACCTACAACCTGGTGCACTACATCGGCGAGATGGGCGGAGCGCCCGAGGTCTTCCGCAACGACGCCACCACCGTCGCCGAACTCGCCGCCTACGACCTGCTCCTGCTGTCGCCCGGCCCGGGCAGCCCGGCCGGCGCCGGGATCTGCGTCGAGGCCGTCCGCGCGCTCAGCGGCCGGCTCCCCATCCTCGGCGTCTGCCTCGGCCACCAGGCCATCGCCGAGGCCTTCGGGGCGAGCGTGGTCCGCGGCGCCCAGGTCCACGGCAAGACCTCCCCTGTCCACCACGACGGCAGCGGCGTCCTGGCCGGACTGCCCGACCCGTTCACCGCCACCCGCTACCACTCGCTGGTCGTCGACCCGGACAGCCTTCCGGCCGAACTCGCCGGCAACGCCCACATCGCGGACGGCACCCTCATGGGCCTGCGCCACCGCGACCACCCCACCTTCGGCGTGCAGTTCCACCCCGAGTCGGTGCTCACCCCCGACGGCAAACAGCTGATCGCCAACTTCCTGGAGTGCAGCCTTGATTGACCTGCTGAAGACCGTCGCCCGGCGGTCCCTCACCGAGACGGAGGCCGCCTCCGCGATGCGTACGATCATGCGCGGCGAGGCCACGACCGCCCAGATCGCGGGCTTCGCCCTCGCCGTGACCGTGCGCGGCGCGTCCGTCGACGACCTGGTCGGAATGGCCCGCGCCGCCCAGGAGTTCGCCACCCCCGTGCCGTTCGGCGCGGACGTGCTGGACACCTGCGGCACCGGAGGCGACGGCCTGCACACCTTCAACGTCTCCACCGCCTCCGCGATCGTCGCCGCCGCCTGCGGGGTCCGCGTGGCCAAGCACGGCAACCGCAGCGCCTCCTCGGCCTGCGGCAGCGCCGACGTGCTGGAGGAACTCGGGGTCCGCATCGACCTGGGCCCCCGCGAGGCCGCCGACTGCCTGGCCGCCACCGGCATCACCTTCCTGTACGCCCCCCGGTTCCACCCGGCGTTCCGGCACACCGCCGCGGCGCGCCGCGAGCTGGGCGCCCGGACCGTCTTCAACCTGCTCGGCCCGCTCTGCCACCCCTCCGGAGCCCGGCTGCGCACCCTCGGCGTACCGGGCGCCGACCTGGTCGAGCCGATGGCCGAGGTGCTGGCCCGGCTCGGTGCCCGGCGCGCGATGGTCTTCCACAGCGAGGACGGCATGGACGAGCTCAGCACCGGAGCCCCCGCCCGCGTGGTCGAGCTGCTGCCCGACGGCACCCGTACGGCGTACCGCTTCGACCCGGCGGGGCTCGGCCTGCGCCCGTACACCCCCGCCGACCTGGCCGGAGGCGACCGTACCGTCAACGCGGCCGTCATCCGCCGGGTGCTTGCCGGCGACCGGGGCCCCGCCCGCGAGGCCGTCCTGCTCAACGCGGCCGCCGCGCTGCGCGTCGCGGGCGCGGCCGACGGCTGGCACGAGGCACTCGCCGCGGCCCGCGCCGCCCTCGACACCGGCGCCGCCGCGGCCCTGCTGGACCGGTGGGCCGCGGTCTCCCGGCAGCTCGCCGGAGCCGGGCTGGAGGTGTCCGCGTGAGCGCCGCACAACCGGCCGGAATCCTGGGCACCCTGGTGGACGAGGCCCGGCAGCAGACCGAACGCCGCCGCGCCGCCTGCTCCGTGGCCGAACTGACCGTACGGGCCGCCGCCGCGCCCGCGCCCCGCGACTTCACCGCCGCCCTGCGCGCCCCGGGCCTCGGGGTCATCGCGGAACTGAAACCCCGCAGCCCCTCCAAGGGGCCCCTCACCCAGGACTACCGGCCCGTCGAACTGGCCCGCGCCTACGTCGCCGGCGGGGCCGCCGCCCTCTCCGTCCTCACCCACGAGGCCGGTTTCGGCGGCAGCCCGGAGGACCTGGCCGCGGTCCGCGCCGAGGCGGACATCCCGCTCCTGCGCAAGGACTTCATCGTCGAGGAGTACCAGGTCCTGGAGGCCCGCGCCCTGGGCGCGGACGCGCTCCTGCTGATCGCCGCAGCCCTGAGCGCACCGCGCCTGGCCGAACTCGTCACCGCCACCCGGCAGCTGGGGATGGAGCCGCTCGTCGAGGTGCACGACGAGGCGGAGGTGGACGCCGCGCTCGCCGCGGACGCCACCGTCATCGGGGTCAACCACCGCGATCTGCGGGACTTCGGCATCGACCGCACGCTCTCCGCCCGGCTGCGCGACCGGGTCGGTCCCGACCGGGTCATGGTCGGCGAGAGCGGAGTCCGCGGCGCCGGGGACGCCCGCGCACTCGAACGGGCCGGGGTGGACGCCGTCCTCGTCGGTGAACTCCTCATGCGAGCCGAGCACCCCGGTGCCGTGATCAAGGAGCTGATCGGATGACCGCGACCGCGACCGCGACCGCGACCGCGACCGAGGCCGTGACCGCGACCGTGACCGAGGCCGCGACGCAGAGGGCGAGCGGCCCGGCCGGGAGCGGCCCGGCCGCGGCCTCCGTGGACGCGCCCCCCGCCACCGGCTCCTGGAGCCCCGCCTCCTGGCGTACGCGGACCGCCGCCCAGCAGCCCGACTGGCCCGATCCCGAGGCCCTGCGCCGGGCGGAGAGCACCCTCGCCTTCCAGCCCCCGCTGGTCCTGCCCGACGAGATCACGGGCCTGCGCGGCGCGCTCGCGGGCGTCGCGGCGGGCGAGGGCTTCCTGCTCCAGGCCGGGGACTGCGCCGAGCGGTTCGCCTCCTGCACCGAGGAGGGCATACGGAGCAAGCTGCGCGTGATCCTCCAGGTGGCCGTGGTCCTCACCTACGGATCCGGTCTGCCGGTGGTGAAGGTGGGCCGGATCGCCGGGCAGTTCGGCAAGCCGCGCAGCCGCCCCACCGAGACCGTCGACGGCGTGGAACTCCCCGTCTACCGGGGCGACATCGTCAACGCCCCCGAGTTCACCGCCGAGGCCCGCCGCCCCGACGCGGACCGGCTGCTGCGTGCGTACCAGCACTCCTCGGCGGCCCTCAACGTGCTGCGCGCGCTCACCCTCGGCGGGTACGCCGACCTCGGCCAGGCGCACGCGTGGAACCAGGAGTTCGTCCGGCGCAGCGCCGCCGGGCGGCGCTACGAGTTGGCCGCCGACGACATCAGCCGGGCCCTGCGGTTCATGACCGCCTGCGGGGTGGACGCCCGCGCCCAGGCCGCACTGCAGCAGATCCAGCTCTACACCTCCCACGAGGCGCTGCTGCCGCCCTACGAGGAGGCCCTGACCCGCTACGACGAGAGCCGCCGCACCTGGTTCGGCACCAGCGCCCACATGCTCTGGATCGGCGACCGCACCCGCGACCCCGACGGCGCCCACGTGGAGCTGCTGTCCGGGCTCGGCAACCCGGTCGGCGTCAAGGTCGGCCCCGGCACCACCCCGGAGGGCCTGCGCGAGCTGTGCGAACGGCTGGACCCGGACCGGGAGTCCGGCCGGCTGGTCCTGATCACCCGCCTCGGCGCGGGGAAGGCCGCCGACCTGCTGCCCCCGCTGCTGCGCGCCGTACGCTCCGCCGGACACGCCCCGGTGTGGGCCTGCGACCCGATGCACGGCAACACCTTCGTCTCCGACAGCGGCTACAAGACCCGCCGGCTGTCCGATGTCACCGCCGAAGTCGCCGAATTCTTCGCCGTACACCGTGAAGAGGGCACCCACCCCGGGGGAATTCACCTCGAACTCACCGGTGACGACGTCACCGAATGCCTCGGCGGTGATCTCGAGGAGATTCTCGACGGGCAGCTCGGCACGCGTTACGAGACGGCCTGCGATCCACGGCTCAATGCCGTGCAGTCCATCGAACTCGCCTTCCGTGTCGGCGACTTGCTGCGCTCGCAGCATTCCGCCTGAGCGGGGCGATTAGGCGAGGCCTTAAGGACCTTGTGACGCCGATCAGGCGGGTGGAAACATCTCGCACGCCAGCCTACCGAAAGGGACACTCCCATGCCGCTCGCGATCGAGGCCGAGGGACTGGTCAAACGGTACCGGGAGACGACGGCCCTGCGGGACGTCGACCTCGCGGTGCCGGCCGGCACCGTCCACGGCGTCCTCGGCCCCAACGGGGCCGGGAAGACGACCGCCGTACGCATCCTCGCGACCCTGCTGACCCCGGACGCCGGCCGGGCCACGGTCGGCGGGTACGACCTGATCCGCGACCCGGTCGGGGTGCGCGGCGTGATCGGCCTGACCGGCCAGTACGCGGCGCTCGACGAGGAACTCAGCGCCGTCGAGAACCTCACGCTCATCGGCCGGCTGCTGCGGCTGCCGGCCGCCGACGCGCGGGCCCGCGCCCGTGAACTCCTCGCCGACTTCGGCCTCACCGAGGCCGAGGGCCGCCCGGTGAAGACATACTCGGGCGGCATGCGCCGCCGCGCCGACCTGGCGGCCAGCCTGGTCGGCCGGCCGTCGGTGCTCTACCTGGACGAGCCGACCACCGGCCTCGACCCGCACAGCCGCAACGAGGTCTGGGACACCGTCCGCAAGCTCGTCGCGGGCGGGGTCACCGTCCTGCTCACCACGCAGTACCTCGAAGAGGCCGACCAGCTTGCCGACCGCATCACCGTCTTCAACCACGGCACGGTCGTCGCCGAGGGCCGCCCGGACGAACTCAAGCGGATGGCGGGCGGTCAGACCCTGGAGGTACGGGCCGCCCGGCGCGACCAGGTGGACACCGTCGCCCAGATCATGCTCGGCCTCACCGGCCAGTTGCCCGCCCGCGACGAGGACACCGGCCGGCTCACCGTGCCGGTCCAGGACCCGATGATCCTCTCCGCCCTGGTCCACAAGCTCGACGCGGCCGACGTGGCCTTCGACGAGCTCGGCCTGCGCCTGCCCACCATGGACGAGACGTTCCTCGCGATCACCAGCCCGGGCGGCGTACGGGCCCCCCTCACGGAAGAGAAGCTCCGATGACGACCCCCACCCGTGCGGCGCGCCGCCGCATCGGCCCGCTGGAAGCGGTCGGGAACGCGCTGTCCCTGGCCTCCCGGAACGTCACCAAGCTCAGGAAGAACCCTGACGCCCTGGTCGACGTGACGCTCCAGCCGCTGCTGATGCTGTTCATGTTCACGTTCCTGTTCAGCGGCGCCATCGCCGGCGGCGACCGCGACGGCTACCTCCAGCAACTCGTCCCGGGCCTGCTGGTGTTCAGTCCGCTGTTCGTCACCATCGGCACCGGTGTCGCGCTGTGCACGGACATCTCCAAGGGCTTCTTCGACCGCCTGCGCAGCCTCCCCATCGCCCGCTCCGCGCCGCTGGCGGGCATCGTGATCGGGGACGTGGCCCGCTACTTCCTGTCGGTCGCCGTGGTCCTCGGCGTGGGCACGCTGATGGGCTTCCGGGTGCACACCAACCCGCTCGCCGTGCTGTTCGCGGTCGTCCTCATGATCGCCTTCGGCCTGTCCGTGTGCTGGATGTCGATCCTGGCCGGCATCCTGGTCCGTACCCCGGCGGCCGTCCCCGGCGTCCTGATCGGCGCGGTCATGCCGCTCAGCTTCGGGAGCAACGTCTTCGCCCCGGCCGAGACCATGCCGGGCTGGTTGCAGACCTGGGTGAACATCAACCCGGTCACCCTGATGACCGACGTCAACCGTTCGCTGCTGCTGGGCGAGGGCCCGCTGACGGGTCCGCTGCTGGGCGGTCTGGCCTGGATGGCCGCCTTCGTCGCGGTCTTCTTCCCGCTGTCGATGCGCGCGTACCGGCACCGCCTGGGCAGGTAGCCGGAGGCAGTGGACGCAGGGGCGGCAGCGGCCGGGGGGTCGCTGCCGCCCCGTCTCGCGTCCTCGTCCCCGCTCACCGTTCGACGGGCAGGCCGGTCGGTTCCTTGATGCGCTTCATGATGATCTGAGAGTTGACCTCGGTGACCCCGGACAGCGCCGTCAGCTTCTCGATCCACAGGCGTTCGTACGCGCGCAGGTCCGCGACGGCGATCCGCAGCAGGCAGCCGGGACTGCCGAAGAGGCGGTACGCCTCGATGACGTCGGGGATGTCCTGCAGGGCCGCCTCGAAGGCCTCGACCGCCGCACGGTCGCGGCGCACCTCCACCGAGACGAGCACCTCGAAGCCGCGGCCCACCGCCTCGGGGGAGATCACGGCGCGGTAGCCCTGGATCACCCCGTCCTGTTCCAGCTGGCGCACCCGGCGCATACAGGGGGAGGGGGTCAGCCCCACGCGCTGGGCGAGCTCCTGGTTGCTGAGCCGGCCGTCCGCCTGGAGCTCGCGCAAGATATCCCGGTCGATGGCATCCATTGCGCAATTATCACCCACCCGGTGTTACAGGGGGGACTGAAGAAGCAATCGCATTGCGCGTAGATCTCTCTATGATTGCTGTTTCAGTACACGTGTGCGAGTTCGCGTGCGCGAGTGACTCAGGAATACGAGGAAAGGGCGGCCACGGCCATGGGACGGATCGTCGTCATCAGCACCGGCGGGACGATAGCCAGCCGCTGGCAGGGCTCGGGTTTCGCGGCGGACGCCGACGGCAGCGAGGTCATGGCCACCGCGCCGCTGCCCGAGGGCATCACCGTCGAGCTGGTGGACCTGTTCAGCGTGAACAGCCCGCGGCTCACCACCGCCCACCAGCTCACCCTGCTGCGTACCGTGCACGAGGTGCTCGCCGACCCCGGCGTGGACGGCATCGTCGTCACGCACGGCACCGACACCCTCGAAGAGTCGGCGTTCCTCGTCGACCTGCACCACCACGACCCGCGCTCGGTGGTGTTCACCGGCTCGCAGCGGCCCATGGGCACCGCCGACGGCGACGGACCGGGCAACCTCTACGACGCGCTGCTCACCGCCGCCACCACGCGCGGACTGGGCGTGCTGATCGCCTTCGCCGGCCGGGTGCACGCCGCCCGCGGCACCGTGAAGACCGAGGCCGTGGCACTGGACGCGTTCGCCGACCCCTCGAAGGAACTCCTCGGCAAGGTGGGCTTCGGCAAGGTCGCCATGCTCCGCACCCCCCAGCGCCCCGCCCCGCTCCCGCTGCCCGCGATGCCCGAACTCCCGCCGCGCGTGGACGTGGTGGTGCACCACGCCGACGGCGACCCGGTGCTGCTGAACGCCGCCGTCGAGGCCGGCGCGCGGGGCCTCGTCCTCGTCGGGACGGGCGCGGGCAACGCGACCCCCGAGATCGTGGACGCCGTCAAGGCCGCCATCGGGCGCGGCGTGCTGGTCGCGCTCACCACGCGCGTCATGGCCGGCCCGGTCACCGAGATCTACACCCACGGCGGCGCGGTCGACCTGGTCGCCGCCGGAGCCGTACCGACGGGCACCCTGCGCGCGGGCCAGGCCCGCATCGCGGTGCTCTCCGCACTGCTGGCCTCCGCCGACGGCGCGGAGCAGACCCGCGTCCTGCGCGAAACCCTCTCCGCCGAGGGCCCGGTCCTGATCGGCGCCTAGCGTTTCCGAGCGGGGCATGACCGAGGCGCCATAAGATCCGGAGCGTCGGTCATCGCGCTACGGGGGGGGACGCATGGAGCCCGGGACCATCGGCATCCGACTCGCCTCGGCGGTCATCGCCCCGCTCGTCAGGAAACTCTTCGTCGCCGAAGGCCCGGGTGCCGGTCTCGTCGACAAACCGGTCCGGATCTCCGGCTACGTGTCGTTCAGGGGCGAGAAGCGCTCGCTCACGGGATCCGATGTCCGCGACCTGGCCGCCAAGCTGGTGAAGCAGGCCCTCCGTACGGGCGAGCGCCCGATCCCCGCCGGCGAACAGCAAGCGGTCGTCGACGCCCTCGCCACGACCCTGCACGCCCTCGGTGACGTCACGATGTCCGATCTGGACGCCGTACGGCTCGGCTCCGAAGCCTTCGCACGGGAGCTGCGCCGCATCGGTGACCGGCCCGAACGCCAACTGAGCACCGACGCCACGTACTTCTACGAACGGTTGCTCGAAGCCGCCTGCCTCCACATCCTCCACTTCTTCACGCAGCGCTCGACGTTCGTGGCCAATGCCTTGGTCCAGCAGACCCGCGGGATCGCCGAGCTGACGGCCAAGGTCGACGAACTGATCCGCCGCGATCCGCTGCCCGGCGCCGAGGACGCCGCGTTCGAGCAGGTGTACCTGCCGTACGTGGCCAAGAAGCACGGCAAGCTGACGATCTACGGGATCGACCTCAGCAACTCCCCGACGCGGTGGCCGCTGGACGCGGCGTACCTGAGCCTGGAAGCGACGTCGCGGTCGCGCGTGTCCCTCGACCACATCATCGAGGATCCGGAACTGGCCGGCGCGGGGCTCGCTCTCGCCGCCTCCGTCGATCCGCAGGCGGCGCGGACGGCACGCCACGCGTTCCGCCAGGAGTACCGCGACGCCATGGGTCCGCAGCCCGCGGATCAGGCGCTGGCCAGCAGTCACCGTGTCCTCCTCCGGGGCGAAGCCGGCTCCGGCAAGACCACCCTGGTCCAGTGGCTGGCCGTCACCGCCGCCCGTCAGGACCTCTCCCCGCAGATGGAGTACCTCTACGACCGCATCCCGTTCGTCCTGCCGCTGCGCACGCTGACGCGCCACGGCGAACGGCTTCCCGCGCCCCAGGACTTCCTGACCACCGCGGGCTGTCCGCTCGGGGGAGAGCAGCCCGACGGCTGGGCGCACCGGGTCCTCGCGGCAGGGCGGGGCCTGGTCCTCGTCGACGGCATCGACGAGATCCCCGACCGTGAGCGGGAGCGGACCCGCGGCTGGCTGCGGGATCTCATGGACACGTACGGCGGTGACAACCGCTGGCTCGTCACCTCGCGCCCCTCCGCCGTGGTGGCGGACTGGCTCGCCGAGGACGACTTCACCGAGCTGACCCTGTCCGCCATGGGCCCCGCGGACATCACCACGTTCATCAAGCGCTGGCACAAGGCGGCCCACGTCGGCACGGACGACGAAGCCGTTCTCCAGGAGTACGAGGCCCAGCTCCTCACGGCGGTCCGCACCAAGCCCGATCTCGGCCGCCTCGCGACCAACCCCCTGATGTGCGGCCTGATCTGCGCTCTCCACCGGGACCGGCGCGGCTACCTCCCGCACGGCCGCAAGGACCTCTACGAGGCCGCCCTCTCGATGCTGCTGAGCCGCCGCGACCGCGAACGCGACATGGCGGGCCCGGACCTCCGGGAGGAGCCGCAGCTCGACCTGCTCCAGCGGCTCGCGTACTGGCTGATCAAGAACGGCCGTACGGAGATGGACCGTTCCCGCGCGGAGGACATCATCGCCCGCGCCCTGCCCGCGGTCCCGGAGGCGGCCGCCCTGGGCGAAGCACCCGTCGTCTTCGCGCACTTCCTCCAGCGCAGCGGTCTCGTGCGGGAACCGGCGCCCGACAGGGTGGACTTCATCCACCGCACCTTCCAGGACTTCCTCGGTGCGCGGGCGGCCGTGGAGGAGGGCGACTTCGGCCTGCTCATCGACCACGCCGACGACGACCAGTGGGAGGACGTCATCCGGATGGCGGTCGCCCTCGCCCGGCCCGGCGAGCGCGTCGCGATCTTCCGTGACCTGATCGCCTTGGGAGACCGGTCCCCCGACAAACGTGTCCAGGCACGCATCTACCTGCTCGCCGCTGCCTGTCTCGAACACGCCACCACCCTCGACCCGGAGGTGCGCGCGGCCGTGGAGGAGCGCACCGCCACACTCATCCCGCCGAGGAACGAACGGGAGGCACGCGCCCTGGCCGAGGTCGGCCCGCTGATCCTGGGCCTTCTGTCAGGCCCGGAGAAACTCAGCTATGTGGACGCCTGCAATGTGGTGATCGCGGCCTCACACGTCAAGTCGGAAGCTGCCGTCTCCTTTCTCGCGAAGTTCGTCAAGCACCCCTTCACCCCGGTCCGTTCCCAGCTTCTGTGGGCCTGGTCACGCTTCGACATTGCCGACTACGCCGACGAGGTCATCGCACGCCTGGAGGCGGCCGACCTGCGCTACACCGTCCGGTCCGACGAACAACTCCATCAACTGGAGCGCCTCGGACTCCGACCGGACAGCCTGGAGATCAGGAGCGACGTTTCCTCGGAGGCCGTGGCGCGGTACATCGGCCGGTACAGCCCAACGGAGATCCTCCTCTTGGGTACCACCGTGTCCGATCTGGGCTTCCTGACGGGGCAGTCCGCCCTGACGTCTCTCGACATCAGCAACTGCTCCGATCTGACGGACCTCTCTGCGATCAGCGGCCTGCCGATCCGGCATCTGAGCATCACGAATCCCCGACCGGACCTCGATCTGCGTCCGGTCGCGCAGCTACGGGAGTTGGAAGGCTTCAGCTTCCGCGGTCCTGTCGATACGAGTTGGTCCGTGGAGGACTTGCCCACGGATGCTCCTCTGCAGGTGCTGATGCTGCACGGCGAGGTCAGCCCCGCGCACGGGCTCCAGGGGCTCGCTGTGTTCTCCGGTCTCCGGCACCTCGCGCTCAACTCTGCGTCCAGTCCGGTCTCGGACGCCGACTGGCGGCAAATCCGCGATCTGAGAAGCCTCGTCCACCTCAGGGTGTCCGCTTCGGCGTTCGAGACGCTGTCGGCGGACTGGACACTGCCGGGCGTCACCTCTCTGGTCCTCGACGGCGGGGCGAGAGCCCCACAGGCGGCCATCCAACGGCTGCCCACCGTCTTCCCTCGGCTGGAAGTCTGCCAATTCCTCTGGGACGTCGCCGATGGGGGCGACATCGACGTCGCGCCGCTGGCCGAGCTGCCGAAGCTTCAGGCGGTCGACGTCGAGGTGGGCCGTGACCGCATCCGCGGCGCTGAGCTGTTGCCGCCATCCGTACGACTGACCTGTGAGTGACAGGGCGGCACCCTGGGGTGCCGCCCTGCCTGCCGTCAGATTCCGAAGGCCGCCAGGATCTGGTCCGCCGCCGAGGTGGGGGTGACCGTGCCCGACCGGACCGCCGTCTCCAGGGCCGGCGCGAGGTCCCGTACCGCCGGATCCGAACGCAGTCGTTCCAGCAGCTCGTCGCGGACCATCGACCAGGTCCACTCCACCTGCTGGGACGCCCGCTTCGCCGTCAGCCGGCCGCCCGCGTCCAGCAGGGTGCGGTGCTGTTCGAGGCGGTTCCACACCTCGTCCAGGCCCGCCGACTCGCGGGCGCTGCAGGTCAGGACAGGCGGGGTCCACGCCGCGTCGGCGGGGTGCATCAGGCGCAGCGCGCCCGACAGTTCACGGGCGGCCGCCTTCGCGTCCCGCTCGTGCGGGCCGTCCGCCTTGTTGACCGCCAGGACGTCCGCCAGCTCCAGGACGCCCTTCTTGATGCCCTGGAGCTGGTCGCCCGTACGGGCCAGGGAGAGCAGCAGGAAGGAGTCGACCATCCCCGCCACCGTGGTCTCCGACTGGCCCACGCCGACCGTCTCGACCAGGACGACGTCGTAGCCCGCCGCCTCCATGACGATCATCGACTCGCGGGTGGCCTTCGCGACCCCGCCCAGGGTTCCGGCGGACGGTGAAGGACGGACGAACGCCGCCGGGTCCACGGCGAGCCGCTCCATCCGCGTCTTGTCTCCGAGGATGGAGCCGCCCGTACGCGTGGAAGAGGGGTCCACGGCCAGGACCGCGACCCGGTGGCCCAGACCCGTCAGCATCGTGCCGAACGCGTCGATGAAGGTGGACTTGCCCACCCCCGGCACCCCGCTGATGCCGATCCGGCGCGCCTTCCCCGCGTGCGGGAGGAGCTCCGTCAACAGGCCCTGGGCCAGGGCCCGGTGCGCGGGCAGGGTGGACTCGACGAGCGTGATCGCGCGCGCGATGAACGCGCGCTTCCCGTCGAGCACCCCCTTCGCATAGGCCTCGATGTCGATCTTCGGCACCGGCAGCCGCCTACAGCTCGTGGCCCAGGTCCGCGGCCAGCCGCGTCACCAGGTCGTGGGCGGCGTCCGGGATCACCGTGCCGGGCGGGAACACCGCCGTGGCGCCCATCTCCAGCAGCGTCGGGACATCGGCCGGCGGGATGACCCCGCCCACGACGATCATGATGTCCTCGCGGCCCTCCTCCGCCAGCTGCTCGCGCAGCGCCGGTACGAGGGTCAGGTGGCCGGCCGCCAGCGACGAGACGCCCACCACGTGGACGTCCGCCTCGACGGCCTGGCGGGCCACCTCCGCCGGGGTCTGGAACAGCGGGCCGACGTCCACGTCGAAGCCCAGGTCGGCGAAGGCGGTCGCGATCACCTTCTGGCCGCGGTCGTGGCCGTCCTGGCCCATCTTGGCGACCAGGATGCGCGGGCGGCGGCCCTCCGCCTCCTCGAACCGGTCGACCAGGGCGCGGGTGCGCTCCACGGACGGGGACTCGCCTGCTTCGGTGCGGTACACACCCGAGATCGTACGGATCTGGCTCGCGTGCCGCCCGTACACCTTCTCCAATGCGTCGGAGATCTCACCCACCGTCGCCTTGGCGCGCGCCGCGTCCACCGCCAGGGCCAGCAGGTTGCCGTCGCCGCGCTCGGCCGCGTTCGTCAGCGCCCGCAGGGTGTCCTGCGTGACCGCCTCGTCGCGCTCCTCGCGCAGCCGTCGCAGCTTGGCGATCTGCTGGGCGCGGACGGAGGAGTTGTCGACCTTGAGGACGTCGATCTGCTCGTCCGTCTCCACGCGGTACTTGTTCACGCCGATCACCGGCTGCCGGCCCGAGTCGATCCGCGCCTGCGTACGGGCCGCGGCCTCCTCCACGCGCAGCTTCGGGATGCCCGCGTCGATGGCCTGGGCCATGCCGCCGGCCGCCTCGACCTCCTCGATGTGCTGCCAGGCCCGCCGGGCCAGGTCGTACGTCAGCTTCTCGACGTACGCGCTGCCGCCCCACGGGTCGATCGACCGGCAGGTCCCCGACTCCTGCTGGAGCAGCAGCTGGGTGTTGCGGGCGATGCGCGCCGAGAAGTCCGTCGGCAGTGCGAGCGCCTCGTCGAGGGCGTTGGTGTGCAGCGACTGGGTGTGGCCCTGGGTCGCCGCCATCGCCTCGATGCACGTGCGCGTCACGTTGTTGAAGACGTCCTGCGCGGTCAGCGACCAGCCCGAGGTCTGCGAATGCGTGCGCAGCGACAGCGACTTGGCGTTCTTCGGATCGAACTGCTTGACCAGGCGCGCCCACAGCAGGCGGGCGGCGCGCAGCTTCGCGACCTCCATGAAGAAGTTCATGCCGATCGCCCAGAAGAACGACAGGCGCGGCGCGAACGCGTCCACGTCCAGACCGACGGCCTGCCCGGCGCGCAGGTACTCCACGCCGTCGGCGAGGGTGTACGCCAGCTCCAGGTCTGCCGTGGCCCCGGCCTCCTGGATGTGGTAGCCGGAGATGGAGATCGAGTTGTACCGCGGCATCTTCTGCGAGGTGAACGCGAAGATGTCGGAGATGATCCGCATCGAGGGCTTGGGCGGGTAGATGTAGGTGTTGCGGACCATGAACTCTTTGAGGATGTCGTTCTGGATGGTCCCGGCGAGCTTGTCGGGGGAGACGCCCTGCTCCTCCGCCGCCACGATGTAGAGCGCGAGAACGGGCAGCACCGCGCCGTTCATCGTCATCGACACCGACATCTTGTCCAGCGGGATCCCGTCGAACAGCTGCCGCATGTCATAGATCGAGTCGATGGCCACGCCCGCCATGCCGACGTCGCCGGTGACGCGCGGGTGGTCGCTGTCGTAGCCGCGGTGCGTCGGCAGGTCGAAGGCCACCGACAGGCCCTTCTGGCCGGAGGCCAGGTTGCGCCGGTAGAAGGCGTTCGACTCCTCGGCCGTGGAGAAGCCGGCGTACTGCCGGATCGTCCAGGGCTGGTTGACGTACATGGTCGGGTACGGGCCGCGCAGGTACGGGGCCACGCCCGGGTACGTCCGGAGGAAGTCCAGGCCCTCCAGGTCACGGCCCGTGTACAGCGGCTTGACGCCGATGCCCTCCGGGGTCTCCCACAGCAGGTCCGCGGCCGCGGTGCCGGTGGACTCCTTCACCGCGGAGCGCCACTGGTCCTCGGAGACCCCGGCGGAGGAGGAGCCGAGCGCCAGCTCGGAGAAATCGGGGATGCTCAAGACGGCACTCCCATCCGGTCGAGTACGGAGGACAGCACGGCGACGGCGTCACAGCCGGCGAAGACGTACTCGTCCACGGAAGCCTCTGCGGTACCCGGCTTGCCGGCGAGGAACACGGTCGTGGCACCCGCGGCACGCAGGGCACCGGCCACCGCCTCGGCCTGCTCCTCGTACAGCGCGTCGCTGGAGCAGAGCACGGCCATGCCGTCGGCGCCGCTCGCGGCGTAGGCCTCGGCGGCCGTCGCCGGGTCTGTCGTCGCGCCGGTGGCCATCGGATCCTGAACGGGCTCGATACCGCCCGCCTGGAACAGGTTCGAGGCGAAGGTGGCCCGCGCGGTGTGCGCGGCCGCCGGACCCAGCGCGGCCAGGAAGATCCTCGGCCGGGCGCCGGTCGCCGCCAGATGCGCGTCGCTGCGGGCGCGCAGGGCCTCGTACGCCTCGTCGCGCCGGACGCGGGGGAGTCCCCCGGTGGGCGCGGGGGGCGCGCTCTCGCGCACGACCGGCTTCTCCGACAACAGCGGGAACTCGCTGACACCGGTGATCGGTTCGCGGCGCTTGGCCAGCTTCTTCGAGCGGACGGCCCAGGTGGCGGCGAGCCGTTCGGCGACCAGCCCGGAGCGCAGGGCGGCGGCCAGACCGCCGGCCTTCTCCACCGTCTGGAAGAACGCCCAGGCGGCATGCGCCAGTTCATCCGTCAGCCGCTCGACGTAGTACGAACCGCCCGCCGGGTCGATCACGCGGGCCAGGTGCGACTCCTCCAGCAGGATGGTGGAGGTGTTGCGGGCGATCCGGCGCGCGAAGGCGTCCGGCAGCCCCAGCTCGTTGTCGAAGGGGAGCACGGTGACCGAGTCCGCGCCGCCCACGCCCGCGGCCATGCAGGCCACGGTGGTGCGCAGCATGTTCACCCACGGGTCGCGGCGGGTCATCATCACCGGCGAGGTCACCGCGTGCTGGAGCTGGGCGCCCGCCTCCGGGGCCCCCGAGGCCTCGGCGACACGGGCCCACAGGCGGCGCGCGGCGCGCAGCTTGGCGATCGTGAGGAACTGGTCGGCCGTGGCCGCGTAGCGGAACTCCAGCTGGCCGAGGGCCGCCGCGGTGCCCAGACCGCCCTCGGTGAGGGCGCGCAGGTAGGCGACGCCGGTGGCCAGGGACAGGCCCAGCTCCTCGGCGGCGCTGCCGCCGGCCTCGTGGTACGGCAGGGCGTCCACGGTCAGGGCGCGCACCCCCGGGTAGCCGTGGGCGGCCTCCTGGGCCAGGGACACGGCGTCGGCCATGTCGAGGGCTTCGCCCGTACGGGCCTCGTGGCCCAGGGGGTCGGCGCCGAGACTCGCCCGCACCGCCGTGGGCCGCGTCCCGCGCTCGGCGCACACGGTGAGGAACGCTCGCGCGGCCTCCGCGTATTCGGCTCCGGCGTCCAGGGAGACCGGGGCGAGGTCCAGGTAGACCCCGTCCAGCGCCCGGGCGAGCCCGTCGACCGGGATGCCGCTGCGGCCGACGGTCAGCCAGAGGGAGGTGACCCCGTTCTCCAGGTCGGCGAGGACCGCCTCGTTCAGGCGCGCCGGATCGGTGCCCGCGAGTCGCTGGCGCACGTCCCAGCCGTTCGCGGTGGTGCCTTCCGGCCTGCCGCCCCGTACGAAGGGGGCGAAGCCGGGGAAACCGGTGTCGGGAGCCGCCCCGTCGGGCGGCGCGGTGTACAGCGGGCGGGTGGTGAGCCCGTCCTCGAGTGGGGTGGACAACGCTTCTTCAGCGGCCTCGCCGGAGGCTTCCTTGCCCGACTTGCGCAGTACGCCCTCTACAAGGCGCTGCCACTGCTCATGCGTCGCGTCAGGGAACTCGGCGGCCAGGGAGAGCCCGTCGTCAGGCAGGACCGTCATGGCTCGAATGTAGGGGAGGGCGCTCAGGTGGCACCATACCGAGCGGTGTGATCTCGCCCTCTCACGGCGTACGGAACGGATCCCGGAAACCGGGCTGAGCAGCACGGTTGGCGCCGCGTCCGGGAGCACTGCAGGTCCCGCGTGCGGTACCACGCTAGGCCGGGGGCCGGCGCGGACGTGCGGGAGCTCGGTCGCGCGCGCCCCGGATCTCCTCCGGACATCCCTCGTGCGGGACGCTCGACAGCTCGGTCACGACCATGACCGCCGGATTGAAGACATCCGACAGAAGTGCGGCCGCGCGGCCCACGGCGCGCCCGCGCCCGCGCACCAGCCGGTCGGTTCGCCGGTGGGTCCCCGGGAGCGCCCGCAGGATGTCCTGCGGGCCCGGGGACCCACGCGGGGACCCACCCGGGGACCGGCCCGGCGTCAGCCCAGGTCGGAAACGGGCCGCAGGGTCAGCCGCTCGTCGTGGAGGGCCGTGATCGGCGTGGTGTCGCGGCCGACCAGGAAGGCCGGGCGGGTGGGGTTGGCCGGCGCGTTGGCGACGGCGTTGTAGGTGATCAGCAGGAGGGCGCGCCGATCGGCGGAGCGGTTGTTCGACGAGGAGTGCACGATGCTCGGGTGGAAGGCGTGCAGCGAGCCCGCCCCGCCCAGGATCAGATCCTTGCCGTGCTCCGCGGCAAGCCGCTCCGCGCGCCCGGCGTCGACCGTGTAGGCCAGGTCGTTCGAGACGTGCTGGCGCCAGTCGGAGCCCGACTCCGCCGACTTCTCGGGCAGGTCGAACAGGCCCATGGTGTGCGAGCCGGGAATGACGACCAGCGGGCCGTTCTCCTCGTGCACGTCGTCGAGCGGGATGGCGAAGTTGACGGCGTCGGGGCGGGGCATGGCGTCCTCCTCGCTCCAGAACGCGTAGTCCTGGTGCCAGGGCCACGCCGCGCCCTCCCTCGCCTGCTTGAGGTTGACCTTGAACTGGTAGACGTACACCGGCCCGCCGATCAGCGACTCGGCCAGCTCGACGAGCTGCGGGTGCCGCACGAGCGCCGCGCAGACGTCGTCGAACTCGTGGCAGCCGTGGATGGCCCGGACGACGTCGCTGTCCTTCTCGTGGACGACCTCAGGCCGGCGCTGGGCGCTGATGTCCGCCACGCGCCGGCGCAGCAGCTCGACCGAGTCGTCGTCGAACCGGTAGGGCAGCGGGCACGAACCGTCCTTCTCGTAAGCGGACTTCAGTTCGGGCGAGGTCCTGCCTATGACGGTGGTCGTGGACATGAAGGGGGTTCTCCTCATTCTTCGTTTGCCGGTGCAGCGGGCGGCCGTGCGGAGCCGCTGTGCGAGGGGCTCGGTATCAGCTCAGGTAGTCGTCGGCGCCGCCGGCGCGCACCGTGTCGAGCGTGAAGCAGTGGAAGCCGCCGCCGAACAGCCGGCGGTGCCGGTGACGGACCGGGACGACGGTGAACTTGTGGTCCTCGAGCGTGCGGATGAGCGTCTTGCAGGCGTCGTTGACCATGACGGTCGACTCGTCGATCGACAGCAGGTTCAGGTCGATGTACGGGCTGGGCGGGATGGGGTCGCCGTTCTCGTACTGCGGGTAGTCCTCCAGGGCGGGCGTGGGCGCGACGATGACGTCCCACGCGCGCAGCGCCTCGGGGAGGTAGTCCCGCACGCCTTCGGAGCGCAGCAGCAGGAGGCCGGGGCGCAGCGCGACGATGACGCTGTCGATGTGGCTCTGGGTGAGCTTGTGCATCCGGTGGACGCGGAAGCGGCCCTCGAGATGGCGCTCCAGCCAGTCGACGGCGAGTGCGTGGTTGGCGTTGGAGATGTTGACGATCACGTCGCGGCCGAAGCGCAGGGCGTTCGCGCCGTCGATCAGCATCTCCAGACCGACGTCGTACGGGGAGGCCTGCGGGTCCAGCGGCACCTCGACGTTGGGCGCGGCGGTGGCCACGTTCCCGGGGTCGAAGGAGTGGTCCGTCATGACCGGCCGGGGCATGGTGGTCCAGCGCGCGCCCTGCAGGAAGTAGTCCTGGAAGATCTTGGCGAGGAACTTCGTCTCGAAGTAGCGGGCCCGGAGCATCGGCGGGGTCTCGATGATCTCGTCGCCGAGGATCAGCGTGTTGTCACGGACGTTGAGCGGGGGCGTGACGGGCGCGGACCAGAACGGGGTGGAGACTCCGCGGTCGAACTTCTCCGGCGCCAGCGGCCGGTGCACCATGACGCCCAGCGACCGCAGCGTGTCGGCCATGCCCTCGACGTCCTCGACGAGCTCGTCGGCGAGCCGCTGGCGGAAGGCGATGCGCTCGGGGGACTCGGAGGTGACCCCGTCCTGGGAGACCCGGATGCTCGGGTAGTAGCCCCGGGCGCCGGTCAGGTTGTCGCTGATGAACATGTCGAAGGTGAGGTCACGGACGCGCTGGGCGTAGTTGTCGGCGGAGCCGACGATGACCTCCTTGAGCGAGGACCATTCGTCGTAGCTGTTGAGTCGCATGGGGTGGGTTCCTCCGGTGGGAAGGGCGGGGTTCATCGCGCGGTGTCGTCCGCCGCGGCGGCGAGGATGGCCTGGACCGGGCAGAGTCCGGCGGCCTCGTGCACGGCGTCGTGCAGGTCCTGGGGCGGCCGTTCGTCGAGGAGGACGACGGTGCCGTCCTCCTCGTCCTGGTCGAAGACCTCGGGCACGGCCAGGGCGCACTGGCCGGACCCGACGCAGGCGTCGGGCTCGATGGTGATGTGCATGGAACGGGAATCCTTACCAGGTGACCGGAAGCCGGTGGACGCCGTAGACACTCATGTCGGAGGCGAGGGGGACCTCCTCCGGCGGGACCGCCAGAGCGAGGGTCGGGAAGCGCCGGAACAGCGCGGGCAGCGCCGTCCGCATCTCCATGCGGACGAGGTTCTGGCCCAGGCACTGGTGGATGCCGTATCCGAAGGCCATGTGTCCGGCCGTCTTGCGGGTGAAGTCCAGCCGGTCGGGGTCCTCGAACCAGGCCGGGTCCCGGTTGGCCGCGGGGATCGACACGGTGACGGACTCACCGGCCTTGAACAGGTGGCCCTCGAACTCCACGTCCTCCAGCGGGGTGCGCGGCACACCGAAGTGGAAGACCGACAGGTAGCGCAGGAGCTCCTCGACGGCGTTGTCGGTGACCGACGGGTCGTCGCGGAACGTGGCCAGCTGCTCGGGGTGGGCCAGCAGGGCCAGGGTGCTCAGGCTCAGCGAGCTGGAGGTGGACTCGTGCCCCGCCGTCAGCAGCAGGACACCGACCCCGGCGATCTCCTCGGCGTCGAGCGTGCCGTCGGCGGCGAGCATGGCCAGCAGACCGTCATCCCTGCGGGTGAGGTCGCCCGACGCCAGCCCGCGCAGGAACCCGTACAGCCGGTCCATCGCCTCGGACGCCTCGGCGGCCGTCGCGCTGAGGCTGAAGAGGATCTCGCTGTTGCGCTGGAACGCGGCACGCTCGCTGTACGGGACGCCCAGCAGTTCGCAGATCATCAGCGAGGGCACCGGCAGCGCGAACGCCTCGACGAGGTCGAGCGGTCCGCCGCTTTCCGCCATGGCGTCCAGCAGGTCCTCGACGATGCGCTCGATCTGCGGGCGCATCTCCCGCATGCGGCGCGCGGTGAACTTGCCGGCCAGCTGCTGGCGCAGCCGGGTGTGCTCCGGGGCGTCCATGTCGACCAGCCAGCCGGGCAGGGCCGGAGCGCCGTAGAAGGGGTCGGCGCCGGGCCGGGAGACGGGGGCGCGCTTGAACTCCGAGCGGGCGCTGAAGCGCTGGTCGGCCAGGAGCTTGCGGCCCAGGGCGTGGCTGGTGACCAGCCAGCCGGTGTGCCCGTCGGGGTAGCGCATCCGGCGGACCGGCTCGTTCTCCCGGTACTTCGCCAGTTCGGCCGGCGGGTCGAAGGCGTTGTGGCGCACGGTGGGGTGCGCGTCGGCCTGCGGCTCGGTCCGCGGGCCGGTCCGCGCCTCGGTGTGTGTGCCGGTCTGCGTCATGCTCGGATCTCCTTCGTCAGAAAAGCGGTCAGCCGCCGCACTCCCTCCTCGATCCGTCCCGGGTCGAGATAGCTGCACGAAAGCCGGATCTGGGTGTCGCCCGCGCCGTCGAGGTAGAACTGGTCCATCGGCGTCCACAGCACTCCGTACTTCGCCGCCGACACCTCCAGCAGGCGGGCGTCCGCCCGCACCGGGAGGTGGACCCGTACGAAGAACCCGCCTTCCGGCCGGTTCCAGCGGATCCCCGGCAGCGCCGCGCCACCGCCGAGGTGGCGGTCGAGGGCGTCCGTCAAGGTGCTCAGATTGCGCTGGTAGAGCGCCGCCTTGTGGCGGCTGAGCTCGACCAGGGAGCCGCCGTGTTCGAGCAGCATCCCGGCGATGACCGCCTGGGGGAGGGGGGAGGTGTTGACCGTGACCATCGTCTTGAGGGTGGCCAGCTCGGCGGCGAGCGGCCGCGTGCCGCCTCCTTCGGACAGCACCTGCTGGTCGGCGACCACGTAGCCGACGCGGGCGCCGGGGAAGGCGACCTTGGCGAAGGTCCCGATGTGGATCACCCGGCGTTGCGTGTCCAGGGCCTTGAGCGCCGGCAGCTCGGTGCCGGCGCCGGCGGTGAACCCGTAGGCGTTGTCCTCCAGGACGAGGAAGTCTTCCTGGTCTGCCAGTTCGAGGAGCCGGTGGCGGCAGTCGAGGGACATCCGGCCCCCGCCCGGGTTGGAGAAGTCCGGCGCCACGTACAGGGCGCGGATCGCGCGGCCGTCGCGGCGCGCCGTCCGGCACGCCCGCGCGAGCCCGTCGAGGTCGATGCCCTGCGCGGTCTCGTGGACCGGTACGACGTCGAGGTCGAGCAGCCGGGCCGCGCCCGTGATGCCGACGAAGCACGGGTTGGTCACGGCGAGGACGTCGTCGGCGGACGCGAACAGGGCGCGCAGGACCAGGAGCATCGCCTCCTGGGCCCCCACCGTGATCACGAGTTCCTCGGCGGCGCAGCCGATGCGGTGGTCGCGCCAGAGGGCCTCGCTGACCACGTCGTTGATGATGCCGCGGCTGGGACCGTACTCGAAGAGCATGCGGCGGGCCCGCTCGGGGGCGAACCCCTTCGCCCCGAGGTGCTCGAGGAACCGGTCCGTGTAGTGCTGCATCTGCGGGTCGGGCAGGGTCTCGGGGTGCGGGGCGCCCGGCGCGAAGGAGATCGCTTCCGGGAAGCGGCCCATCACCTCGTTGAGGAAACCGATCGACCCGAGCACGGGCGCGCTCAGCGATCCGTGCAGCCGGGAGGGGCTGAGTTCCACCACGGCGGCCTCAATCCCGCGCCTGGGAGCGCTGCCAGCGCCGCTCGACCTTCGCGAGGACGTCCTCGCTGTACGAGCGGGCCACCTGGACCACCGCGAACTCCGCGAGGTAGGTGCGGAACAGGTCCAGCGGCTCCTCCGAAAGGCTCAGCATCCGCCGGTTGGCGGCCACGGCAGGGCCGCTGAGCTCCCGTACGGCCGTCTCGACGGCCTCGTCCATGTCGCCGGCGGGCACGACCTGGTCGCAGACCAGGTGGGTGCCGGGCTCGTCCGTACCGATGCGCCGGCCGCCCAGGATCACCTGGCGGGCCGGCCGGGCGCCGGTCAGCCGGGCCAGCCGGAGGTTCCCGGCGCCGGGAACGATGCCCTCCTCGGCGGCGGGCAGGCTGAAGTAGGCCCCCTCCTCGGCGATGACGCGGTCGAGTACGAGGAGCAGCTGCATGCCGCCCCCGATGGCGAAGGCGTCCACCGCACCGATCCACGGCTTCTGGACGGTGCGGTCGGCCCAGGCCTCCGCCTCCGGAGCGGTCAGCAGACCGCGGTACATCTTGTTGATGTAGCCCAGTTCGCGGCCGAGCAGGAAGTCCGTGAAGGAGATGTTGCCGTTGCGCAGGTCCTTGAGGTTGATGCCGGCGCTGAAGACGCGGCGGCCCTGGTAGCGGGGGTGGTCCACCGTGCCCCCGCGCAGGACGCCGACCCGCACTCCCTCGTCGAGCAGCACCAGGTCCACCGCCGTCTCCAGATCGGCGATCAGGCGGTTGTCCTCGGCGTTGAGGCAGTGCGCGTTGCGGAACGTCACATGGGCCGCGTCGCCGACCCGCTCGACCAGCACCGAGTCCAGTTCGACCCGTCCTGTGGCCCGGAAGCCGTCGAGCAGCTCCAGGGCCCGGGGGGTGGGCTTCAGCATGGCGTCGATGAGGTGGGCCCCCGCCGACGCCGACCGCAGCACGGCCGCGCAGAAGACGGCCTGGTCGATCTCGCGGCCCTCCTTCTCCGCCTGGATCCAGTCGCCTTCGGCGGCCATCTGCGTACGGGTGGGCGCCAGGCCCGGAAAGCGGTCGGCCGCCGCGTAGAGCAGGTCGGTCAGACGCAGGTGGCGGGTGCGGCCGTCGGTCAGTTCGTCGTACACGGCCTCCGCGTGCAGGGCCAGGAAGGCGCGACGCCCCGCACGGCATGCGCCGACCGCGCTCTCGGCGGCGGCGTGCTGGGCCGGCGAGCGATGGGGCTTGGGCGGCAGCCGGGCGAGGAGTTCCTCGCCCGCGGCGGCGTACGCCTCCAGCGCCGCCGCGTCGTCGGCGAGCACCCCGCCGAAACGCGGGGCGGGGGCGGTCCAGACCGGTACGGCCCCGGTCGTGGTGGCGGCGGTCATGCGACGGCCCCGGTGAGCACCGGGCCGGCGGGTGCGGCGACCGCTGCCTCGTCGGCGGACTCATCGGACTCGCCGGACTCGGCGGCCGCCCGCAGCCGGCGCAGCTCGCGGTCGCAGGCGGCGAGGTGGATGCCGAGGGCCTCGTCGTACTCGGAGGACACGGCCTCGGCGATCAGCTGACGGCGCAGGGCCGTCTCGCGGTCCGAGAGCCGGCCGGTGAGGGCGGTCGCGGTGGCCACGGCCTCCTCGATGCTGTCGCCGACCTGGTCGATCAGGCCCAGACCGACGGCCCTTCCCAGGGGGATGTCCGTACCCCACATGACGATCTGCCGGGCGCGCTGCGCGCCCAGGTGCTGGACGAGCCGGTAGAGCGCCATGCCGGGCCAGAAGTGGCCGTCGTTGACCGGCAGCGCGAGGCGCAGCCCGGTGGCTCCGATGCGGAAGTCGGTGGCGAGCAGCAGGTCCAGGGCGGGACCGGCGCAGGTCTCCGCGGCCACGGCGACGGTGATCGCGTCGAGCGTCTCCAGGCGGCGGACGGCCCGCTCCCAGCGGTTGACCGCCGAGACGGTGATCTCGCCGGGCCACTGCGGGGTGTCGCCGGAGCTGGTGAGCCGCAGGACGACGGCGGTCTTCGTGCGCTGCGTCTCCACCTCGTCGCAGAGGGCCTGGAGGGTGGCGGTGAGCTCCCCGAGGGGACGCGCGGCGTCGATCTCCACGATATTGCTGTTCATGAGGGCAGTAATTCCTTCCGTCACCAGGACACCAGGGCCATTTCGATGGTCGATCCCGGCCCCATGGTCATAAAGACACCGAATTCACCGGGAGCGGTCACGCCCTCGGCGCGCAGCCGTTCGTAGGAGAAGAGGAACGAGCCGCTGGAGATATTTCCGTGGTCCCGCAGGACCCCGGTCGTGTGCCGTACGTCATGCCGGCTGAGCCCGAGGTTCGCCCGGACCGAGTCGATGACTTTCTTTCCGCCTGAGTGGATGACCCAGTGGGCGATGTCGGAACGGATCAGGCCCGTTCCCTCCAGGAGCCGTTCGAGTGCGATTTCCGCGTGGGCTCCGACGACGTAGGGGACTTCCGGGTCGAGGTAGAAGCTGAACTTCCCGTGGGAGTCGTCCCAGTCGTAGCGCATCGCGCCGACGGCCTCGGGGATGATGCAGCTGGAGAACTTCAGGATGGCGGGGTCCGGTTCGGCCCCGGAGCCCTCGGCGGCGGCGGAGCCCTCGGTCGGCCGGCCGGGCTCGGTGGGCAGGGCCGGCGCCCGGACGGCGAGGGCGCCGGATCCGTCGCCGAAGAGGCTGTTCACCACCGACGAGCGCATCGTCCCGTCGAAGACGTAGGCCGCCGAGCACGCCTCGATGCACACCAGTAGCGCCAGCTCACCGGGGTGGGAGTTGGCCCAGCTGGCCACGGAGGTCAGGGCGTTGAGGCCGGCGTTGCAGCCCATGCCCACGACGTCGAGGCGCGAGGTGTGCACGTCGATGCCCAGCTCCTTGATGAGGAGCGCGGAGAAGCCGGGCGTGAGCAGACCCGTCGTCGTGGTGCAGCACAGGTAGCGGACGTCCTCCAGCGTGGCGCCCGCGTCCTTCAGGCATGCCTCGATGGCCTCCCGGGCCATGGCGAGGCCGTTCTCCCGGTGCTTCGCGAGGAGTTGGCCCTGCGTCTCCATGGCCCGCGAACCGTCCGGCAGGAGGGGCGGCAGGGTCAGGCCGCGACGCTCGATGGCACTGTTCAGGAATATCGACCGCACGCGCGGATCGGTGATGCCGAACTCGTCGAGCATCTCCTGCTGCGTATAGGAGTTCTTGGGCACAGCCGTGCCGACGCCCGTTATACGCGGTGGATTTGCTGTCAATTTCATGCTGGCTCCCTGAGGTTACAATAATTCCATGCCAGAACAATCAGCGGTGCGATACGAGAAGAATGACCACGTTGCCCGGATCACGCTCAACAGGCCCGAGGTTCTCAATGCGATGAACCTGCGCATGCATGAGGAGCTCGCCGATATCTGGGACGATTTCGAGGGCGATGACGACATGTGGGTGGCGGTGCTCACCGGTGCCGGCGAGCGCGCGTTCTCGGTCGGTCAGGACCTGAAGGAGCTGGCCGGCCGGGAGCAGGCGGGAACCGCCGCCCCCTCCACCTTCGGCAGCCGGGGCAAGCCCGGCTGGCCGCGGCTGACGGAGCGGTTCGAGCTGGCCAAGCCGGTCGTCGCCGGTGTGCGGGGGTACGCACTGGGAGGCGGCTTCGAACTCGCCCTGGCCTGTGACATCGTCATCGCCTCCGAGGACGCGAGCTTCGCCCTGCCCGAGGCCAAGCTCGGCCTCATGGCGGGGGCCGGCGGGGTGTTCCGGCTGACCCGGCAGCTGCCGTGGAAGACGGCGATGGGACACCTCCTGACGGGCCGCCCGATGGATGCCCGCCGGGCCTACGAACTGGGTCTGGTCAACGAGGTCGTGCCCTCGGACGACCTCGACGCGTGTGTCGAGGGCTGGGTGGCCGACCTCGTACGGTGTGCACCGCTGTCCGTCCGGGCGATGAAGGAAGCGGCCACGAAGTCCGCGACGATGCCGCTGGAGCAGGCCTTCGCGACGCGCTATCCCTGGGAGGAGCGGCGGATGCACAGCAGGGACGCGGTCGAGGGGCCGGTGGCCTTCGCCGAGAAGCGCGCTCCCCGGTGGCAGGCACGCTGACGGACGGCCCGCGCGGGCGGCCGGGTGGTGGGCGGCGCGACGGTCTCGCCACCCGGCCGGCCGCGCCGCGTCAGTCGAGGTAGTCCTCGGCCCCGCCCTCGCGCACGGTGTCGAGGGTGAAGCAGTGGAAACCGCCGCCGAACAGCCGCCGGTGCCGGTGGCGGACCGGTACGACGGTGAACTTGTGCGCCTCCAGCGTCCGCATCAGCTCGGGGCACGCCTCGTTCACCAGCACCGTGTCGGGGCCGACGGAGAGCACGTTCAGGTCGATGAAGGGGCTGGTCAGGATGAGGTCGTCGTCCTCGTAGCGGGGGAAGTTGTCGTCCGCCGGCTGGGGCGCCACGATCAGGTCCCACTTCCGCAGCGACTCCGGCAGCTTCTCGGCCACCTCCGGCGAGCGCACCAGCAGGGTGCCGGGCCGCAGGGCGAGCACCATGCTGTCGATGTGGCTGTCGCTGAGCTCGTGTACCCGGTGGATCCGGAACCGGCCCTCCAGGTGCCGTTCCAGCCAGTCGACGGCCAGCGCATGGTTGGCCGTCGCGATGTTGGCCACGATGTCCCGGCCGAGCCGCAGGCACTGGGCCGCGTCGAACATCATCTCCAGCCCCACGTCGTACGGCGACGGCTGAGGGTCCTCGATGGGCTCGGTGGGTCCGCCCGCGGTGCTGGTCCGCACGTACGACAGGTCGAAGGAGGCGTCGGTCATCATCGGGCGGGGCATGACCGTCCAGCGGGCCCCCTTCCGGAAGTACTCCTGGAAGGCGGACTTCAGGAACTGCGTCTCGAAATACCGTGAACGGATCATCGGCGGGGTCTCGATGATCTCGTCGCCCACGATCAGCGTGTTGTCGCGGACGTTCAGCGGCGGGACGACCGACGCCGACCACGCGGGCGTACGGACCTGGTTCGTCGCCGCGTCGACGTCGGTCGGCCGCAGGACCCGCACCGAAAGGGATTCGAGGACGCCCGCGAGGTCCTCCAGGTCCTCGTTCAGTTCGGCCACGTAGCGTTCCTTGATGGGAACGCGCCCGTCGCCGCTTTCCCGCGGAGTGTCGCCGCGTGCGGAAAGCCGCGGGTAATACCACTCGGAGCGGCCGGAATTGTCGTTGGCCAGGTTGTCGTGGAAGAAAAGGTCGAACGACAGCTCCCGCTCGTGCGACACATAGTTCTGGGCGGAGCCGACGATCACCTCCTTCAGGGGTGACCACTCGTCAAAGCTGTTCAGTTGCACGATCCCTCGTTTCCTGTACCCGGCTCTTTCCCAGCCGCTCCGGCCGGAACGCTACTGCGTGACCGCAGCCCTTCCCCGACGCTGGCAGTTAATTGCCACTCCAACGGCAGCCCCGCAGGCCGCGGTTAGCTTCGTGTCCGGATCGGGGCTCGATTCCCCGGAATCCAGCCGACCTAACGGAAAGAGACAGGCAAAATGGACACTTCGCATGCCGGTGACCCGGTCTTCGAACGCTTTCAGTTCCTGGTGAATGCGCCGGCGCTCTTCAACGCGGTCGCCACCACGGTCGAGCTCAGGATCTTCCACTTCCTCGCGGACAACCCCGGTTCCGGCATCGAGGACATCCGCGCGTTCACCGATATGCCGCGCCACCAGCTGCGCGTCCTGCTCCAGGCGGTCTGCACGACAGGCCTGCTGCGCCGCGAGAACGGCGACTACTTCAACTCCGCCGTCGCCCAGGACCTGCTCGCCTCGGACGCCGAAGACAGCTGGGGCCACATCATCGTGGGCTGGAAGGAGGTCTACTACCCGGCGTTCGCGCACATGACCAAGGCGCTCAAGGCCGGTACGAACACCGCCCTCGACTCCTACCCGGGCGACGAGCCCACGCTCTACCAGCGCCTTTCGCGCAACCCGGAGCTGGAGGCGGTCTTCCACCGCGCGATGAGCGCGTTCACCCTCCAGTCCGTCGACGCGCTCGTCGAGCGGCCCGAGTTCGCGTCCGTGCGCAAGCTCCTCGACGTCGGCGGCGGCGACGGGACGACCTCCGCGCGGCTGGTCGCCCGCCACCCGGAGCTCAGCTCCACCGTCTTCGACATGCCGAGCGTCTCCAAGCTCGGTGAGGACAAGGCCGCCGCCGTCTTCCCGGACCGGGTGGAGCTGCACCCGGGAGACATCTTCAACGACGCGTTCCCGGTCGGGGGCGACGCGGTGCTCTTCAGCCACGTCCTGGAGATCTTCTCCGAGGAGCAGATCCTCGGCCTGATGCAGAAGGCGTACGACTCCCTTCCCGCAGGCGGAAAGGTATTCGTCTACGGATACAACGTCTCCGACGACGAGACCACCGGAATTTTCGGGGCCCGCCTCGGTCTCTACTTCAACGTCCTCGCCAGCGGCCAGGGAATGGCGTATCCGGCGCGCGACTACGAGACCTGGCTGAGCAAGGTCGGTTTCACCGAGGTGCAGACCGTCGGCGGCCTGCCCTACGAGCACGGCCTCACGCTCGGCGTGAAGTAACCCTCCCCTTTCACCACCCCGAGGAGATCCCCACCATGGCCAATCCGTTCGACGACCCCGACGGCCGTTTCTCCGTTCTGGTCAACGACGAGGGTCAGCATTCCCTCTGGCCCGAATTCGCGGACGTTCCGCAGGGCTGGACCGTGACGTTCGGCGTGACCGACCGGGCGTCCTGCGTCGAGCACATCGAGGCCACCTGGACGGACATGCGGCCGCGCAGCCTGGCCGCCCAGCTGGACCAGGCCGTCTGACCCCCTCAGTACGCCCGTCGCCGGCGGCGACAACCATCTTTAGGAGCGAGTGACGATGATCATGGGTTCGGTGCCGGCATCCTTCCGGGCGCAGGCGGCGCGCACGCCCGAGGCCGTGGCCGTCCGGTGCGCCGGCCACAGCTTCACCTACCGGGAGCTGGACGACCGGTCGGACCGGCTGGCGAGCCGGCTGGCGGCCGAAGGCGCCGGGGTGGAACGCCCCGTGCTGGTCCTGATGGACCGCACGGCCGAACTGGTCGTCGCGCTGCTCGCCGTTCTGAAGACGGGGGCGTACTACCTCCCGCTGCACCCCGCCTACCCGCGCGAGCGCATGGCGTGGATCGCCGCGGAGAGCCGGTCCCCGGTCCTGCTCACCGACACCGCGATGCTCGGCCGGGCCCCCCAGGGGCCGACCGTCGTCCTCGCCGACCGGCCCGCCGAGTACGCACACCTGCAGCCCGTGGCCCCGGACCTGCCGGCCCGCCCCGACCAGCTCGCCTACGTGATGTACACCTCGGGCTCCACGGGCACGCCCAAGGGCGTCGCGGTCACCCACCGGAACGTCACCGACCTCGTCGGCGACGCCATGTTCGCCGCCGCCGGCGCGCACGACCGGGTGCTGCTCGTCGCCTCGTACGCCTTCGACCCGTCGACGTACTCGATCTGGTACCCGCTGCTGCACGGCGGCACGGCCGTGATCGCGACCGAGGCGGAGCTCACCGTGGACCGCCTCGCGCACCTCCTCGCCGAGGAGCGCGTCACCGCCGCGGAGATCCCGGCCGGCCTCTTCCGGGTCATGGCGGAAGAGCGCCCGGAGTGCTTCGCCGGGCTCCGCGAGGTCCTCACCGGCGGAGACGTCATCCCGGCCGCCGGGGTGCGCGCCGTGCTGGAGCACTGCCCGGGGACGCTGGTCCGCGGCACCTACGGCCCCACCGAGACCACGCTGTACGCCACGCAGTCCCGCTGGACCAAGCCGGCGGCCGTCCCGGACCAGGTGCCGATCGGCATGCCGCTCGACGGCATGAGCGCGTACGTCCTCGACGACGCACTGCGCCCGGTCGCGGCCGGGGAGACCGGGGAGATCTACCTGGCCGGGGCCGGCCTGGCCCGCGGCTACGCGGGCCGGCCGGACCTGACGGCGGACCGCTTCGTGGCCGACCCCTTCGGCCCCGCCGGCACGCGCATGTACCGCTCCGGGGACCTGGGCCGCTGGAACGCCGACGGGCTGCTCGAGTTCGCCGGGCGCGCCGACGGCCAGGTCAAGATCCGCGGATACCGGGTCGAGCCCGGGGAGGTCGAGGCGGCGCTCGCGGGCTGCGCGGGAGTCCGCCAGGCCGTCGTCATGGCCCGCGAGGACGCACCGGGGGACAAGCGCCTGGTCGCTTACGTCGTCCCGGAGCACACCGCGACGGGCGGCGACGGAATCGACCACGACGGCATGCGGAGCCACCTGGAGGCACGTCTGCCCGCCTACCTGGTGCCCTCGGCCTTCGTCACGCTCGACCGGCTGCCGCTGACCGCCAACCACAAGGTCGACTACCGGGCCCTGCCGGCCCCCGCCGCCCCGGCGACCACCGGGCGCGGTCCGCGTACCGAGCGGGAGGCCCTGCTCTGCCGCCTGGTGGCCGAGACGCTGGGCCTGCCCCGCGTCGGCGTGGACGACGACTTCTTCGCCCTGGGCGGGGACTCCCTCCACGCGACCCGGCTGGTGAGCCGCATACGGGCGCAGCTGGGCACCGACCTCGCCGTGGCGGCCGTCTTCGACCACCCCGGCGTGGCCGCTCTGGCCCGGCACCTCGAAGGTGCCGGTGGACAGCCGGCACCCGGCGCAGCGGCACCCGCCGCCCGCCCGGCCCTGCGGCCGGCCACCCGTCCCGACGTGCTTCCGCTGTCGCCCGCCCAGTACCGGATGTGGTTCCACAGCCGGCTGGAGGGCCGGTCGGCCGCGTACGTCCTGCCCATCGCCGTCCGGCTGCGCGGCCCGCTCGACCGGGCGGCCCTGGAGGCCGCCCTGGGCGACCTGACCGACCGCCACGAAAGCCTGCGCACGGTCTTCCCGGAGCACGACGGCGAGCCCTGCCAGGTGATCCTCCCCGCCGGACAGGCACGCCCGGCCCTCCCCGTCGAACACGCCGAGGACCTCGCCGCCGCGCTGCGCGCGGCCGCACTGGTCCCCTTCGACCTGACCACGGACGTGCCGCTGCGCGCCCGCCTGTTCGAAGCGGGCGCCGAAGAGCACGTCCTCCTGCTGGTCCTCAACCACATCGGCACCGACGGCTGGTCCATGCAGCCGCTGACCCGCGAACTGACCGAGGCCTACACGGCACGGCAGGCGGGCGCGGCCCCGCAGTGGGCGCCGCTGCCCGCGCAATACGCGGACTACACCCTCTGGCAGCGCGAACTCCTCGGATCCGAGGAGGGCCCGACCGCCCTGGCCGAGCGCCAGACCGACTTCTGGCGCAGGGCCCTGGAAGGGGCCCCCGAAGAGCTTGAGCTGCCGACCGACTTCCCGCGCCCGGCGGTCGCCGACACCCGCGGCGGCGCCGTGCCGGTCGAGATCGGCGCGGAGCTGCACCAGGCGATCGTCCGCCTGGCCCGCGCCACGCGTACCAGCGTGCACATGACCCTCCAGGCCGCCGTGGCCGGGCTGTTGACCCGCCTCGGAGCCGGTACGGACATCCCCATCGGCGGCACCGTCGCCGGACGCACGGACGAGGCCCTCGACGGCCTGATCGGCTTCTTCGTCAACACGCTGGTCCTGCGCACGGACACCTCCGGGAACCCGGGCCTGCGCACCCTGCTCCAGCGGATCCGCGAGCAGGACCTCGCGGCGTACGCGCACCAGGACGTGCCCTTCGACCAGGTCGTGGAGGCCGTCAACCCGGTCCGCTCGCTCTCCCGCCATCCGCTGTTCCAGGTGATGCTGACCCTGGAGAACGCCAACGGCTACGCGTTCACGCTGCCCGGACTCACCGCTTCCGCGGAGGAGATGCCCACCGCCACCACCGCGTTCGACCTGCTCTTCGGCTTCACCGAGCGCTACGCGGAGGACGGCTCGGCAGCCGGTGTCACCGGCCGCCTGGAATTCGCGGCGGACCTGTTCGAGCCGGCCACCGCCGAGCTGCTGGCCGCCCGCTTCACCGCGCTGCTGACGCGCGCGGTCGCCGACCCCGAGCGGCCGCTCGGCGACATCGACCTGTTCCTCGACGGCGAACGCGACCAGGTCCGCGCCTCCTTCGGCGAAGGCCGCAGGGAGCTGCCCGGCGACGCCTCGCTGGCCGCGCTGGTCCAGGCCCAGGTCCGGCGTACGCCGGACGCCCTGGCCGCTTCCGCTCCCGACGGGGAGCTCTCCTACGCCGAACTCAACGAGCAGGCCAACCGGCTGGCCCGGGTACTGCTGTCCCGGGGCATCGGCCCCGGCAGCCACGCCGCCGTCGTGCTGCCGCGCGGTACCCGGCTGATCACCACCTTCCTGGCCGTGCTCAAGGCGGGCGCCGCCTACCTGCCGATCGACCCGCAGTATCCGCGCGAGCGGATCGACTTCATCCTCGAGGACGCGCGTCCGGCCGTCTGCATCACCGACGGCGAGGGCGCCGCCTCGCTGCCCGCCGGCATGGCGGACCTGCTGGACCTGGACGACGCGCAGACCGTCGCCGCACTGGCCGGGGCCACCGCCGACGACCCCCGCGACAGCGACCGGCCGGCGCCGCTGACAGCCGAGACCCCCAGCTACGTCGTCTACACCTCGGGCTCCACCGGACGGCCCAAGGGCGTCGTGCTGCCGGCCCGCGTCCTGATCAACCTCCTCGCGTGGAACGCGTCGGTCTTCCCGTACGAGCCCGGCTCCCGGGTCTCGCAGTTCAGCGCCGTCAGCTTCGACGCCTCCGAGCACGAGATCCTCACGGCCCTCCTCAACGGCAAGACGCTGTGCGTGCCGGACGAGGACACCCGTCTCAACCCCGCCCTGCTCGCCGCCTGGCTGGACGAGCAGCGCATCACCGAGTTCTTCGCCCCGGACCTCGTGATCGCCGCCGTGTACGAGGCCGCCGCCGAGCAGAACCTCCGACTGGCCGCGCTGCGGCACGTCGCCCAGGCCGGAGAGGCGCTCCAGCTGACCCCCCAGGTCCGCGAGTTCCACGCCGCCCGCCCGGACCTGCTGCTGCACAACCACTACGGGCCCTCCGAGACCCACGTGGTCACCAGCGCCACCCTGCCGTCCGACCCGGCCCACTGGCCGTCGGCCGCCCCGCTCGGCGACGGCATCTGGAACACCCGGCTGTACATCCTCGACGAGTTCCTGCGGCCCGTCCCCGCCGGCGTGCCCGGCGAGCTGTACCTGGCGGGCGACGGCCTGGCCCACGGCTACCTGAACCGGCCCGACCTGACCGCCCTGCGCTTCGTCGCCGACCCCTTCGGGCAGGCCGGCGAGCGGATGTACCGCAGTGGCGACCTCGTGCGCCGCCGCGCCGACGGCAGCCTCGCCTTCCTCGGACGCGCCGACGACCAGGTGAAGATCCGCGGTGTCCGGGTCGAGCTCGGCGAACTCAACGCGGTGCTCTGCGGTCACCCCGGCGTCGCCCAGGCCGCCACCGTGCTCCGCGAGGACCGCCCCGGTGACAAGCGGCTCGTCTCCTACGTGGTGGCCGCGCCGGGCTCCGTACCGCCGCCCGCCGAGGAGCTGCGCCGGCACGTGGCCGCTGCCGTCCCCCAGGCGGTGGTCCCCTCCGCGTTCGTCGCCCTGGAAGCCCTGCCGTTGACGTCCAACGGCAAGCTGGACCGCAGGGCCCTGCCCGCACCGGCCTACACCGGCACCGCCGGCCGCGGTCCGCGCACCCCCGGCGAGCACGTCCTGTGCGCGCTGTTCGCGGAGATCCTCGGCGCGCACGCGGTCGGCGCCGAGGACAGCTTCTTCGACCTGGGCGGCCACTCCCTGCTGGTCACCCGCCTGGTCAACCGGGTCCGCGCGGCCATGGGCCGCGAGCTCGCCGTACGCACGGTGTTCGAGGCGCCCACCCCCGCCGAGCTGGCGGCCCGCCTCGACGAGGCCGGACAGGCCCGTCCGGCGCTCCTCCCCACCGCACACGGCGACCGGCTGCCGGCCTCGCCCGCCCAGCAGCGGCTCTGGTTCCTCGACCAGTTCGAGCAGTCGAGCACCACCTACAACCTGCCCGTCAGCTTCCTGCTCAGGGGGTCCGTCGACGCGCAGGCGCTGGAGTCGGCGCTGGGTGACGTTGTCGCCCGGCACGAGATCCTGCGGACGGTGTTCCGTGAGGACCAGGGCCGTGCCGTTCAGCTGATCCTTCCCGCAGGGCCGGTGGTGCTGCACCGGGTGGCCTGTGCGGCGGATGAGGTGGCGGGGGTCCTGAAGGACACCGGCGGGTATGTGTTCGATCTGTCGGTGGATCTGCCGGTGCGGGTGACGCTGGTGTCGGTGTCCGAGGACGAGCACGTGCTGATGGTGTTGTTGCACCACATTGCGGGTGACGGTGCCTCGATGGGTCCGCTGACGCGTGATCTGGGTCAGGCCTATGCGGCCCGGTTGGAGGGCGCCGCTCCGGCGTGGGCCCCGTTGCCGGTCCAGTACGCCGACTACACCCTGTGGCAGCAGCAGATCCTCGGTGCCGAGGAGGACCCGGATTCGGCGGCGAGCCGCCAGCTCGCCTTCTGGCGGCAGAACCTGGCGGGCCTTCCCGTCGAGCTCGGCCACCCCACGGACCGGCCGCGGCCCGTCGTGCCGACCCACCGGGGCGGGGCCTTCGAGGTGGAGCTGGGTGCCGGTCTGCACGAGCGGCTGGCGGAGCTGGCGCGGTCGACGGGTACGACGCTGACGATGATCGGGCATGCCGCGCTGGCAACGGTGCTGACCCGGCTGGGTGCGGGTACGGACATCCCGATCGGTACCCCGGTCGCGGGGCGCACGGACGAGGCGCTCGATGACCTGGTCGGCTTCTTCGTGAACACCCTGGTGATCCGTGCGGACACCTCGGGTGATCCGACGTTCGGGGAGCTGCTGAGCCGGGTACGGGACACCAGCCTGGCCGCCTACGGGCACCAGGACATCCCCTTCGAGCGTGTCGTCGAGGCCCTGAACCCGCCCCGCTCGACCGCCCGCCACCCCCTCTTCCAGATCATGCTCCAGGTCGGCACCACCGACGCCGACCCCGAACTGGAACTGGGGACGGCCACGGCCCGGGGCGTCGCCGCCAACCTGGACGGCGCCAAGTTCGACCTCTCCCTCAACCTGCGGGCCGCCACCGGCGCGGACGGCCGCCCCGGCGCCCTGACCGCGCACGTCGGATACGCGGCCGACCTGTTCGACGCCCCGACCGCCCGCCGCTTCCTCGACCGGCTGGTCCGGGTCCTGGACGCCGCGACGGCCGACCCCGCGCAGCCGATCGGCGCCATCGACCTGCTGGAGCCGGCCGAGCGGGCTGCCCTGCTGACGCCTCCCCTCGCCGTCGCCGAGCCCGACGCCGCCTTGACCGACCTGTTCGCGGAGCAGGCCGCCCGCACTCCGGACGCCACCGCGGTGGTGTTCGACGGCGAGCACACCACGTACGCCGAGCTCGACGCACGCGCCAACCGCCTGGCGCACCTGCTGACCGCACGTGGCGCCGGGCCGGACGGGCTGATCGCCGTCGCCCTCCCGCGCTCCGCCGAGCTCGTGGTCGCCCTGCTGGCCGTCCTCAAGTCGGGTGCCGCCTACCTGCCGATCGACCCGGACTATCCGGCCGACCGCATCGCGTACATGCTGGAGGACGCCCGTCCCGTCCTGCTCGTGACCAGCGGCGACCTCGCCGACCGGCTGCCCGCGGGCAACGGCACCGGGACCGGCACGCTGCTGGTCGACACGGAGGAGACCGCCCGGCTGCTCGCCGACGCCCCCGACACCCGGCCGGACGTCAGGGTGCTGCCGCAGCACGCGGCCTACGTCATCTACACCTCGGGATCGACCGGGCGCCCGAAGGGGGCCGTCATCCCGCACCAGAACGTGACCCGGCTGTTCGCCGCCACCCGCCACTGGTTCGGCTTCGGCGCCGAGGACACCTGGACGCTGTACCACAGCTACGCCTTCGACTTCTCCGTCTGGGAGCTGTGGGGGCCGCTGCTGCACGGCGGACGCCTCGTCGTCGTCCCGCACGCGGTCAGCCGCGCGCCCGGTGAGTTCCTGAAGCTGCTCGCCGACGAACGCGTCACCGTGCTCAACCAGACTCCGTCCGCCTTCTACCAGCTCGTCCAGGCGGACGCCGAGGACCCCGAGACCGGGAACCGGCTGGCCCTGCGCACCGTCGTGTTCGGCGGCGAGGCGCTGGACCTGCGCCGGCTGGCCGACTGGTACGAGCGCCACGCCGACGACGCCCCGCTGCTGGTCAACATGTACGGCATCACCGAGACCACCGTGCACGTCACCTACCAGGCGCTCGACCGGATCTCCGCGGCCACCCTGCCGGGCAGCGTGATCGGCGAGGCCATCCCCGACCTCGGCCTCTACGTGCTCGACGACGCGCTGCGTCCGGTGCCCGCCGGTGTCGCGGGTGAGCTGTACGTCTCGGGTGCCGGCCTCGCCCGCGGCTACCTGGGGCGTCCCGGCCTGACCGCCGAACGCTTCGTGGCCTGCCCCTTCGAGGGGGCCGGCAGCCGGATGTACCGCACGGGCGACGTCGTCCGCTGGACCGCGCCGGGCCGCCTGGAGTACCTGGGCCGGGCCGACCACCAGGTCAAGCTCCGCGGATTCCGGATCGAGCTCGGCGAGATCGAGTCCGTGCTCGGCTCCTACCCGCCGGTCGCGCAGGCCGCCGTCATGGTCCGCGAGGACCAGCCGGGCGACAAGCGCCTCGTCGGCTACGTGGTGCCCAGGGACGCGAGCGGTGTGGACACCGCCGGGCTGCGCGCCCACCTGGCGGGTGTGCTGCCCGACTACATGGTGCCCTCCACCACCGTCGTCCTCGATGACCTGCCGCTGACGGCGAACGGGAAGCTGGATCGTCGCGCGTTGCCGGCTCCGGTGTACGGGGGTGCGGTGGGTCGTGGTCCGCGTTCCGCGCACGAGCAGATTCTGTGTGGTCTGTTCGCGGAGGTGCTGGGTGTGGATTCCGTGGGTGTGGAGGAGGGTTTCTTCGATCTGGGGGGTCATTCGCTGCTGGTGACGCGGTTGGTGAACCGGGTGCGTGCGGTGCTGGGTGTGGAGTTGTCGGTGCGTGCGGTCTTCGAGGCGCCGTCGGTGGCCGAGTTGGCGGCTCGGCTGGAGGTGTCGGGGACGGTGCGGCCGGAGTTGGTGGCCGTCACCCGTCCCGACCTGGTGCCGGCGTCGTTCGCACAGCGGCGGCTCTGGTTCCTCGACCGGTTCGAGGGACCGAGCGCGACCTACAACCTGCCGGTGGGCGTACGGATCGTGGGCCGGCTGGACGCGGACGCGCTGGAGCTGGCGCTCGGCGACCTGGTGGCCCGGCACGAGACCCTGCGGACGGTGTTCCGGGAGTCGGGCGGCGAGCCGGTGCAGGTGGTGCTGCCGCCGGCGCCGGTGGTGCTGCACCGGGTGGCCTGCGCGGCGGACGAACTGACGGAGGTCCTGAAGGACGTCGGCGGGTATGTGTTCGATCTGTCGGTGGATCTGCCGGTGCGGGTGACGCTGGTGTCGGTGTCCGAGGACGAGCACGTGCTGATGGTGTTGTTGCACCACATCGCGGGTGACGGTGCTTCGATGGGTCCGCTGACGCGTGATCTGGGTCAGGCGTATGCGGCCCGGTTGGAGGGCGCCGCTCCGGCCTGGGCTCCGCTGCCGGTCCAGTACGCCGACTACACCCTGTGGCAGCAGCGGCTTCTCGCTGCCGAGGACGACCCCGAATCCGCGGCGAGCCGCCAGCTCGCCTTCTGGCAGCGCGCCCTGGCGGGAGTGCCGGAGGAACTCGGCCACCCGACCGACCGCCCGCGGCCCGCCGTGTCCTCCTACCTCGGCCAGTCCTTCGAGAGGGAGCTGGGAGCCGATCTGCACGCCGGACTCGTACGGCTGGCCCGGGAGTCCGGTACCACGCTGACGATGGTGATGCACACCGCGCTGGCGGCCGTACTGACCCGGCTGGGTGCCGGTACGGACATCCCGATCGGCACCCCCGTGGCCGGCCGGATGGACGAGGCACTGGACGAGCTGGTCGGTTTCTTCGTGAACACCTTGGTGATCCGTGCGGACACCTCGGGTGATCCGACGTTCGGGGAGTTGCTGGCCCGGGTACGGGACACCAGCCTGGCCGCCTACGGGCACCAGGACATCCCCTTCGAGCGCGTCGTCGAGGCCCTGAACCCGCCCCGCTCGACCGCCCGCCACCCCCTCTTCCAGATCATGCTCCAGGTGGCCACCGGCGCGGCCCCGGAGTGGGAACTGCCCGGCGCCAAGGCCGAGGCACTGCCCGCCAACCTGGACGTGGCCAAGTTCGACCTCCACCTGGCCTTCCACGCCGGCGTCACGGAGGACGGCCTGCCCGGTCCGCTCCGCGCGGACATCCAGTTCGCCGTGGACCTGTTCGACGCCGAGACCGTCCACCGGCTCCTCGACCGCATGGTCCGCCTCCTGGAAGCCGCGGCCGCCGACCCGCACCAGCGCATCGGCGCCGTTGAGATCCTCGGCGCCGAGGAGCGGGACCGCGTCCTGACGGAGTGGAACACCACCGGGCACACCGTGCTCGACGCCACGCTCCCCGACCTCTTCGCCGCCCAGGCCGCCCGCACTCCGGACGTCCTCGCCGTGTCCGCGCAGACGGACCGGCTGACGTACGCGGAACTCGACGAGCAGGCCAACCGGCTGGCATGGGTCCTGCTGTCCCGCGGCATCGGCCCCGGCGACCACGTCGGCGTGGTCCTGCCGCGCGGTACCGGGCTGATGGTCGCCTTCCTCGCGATCCTCAAGGCGGGGGCCGCCTACCTGCCCGTCGACCCGACGTACCCGCGGGAGCGGATCGAGTTCATCCTGGACGACGCCCGGCCGAGGGCCGTCCTCACCACCGCGTCGCTGGCGGCCACCCTGCCCGCCGGTGTGCTGGCGGTGGACACGGCGCCGGTCACGGGCGAGCTGGCCGCCGCCCCGGCACACGCCCCGCGCGACGCGGACCGCCGCGCACCGCTGACCCCCGAGGCCCCGAGCTACGTGGTGTACACCTCGGGCTCCACGGGCCGGCCCAAGGGCGTGGTCCTGCCGGCCCGGGTGCTCACCAACCTCCTCGCCTGGAACGCGTCGGCCGTCCCCACCGAACCGGGGGCCCGGGTCGCCCAGTTCAGTGCCGTAGGCTTCGACGTGTCCGAGCAGGAGATCCTCTCGGCCCTGCTGTACGGCAAGACGCTGTGCGTGCCGGACGAGGACACCCGGCTGAATCCCGCCGCGCTGGCGGCCTGGCTGGACGAGCAGCGCATCACCGAGTTCTACGCCCCGAACCTGGTCATCGCGGCCGTGTACGAGGCCGCCGCCGAGCAGGACCTCCGGCTGTCCTCGCTGCGGCACGTCCTCCAGGCGGGCGAAGCCCTTCAACTGAGCCCGCAGGTACGCGCCTTCCACGCCGAACGGCCCGGCGTCGTCCTGCACAACAACTACGGCCCCTCCGAGAGCCACGTCGTCAGCGCCGCGGAGCTGCCCCGCGACACCGCGGACTGGCCGGAGTCCCCCACACTGGGCCGGCCGGTCTGGAACGCGCGGGCCTATGTCCTCGACGAGCGGCTGCGGCCCGTGCCCGCCGGGGTGGCCGGTGAGCTGTACCTGGCCGGCGTGTGCCTGGCCCACGGCTACCTGAACCGGCCCGACATGACGGCCGAGCGCTTCGTCGCCCACCCCTTCGGCACGCCCGGGGAGCGGATGTACCGCACGGGCGACGTCGTACGGTGGACCGGCGACGGCGAGCTGGAGTACCTCGGCCGGGCCGACGACCAGGTGAAGATCCGCGGAATCCGGGTCGAGCTGGGCGAGCTCAACGCGGTGATCGCGGGACACCCGGGCGTCGCGCAGGCGGCGACGGTGCTGCGCGAGGACCGGCCCGGCGACAAGCGACTGGTGGCGTACGTGGTGGCGGAGGCCGGCACGGCCGCGCCCGCCTCCGACGTGCTGCGCCGCCATGTGGCGGCCAAGGTGCCGGAGGCCCTCGTTCCGGCCGCGTTCGTCGCCGTGGACCTGCTGCCGCTGACGGCGAACGGGAAGCTGGATCGTCGGGCGTTGCCGGCTCCGGTGTACGGGGGTGCGGTGGGTCGTGGTCCGCGTTCCGCGCACGAGCAGATTCTGTGTGGTCTGTTCGCGGAGGTGCTGGGTGTGGATTCCGTGGGTGTGGAGGAGGGTTTCTTCGATCTGGGGGGTCATTCGCTGCTGGTGACGCGGTTGGTGAACCGGGTGCGTGCGGTGCTGGGTGTGGAGTTGTCGGTGCGTGCGGTCTTCGAGGCGCCGTCGGTGGCCGAGTTGGCGGCTCGGCTGGAGGTGTCGGGGACGGCGCGGCCGGAGTTGGTGGCCGTCACCCGTCCGGACGTCCTTCCCGCCTCGCCCGCTCAGCAGCGGCTCTGGTTCCTCGACCAGTTCGAAGGGCCGAGCACCACCTACAACCTGCCCGTCGGCTACCGGCTCAAGGGGTCCGTCGACGCGGAGGCGCTGGAGCTGGCGCTGGGCGATGTGGTGGCCCGGCACGAGATCCTGCGGACGGTGTTCCGTGAGGACCAGGGCCGTGCCGTTCAGCTGATCCTTCCCGCGGGGCCGGTGGTGCTGCACCGGGTGGCCTGTGCGGCGGATGAGGTGGCGGGGGTCCTGAAGGACACCGGCGGGTATGTGTTCGATCTGTCGGTGGATCTGCCGGTGCGGGTGACGCTGGTGTCGGTGTCCGAGGACGAGCACGTGCTGATGGTGTTGTTGCACCACATCGCGGGTGACGGTGCTTCGATGGGTCCGCTGACGCGTGATCTGGGTCAGGCCTATGCGGCCCGGTTGGAGGGTGGCGCTCCGGCCTGGGCTCCGCTGCCGGTCCAGTACGCCGACTACACCCTGTGGCAGCAGCAGATCCTCGGAAACGAAGCCGAAGAGGACTCCACGCCGGCGACCCAGCTGCGCTACTGGAGCCAGGCCCTGGCAGACCTGCCGGTCGAGCTCGAGTACCCCACGGACCGGCCCAGGCCGATGACCGCCTCGCAGCGCGGCCAGTCGTTCGAGGTGGAGCTGGGTGCCGGTCTGCACGAGCGGCTGGCGGAACTGGCCCGGTCGACGGGCACGACACTGACGATGATCGGGCACGCCGCGCTGGCAACGGTGCTGACCCGGCTGGGTGCGGGTACGGACATCCCGATCGGTACCCCGGTCGCGGGGCGCACGGACGAGGCGCTCGATGACCTGGTCGGTTTCTTCGTGAACACCCTGGTGATCCGTGCGGACACCTCGGGTGATCCGACGTTCGGGGAGTTGCTGGCCCGGGTACGGGACACCAGCCTGGCCGCCTACGGGCACCAGGACATCCCCTTCGAGCGTGTCGTGGAGGCCCTGAACCCGCCGCGCTCGACCGCCCGCCACCCCCTCTTCCAGATCATGCTGGAGGTCGTCACCGGCCTCGAGCCGCGGCTGGAGCTCGGGGGCACCGAGGCCACCCCGATGCCGGCCACCGAACTGGACGTGGCCAAGTTCGACCTCAACCTCAGCCTCTACGCCACCACCACCGGGGACGGCCGGCCCGGACCCCTGCGCGCGAACGTCGGATTCGCCGTCGACCTGTTCGACGCCCCGACCGTCCGCGGCCTCTTCGACCGGCTGGTCCGCGTCCTGGAAGCCGCCGCCGCCGACCCGGGGTTGCCCATCGGAGCCATCGAGATCCTCGGCGCCGAGGAGCGGGACCGGCTGGTCCGGCAGGGCGCCGGCCCCGACCCGGTGGACGCCTTCGGTGAGAGCTCGCTCCAGGAGGCGTTCCGTCAGCAGGCCGCCCGTACCCCGGAAGCGGTGGCGGTGCGCTGCGCCGGCCGCAGCCTGACGTACGCCGAACTCGACGCGCGCTCCGACCGGCTCGCCCACCGGCTCATCGCCGCGGGTGCGGGGCCGGAGCGTCCGGTGGCCATCCTGATGAGCCGTACGGTCGACCTCGTCGTCGCCCTGACGGCCATCCTCAAGGCGGGTTCGTACTACGTGCCGCTGCACCACGCCTCGCCCCTGGACCGGATGCAGGTGGTCCTGGAGGAGTGCGCGGCGCAGATCCTGCTGACGGACCGCGTCATGTCCGAGCGCGGACTGCCCGCCGTCCGGACGGTCGTCCTCGCGGACGAGGCCGAGGGCGTCGCGTCCGACGCCCCGGCCGTGCCCGCTCCGGCAGTGGCCGGCCACCGGGAACAGCTCGCGTACGTGATGTACACCTCGGGGTCGACGGGCCGGCCCAAGGGCGTCGCCATCACCCACCAGGACGTCTTCGAGCTGGTCAACGACTCCATCCTCGTCCCGGGGGACCACGACCGCGTCCTGCTGCTCACCCCCTACGAGTTCGATCCCTCGACGTACTCGTTCTGGTACCCGCTGCTGCACGGCGGCACGAGCATCATCGCGCCGGAGGCGGACCTGACGGTCGAGCGGCTGGCCCGGCTGATGCAGGAGGAACGGATCACCGGAGTCGACGTGACGGCAGGCCTCTTCCGGGTGATGGCCGAGGAGTACCCCGAGTGCTTCAACGGGGTGCGCGTCGTGATCACCGGTGGCGACATCGTGTCGCCGGTGGCGGTCCGCCGCGTTCTGGAGCACTGCCCCGACCTGCTGGTCCGCAGCAACTACGGTCCGACGGAAACCACGTTGTTCGCCACCTCGGCGCCCTGGCGCAAGGCCTCGGACGTGCCTGCCCCGGTGCCCATCGGCCGCCCCCTGGACGGAATGTCGGCGCACGTCCTCGACGACATGCTGACCCCGGTGCCCAGCGGGGTGACGGGCGAGCTCTACCTGTCCGGCACCGGACTGGCCCGGGGCTACCTGAACCGGCCCGGCATCACGGCGGACCGCTTCGTGGCCAACCCGTACGGGCCGCCCGGCTCCCGGATGTACCGGACGGGCGACCGGGTGCGCTGGACGGCGGACGGCCTGATCGACTTCGTGGGCCGCGCCGACAACCAGGTCAAGATCCGCGGGTTCCGCATCGAGCTGCCCGAGATCGAGTCCGTACTCGCCGCGTTCCCCGGCATCCGCCAGGTCGCGGTCATCGCCCGCGAGGACCGGCCCGGCGACAAGCGGCTGGTGGCCTACCTCGTCGGCGACGGCGAGATCGACCTCGGCGCCCTCGACCGGCACGCCCGCCAGTCGCTGCCCGAGTACATGATCCCCAGCGCCGTCGTGGTGCTGGAGAAGCTGCCGCTGACCCCGAACAACAAGCTCGACTACCGGGCGCTGCCCGCGCCGGCCCTGCCGCCGCGCGACGGCCGCCCGCCGCGCAACCCCGTCGAGGTCACCCTGTGCGGCCTGTTCACCGGTGTACTCGGGGTGGAGGACATCGGGATCGACGACAACTTCTTCGAACTCGGCGGCCACTCCCTGCTGGCCACCCGGCTGATCAGCCGCATCCGTACAGCCTTCGACTGCGAGCTGCCCGTACGGACCCTGTTCGAGGCGCCGACCGTCGCCATGCTGGCCGTCCGGTTGGGCCGGGAGAGCTCCGGGGACTCCCTCGGAGTGCTCCTGCCCCTGCGCGCCGAGGGCACGCGACGCCCGCTGTTCTGCGTCCACCCGGCCATCGGTCTCAGCTGGTGCTACAGCGGACTCCTCGCCCATCTGGACCGCGAGCAGCCGGTGTACGGGCTCCAGGCACGCGGGTTCAGCGAGCCGGACGGCGGCCCCCGGACCTTCGAGGGGCTGCTGGACGACTACCTCGCGGCGATCCGCTCGGCCCAGCCGCACGGACCGTACGCACTCCTCGGCTGGTCCCTCGGCGGCGTCACGGCGCACGCCCTGGCGGTACGGCTGCGGGAGGAGGGCGAGCAGGTCGACTTCCTCGGGGTGCTCGACGGGTTCCCCCAGGCGGCCGCGGCGGCCGGCGAGCCCATCGGCTACGACGACCCGGACGTGTGGCCCGCGCTGACGGACTCCATCGGCCATGATCCGGCAGCCCCCGGCAGCCCGCTGGCGGAGCTGGGCACGGACGGATTCGCCGCCCTGGCCCGGGTCTTCGTGGACCTGTCCAACCTGCGCGGGACCTTCGACTCCGGTGTCTTCGACGGATCGATGGTCTTCTTCAGGGCCGTGGCCGGCGCCACCGTGGAGGCACCGGCGGAGCTCTGGGCACCACATGTCGCCGGCGGCGTCGAAGTCCACGAGATCGACTGCGCGCACGGGGAGATGACCGCGCCCGGTCCCCTCCGGGAGATCGGCCGCATCGTGGCCGGCCACCTCGGGGACCTGCCGCACCCGCCCGCCTGACGGACGGCACGGCGGCGAGCACCACAGGCACTCACAGGAACCGAGGATCCCATGTCACCCGGCGCCAGCCCGGAACGTGTCGTCATCAGGGTCGTGACCTCCTCCCTCGTCTCGGGAGGACGGCCCGACCCCGGTAAGTTCGCCGCCCTCGCGGACGACGTCGTACGGCTGCGCGCCGACGGGATCCAGCCGGTCGTCGTCGGGTCGGGTGCCGTGGCGGTGGGTACCGCCCGCCTGGCGGCGGGTTCGCCGGCCGCCGCCCCGGCCCGGCAGCTCGCCGCGGCCGTCGGCCAGGGGCCGCTGTTCGAAGCGTTCCGCAGCGCCCTGGAAGCACGAGGGCTGACGGCCGCGCAGATCCTGCTCACCCCGCTCGATCTGACCGGGCGTGAACACCGGGCCGGCGTGCGTTCCGTACTGGAGGCCGTGCTCGACGGCGGACTGGTGCCGTTCGTCAGCGAGAACGACGCCGTGATGGCCCGCAACCACGACGTCCTGGCCGCCCTGCTCGCCGCCTCGCTGAGGGCCTTCCGCCTGCTCCTGCTCACCGACGCGCCGGTTCCGTACGGGCGCGGGCCGGGCCGGCGGTCGCCCGCGCGGCGCGTATCGGAGGCCGCCGTGATGACGCCGGAGACCGAGTACGTGGCCGGAGCGGCGGCACAGGGGTACGGCACCGGCGGCATGTCCGCGACCCTGCGCGCCGCGTGGCTCGCCACGCTCGCCGGGGTCCCCGTGGTGATCGCCGAAGCCGCGACCGAGGACGTCGTCGTACGGGCCGCACAGGGGGAGGACATCGGTATGCTCGTGCACCCCCGGATCTGCGACCAGGACCCGGACCTCGAGCAGTTGTGGCGCTCGGTGTCCGCACCGTCCGCCGGGCGGCCGCCGTCCGGACCGGGCTCCGCTCCTTCGGCCGGCGCCATCGCGGGCGACTGGCGGATCATCGCCCGGGGCAGCCGGGCCGGGCTCGGCTCCGCTGACGCGGGCCTGCCGCCGGAGAACACGCCCCTCCTCGCGGCCGCGGTCGCGCGGTTGCTGCCGTTCGCAGGCCTGGCCACCGCCTGACCCCCGGCCGGCCCGCCCCGCCCCACCCCCGCCACCCGCACCTCCCCCGCACCCCCTGCACAAAGGAGTTCGGTTTGTCCAGCAAGCCCCCCATGCCGAAGGCGTTCCGCCGCCTCTGGCTCGCCTCGGGCGTGTCGTCCTTCGGCGACGGCGTCTACCTGACCGCGCTGCCGCTGCTGGCCGCGACCCTGACACGGGATCCCGTCCTGCTCTCGGTGGTCTCCGCGGCGGCCCTGCTGCCGTGGCTCCTGTTCGGCCTGATCGGCGGGGCGCTGGTCGACCGCTGGGACCGGCGGCGCACCATGTGGATCACGGACGCGGCCCGCGGCGCCCTCCTGCTGGCGGCGGTGGCGGGAGCGGCGGCGGGCTGGCTCGGGGTACCCCTGCTGATCGCGCTCGCGTTCCTGCTCGGGATAGGCCAGATCCTGTTCGACACCGCCGCCTCGGCGTTCCTGCCCGAGGTGCTGGACCGGGACCCGGGACTGCTGAAGCGGGCGAACGCCCGGCTGCGCGGCACCATGGACGTCCTCGACGGCTTCGCCGGACCGCCCGCCGGTGCGGCCCTGTTCAGCCTGGGCCGCACCATCCCCCTCGTCACCGACGCGGTGTCCTTCCTCCTCAGCGCGCTGGTGATCCGTTCGCTCCCGGCGAGCCCGCCCAAGCCCCGCGGTCCCAAGCGCTCGCTCCTCAAGGACGCGCGCGAGGGGGCGGTGTACCTGCTGCGGGACCCGCTGCTGCTCGGACTCTCCCTGCGCCCCGCCCTGGGCAACTTCGCCTTCAGCGCGGGCGCCGCCGTGTTCGTGCTGTTCGCGCAGGAGGAACTGCACCTGGGAGCGACGCAGTACGGCATCCTGCTCACGTCGGAGGCCATCGGCGGCTTCCTGGGCAGCGTCCTGTGCGGCTGGTTGAGCAGCCGCATCGGCATCGGCCGCTCGCTGATCCTGACGGCCGCGCTGCTGACCGCGGCGCAGACCGTGATCGGACTCTCCGACAGCCCCTGGGTGGTGGGTGTCTCCATGGCCGTGCGCGCCGCGGCGCTCGGCGCCACTATCGTGCTGTCCGCGACGGTGCGGCAGTCGATCGTGCCGGACGAGCTCATGGGCCGGGTCACGGCGGCCGGACGGCTGATGTCCTTGGGCGCCGCGCCCATCGGCGCGCTCCTGGGCGGTTGGCTCGCGACCGTGGGCGGACTGCGCGCGCCCTACCTGGTGGGCGCCGTGTTCCTGGCGGCCAGCACGCTGATCAGCATGACGCTGACCTCCAACCGCAGGGTCGAGGAGGCAATGGCCAAGGCCGCACAGGACCGTCGCCCCGACAGCGAGCCGGCGCCGGCGGCGCCGTGAGCGTGCCGAGGTTCGTACGCGCGGCGCTCCGGCGGCTGACCGGGCTGCTGTGCTGCACGACGTGCGTCGCGCTCCACGCGCGGGGGATCCGCCCGCCCGCCCCGCCGGCCGGCCGGAAGCCCGTATGAGCGCGGACGTCTGGTGGGGCGGCGCGGGTGCGCTCGTCCTGCTCGCCGCGGGGCTGGTCGCCATGGGCTGGGCGGCCGGCGGCGTCCTTCCCGGCTTGCCCCGGCTGCGCTGCGACCTGCCGGGACCCGTCTTCGCCGCCGTCATCGCCGGCTTCGGGGCCGGGCAGGTCGCGGCCGGTCTGCCCCTGCACCTGGGGCCGGGGCAGATCGTGCTGCTCTGCGGTCCGTGGCTGCTCGCCGGCGCCGTGTCCGCCGCGGCGGCGCGCCGCCCGGGCAGCCGGCCCGGCCAGGTGGCGGCCCCGCTGATCGCCCTGGCCGGCGGCTTCCTCGTGGCCGGCCTGACCGTCTGAGTCCTACGGCGCCGTTCCTACTGGAGCAGGCCGCGCTGTCCGGCCAGGTAGCCGGCCTGGAAGCGGCTGCGCGCGTCGAGGGTGTCCATGAGCCGGGCCACCATCCGCCGGTAGGTGCGCAGGGCCAGGCCCAGCTCCCGGGCGGCCGTCTCGTCCTTGGTCCCGAACGCCAGCTGCCGCAGCACCTCCCGGTCCAGCGGGTTCAGTTCTTCCTCGGACGGGGCCCTGTCCTCGATTCCGGCCGGTGCGGCCGCCGTCAACGAGCGCACCAGCATCGGCGTGAAGGGCAGCCGGTGTCCGATGACAGCGCCTTCGCTGTAGTCCTCCTCGTTCCGCGCCATGACGACGACGGACCGGTCGATGATCACCATGCGCGGGCTGCGGCCCGGCGTGGAGTGGATCTCCATCCCGGACCTGGCCAGCGCGGTGAGCCGGTGCTCCGGCAGTCCCGCGGTCCCGCGGGCGGCGGCTGGGATGAACACCTTCACGCTCACCTCGGTGTTCCCGGCGAGGCCGTGCGCGGCCGCGACGTCGACCTGCTCGTCAAAGCGCCCGTCCCCGGGCACGGCGAGCAGCACTTCGCTGCGTGCACCGTGGATCGCTTGGCGGATCTGCGCCTGACCAGCGAAGTTCATCTGCATGTCTGCCCCCTGTGTACGACTGACGGGAGCATAGGAAGATCATGACAGCGCTGTCAATTTCTTGCCAAACTATTGTCATCGCGTGCGCTCGCGTGATTAGGTGTTGACACGCCGAGAGGCGAAAAGCGGCCGGATCGCGTTGGTTCCGGCCCGTGTTGACCAAGGGGTTGGGGAATCATGACGCTGCAGTTCAAGTGGATGGCCGCGGTGTTCGGTCTGCTCGCGGTGGCGCTCTTCGGGCTGGGGCTCGACATGGCGGAGTCCGCGGGCAAGGGGGGATCTGCCGTGGTGGCGGACGGGCCGAGCGGGGCGCCGCGGAACGAGATCGGCTGGCCCTGATTCCAGGTGCCGCGGCGGAACGCGCCTGAGCAAGGCAAGCCATGACAAGATATAGGGATTAATTGACAAGCTTGTCGGTCGAAGGGCAATCTGGTGCGTATGCCTAGTGGAGCGGAGCGCGTACCGGAACAGCCGATGTTCGGCCGTCGGCTGCGTGCGCTGCGGACGGACCGCGGTCTCTCCCAGGCTGAGCTGGCCGGCACGGAGATTTCGGCGGCCTATCTCTCCAGGCTCGAATCCGGCGGCCGCCCGCCGACACCGCGGGTGCTGGCCTTCCTCTGTGCCCAACTCGACGTCTCGCCCTCGGAGTTCCGTTCCTCCTCGGGCAGTCCGCTCACCCAGGCCCTCGCCACGGTCGCGACCATGGGGGATTCGCCGCAGGCCGTCAGGGAACTGGAGACCGCCCTCCGGCAAGCCGGTGACATGGACGCGGTGCTGCGCTGGCAGGCCCAGTGGCTGCTCTCCCGCGCCTACCAGGCACAGGGGCGGGCGGCCGAGGAACTGGGTCTCCTGCGCGATCTCGTCGCGCTGGCCGACGACATCGACCTGCCCGACATGCGGGCGAGGTCGCGGGTGCGGCTCGCGCGCAGGCTCCGCGCCTCGGGCGAACTCGTCGAGGCGCGCGCCGCGGCGAGTGACGCCCTGGCCCTGGCGACGTCGCACGCGCTGTCGCGGCGTGACGTCGTGGAGGCGACGCTGACTCTCGTCTCCATCGACGCGGAGACCGGGCAGCTCGGCGCGGCGCGCAAACGCGCCGACGAACTGATCGGCTCCCTCTCCTCCCCGCCCGACGGCGACGCTTCCTCGCAAGAGGTGCCGCCGCGCCTCCGCGTGGAGGCCCTGTGGACGGCCGCCGGTGTGGCCGTCCGCCAAGGCGACCGGGAGGGCACCACCTCCCTGCTGGATGCCGCGCTCACGTGCATGCCCAGCAACGAGGACCCCGTGCTGTGGATGAGGCTGCGCCTCGCGGCCACCTCGATGTACCTCCAGATGGACCCCCGCGACACCGCCGAGGCCAGGCGCCGTCTCGACGAGGCCCGCTCGGCCGTGGCCCTGGTGGGCATGCCCCTGCACCAGCTCGAGGTGCTGCTGCTCGAATGCCAACTCGCCTTCCACGAAGGCCGCTACGCGCTCGCGGGGGAGATCGCCGAGCGGCTCGGCGCCGCCCCCGAGGGGATGAGCCGACGGGACCAGGTGGCGCTGGAGATCCTGCGCAACCAACTGGCGGTCATCGAAGGGCATCCGGGCCCCGCCCTCGCCGCCATGGAGCGCATCGCCAAGGAGGCGCGCGAGTCGGGGAACGTCGAGCTGTCGGCCGAGGTCTGGCGCGCGTTGGCGGAGTCCCTCGCCGCGGCCAACGGCGTCGCCCACCAGTAGGGGCTGTCTTGCCGATCGGGCCGGGCTCGCGCCGCCTGGCACCGCGCCTCGCCGCGTTGTCGTCGGTCGCCGACGTCCCCCAGCTACCGCTGGGAGGTGCCCCCACCGCGTCGACTCTCCCCCAGACTCCGTCCGGGGGGACCCCCATCCTCCGCCTTGCGATCCACGGCACCTGACACCGCTCCCTGATCCGGCCTGATCGACAAGACACCACCTAACAAAGCACTACTAGGGCGCGCCCTCCCGCACGCCCTCCCGGCGCCGCGCCCGCATGCAGCCGCGCCACGAGGTTCCGCCGCGCCCGGATCGTGCTCCCGAGTTCCCTTCCCCGGGCCGTGACCGGCCCCGGCACGTGTCCGGCGTGGCGGCCGCGTTGCGGGGCCGTGAAATCCGGCCACGGTTTTCGGCCGCCGGGCCGGGGTGGCGCACTGCCCCCGGATGCCGGGAAAGGCCAGGTCACATGGGGTGTGAAGGGCCGGTTTCGGGTTTCGGCCGATGCCCCGCCGGGGGCCTTCGACGGGGGTTGACCGGGGGCAGGGGTGCTGTCAGGCTCCGAGCCATGACCGCGAACGCACTCCTCGTCCCGCGGCTCCACACCCCCGGCTCCTGTACCGCGCCCGGCGGGTGTCCGGGCCGCTGTCCGGCCCCGCACCGCGCCTGAGTCCGGCTGCCCCCAGGGCGTCACGCCCCGGCGCCGTCCACGCTTCGGCGGTCCCACGCCCCGGCGGCTTCGCCGCCCGGTGCCTCCGCGGCCCTCGCTTCCCGAAGCCCGGCCCGCGCGTCTCCCCGTACCCGCATCGCGTCGTACCGCGCTGCCTCCTGCCCGCCGGGCCGCCCCGTACCTCCATTTCTGACCCACGTCCCTGACCAGGGAGTTCTCATGGCCACTGCCACTGCCACTGCCACTGCCACTGCCACAGCCGCCTCCGTCACCGTCGCGAAGATCGGCGGCCGCATCGGCGCCGAGCTCGGCGGCGTACGACTCGGCGGAGACCTGCCCGCCGCCACCGTCGCCGAGATCCGCGCCGCGCTCCTCGCCCACAAGGTCGTCTTCTTCCGCGGGCAGGACCACCTCGACGAGGCCGGCCACGAGGCCTTCGCCCAGCTGCTCGGCACGCCCGTCGCGCACCCCACCGTCCCCTCCGCGGACGGCCGTTACGCCCTCGGCATCGACTCCCACCACGGCGCCCGCGCCAACCAGTGGCACACCGACGTCACCTTCGTCCCCGCCTACCCGGCCTTCTCCATCCTCCGCGCCGTCACCATCCCCCCGTACGGCGGCAACACCCTCTGGGCCAACACCGCCACCGCCTACGCCAACCTCCCCGCGCCGCTCCGGGCGCTCGCCGACAGCCTGCGCGCCGTCCACTCCAACGAGTACGACTACGCCGCGCTGAAGCCCGACGCCCTGCCCGAGGCGCTGGCCCAGTACCGCGAGGTCTTCACCTCCACCACGTTCCTCACCGAGCACCCGGTGGTCCGCGTCCACCCCGAGACCGGCGAACGCACCCTGCTGCTCGGCAACTTCGTCCAGCGGATCAGCGGGCTCACCGGCCGCGACTCCCGCGTGCTCCAGGACCTCTTCCAGGCCCACATCGAGAGCCCCGAGAACACCGTCCGCTGGCAGTGGCGGGCCGGCGACGTCGCCATCTGGGACAACCGCGCCACCCAGCACTACGGGGTGGACGACTCCGGCGACCACGAGCGCACCCTGCGCCGCGTCACCGTCGACGGCGACGTCCCGGTCGGCCCCGACGGCGAGCCCTCCCGGCTGATCAGTCCGGAGACCGTCCCGGACCCCTCCTTCGGCATCGCCTCGGGCGCTTCGAACGCCTCCACCGCCTTCACCGCCTCCGCCTGACCGTCCAGCTCCCGTACGACACCCAAGGAGCCCCCGTGCCCCAGCTGCTCGCCCTCACCGGCAGTCCGTCCCTCCACTCCCGTACCGAGGTCGTCGCCGACCACGTGCTGCGCCGCCTCTCCCACTCCGGCTTCGAGACCGCGCACCTCGCCGTCCGCGAACTCCCCGCCGCCGACCTGCTCTCCGCCCGGCGCGGCGAGCCGGAGATCCGCCGGGCACTCGAAGCCGTCGCCCAGGCCGACGGGATCGTCCTCGCGACCCCGGTCTACAAGGCCTCGTACACCGGCCTGCTCAAGGCCTTCCTCGACCTCCTCCCGCAGGACGGCCTGGCCGGCAAGACGGTCCTGCCGCTCGTCACCGGCGGCAGCCTCGCCCACGTCCTGACCATCGACTACGCCCTGCGCCCCGTGCTCGCCGCCCTCGGCGCGCGGCACGTCACCGCCGGCCGGTTCGTCCTCGACGCCTCCGTCGAGCGCGGTTCGGGCCCCGACCGGCTGCGGCCCGAGGCGGAGCTGGACCTCTTCCAGGCCGTCGACGAGTTCGCCGACGCCCTGCGCTCCGCGCGCACCGCCGCGCACACCACCGCCACCGCGCTCACCGCCGCCCCGTAATACAGCCCGCCCCGCGACCAGCACCCACAAGGACCCGTCATGCCCGCAGCCCCCGCCTCGACCTCCACCTCCCGACGCCAGTTCCTGACCCTGCTCGGCATCTCGGCGGCCGCGGTGAGCTGCGGCACGGCCACCGCCACCGGCGGATCCGGCTCCGGCGCGCAGGTCAAGACCCTGAAGTACCAGGGCTCGGTGGGCGCGGTCACGCTCCCCGAACTCGCCGCGGACCTCGGCTACTTCGAGGACGTCACCCTCGAATGGGTCGGCAACACCACCAGCGGCCCGCAGGACATCCAGTCCGCCGCCACCGGCCAGACCCACTTCGGCAGCGCCTTCAACGGCGCGGTCATCAAGCTCGCCGCCGGCAAGGCCCCGATCAAGGCGGTCATCTCCTCCTACGGCTCGGACCAGTACTCCTACGCCGGCTACTTCGTCCTGGAGGACAGCCCGATCCGCTCCGCCCGGGACCTGATCGGCAGATCGGTCGGCATGAACACCCTGGGCGCCCACTACCAGGCGCTGCTCGACACCTACCTCAGCCGCAACGGCCTCTCCAAGGCGGACGCGGCCAAGGTCGAGGCCCTGGTCGTACCGCCCGTCAACACGGAACAGGCCCTGCGTGCCCGGCAGATCGAGGTCGGGGTGCTCACCGGCATCCTGCGCGACAAGGCCGTCGCCTCCGGCGGCATCCGCCCGCTGTTCACCGACGTGGAACTGCTCGGCCCGTTCAGCGCGGGCACCTACATCATGACCGAGCGCTTCATCAAGCAGAACCCGGACACCGTACGGACCTTCGTGACGGGCGTGGCCAAGGCCATCGAGTGGTCCCGCACCACCCCGCGCGAGGAGGCCGTCGCCCGGATGACCGAGATCGTCAAGAAGCGCGGCCGCAACGAGGACACCACCGCCTTGCAGTACTGGCGCTCCTTCGGGATCGCCGAGACGGGCGGCCGGATACCCGACAAGGAGTTCCAGCTCTGGCTCGACTGGCTCGGCGAGCGCGGCGAGATCAAGAAGGGCCAGTTCACGCCGTCCGACCTCTACACCAACGAGTTCAACGGCTACGGAAAGGGCTGACCGGACATGTCGAAGATCGTGTTCGAGGGAGTGCGCAAGACCTTCGGGGACTTCACCGCTCTCGACGGCATCGACCTGGAGATCCGCAGCGGGGAGTTCCTCGTGGTCGTCGGCCCCAGCGGCTGCGGCAAGTCCACGCTCCTCGACCTCCTCGGCGGGCTGTCGGCCCCCACGGCCGGGCGGATCCTGCTCGACGGCAAGCAGGTCACCGGGCCGGGCCTGGACCGGGGCATCGTCTTCCAGCAGTACGCGCTGCTGCCGTGGCGCACCGCCCAGGGCAACGTCGAGTTCGGCCTGGAGGCCACCGGTGTGCCGCGGCGGCAACGCGCCGCCCGGGCGAAGGAGTTCCTGGACCTGGTCGGACTGACCGGCTTCGAGGACCGGCATCCGCACCAGCTCTCCGGCGGCATGCGCCAGCGCGTCGCCATCGCCCGCTCGCTGGCGTACGACCCGGACGTGCTGCTGATGGACGAGCCGTTCGCCGCGCTCGACGCGCAGACCCGCGAGTCCCTCCAGGACGAGCTGCGCCGCATCTGGCAGAGCACCGGCAAGACCGTCGTCTTCATCACGCACGGCATCGAGGAGGCCGTCTACCTCGGGCAGCGGGTGGCCGTCATGACCTCCCGGCCCGGCCGGGTCAAGGAGGTAGTCCCGGTCTCCTTCGGCGACCGCGACGGACTGCTGGGGGAGGCCCTGCGGTCCAGCCCGGAGTTCGCCCGCTACCGGCACGAGATCTGGAACCTCCTCCACGACGAGGTGGCCCGCGCCCAGCAACTGGAGAAGGAGGCGGCAGCCGTATGACCACCGGAACCGACACCACCGCCCTGGCGGCCGCGGGCCTCACGGCCCCGTCCGAAACCGCCCCGTCCGAGTCCGCCCCGTCCCAGTCGGCCCCGTCCCAGTCGGCCCCGTCCGAGTCCGCCCCCGCCGCCCGGACCTCCCCCGCCGCCCGGACCGCCCCGGCCGGAGCCCCGGACCTCAAGACCCCGGCCCCGGCTGCGGCATCCGCCCCGGCATTCGCGCCGGCTCCCGCCCCCGCCTCCACCCGTACGAAGTCCGGCGCACGGGCCGTCGTACGCGTTCTGAAGGCCGTCGCCGTGCGGACCGCCGCGATCCTCGCCCTGATCGCCCTCTGGGAGATCGCCCCGCGCGCCGGCCTGGTCGATGCCACCTTCCTGCCTCCCGTCAGCGAGGTCGCCGTCGCCTGGTGGGAGCTGGCCGGCGACGGCCGGCTCGCCGAGCACACCCAGGCCAGCCTGATCCGCTCCTTCGGCGGCTTCGGCATCGCCGTGGCCATCGCCGTCCCGCTCGGCCTGCTCATCGGCTGGTACCGGCCCCTCGCCGACCTCCTCGGGCCGCTGCTGGAGGTCTTCCGCAACACCGCGGCCCTCGCGCTGCTCCCGGTCTTCGTGCTGCTCCTCGGCATCGGCGAGACCTCGAAGGTGTCGATCGTCGTCTACGCCTGCCTCTGGCCCGTCCTGCTCAACACCATCAGCGCCGTCCGGAACGCCGACCCCACCCTGGTCCGGCTCGCCCGGTCGATGGACCTCTCCACGCCCCGCCTGTTCCAGAAGGTGATCCTCCCGGCCTCCGTACCGGCGATCTTCACCGGCATCCGGCTCGCAGGAGCCGTCTCCATCCTCGTCCTCGTGGCCGCCGAGATGATCGGCGCGAAAGCGGGACTCGGCTATCTGATCAACGCCTCGCAGTTCAACTTCGCGATCCCGCAGATGTACGCGGGCATCATCACGATCTCTGCGATCGGCGTCGCCTTCAACCAGCTCCTCGTCACCGCCGAACGCCGCCTCAGCCTCTGGCGCGTCCCCGCCTCTTCCTAGGGAAACCCACATGACCGACCAGACGCCCCGGACCCTCCACCTCAACGCCTTCCTCATGAACGCCGGACACCACGACGCCGCCTGGCGCCACCCGGACAGCACCCCCGAACGCGTCACCGACCTGCGGTACTTCCAGGAACTGGCCCGCACCGCCGAGCGCGGACGGCTCGACTCGATCTTCTTCGCCGACGGGGTCGCCCTCTGGGGCAAGGCCCGCTACAACGCCGTCGGCGGGTTCGAGCCGCTCACCCTGCTCTCCGCGATCGCCGCCGTCACCGAGCACATCGGGCTGATCGCCACCGTGTCCACCACCTTCAACGAGCCCTTCCACACGGCCCGCAAGTTCGCCTCCCTCGACCACATCAGCGGCGGCCGGGCCGGCTGGAACATCGTCACCTCCGGCAGCGTCGACGAGGCCCGCAACTTCAACCGGGACGAGCACCTGGAGCACGGCCTCCGCTACGACCGGGCCCGCGAGTTCCTCGACGTCGCCACCAAGCTCTGGGACAGCTGGGAGGACGACGCGATCGTCCTCGACAAGGAGCGCGGCATCTACGCCGACACCGACAAGCTCCACCCCGCCGCCCACCGCGGCGAGCACTTCGGCGTGGCCGGCCCGCTCAACGTGCCCCGCTCCCCGCAGGGCCATCCGCTCCTGGTGCAGGCCGGCTCCTCCGAGGACGGCAAGGAGTTCGCCGCCCAGTACGCGGAGGCCGTCTTCACCGCCCAGCAGACCCTCGCCGACGGCCAGACCTTCTACAAGGACCTCAAGTCCCGCCTGGCGAAGTACGGCCGCACCGAGAGCGACCTGCTCGTCCTGCCCGGCATCGCGCCCGTCATCGGCTCCACCGAGGCCGAGGCCAAGGCCCTGGAGCAGCAGCTCACCGACCTCCAGGTGCCGGAGTACGGCCTCGCCCAGCTCTCCACCATGCTCGGCGTCGACCTCACCGGCCACCCCCTCGACGGCACGCTGCCCGAGCTCCCGGAGGAGCGGGACATCAACGGCAACAAGAGCCGTTTCACCCTCGTCGCCGAACTGGCCCGCCGCGACGGCCTCACCCTGCGCGAGCTGATCGCCCGCCTCGGCGCCGGCCGCGGCCACCGGGTCTTCGCCGGCACCCCCGAGCAGGTCGCCGACCAGCTGGAGCAGTGGTTCACCCAGGGCGCCGCCGACGGCTTCAACATCATGGCGCCGGTCCTGCCCACCGGCCTGACCGACTTCGTCGACCACGTCGTGCCGATCCTCCAGCGGCGCGGCCTCTTCCGCACCGAGTACACCGGCCGGACCCTCCGCGAGCACTACGGCCTGCCCCGCCCGGCCAACCGCCACACCCGGCCGGTCACCGCCTGAGCGGCGGTCGGACGACGGCCACCGAGGGGGGCGGACGTCCAGCTCGGTGGCCGTGACCGCGGCGGCCCCGGTCGCCCCCGCGGACGATGAGCGGAACGGACCCCACCTGCGCGGCTGGAACGGGCCGTAGGGTCCGGAGACCATGAGCACCTTCCTCCACCAGCCGCGGCTGTCCGCCGACGAGCTCTTCCGAACCCTGCGCGCCCGCTTTCCCGGGGCGAACCTGGAGCGGACCACCACAGCCGCCGGAGTCGAGGTGATCGGCGTGTCCGTGGCGCGGAACCGGGTGCGCGCGGTGTGGGACGAGTGGCGTGGGAGGCACGGCGAGACCGGCTGGTGGCCGTACGTCACGCGGCTGTCGCCGGACGACGTGGCCGTCACCGGTGGGCGCGACCGCGTCGATGCCGCCGCCCTGGAGGAATTGATGTCCGGGGTGGTGTGCCAGGACCACGACGCGCTCGCGGCGTCCGTCACGGTGTCGGGCTTCCGGTGGTCGGCGGAGGGCGGGGACGAGGAGGACGCGGAGGAATGGCGCGACGCGTACGATCCGGACCGGCTGGCGCCGGAGCTGGGCCCCGCGCTCGCGCAGCCGCTTCCCGGGGTGTCGCGTTGGGGGACCGGCGATCGGGACGTCTTCAGGACCCACGGCCGGCGATGGCTCAACTTCGTGCCCGCGCGCGGCGGGTACGAGCTGCCCGTGCTCCTGCCCTGGCTGATCGGTACGGGCAACTGGTCGGGGTACGGCGACCGGATCCTCTCCCTCGCCGACGACGCGGCCGTGCTCAGGCGCTGGCACGAGCAGTGGGGGGCCGAGGTCTTCCTCGCCCAGGGCGCGTACCTGGAGCTGGTCGTCGACAGACCGCCTCTGGAGCCCCGGGCCGCGGCGCAGGTCGTCACGGAGTTGCTCGGCTACTGCCGGGACGTGGTGGGGGACCCGCGGGGTGTCGGCGACGGCATGGCCCGGTCGACGATGTGGTCCCTCTGGTGGGACTGAGTCCCGCCCGCGCCGTCGGGGCGGGCCCGCCGGCCCCGAGGTGCTCCGGCCGGCCCGCCCCGCCCGCGCTCAGACCGTGAGGACGATCTTGCCCCGGGTACGGCCCGCGGCGCTCAGTTCCCAGGCCTTGGCGGCCTCGGCGAGCGGCAGCGCGTGCTCCACGTTGACGGTGAGGCGGCCTGCGTCGGCCAGCTCCGCCAGGAAGGTCAGGTCGGCGGTGTCCGGTCGCACCCACAGCTGGTGGGCGCCCTTGGCTGCGGCCTCGTAGTCGGCGATGGAGACCACCCGGTCGCGCTGCTTGACGAGCGACTGGAGGATCCCGATGACGTCGTCCCCGTAGAAGTCGAGGGCCGCGTCGACGCCTTCGGGCGCCAGCTCGCTGATGCGGTCGGCCATACCGTCCCCGTACAGCACGGGCTCGGCGCCGAGCGCGCGCAGGTAGTCGTGGTTGTGCGCGCCCGCCGTGCCGATGACCCGCAGACCGAGCGCGACGGCGATCTGCACGCCGAAGGAGCCGGTGCCGCCCGCCGCGGAGTGGATGACGACCGTCTCGCCGGCCGTGAGGCCCACGCGGGTGAGCGACTGGTACGCGGTGAGCCCGGCCAGCGGGATGCCCGCGGCCTGCTCGAACGTCAGCTCACGGGGCTTGCGGGCGAGGGTGCGGACGGGGGCGCTGACCAGTTCGGCGTAGGTGCCTAGCTCCACCCACTCCTTGCGGACGTAGCCGTACACCTCGTCGCCCACGGCGTGGTCGAAGGTGTCCGGGCCGACCGCCTCGACGATCCCGGCCACGTCCCAGCCGGGTATGACGGGATGGCGGACTTCGAGGATGGGATCGAGGTATCCGGCGGCGAGCTTCCAGTCCACCGGATTCACGCCCGCGGCCTTGACGCGGACGAGCACCTCGCCCGGCCCGACCTTGGGCTCCGGTGCGTCAACGACCTTGAGGTTCTCGGCAGTTCCGTATGCGCTGTATGCGATGGCCTTCATGATCACCGCCAACCGGGAGCGGCGGCCCGCTATTCCCGGCCGGCTTCAGGCGGGGAGGGTGTTGCGGTGCGAGCGCCGCCTGGCCGCGCTGAAGAGGGCCTGGATCTGGGCTCCCGACTGCTCCACGTCGTCGAGCGGCGAGGGGAAGGGCAGCCGTACGTCGTGGTGGCCGCGCCGCTCCTCCAGCCGCAGGGTGATCCCGTACCGGTCCATCGCGACGGGCAGCGCGCGGACCACGGCGGCGGTGGGCAGCGGCCGGACCAGGCGCAGGAGCAGGGTGACGAGGTCGGCGTGGTCGTCGAGGAGGTGCGTGAGCATGCCGGCCTCGTACGGGGCAAGCGGGTCGGGGCGGGCAGCGTCCAGCTCGTGGAGGCCCACGTACGAGTAGCCGTCCGCGGTCTCCAGGACCGCCTGGCCGAACTCCACGCAGGTGGAGTCGGCGCTCTCGTCCGCGTCGTTCGCGTACGGGGTGAGCAGGCGGCCCAGGAGGGTCACCCGGGCGCGCACCCGGTCGCGGACGGGGGTGGGGGCGACGTCGGTGAACTCCAGCCGGATCGCGGGCCGTAGCTCGGCATCGCCCCCGGGCTCGGCGGGGTGCAGGTGCAGCCGGCCCATGGGGTCCGTGCCGTCGAGGTGGCGGACCTCGGTGCGCAGTCCGTCGGTGACCACGGTCATGGAGTGGGCGGCGGCCAGGACGGACCGGACCCGCTCGGCATCGGTGGGACGGGCGGCCGGGTGGGCAGGGGCACCGGACATGCGCATCTGGATCTTCTCCATCGTCGCGAGTTGGTTAGGTATGCCTAACCTAACCTATTTCGTTCGCGGGGAGTAGCCGGTCTGGTCGTGTCGGTGTTGGGCTGAACGGGTGAAACGCGAGAGGATGGCGGAATGCACATGAAGCGCGCGGCCGAGGCGGCCCGGTGAGCAGGTACGACGTCACCGACGAACAGTGGGAGGGGCTCGCGCAGGTGGTCCCCCTGCGCAGTCGCAACGAATGGCCCTCCCGGGTGGACCACCGCACCATCCCCACGGCGCCCGGGGCGTCGGCGGCGGAGCAGCGGCGCTTCGTGGTGATCCGGGTTCAGATCTTCGCGGACGCGCGGGAGGTGGCGGAGTATCTGATCGCGCAGATCCCGGTACTGCTCGACCTCACCGGTGCGGACAGCGAAGTGGCCAAGCGGATCCTGGACTTCAGCAGTGGTGTCGTCTTCGGACTCGGCAGCGGGATGCACCGGGTCGACCGGAACGTCTTCCTGCTGGCGCCCGTCGGGACCGAGGTCGAGGGGATCGCGGCCGCCGCCGTCCCCCGATCGTAGGAAGGTCGGCGCGACGGAACGGTTCGCCGGGTCCACGGGGGGTCCGGCGGCCCGTACCGTCCCGCGCATGGACGCCCCCCTGGACGCGCCGGCGGGCCTCGCCCCCGCCGCGGTCGCGTTAGCCGATGCCGATTCCGCCGACTTCGGTGTTTCCGCCGATTCCGTCGATGCCGACGAACCCGCTGTTGCCGCCTTTCCCACCAGTCCCGCCTTTCCCACCAGTTCTGCCAGTCCCGCCCCCGCCGCTCCCGCCGCTCCCGCCGCTCCCGCCGTTCCCGCGCAGGCGGGTCGTGCCCAGCCGCGGCCCGTGGTCACCGAGTTACGGCTCTCCGCCTTCGGGCCGCACCGCGGCGCGGCCTTCCGGCTCGGGCCCGTCACCCTCTTCGCCGGGCCGAGCGGCAGCGGCAAGTCCCAGGCGCTGGCGGCCTACGAGGCCCTCGCCGTGCTGGCTTCCGGAGCCACCCTGGAGGAGGCTTTCCCCGACCCCGGTGCCCGGATCCCCGACCTGGCCGTCCCCGACGCCGAGCGGCGACGCGGCTTCCGCATCGGCTGCACGGTCGACGGCCCCGCCGGTCCGGTCCGGCTCGACCTCGCCGTCCAGGCCGAGCCCACCCTGCGCATCGTCGGCGAACGGCTCTCGCAGGACGGGCGGATCCTGCTCGCCACCGCCCTGCGCGACCCCGGCCGGCGGTCCGTACAGGCCGCGTGGCTGACCGGCGGCGCCATCGGCGTCACCCGGGCCCCGCTGCCCGACGACCGGCTCGGCACCGCCCTGCTCCCGCTCCGCGTGGCCGGTGCCACGGCCGGTCAGCGCCAGGTCCTGGCCTCCGCCGAGCAGGTCGTGGTGGCCCTGCGCTCGGTGTTCCCCTGCGATCCCCGCCCCGAGCGGATGCGCGCCCCCGTCCCGCCGGGGGAGGGCCGGCTGCTGGGCGACTGCGCCAACCTAGCCGACGTACTGCGCCGGACCCGCCACGAATGCGGCACCCGGCACGCGCTGCTGGCCGAGGCGGCCCGCACCGGCTGCGCGGGGCCGGTCACCGGGCTGGACGTACGGGTCCTCGCGGGCGGCCCCGTCACGGCGGTCCTCGACCGGGGCACCGCCCGGCCCGCCACGGAACTGGCCCGCCTCGGCGCGGGCGAACTGCGCTTCCTCGCGCTGGCGCTGGTCCTGCTGACCGGCCCCGGGGTGCTCGCCATGGACCCGGCCGCCGAACTGCTCTCCGCGCGGCAGGCGCTGACGGTGCTGGCCGACGGTTTCGACCGGGGCCTGGACCGGGCCCAGAGCGCCGAACTGCTCCGGCTGGCCCAGCTGTCCTGCGGACGCGGGCACATCCGGCTGGTGGCGGCGGTGGGTGAGGGGACCGCGGCGGCCGCCCGCCGGCTCCCGGGGGTCACGGTGGTAGACCTGAACCCGTGACCGACATGAACGACACGAACGACGTGAACGACACGAACGACACGGATGGCGCGGATGGCGCGGATGGCGCGGATGGCGCGGATGACGCGGATGACGCGGGCCGGGGCCGGACGGACGAGACCCCCGCACCACCCGCCGACGATCGGCTGGACCGACTCCGGCGCAGACTCGTCGACTTCGCGGCGGCGCGCGGCTGGGAGCCGTACCACACGCCCAAGAACCTGGCGGTGGCGCTGAGCGTGGAGGCTTCCGAACTGGTCGAGATCTTCCAGTGGCTGACGCCCGAACAGTCGGCGAGGGTCATGGAGCAGCCGGAGACGGCCCACCGCGTGGCCGATGAGGTGGCCGACGTTCTCGCGTATCTGCTGCAGTTCTGTGAGGTCCTCGGGGTGGATGTGCTGGATGCGCTCGCCGCGAAGATCGAGAGGAACGAGCTCCGCTTCCCGGTGCCGGGTGGTCCGACATCGAATCGTCACTCTTCGGAGTGATGGACTCCTCCACAATCACGTTTGTGTCCACATTTTCCGAATACCCCTGGCTTTACTGGCCCGTTGCCCTCACTCTGGGTAGTGGTGAGGAACGGTGGGATGTCGTGCGGACGGGGGACGGCATATGGATGCGGTACGGCTCATCGCGGTCGGCCGGCACGCGCTGGCACAGAGCGGGGCTGCGTGGGACATCGTGGGCGAGGCCTGGCAGGCCCAGGCGCTCGCGCAGGGTGTAGGAGGCTATCTGGCGGTCACCGGGCCGCCGGAGATGAGAGCGGAGGCACGGGGACTGGGGGAAGCGGGAAGCAGAGGCTGCGGGGTGATCGACCGGGCGGCCCTGCGCGGAGAGGGCAGCGCGCCCGAGTATCCGCCGCGGGCCGCGCAGCTGACGGAGGTGTCGGACGTCCGGCAGGCACTGCTCGGACTCCAGGCGCTGCTGGGCGAAGTGGGCATAGCCCTGGTCGGGGTCGCCTGCGGGACGGACGACGAGACCCTGTACTGGCAGTGCATAGAGTCGATCGACGCTGCTGACGAGTCGAGCGACCGGGTCCGGGCGATCCTGCGCCGCATGGCGGTGCGCGAGCGGGGGTCCGCCTCGGGCGTGGCCTGAGCGGGGCGATACGAGGGGTCCCGCCGCGCGCGACGGGACCCGCCCGGTCAGTACGACGGGTAGGTGGGGCGCTCGCTCTCGGGGGCGCGGCTGCCGGGGGTGCAGTCCGTAGAGGACTGGAGGTCGGCGTCGAGCTGCGAAAGGTCGGCGTTCAGCGCCGCCATCAGCTCTTCCATCTGCTGCAGCAGGCCCTTCGGCGCGCCGCCCTGGGCGGGCGCGGCGGATTCCTGGCGTGCATGGTCGTGTGCTGCCTGTCCGGTCTGTCCGGTGTGCTCGGGCACGGACTCGTGGGACATGGCGGCCTCCTCGGCCCTGGCCCTTCCAAGGCGGAAGGGGGCGGTGGACGCACCGGCGAAAGGCCGCCGGCGCGCGGGCCGGGCGGTCCGGCTCCGTCCGAGCCAACGATCCCCTTCCGGGCTGGTCACTGGCGGGGCCGGGGGCGGACACGTCCGGTTGACGCGATTCACCCGGCAGGGGCGGGGAGGGCGGGAGGGCGGGACGGAAGGCAGGATGGAGGGCATGGACCTCCGCATTTTCACCGAGCCCCAGCAGGGTGCGAGCTACGAGACCCTCCTGACCGTCGCCAAGGCCACCGAGGACCTGGGCTTCGACGCCTTCTTCCGCTCAGACCACTATCTGAGGATGGGCTCGGCCGACGGCCTGCCCGGCCCCACCGACGCGTGGATCACCCTCGCGGGCCTGGCCCGCGAGACCCGGCGGATCCGCCTGGGCACGCTGATGACGGCCGGGACCTTCCGGCTGCCCGGCGTGCTCGCCATCCAGGTGGCCCAGGTCGACCAGATGTCCGGCGGCCGGGTCGAACTGGGCCTGGGCGCCGGATGGTTCGAGGAGGAGCACAAGGCGTACGGGATCCCCTTCCCGGCGGACCGGATGGCCCGGCTGGAGGAACAGCTGGAGATCGTCACCGGTCTGTGGGCCACCGAGGTGGGCGACACCTTCGACTACGCGGGCACCCACTACACGGTGGAGAAGTCGCCCGCGCTCCCCAAGCCCGCCCAGGCCAAGGTGCCCGTCCTCGTCGGCGGCCACGGCGCCCGGCGCACCCCGCGGCTCGCCGCGCGGTACGCGGACGAGTTCAACATGCCCTTCGCCTCGGTCCCGGACAGCGAGCGGCAGTTCGGCCGGGTCCGCGAGGCCGCCGAGGAGGCCGGGCGCAAGCCCGACGACCTCGTCTACTCCAACGCCCTCGTGGTCTGCGTCGGCAAGGACGACGCCGAGGTGGCCCGCCGGGCCGCCGCCATCGGCCGCGACGTGGCCGAGCTCAAGGCCAACGGCCTGGCCGGCTCCCCGGCCGAGGTCGTGGACAAGATCGGGTCCTACGGCGCCATCGGCTCCTCCCGGGTCTACCTCCAGCTGCTCGACCTCGACGACCTGGACCACCTGGACCTGATCTCCGCCCAGGTCCTCTCCCAGCTCGCCTGACCGAGGTCCCGGAACCGAGGATCCAGGACCGAGGATCCAGAACCGAGGACCCAGGACCCAGGACCGAGGAGGCAGTACCGATGCCACGCGCGTCCGGCCCGCTCGCCGAAGCCCTGGCCCGCAGGACCGTGCTCCTGGACGGCGGGCTGAGCAACCAGCTCGCCGACCAGGGCTGCGACCTGTCCGGCGCCCTCTGGACGGGCCGCGTGCTCGCCGAGCGGCCCGACCAGGTCGAGGCCGCCCACAGGGCGTACGCACGGGCCGGCGCCGAGGTGCTGATCACCGCGAGCTACCAGATCGGCCCCGGCCACCCCCGGGCCACCGACCTGCTCCACCGCAGCGTGGACCTCGCCGCCCGCGCCGCCGAGGCCGCCGACCACGAGGTGTGGGTGGCCGCCTCCGTCGGCCCGTACGGAGCGGTGCTCGCGGACGGCTCCGAGTACCGGGGCCGGTACGGCCTGAGCGTGCGCGAACTCGCCGCCTTCCACCGCCCCCGCGTCGAGGCCCTGCTCGCCGCGGGCCCCGACGTCCTCGCCCTGGAGACCCTCCCCGACCCGGACGAGGCCGAGGCCCTGCTCACTGTCCTCGCGGAGACGGGCGCCCCGGCCTGGCTGAGCTACACCGTCGCCGACGGCCGTACCCGCTCCGGCGGCCCCCTCCCCGAGGCCTTCGCCCTCGCGGCCGCGGCGCCGGAGGTCATCGCGGTCGGCGTCAACTGCTGCGATCCGGCGGAGGTCCTGCCCGCCCTCGAAGCGGCGGCCGCCACCACCCGCAAGCCGCTCCTGGCCTACCCCAACGACGGCTCCGTCTGGGACGCCGCCACCCGCACCTGGCAGTCCCCCCGGACCCCCGTCCCCTGGCCCACCGATGCCTGGCACCGGGCGGGCGCCCGCCTCATCGGCGGCTGCTGCCGCATCGGCCCCGCCCGGATCGCGGATCTGGCCGCCGGAAAATAGGGCGCAGCCAGGGCGGGTGACCAGCAACAATCGGTCGTGTGTTCCTGACGATCTCCACCACCGGCTCCCCTGAACGACCCGCTACCGACCTGGGCTACCTGCTGCACAAGCATCCCGGGAAGACGCAGGCGTTCTCCACCTCCCACGGCACCGCCCACGTGTTCTACCCCGAGGCCACGGCCGAACGGTGCACGGCGGCCCTGCTGCTGGAGGTGGATCCCGTCGCGCTCGTGCGGCGCGGTCAGGGCAAGGGCCGGGGCGGGGCGCCCGACGCCGCGCTCGCGCAGTACGTCAACGACCGCCCGTACGCCGCGTCCTCGCTGCTCGCCGTCGCGCTCAGCGGGGTGTTCCGCAGCGCGCTCAAGGGCCAGTGCGCCGTCCGCCCGGAACTGCCCGAGCAGGCCCTGCCGCTGCGCGTCGAGATCCCGGTGCTGCCCGCGCGCGGCGGGCCGGAGCTGGTGCACCGGCTGTTCGATCCGCTCGGCTGGGACCTCGTACGGGCCGAGCCCGTACCGCTCGACGAGCAGTTCCCCGAGTGGGGGGACTCCCGTTACGTGCGGCTCGTGCTGGAGGGCGAGCTGAAGCTCGCCGACGCCCTGCGCCAGCTGTACGTCCTGCTGCCCGTGCTCGACGACGCCAAGCACTACTGGATCGCCCCCGACGAGGTCGACAAGCTGCTGCGCGCCGGGGACGGCTGGCTCGCCGCCCACCCCGAGAACGGACTGATCAGCTCCCGCTACCTCGCCCGCCACAAGCGGCTGACCCAGGACGCCCTGGAGCGCCTGGAGCTGGTCCGCCTCGCCGAGGCCGACGGCAGCGAGGTGGAGGAGCTCGACAACGCCGTGGACGAGAGCCGTGACACGGAGGAGAGGCCCGTACCGCTCGCGGTGCACCGGCGGGACGCGATCCTCGCCGCCCTGCGGGTCGCCGGCGCCCAGCGGGTGCTCGACCTCGGGTGCGGACAGGGGCAGTTGGTCCAAGCGCTGCTCAAGGACCCGGCGTACACCGAGATCGTCGGCATGGACGTGTCCATGCGGGCGCTGAACCTCGCGGCCAAGCGGCTGCGGCTGGAGCGGATGGGGGAGCGGCAGAGCACGCGCGTCCGGCTGCTGCAGGGATCGCTCGCCTACACCGACAAGCGGCTGGCCGGCTACGACGCCGCCGTGCTCAGCGAGGTCATCGAGCACCTGGACCCGGAGCGGCTGCCCGCGCTGGAGTACGCGGTGTTCGGCTCGGCCCGCCCCCGCACGGTCCTCGTCACCACCCCGAACGTCGAGTACAACGTCCGCTGGGAGTCCCTGCCCGCCGGGCACGTCCGCCACGGCGACCACCGCTTCGAGTGGACCCGCGCGGAGTTCCGCGCCTGGGCCGACGCCGTCGCACGGCGGCACGGGTACGGCGTCGAGTTCGTCCCCGTGGGCGACGACGACCCCGAGGTCGGACCGCCGACCCAGATGGCCGTCTTCACGCAGTCCGACGCCACCGACCCCACGACCGACCCCACGACCGACCCCACGACCGACCCCACGACCGACCCCACGACCGACCCCACGACCGACCCCACGACCGACACCACGAACGACCCCAGCACCGACCCCACCACCGACACCCCGAAGGAGGGCGAGGCGGCATGACCGGCACCGAGACCCACCGCGTACTTCCCGTCACCGACCTGTCCCTCGTCGTCCTGATCGGGGCCACCGGATCGGGCAAGTCCACCTTCGCCCGCAAGCACTTCAAGCCCACCGAGGTGATCTCCTCCGACTACTGCCGGGGCCTGGTCAGCGACGACGAGAACGACCAGAGCGCGAGCCGGGACGCCTTCGACGTCCTGCACTACATCGCCGGCAAGCGCCTCGCCGCCGGACGCCTCACCGTCGTCGACGCCACCAGCGTCCAGGCCGACGCCCGCCGTCAGCTGGTCCAGCTCGCCCGCGAGCACGACGTGCTGCCCATCGCCGTCGTCCTCGACATGCCCGAAGAGGTCTGCGCCGAGCGCAACGCCGCCCGCCCCGACCGGGCCGGCCTGCCCCGCGCCGTCATCCAGCGCCACCGCCGCGACCTGCGGCGCTCGCTGCGCGGCCTGGAGCGCGAGGGCTTCCGCAAGGTGCACGTGCTGCGCTCGGTCGAGGAGGCCGAGACGGCGGAGGTGGTCCTGGAGAAGCGGTTCAACGACCTCACCCACCTCACCGGCCCCTTCGACATCGTCGGTGACATCCACGGCTGTGCCTCCGAACTGGAGACCCTGCTCGCCAAGCTCGGCTACGAGGACGGGGTGCACCCCGAGGGGCGCACCGCCGTCTTCGTCGGCGACCTCGTCGACCGCGGGCCGGACAGCCCGGGCGTCCTGCGCCGCGTCATGGGCATGGTCAAGTCCGGCAACGCCCTGTGCGTGCCCGGGAACCACGAGAACAAGCTCGGCCGTTACCTCAAGGGCGCCAAGGTCCAGCAGACCCACGGCCTCGCCGAGACGATCGAGCAGCTCAGCCACGAGCCGCAGGAGTTCGTCGAGGAGGTACGGGAGTTCATCCGCGGCCTCGTCAGCCACTACCTCCTCGACGGCGGCAGGCTCGTGGTCTGCCACGCCGGCCTGCCCGAGAAGTACCACGGCCGGACCTCCGGCCGGGTCCGCTCGCACGCCCTGTACGGGGACACCACCGGCGAGACGGACGAGTTCGGCCTGCCCGTGCGCTACCCGTGGGCCGAGGACTACCGCGGCAAGGCCGTCGTGGTGTACGGCCACACCCCGGTCCCGAACACCGCCTGGATCAACAACACCATCTGCCTCGACACCGGCGCGGTCTTCGGCGGGAAGATGACCGCCCTGCGCTGGCCCGAGCGCGAACTGGTCGACGTACCGGCCGAGAAGGTCTGGTACGAGCCCGCGCGTCCGCTCGCCGCCGAGGCGCCGGGCGGACACGACGGCCGCCCGCTCGACCTCGCCGACGTCCACGGCCGCCGGATCGTGGAGACCCGGCACCTGGGCAACGTCAACGTCCGCGAGGAGAACGCGGCCGCCGCCCTGGAGGTCATGAGCCGCTTCGCGGTCGACCCGCGGCTGGTTCCGTACCTGCCGCCGACCATGGCGCCGACGGCCACCTCCCGGGAGGAGGGCTTTCTGGAGCACCCGGCCGAGGCCTTCGCCCAGTACCGCAAGGACGGCATCGCCCAGGTGGTGTGCGAGGAGAAGCACATGGGCTCCCGCGCCACCGTCCTGGTCTGCAAGGACGCCGACGCGGCGCGCGAGCGCTTCGGAGTCGAGGGCCCGACCGGGTCCGTCTACACCCGCACCGGGCGGCCCTTCTTCAAGGACCCCGAGGTCACCGAGGAGGTCCTCACCCGGCTCCGCTCGGCCGTCACCGACGCCGGACTGTGGGAGGAGCTCGGCACGGACTGGCTGCTGCTCGACGGCGAACTGCTGCCCTGGTCCCTGAAGTCCGCCGGCCTGCTGCGCAACCAGTACGCCGCCGTGGGCGCGGCCTCGGGCGCCGTCTTCCCGGGCGCGATCGCCGCCCTGGAGGCGGCCGCCGTCCGGGGCATCGACACCGGCGAACTGCTGGAGCGCCAGCGCGGCCGGGCCGAGGACGCGGCCGCCTTCACCGACGCCTACCGGCGCTACTGCTGGACCACCGACGGGCTGGACGGCGTACGGTTCGCGCCCTTCCAGCTGCTGGCGGCGGCCGGGCGGTCGCTGGCCGCGGTGCCCCACGACGAGCAGCTGTTCTGGCTGGACCGGCTCGTCGCCGCCGACGAGGCGGCGGGCACCGGGCTGCTGCGGCGCACCGGCCGGATCCTGGTGGACACCGCGGACGAGGACTCCGTACGGGCGGGCACCGACTGGTGGCTGGAGCTGACGGCAGCGGGCGGCGAGGGCATGGTCGTCAAGCCGCTCCAGGCGTACGCCCGCGACGGGAAGTGCCGGCTGGTCCAGCCCGGGGTCAAGGTGCGCGGGCGCGAGTACCTGCGGATCATCTACGGGCCGGAGTACACGCGCCCCGACCACCTGGAGCGGCTGCGCGAGCGGTTCCTCGGCCACAAGCGCTCGCTCGCCCTGCGCGAGTACGCGCTCGGGCTGGAGGCGCTGGACCGGCTGGCGGCGGAGGAGCCGCTGTGGCGGGTCCACGAGGCCGTCTTCGCGGTGCTCGCCCTGGAGTCGGAGCCGGTCGACCCCCGGCTCTGAGATCCACCCGGGCGCAAACCGGGTCGTGGACCCGGGCGTGACCGGTGCGTAAAGCCAGGACCCCCGTACGGCCTCGAATTAGGTCGTATGGGGGAACTTTCGCGGAGAACTCCGGGAAACCCACCGGCGGGATCGTTCATCCAGGGCAGCGGAATGTCCGCGACCCTGGAAGGACGGAACGTCACCTATGAAGATGACCGCGCGCGGAAGCATTGCGGCACTCATGACCTGTATGGCCGCGGCCGGCGCGGCCACCCCGGCCGTGGCCGACTCGGTGCCGGTCGGTGTCCCGCTGGACGCTGTGAAGACCACGCTGGGGGTGGACACCCCGCGTGTGGCGACCGCCGTGCCGGTGCCGGCCGTGGGAGCGCCCGAGGCGCCCCGCTTCCACAAGGGGAACATGCTCCCGACCCCGCTGCTCCCGGCTGTCCCGATCGGCACCGAACTCGGCAGCACCCTCGTCACCTCGCCGGTGCCGAACCTGCTCGGCAAGCCGGAGACGGACGGCGAGGGCTCCGTGGAGTCGCCGGCCACCGACCTGCTCGCCCGGACCCCCGGTGTGGTCGCCGGCGGTCTGCTGACGATGCCGGACGGCTCCAACTCCGGGGTGCCGAACCTGGCCACGCCCGAACTGGGCCTGACCACCCCGGAACTCATCGGCGCTCCGACGGCGCTTCTCGGCCTCGGCACCCCCCGCTGAGCAGACGCCACGTCAAAAGGCCGCCCGGTCTGGGAACGTGTACGCCATGGGATTCCATGTCGACTCCGAGACCGGGCGGCTTCGCCGCGTCATCCTCCACCGGCCCGACCTGGAGCTGAAGCGGCTCACACCGAGCAACAAGGACGCGCTCCTCTTCGACGACGTGCTGTGGGTGCGCCGGGCCCGCCAGGAGCACGACGGCTTCGCGGACGTACTGCGCGACCGGGGCGTGGATGTCCACCTCTTCGGCGACCTGTTGTGCGAGGCCCTCGACATCCCGGAGGCGAGACACCTCGTACTGGACCGGGTCTTCGACGAGAAGGAGTACGGGCCGCTCGCCACCGACCACCTCCGGTCGGCCTTCGACGGGCTGAGCTCCGCCGCCCTGGCCGAGGCGCTGGTCGGCGGGATGACCAAGCGGGAGTTCCTGGAGCGGCACGCCGAGCCGGTGTCGGTGCGCTTCCACGCCCTGGAACTGGACGGCTTCCTGCTGGGCCCGCTGCCCAACCACCTGTTCACCCGGGACACGTCCGCCTGGATCTACGACGGGGTGTCCATCAACGCGATGCGCTGGCCCGCGCGGCAGCGCGAGACCGTCCACTTCGAGGCGATCTACAAGCACCACCCGCTCTTCACCTCCTCCGGCGCCTTCCACTACTGGTCGCAGGGGCAGGTCGACTACCCCTCGACCATCGAGGGCGGTGACGTGCTCGTCATCGGGAACGGCGCGGTGCTCATCGGGATGAGCGAGCGGACCACCCCGCAGGCGGTGGAGATGCTGGCGCGGGGGCTGTTCGCCGCCGGGTCGGCGACCGCCATCGTGGCCCTGGACATGCCGAAGCGGCGGGCCTTCATGCACCTGGACACGGTGATGACGATGGTCGACGGAGATACGTTCACGCAGTACGCCGGGCTCGGCATGCTCCCCTCCTACACGATCGAGCCGGGTGACGGCCCGGGCCAGCTGAAGGTGACCGACCATCCGGCGGACCACATGCACCGGGCCATCGCGGCGGCGCTCGGGCTGGACTCGATCCGGGTGCTGACCGCGACGCAGGACGTGCACTCGGCGGAGCGCGAGCAGTGGGACGACGGGTGCAACGTGCTGGCCGTGGAGCCCGGCGTGGTGGTCGCGTACGAGCGGAACGTGACGACCAACACCCATCTGCGCAAGGAGGGCATCGAGGTCATCGAGATTCCGGGCAGCGAGCTGGGGCGGGGCCGCGGCGGACCGCGCTGCATGAGCTGCCCGGTCGAGCGGGACGCGGTCTGAGACCCTCACATGCCGAGACGCGTCTGTATATCAATGCAGAGGATCGTATAGACTTCCAACATCCCCTGTCACCGTGACGCTGGAGCGACCCCATGGCCACCGACCTCGCCGGCCGCAGTTTTCTCAAGGAGCTCGACTTCACCGCCGACGAGTTCCGCGGTCTGATCGAGCTCGCCGCCGGCCTCAAGGCGGCCAAGAAGGCCGGGACCGAGCAGCCCATGCTCCAGGGCAGGAACATCGCGCTGATCTTCGAGAAGACCTCGACGCGCACCCGCTGCGCCTTCGAGGTCGCCGCCGCCGACCAGGGTGCCCGCACCACGTACCTCGACCCCGCGGGCTCCCAGATGGGCCACAAGGAGTCGGTCAAGGACACCGCGCGCGTGCTCGGCCGGATGTTCGACGGAATCGAGTACCGGGGCGACAGCCAGGACACCGTCGAGGCGCTCGCCGCCCACGCCGGCGTGCCCGTCTTCAACGGCCTCACCGACGACTGGCACCCCACCCAGATGCTGGCCGACGTGCTCACCATGACCGAGCACACCGCCAAGCCGCTGGAGCGGATCTCCTTCGCGTACCTCGGCGACGCCCGCTTCAACATGGGCAACTCCTACCTCGTGACCGGCGCGCTGCTGGGCATGGACGTACGGTTGGTCGCGCCGAAGGCCTACTGGCCGGCCGAGCCCGTGGTGGCCGCGGCGCGCGAGCTCGCGGAGCGCAGCGGCGCCCGGATCACCCTGACCGAGGAGATCGCCGAGGGCGTGGCCCAGGCCGACTTCGTGCTGACCGACATCTGGGTGTCCATGGGCGAGCCCAAGGAGGTCTGGGACGAGCGGATCGCGGCCCTGTCCCCGTACGCGGTGACCATGGACGTGCTGCGGGCCACCGGGAACCCGGACGTGAAGTTCATGCACTGCCTGCCCGCCTTCCACGACCTCGGCACCGAGGTGGCGCGGGGGATCCACGAGCGGCACGGGCTGGAATCGCTGGAGGTGACGGACGAGGTGTTCGAGTCGGAGCACTCCGTCGTCTTCGACGAGGCCGAGAACCGGCTGCACACCATCAAGGCGGTGCTGGTCGCCACCCTCGGAAAGCCCCGCGCGCAGCACCTCGCATAGATCGGGGTGCGTGTGTCGCGTTTCTGTGACGGCAGTCACGATCTGGTGATACCGTCGATCGTGTGAGCCCCTTCACCGGTTCCACAGAAGCGACAGAACGGTGGCGCCACCTCCGGGTGACCCGGCAGGACGGCGTGGCCACCGTCACCTTCGACCGCCCCGAAAAACTGAATGCGCTCACCTTCGGCGCCTACGCCGACCTGCGCGATCTGCTGGCCGAACTGTCCCGTGAGCGGTCCGTACGCGCCCTCGTGCTCGGCGGCGAGGGGCGCGGCTTCTGCTCCGGCGGGGACGTGGACGAGATCATCGGCGCCACCCTCGCCATGGACACCGCCCAGCTCCTCGACTTCAACCGGATGACCGGCCAGGTCGTCCGCGCCATCCGCGAATGCCCCTTCCCGGTCATCGCCGCCGTGCACGGGGTCGCCGCCGGAGCCGGAGCCGTCCTCGCGCTCGCCGCCGACTTCCGGATCGCCGACCCCAGCGCCCGCTTCGCGTTCCTCTTCACCCGCGTCGGCCTCTCCGGCGGGGACATGGGCGCCGCCTACCTGCTGCCCCGCGTCGTCGGCCTCGGCCACGCCACGCGGCTGCTGATGCTCGGAGAGCCCGTACGCGCCGCGGAGGCAGAACGGATCGGCCTCCTCAGCGAACTCACCGAGGAGGGCAAGGCCCACGTACGCGCCGCCGAACTCGCCGCGCACCTGGCGGCCGGTCCCGCCCTCGCCTACGCGCAGACCAAGGCGCTGCTCACCGCCGAGCTCGACATGCCGCTGGCCGCGTCCGTCGAGCTGGACGCCAACACCCAGGCCCTGCTGATGAACGGCCAGGACTACGCGGAATTCCACGCGGCCTTCACCGGGAAACGGCCGCCGGAGTGGAAGGGCAGGTAGCCGGATGTCCGCAGTCGCCATGCGGGTCGCCGTCGTCGGCGGGGGACCGGGCGGGCTGTACGCCGCCGCACTGCTGGCCCGCCAGGGCCACACCGTGGAGGTCTGGGAACGGGGCGCGCCGGACGACACCTTCGGCTTCGGCGTGGTCCTCTCCGACGAGACCCTCGGCGGCATCGAACAGGCCGACACCGTGGTCTACGCGGCCCTGAGCGCGGAGTTCGTGCGCTGGGACGACGTGGACATCGTGCACCGGGGCCGGCTGCTGACCTCCGGCGGCCACGGTTTCGCCGCCCTCGGGCGGCGCCGGCTGCTGGAGATCCTGCACGAGCGCTGCGCCGGACTGGGCGTCCGGCTGAATTTCCGCACCGGCCCGGTGGACGCGGCGGCGCTCGCGGCCTCCCACGACCTGGTGGTCGCGGCCGACGGAGTGCACAGCGCGACCCGCGAGGCGGGCGCCGCGCACTTCGGGCCGACCGTGACCGGCGGGCGGTGCCGGTACATCTGGCTCGCCGCCGACTTCGCCTTCGACGCCTTCCGCTTCGAGATCGCGGAGACCGAGCACGGGGTGATGCAACTGCACGCCTACCCCTACTCCGCGGACGCCTCCACGGTGATCGTGGAGATGCGGGAGGAGGTGTGGCGGTTGGCGGGATTCGACCTGTGCGACGAGAACGAGTCGGCGGCCCGCTGCGCCAAGATCTTCAGCGAGGCCCTGCGGGGCCGGCCGCTGCAGGGCAACCGCTCGGCCTGGACGCAGTTCCGTACCGTCGTCAACGAGCGCTGGTCGCACGGCAACGTGGCCCTGCTCGGCGACGCGGCGCACACCGCCCACTTCTCCATCGGGTCCGGCACCAAACTCGCCGTCGAGGACGCCCTCGCGCTCGCCGAAGCCGTCCGCGCCGAGCCCGGCGTACCGGCCGCGCTCGCGGCGTACGAAGCCGCGCGGCGGCCCGCCGTGGCCAGTACCCAGCGGGCGGCGGCCGCCAGCATGCGCTGGTTCGAGGAGGTCGCCGGATACGTCGGCCAGCCCGCCCGGCAGTTCGCCTTCAACCTACTCACGCGCAGCCGGCGGGTCACCCACGACAACCTGCGGCTGCGTGACGACCGGTTCACCCGGGCCGTGGAACGGGACTTCGGCTGCCCGGACGAGCGGACCCCGCCCATGTTCACCCCGTTCACCCTGCGCGGGCTGACCCTGCGCAACCGGGTCGTCGTCTCACCGATGGACATGTACTCGGCCGAGGAGGGCGTTCCGGGCGACTTCCACCTCGTACACCTGGGCGCGCGGGCGCTCGGCGGGGCCGGCCTGGTCATGACGGAGATGGTCTGCGTCAGCGCCGAGGGCCGGATCACCCCCGGCTGCACCGGCCTGTACACGCAGGAGCAGGCAGCCGCATGGCAGCGGATCACCGACTTCGTGCACACCTCCGCGCCCGGTACCGCGCTCGGCGTCCAGCTCGGTCACTCGGGGCGCAAGGGCGCCACCCGCGTGATGTGGGAGGGGATGGACGACCCCCTCCCGGAGGGCGGCTGGCCGCTGACGGCCGCCTCGGCGCTGCCCTACCGGCCGGGTGTCTCGGCCGTCCCCCGCGCCCTCACGGCGCAGGACATGGCGGCGGTCCGCTCGGACTTCGCGGCTGCCGCGGTCCGTGCCGCCGACTGCGGCTTCGACCTGCTCGAACTGCACTGCGCCCACGGCTACCTGCTCTCCGGTTTCCTCTCGCCGCTGACCAACCGGCGCACGGACGCCTACGGCGGCCCTCTGGAGAACCGGCTGCGCTTCCCGCTGGAGGTCTTCGACGCGGTGCGCGCCGTGTGGCCCGAGGACCGCCCGATGACGGTCCGCCTCTCGGCCACCGACTGGGCGCCGGGCGGCACCTCGCCCGAGGAGGCGGTGGAGATCGCGGCGGCCTTCGCCGCCCACGGCGCGGACGCCGTCGACGTCTCGACCGGCCAGGTCGTCGCGGACGAGGCCCCGGAGTACGGGCGCTCGTACCAGACCCCGTACGCCGACCGGATCCGCAACGCGCTCGGCGTCCCCGTCATCGCCGTCGGCGCCATCTCCTCCTGGGACGACGTGAACTCGCTGCTGCTGGCCGGGCGCGCGGACCTCTGCGCCCTCGGCCGCCCCCACCTGTACGACCCCCACTGGACCCTGCACGCGGCCGCCGACCAGTCCTACGAGGGCCCGGCCGCGCCCTGGCCCCTGCCCTACCGGGCGGGCAGCCGCACACCGCCGACGGGCCGCGGCTGAGGCCCGGGCGACGGCCGGCGGCCGGCGGTCGGCGGGTCAGGCGGGTCCGGCGGGTCCGGCGGGTCCGGCGGGGACGATCTCGGCGCGGTCCTCGACCGGGGCGTAGCCCAGGCGCAGGTAGACGCCGTTGCTGGTCGGGTTGGCCAGGTCGGTGAAGAGCAGCACCTCGGAGGCACCTGCCGCGTAGGCCGCTTCGCTCGCCGCGTGCGTGACCCCGGCGGCGTAGCCGCGGCCGCGGAGCTCCGGCGGGGTGTAGACCGGGCCGACGCGGGAGGCCGAGCCGATCGGACGGCCGAATCCGGCCAGGGAGACCGGGGTCCCGGCGTGCTCCCACAGCAGCGTGCCGCCGTAGGAGATCCGGTCGCGCAGGGCGGCCTCGGAGGCGGCGCCCGGCTGTCCCGCCTCCCGGTTGAAGGCCCCGGTCCACTCCAGCAGCAGCGGGAGGTCCGTCTCGGCGGCGGGCCGGGCCCGCCCGGCGGGGACGGGATCCGGGGCGATCAGCCCGGCCAGCCGGTACAGGCGGTTCCGCTCGGCGACCCGGGACGGCCGCCCCCACGCCCCGGCCAGCGCCTCCGCGTCGCGGCGCCGGGCGCTGATGCCGCCGATCCCGGCGAGCAGCGGCTCGGTGGCGAGGGCCGCCGCCAGCGCCCGTACCGCCTGCTCGGGCAGCGCACCGAGCTGGAGCGGATACGGAGGGGTGCACAGCAGGGCCCCGGAGACGGCGCCGTCGGCCCCCGTCCACCAGCCGAAGACGGGGTCGGCCGGCCCGTAGGCGTGGGGCCCGCGCCGCTCCAGCGCGTCGGCGACGGTCAGCAGGAGGGTGTTGGGCACGGGCTGCGCGGCCACGGAGGGGCCCGCCGCGGCCAGATAGGCCGCCAGGTCCGAAGTGAAGGTCCAAGTCATGGCCCATCGTGGCGCGGGCCCGGACCCCCGTGCACCCGAGTTTCGGGCCCGTCGGCAGGCCGCCCGCAGCGCTCCCGCAGGCGAGCATGCCCGTCTGCCCGTCTGCCCGTCTGCCCGGCCGTCCGGCCGTCCGCGCGGCCGGTCAGGGCTGCGCGAAACCCTCGCCCACGTCCCGCAGCCGCGCGTGGAGCTCGGCGAACACGGCCGCCGCGCGGTCGCCCGGCCAGTCCGCCGGGAGCAGGTCGCGCGGCAGGCCCGGGTCGGCGTACGGGAGGCGGCGCCAGCTGTCCAGGGCGAGGAGGTAGCCGCGGTAGGCCTCCTCCGGCGTCGGGTCCGGGCCCGACTGGAGGGCGCGCAGGGCGGGTCCGTGCAGATCCAGGAATTCCTCGTGCTGCTTGGCCAGGGACGTCAGGTCCCACCAGCGGGCCACGGCCTCGGCGGTCGGCGCGAAGCCGAGGTGGGCGCCGCGGAACAGCTCCACGTACGGCGTCAGGTGCAGCCGTTGCAGGGTGTGCCCGGTCTCCTCGGCCAGCCGGGCCGGGGCGATCCACACGCCCGGCGCCACGGCGCCGAAGCCGAGCCGGGCCAGCCGGGAGCGCAGCAGGTGCCGCTTGTGCCGCTCCTGCTCCGGGACGGAGAACACCGCCACCAGCCACTCGTCCGACAGCTGGGGGCTGCCGTAGATCCGCCGGTCGCCGTCGTCCAGCAGCTGCCGGGCCTCGTCGGAGAGCTCGTAGGCCGCCGAGCCGTCGGCGGCGCGCGCGGGCAGCAGGAAGCCGCGACGCTTCAGCCGGGACACCGACGAGCGGACCGACGGGGCGTCCACGCCGGCCGCGCCCAGCAGGCGGATCAGCGCGGACACCGGGACCGGTCCCTCGAAGGCCCGCCCGTAGGCGCCGTAGAACGTGACGATCAGAGATCGCGGAGTGTGCTGCTCGGCCACGGGTTCACTCTAGGACCTGTCCCGGATCCCGCAGGCGGAAGCGTTGCAGCTTGCCCGTCGCCGTGCGGGGGAGGGCGGGGAGGAAGACGAAGGAGCGCGGGCATTTGTGGGGGGCCAGCTCGGTCCGCATGAAGGCGCGCAGGTCCTCCTCCGTGAGCACCACACCGTCACGCGTGACGGTGTACGCCACCACGACCTGCCCGCGTCGCTCGTCCGGGCGGCCCACCACCGCCGCCTCCAGCACGTCGGGGTGACGCAGCAGGGCCTCTTCCACTTCGGGGCCCGCGATGTTGTAGCCCGCCGAGATGATCATGTCGTCGGCGCGGGCGACGTAGCGGAAGTACCCCTCCGGATCGCGGACGTAGGTGTCGCCCGTCAGGTTCCAGCCGCCTTGTACGTACTCCCCCTGCCGGGGATCGGCCAGGTAGCGGCAGCCCACGGGGCCTCGTACGGCCAGCAGCCCCGGCTCGTTGTCCGCGACCGGCCGGCCGGACCGGTCCACCACCCGCGCCTGCCAGCCCGGGACCACCCGGCCGGTCGTACCCGGCCGGATGTCCTCGTCAGCGGCGGAGATGAAGATGTGCAGCAGTTCGGTCGCCCCGATGCCGTTGATGATCCGCAGGCCGGTGCGCTCGTACCAGGCCTGCCAGGTCGCGGCGGGCAGGTTCTCCCCGGCCGAGACGCAGCGGCGCAGCGCGGAGAGGTCGTAGGCGCCCACGTCGTACGGGCCCAGCGCGTCCAGCATCGCCCGGTACGCGGTGGGCGCCGTGAACAGCACCGTCACCCGGTGCTCGGCGAGCGCGGGCAGCAGGTGCCGCGGCCCGGCCTCCTCCAGCAGCAGCGCGGACGCCCCGGCCCGCAGCGGGAAGACGACCAGGCCGCCGAGGCCGAAGGTGAACCCGAGCGGCGGGCTGCCCGCGAAGACGTCGTCCGGGCGGGGGCGCAGTACGCCGCGCGAGAAGGTGTCGGCCACGGACAGCAGGTCGCGGTGGAAGTGCATGCAGCCCTTCGGCCGTCCGGTGGTCCCGGAGGTGAAGGCGATCAGGGCGACGTCGTCGCAGGAGGTCGGGGCGGCGGGGAACGGCCGGCCCGCGTGCCGCTCGGCGAGGTGCAGCAGATCGCCCGGGGCCTCGCCGCCGTACGCGGTGATCCGCAGCCCCGGCACCTCGGCCTTGACCAGGTCGTCCAGTACGTCCGCGTGGCACAGGGCGTGGCCCACCCGGGCCATCGCGCAGACCGTGGCCAGCTCCTGGGCGCGCTGCTGGGGCAGTACGGTCACCGCCACCGCGCCCGCCTTGACCACCGCGAGCCAGCAGGCGGCGAGCCAGGGACCGGTGGGCCCGCGCAGGAGCACCCGGTTGCCGGGGACGACGCCGAGATCGACAGTGAGCACGTGGGCGAGGCGGTCCACGCGCTCGCGCAGTCCGCCGTACGTCCACACCTCGCCCGTGCCGCTGCGGAAGGCGGGGCGGTCGGCGCCGCCGGGTCCGAACCGGTCGATGGTGGCGTCGAGCAGTTCTGCCGCGCAGTTCAGGCGGTCCGGGTAGGCCAGTTCGGGCAGCTCGAAGAGGAGCTCCGGCCAGGTGTCGGCGGGCGGCAGATGGTCGCGGGCGAAGGTGTCGGCGTGAGCGGAAGGCTTGAGCTCCAAGGCGGGTGCGCCCCCTTGCAACGTCCGGATTGGGGTGGAGCCGGCCGTGCGGTACCAGACGAGCGTATCGTGATGGTGACGGCAGTCAACAGGACGCGATAGAAGCGGGGATATTCGGATGACCGGATTCGCGCTCGGGGTGGACCAGGAGGAATGGTGCGCGCACTTGCGCGCACTGTCGGCCGACCGGCTGAGGCCGCTGGCCGAGAAGGGGGAGCCGGGGCGGATCAACCGGCCGCTGCTCGCGGCACTGGGTGAACTGGGCCTGCTGGAGCGGGTGTTCGCCTCCGGCGCGCTGGAGCTGTGCCTGCTGCGGGAATCCCTCGCCTACGGCTGCACGGAGGCCGAGACGGCGCTCGCGCTCCAGGGACTGGGGGCGTACCCGGTCCTGCGGGCGGGGAGCGAGGCGCAGCGCGCGCGCTGGCTGCCGGGGGTGCGCGCCGGGCGGGCCGTGGCCGCCTTCGCGCTGAGCGAACCGGGGGCGGGCTCGGACGCGGCGGCGCTGGCGCTGGCGGCCACCCCGGATCCCGGGGGCGGTTGGCGGCTCGACGGGGAGAAGTGCTGGATCTCCAACGCCCCGGAGGCGGACTTCTACACGGTGTTCGCCCGGACGGGTGAAGGGCCGGGCGCCAAGGGGGTGTCGGCCTTCCTGGTCCCGGCGGACCGGCCGGGGCTCACGGGCGAGCCGCTCGACATGCTGTCCCCGCACCCGATCGGCTCCCTGGCCTTCGACGGGGTCCCCGTCGGCCCCGAGGACCTGCTCGGCGAGCCCGGGCGCGGATTCCGGGTCGCGATGGACACGCTGAACCTCTTCCGGCCGAGCGTCGGGGCGTTCGCGGTGGGCATGGCCCGGGCCGCGCTCGACGCGACGCTCGCGCACACGGCGGGCCGGACCGCGTTCGGCGGGGTGCTCGGCGACCTCCAGGCGGTGGCCCACCGGGTGGCGGAGATGGCGACGCGCACCGAGGCCGCCCGGCTCCTCGTCTACGCGGCGGCGGGGGCGTACGACAGCGGCTCGCCGGACGTCCCGCGCCGCGCGGCCATGGCGAAGCTCCTCGCCACGGAGACGGCCCAGTACGTGGTGGACCACGCGGTCCAGCTCCACGGAGCCGTGGCCCTGCAGCGGGGCCACCTGCTCGAACACCTCTACCGGGAGGTACGGGCCCCGCGGATCTACGAGGGCGCGAGCGAGGTGCAGCGCACCATCATCGCGAAGGAGCTGTACCGGGTGGTGGCGCCGCGATGAGCCTGGAGCGGATCAACCCGGCCGAGCTGTCGCCGCCGGCGGGCTTCTCGCACGCGGTGGTGGCGACCGGCTCGCGGCTGGTGTTCCTGGCGGGCCAGACCGCGCTGGACCCGGCGGGCAAGGTGGTGGGCGAGACCCTGCCCGAGCAGTTCGAGCGGGCCCTGTCCAACCTGCTGACCGCCCTCGCGGAGTCCGGCGGCGCGCCGGCGGACCTCGCGCGCGTGACCGTCTACGCGGTGGACGTGGCCGCGTACCGGGGCTGTGCCGCCGAACTCGGGCGGATCTGGCGGAGGCTGGCGGGCCGCGACTATCCGGCGATGGCCGTCATCGGCGTGACCCGCCTCTGGGACACCCAGGCCCTGCTCGAACTCGACGGCGTCGCGATCCTCCCGTAGCCCGGCGGGGCTGGATTGCCCGCAGGGCAGTTCCAGCCCGCCCGGCGTTTGAGGGCGTACCCGCGCCGGAGCCGCCGCCGCACCATTCAGCCCCGCCGGCGTTTGAGGCGCGGGGTGCGGGGCGGAGCCCCGGTCTTCGAGCCTCGCCGGCGATTGAGGCGCGGGTTCGGGCGGCGCCCGGGAGGCCCCGCGCAGCGGCAGGGCCCCGGGCTCTAGCCGCGCACGCGCCGACGGTACTCGTCCGTCCGGACGCCGCCCACGCCCCAGTCCTCCAGGGCGACCTCGTCGATGAGGACGAACGTGGTGGCCGGGTCCTTGTCGAGGACCCGGACCAGCAGGTCGGTGACCCCGGCGATGATCTCGGCCTTCTGGGCCGCGGTGGCACCCTCACGGGTGATCTTGACGTTGACGTACGGCATGGTGGATGTCCTTCCTGGGTCGGGGGAGAGCGGGGATCAGGCGCGGCCGGTCACGTGGCCGCCGTCCACGCGCAGGGCGTGGCCGGTGACGAACGTGGCGCCCGCGAGGTAGAGCACGGCCTCGGAGATCTCGGAGACCTCGCCGACCCGGTCCAGGAGGGCGAGACCGCCGAAGGAGTCCACGTCGGAGCCCGCGTGCAGCGGCGTGCGGATGATGCCGGGCGAGACGAGGTTGACGCGGATGCCGTCGGCCGCGAGCTCGGCGGACAGGCTCGTGGTCAGCGCGTGCACACCGGCCTTGCTGACCACCGGCGCGGAGGCCGGGAAGCCGGCCAGCCCGTGGTCCACGAGGACCGTGCCGATGTTGACGATGCTGCCGCCCTCGCCCTGGGCCCGCAGCGCCCGCACCACGGCCTGGGTGGTGAGGTAGGTGCCCTTGAGGTTGCCGGTCAGGAAGCCGTCGAGCTCTTCCTCCGTCACCTCGGTGAAGGGCTTGGGGGCGAAGGTGCCGGCGTTGTTGACCAGGACGTCGATCCGGCCGAAGCGTTCGAGCGCGGTACGGACGAGCGACTCGCCGGTCTCCGGATCGGCGATGGCGCCCGCGACCCAGGCGGTCCGCTCCGGATGACCGAGGCCGGCCGCGGCCTTCGTGAGGCGCTCGGGGTCCCGGCCGTTGAGGACGACGTTTGCGCCGCTCGCCAGGAAGGCGCGGGCGATGTCGAGGCCGATGCCGCTGGAGGAGCCGGTGATCAATGCGGTGCTGGTGTTCATGGTTCATGCGCCTTTCGTGGCGGGTGAGTTCGTCCGGTGACACCAGAAACGTACGAACTCTCAACTCATAACACCACGACGGACATTGGAGCATGCCATAATCCCACGTTATGGATGTGGACCTGCGTGACCTGGAGCTCCTCGACGCCACCGCCGAGGCCGGCTCGCTGACCGCCGCCGCCGAGCGGCTCTACGTCAGCCAGCCGGCCCTCAGCCAGCGGCTCACCCGGCTGGAGGCCCGCCTCGGCATGCCCCTCTTCGACCGCAAGGGCCGCCGCCTGATCCCCAACGCGGCGGGCCGCCGGCTGCTGGTGGCCGCCCGCCACGTCCTCGGCGAACTGGAGTCGGCCTCCCGCGACCTGCGCGAGCTCCGCGACGGGCGCGACCGGCGGGTCCGCTTCACCGCCCAGTGCAGCACCACCTTCCCGTGGCTGCCGCCCGTCCTGCGCGCCTTCCGCGAGCGCGAGCCGGACATCGACGTGCGCATCGAGACGGTCGCCGACGACGCGCCGATCCCGGCGCTGCTCGCCGACCTGGTGGACGTCGCGCTGGTCACCAAGCCGGACCTGCAGATGGACCGGGTGTCCCTGACCAGGCTGTTCGACGACGAGATGGTGGCGGTGGTGCCCGCCGGGCACCCGTGGGCCTCCCGCGCGCACCTGACCGCCCGTGACTTCGACGGCGCCGACCTGGTCCTGTACGACTTCTACGACCAGAAGCGCATCCCGTCGATGCCGCTGCCGATCCCCGCCGGAGCCCGGCCGGCCAGGATCACCACCATGCCGGTGGTCACCGACCTGGTGGTCGAGATGGTGGCGGGCGGCCAGGGCGTGACGGTCCTGCCCAACTGGGTGGCCGCCCCGTACGCGTCCTCGCACGGCCTCGCGCTGGTCCGCATCGGCGCCCGGCCGCTGACCCGCACCTGGTTCTGCGCCACCCGCCCCGGCCCGCGCCCGCCCCACGTGGACGCCTTCGTCGAGGAGCTGACGAGCCGCCTCATCGCCCCCGTGAGCGGCTAGGGGTGTATTGGGGGACCCGTCCGGGTCAGCCCTCCAGCAGGCGGCCCATCCACTCCTCGATGCCCGCCACCGTGCGGGGCAGGGCGCCCGACATCAGGCGGGCGCCGTCCGCCGTGATGACGAGGTCGTCCTCGATGCGGACCCCGATGCCGCGCAGCTCCGGCGGCAGGGTCTCGTCGTCCGGCTGGAGGTACAGGCCCGGCTCCACCGTCAGGACCTGGCCCTCCTCCAGGACCCCCTCCAGGTAGGTCTCCGCCCGTGCCTTCCCGCAGTCGTGGACGTCCAGGCCCAGCATGTGACCGCTGCTGCACAGCGTGTACCGCCGGTGCAGGTCGCCCTCCGCGTCCTTCAGGACACCCCAGTCAGCCAGGCCCTCCGCGATGACCCGCATCCCGGCCCGGTGGAAGTCCCCGAAGCTCGCCCCCGGCCGCAGGGCCGCCATGCCCGCCTCCTGGGCGGCCAGGACCAGTTCGTACACCTGCCGCTGGACGGGGGAGAAGCGGCCCGACAGCGGGAGGGTGCGCGTGATGTCCGCCGTGTACAGGGTGTCCGTCTCCACACCCGCGTCCAGGAGCAGCAGTTCGTCCCCGTTCAGTCGGCCGTCGTTGCGGATCCAGTGCAGGGCGCACGCGTGCGCGCCCGCCGCCGCGATCGTCTCGTACCCGGTGCCGTTGCCCTCGGCCCGCGCGCGCAGGCCGAAGACCCCCTCGATCCACCGCTCCCCGCGCGGATGCGCCAGCGCGCGCGGCAGCGCCCGTACGACGTCCTCGAAGCCCGCCGTCGTGTGGTCGACGGCCAGCTGGAGCTGCTCCACCTCCCACGCGTCCTTCACCAGGCGCAACTCCGACAGGGCGGCGGCCAGTTCCGCGTCGCTGGACGCGTCCCGGCCCGCGGGCGACCCGAGCTGGTCCAGGTGCGCGCAGCGGATGCCGGTGAGGCGTTCCGCCTCGGCCAGGTCCGGGCGGCGGCCCACCCAGAACTCCCCGTACCGGCGGTCGCGGTAGAACTCCCCGCTGCCGTCCGCCCGCGCGGAACGCGGCCGCAGGTACAGCACCGCCTCGTGCCCGTGCGGGCCCGAGGGCTCCATGACCAGGACGTGGCCCGCCTGGTCCTCGCCCGTCAGCGCGGTCAGCCAGGCGTACGCGCTGTGCGGGCGGAAGCGGTAGTCGCAGTCGTTGGAGCGGACCTTCAGCCCCCCGGCCGGAATGATCAGCCGTTCGCCCGGGAAGCGGGCCGAGAGCCGCGCCCGGCGGGCCGGGGTGACGGCGTGGCCGGGGGCGCGGGTGGGGGTGCCCCCGGCGAAGCCAGGGGGAGAGTCGGGCAGCGGGGAAGCGGCCCAGCTGCCCGCCATGAACCGGGACAACTCCGGTGATACCGGCAGGTCGTGGCTGCCCGTGTTGAGGCGGGAGGGGGTGTCGGTCACGGGGTCTCCCTCAAGAAGATGCGAACTGGTGGGCGCACAGGTCTTGTCAGTGCAATTTCACATTACTATGTTACAGCTCACACCGCGGCACGTTAATCCCCGTCAAACGCCGCGTGACACAGGGCAGTTGAAGCAACTCAGGGCAGTTCACACGCACCACCCCCCACCTCACCCTCTCCAATCAGGAGTTCTCGGTGTTCCAGCACAGAGCTGTGCGCTCGTCCCTCCTCGCCTCCGCCGTCGCGGTCACCCTCCTCGCCACGGCGGGCCAGGCCACCACGCAGGCCGCGGAGTCCGGGGCCCCGGCCGCGTTCACCGGCGCCCGGTCCGCCGCCCCCGCCACCGCCGCCCCCGGCCCCGGCGCGAACCCGTTCGACGAGGTCGACCACCTCGCCAACGCGCCGAAGACCGACCCCGCGCCCGCCCCGGCCCCGGGCGGGCAGGCCCTCACCGGGCAGGTCCCCGGCGCCGCGACGGCCGCCACGGCCACCACCGCCACGGACGAGCGGGTCGAGAAGAGCGGCAAGGCTGCCACCCGGCCCGCCCCCACCGCGCGGAGCGTCGCGGGCGTCCCCTGCACCCTCGACGGGATCACGAACCTCACCCCGGAGCAGTTCGCCGACTTCCTCGGCGACCAGGCCGTCCTCGCCGACGGCTGCCTGCGCGGCCTCATCTGGACCTGGGACGCCCGCCTCGCCCCCGTGATGTCCGACGCGCACGTCCAGGCCGTCTCGCGCCGGATATCCGTCCTGGCCGCCGCCCACGACGGCCGTAACTCCTCCCACCTGGAGGAGATGTTCACCTACCTGCACGCGGTCGCCTACCACGACTACTCGCGCGACGAGATCGACGTCACCGACGCGCCGACCGTGAACGCCATGCGCCAGGCCATCGCCGACTTCGGCAACGCCGCCCACACCTTCGACGTCACGGCCTCCAACGCCCGGACCCTGCGCGAGGCCCTCTACGCCGGCAGCGCGCCGGGCCTGCGCCAGCACCAGCTGGGCCTCATCAAGAAGGTCCTGGCCACCATGGACCCGGCCCACCCGGCCACGCACCTGGACGCCGGCTGGGCGGGCGCCGCCCTCGCCGCCCTCTCCGTCAACTACCTCGGCGTCTACGACGGCAACCACGACACCGCCTTCCAGGCGGCGGTGGCCGCCGACCCCGCGTACCGCGCGGTCTTCAAGGCCTTCTCGGGCTACACCCACCTCAAGGGCACCGGCAACGCCTGGGTGGTGCGCGACGCGCTGGGCGAGTACGGCCGCTTCGGCCAGATCCCGGCCCTCAAGGACCAGATCGTCGCCGACCTCGGCACCCTGCTGGAGCCGGTGAAGTCCGCCTTCGGCAGCGAGCCGTGGGCCAAGATCGTCTCCTGGCTCAACTACTACGGGGCGTGCAAGCAGTACGGGGTCTGCAAGGAGGACATCGAGAAGCAGATCTTCCCGTACACCTACACCTACGACAACGGCGCCATCAAGGTCCGCACCGCCCTGGACCGGGCCACCGTCGACCAGCTCTACTACGCGAGCAAGCAGGTCAAGACCCAGTTCCACCGGGTCCTCGGCACCGACCAGCCGCTCGCCGGCGACCCCAACACCACGCTGAACATCGTGCTCTACGCCTCCCGCGCGGACTACGAGAACTACCACCCGATCCTGACGGGCTACGGCACCAACAACGGCGGCATCTACATCGAGAACGGCGCCACCTTCTACACCTACCAGCGCCGCGTCCCCCAGGACTCCTCCCTCACCCTTGAAGAGCTCTTCCGCCACGAGTACACGCATTACCTCAACGGCCGCTTCGCCGTCCCCGGCTTCTTCGGCGAAGGCCCCTGGTACGAGGGCGACCGTACGACCGCCATGGACGAGGGAACGGCCGAGTTCTTCGACGGCGCCACCCGCGACAACGGCATCGCCGTCCGCAAGTCCCTGGTCAAGAGCATCATCAGCGACACGGCCGGCGGCGGCCCGCGGATGAGCGTCGAGCAGCTGCTGAACGCCACCTACGACGGCGACGGCTTCCGCTTCTACAGCTACGCCGGCACCTTCTTCGAGTTCCTGTGGACCGAGAAGCCCACCCTGCTGCGCGAGATGTACACCCACCTGCGGAACAACGACGTGGCCGCGTACGACGCCTGGCGCCACCGGATGGGTGCCGACACCTACCTCCAGCGCGACTACGACCGCTTCCTGGACGCGCAGATCGCCAAGGTGGACAAGCTCTTCGTGCCGAACACCTCCTTCACCCCGAACGACCAGCTGCGCGATTCGGCGCTGGCGTCGGTGAAGTCGGCCTTCGCCACGGCCACGTACAACACCCCGGACTGCGTGGAGAACGGCGACCCCGGCAAGCGGCGCTTCACCTGTACCGGACGGATCACCGCGAACCTGAAGAACTGGCGCAGCGACGACCAGAACTTCAAGGACATGTCCGAGACGGTCGACTACTTCCTCCTCGACCGCGCCGGGGCTGCCTCCAACAACCTCGCCGACATGAACTGCTCCTTCGGTCCGCTGGAGATCTGGAGCAACAAGGTGGCGGGCACGTCGAGTTACAGCTGTGAGGGCCCGCTCCGCAGCTGACCCGTCCCGGACCGGTCCCGTACCCCCGGGACCGGTCTGGGCAGCACCTAAGGAATGTGACATATTACTGCCGTGCTCAAGAGACACCCCCTGGACGTCGTGATCATCGGCGCCGGCGTCGTCGGAGCGGCGTGCGCGTACTACGCGGCCCGCGCCGGACTCTCCGTGGCCGTGGTCGACCGCGGCCCCGTCGCGGGCGGCACGACGGGCGCCGGCGAAGGCAACCTGCTCGTCTCCGACAAGGCGGCGGGACCGGAGCTCGACCTGGCCCTGCTGTCCACCGGCCTCTGGACCGAACTGGCCGGCGTCCTCCCCCAGGAGATCGAGTACGAGGCCAAGGGCGGCCTCGTCGTCGCCCCGAACCAGGCGGCGCTGGAGGCCCTGCGGGGCTTCGCGGAAGGCCAGCGCAAGGCCGGGGTCGACGCGGTCGAGGCGGGGGCGGACGACCTGCGCACCCTCGAACCGCACCTGGCCCCGGGCCTCGCGGGCGGATTCCTGTACCCGCAGGACGCCCAGGTCCAGCCGGCCCAGGCGGCGGCCCGCCTGCTGGTGGCGTCGGGCGCCGAGGTCCATCTCGGCGAGGAGGTGACGGGCATCCTGCGCTCCGGCGAGACGGTCCGCGGGGTCCGCACCACGCACCGCGAACTCCTGGCCCCGGCCGTGGTCAACGCGGCGGGGACGTGGGGCGGGCGCGTCGCGGAGCTCGCGGGCGTGAGCCTGCCCGTCCTCCCGCGCCGCGGCTTCGTCCTGGTCACCGAACCGCTGCCCCGCGTGGTCCGCCACAAGGTCTACGCGGCCGACTACATCGCGGACGTCGCCAGCGGCTCCGCGGCCCTGCAGTCCTCGGCGGTGGTCGAGGGCACCCCGTCGGGCCCGGTCCTGATCGGAGCCACCCGCGAACGCGTCGGCTTCGACCGCACCCTCTCCACCGAGGCCTTGCGCCGCCTCGCCGGCCAGGCGGCGGCCCTCTTCCCGGTCCTGGCGGACGTCCGGGTCCTGCGCACCTACCACGGCTTCCGGCCGTACCTCCCCGACCACCTCCCGGCGATCGGCCCGGACCCCCGCCGCCCCGGCCTGCTGCACGCCTGCGGCCACGAGGGCGCGGGCATCGGCCTGGCCCCGGCGACGGGCGCCCTGATCGCCGCCGCACTCACCGGAACCGAACCCCCGCTTCCCCTGACCCCCTTCCGCCCGGAGCGCTTCGGCCCGGCCCCGGCCCGCACCACCCCCTGAGGAGGAACCGCAGATGCGCAGCCCCCGCGAGCTGGTCGGCGGCAGCCCCGCGTCGCAGTACACGGTCGACTTCGACGGCCGCGAACTCCCCGCGCAGGAGGGCCAGTCCATCGCCGCCGTCCTCTGGTCCGCCGGGATCCTCGCCTGGCGGACCACCCGCGACGGCGGCGCCCCGCGCGGCGCCTTCTGCGGGATCGGCAGCTGCTACGACTGCCTCGTCACCGTCAACGGCCGCCCGAACCAGCGGGCCTGCCTCGTCCCCGCCCGGGAGGGCGACACCGTGACCACCCAGGAGGGAACCGGCCATGCCGAGCTCGCCGTCTGACCGACCCGTGGCCGATCCGGCCGATCCGGCCGACCTGGCCGTCGTCGGCGCGGGCCCGGCCGGGCTCGCGGCCGCCGTCGCCGCCGCCGGCCTCGGCCTGCGCGTCACCGTCCTCGACGCGGGCGACCGCCCCGGCGGGCAGTTCTACCGCCACCCCGCACCCGGCCTGGGAGCCGCCCGCCCCGAGGCCCTGCACCACGACTGGGCCGCCTTCGCGACCCGCGAAGCCGCCCTGCGCGCCCATGAGTCGGCGGGCCGCATCACGTACCTCGCGGGTCACCACGTGTGGACGGTGGTTTCGCAGGAGGGACGGTGGACCCTGCACGCCGTGGCCGGAGACGAGGGCGCCGCCGCCACCGTCACGGCCCGGGCCGTCCTCCTCGCCACCGGCGCGTACGAACGCCAGCTGCCCTTCCCCGGCTGGACCCTGCCCGGTGTGGTCGGGGCCGGCGGAGCCCAGGCCATGCTCAAGGCCGGCCTGGTCCTCCCCGGCAAGCGGATCGTCGTCGCCGGCAGCGGCCCGCTCCTGCTCGCCGTGGCCGGATCCCTCGCCGCCGCCGGGGCCACCGTCCCCGCCGTGGTGGAGGCGTCGGTGTACACCGCGTACGCGGGGAAGGCGGCCGCCCTGCTCCGCAACCCCGCCAAGCTCGCCGAAGGCGCGACGTACGGGAGCGCGTTGCTCCGCCACCACATCCGCCTCCTCACCCGGCACGCCGTGACGGAGGCGCACGGCACCGACCGCGTCGAGGCCGTCACCGTGACCCGGCTCGACCGGGACTGGCGCCCACTGCCCGGCACCTCCCGGCGGATCCCCTGCGACGCCGTCGCCGTCGGCCACGGCCTCGTACCCCAGCTGGAACTCGCCACCGGCCTTGGCTGCGCCACCCGCCGGAGCCCCGACGGCACCGTCGCCCTGGACCTGGCCGCCGACGGCCGCACCTCCGTCCCCGGCGTCTGGTCCGCAGGCGAGACGGGTGGCATCGGCGGGGCCGGGCTCGCGCTCACCGAAGGGGAGATCGCGGCCCACGCGATCGCCGGACGGCCCGTCCCCACCTCCCTCACCCGCCGCCGCTCGCGGCTGCGCGCCTTCGCCGACGCGATGGCCGCCGCCCACCGCCCGGGCCCCGGCTGGACCGGCTGGCTGCGGGACGATGCCGTCGTGTGCCGCTGCGAGGAGGTGCCGGCCGGCCTGGTCCGCGAGGCCGCCGAAGACCTCGGCGCGCAGGACGCCCGCACCGTCAAACTCCTCACCCGGGCGGGCATGGGCTGGTGCCAGGGCCGCATGTGCGGACCGGCCGTCGCCGCCCTCGTGGGGGAGGCCCCGGCCCCCGACCGGCGGCCGCTGTCCTGCCCGGTTCCACTGCGCCACCTCGCCGAACTTCCCGCCGCGGACGGCTGATCAGGTCCCCCCGGACCCTTGTGGCCGCCTCACACCCACTAGTAAAATGTCACACACCACACTAGGGAGTCACCACATGACCCACGAGCCCACCCCCGCGCCCCGCACCGACGCCCGCCCGGACACCCGGACCCGCCCCTGGCACGGAATCATGGTCGCCACCGCGCTGCCCCTGCGCGAGGACCTCACCGTCGACTACGACGCCTACGCCGAGCACGTGGCCTGGCTGATCGAGGGCGGCTGCGACGGCGTGGTCCCCAACGGCTCCCTCGGGGAGTACCAGACCCTCACCGACGACGAGCGGGCCCGCGTCGTCCGTACCGCCGTCGAGGCGGCCGGCGACGGCGCCCGCGTCATGCCCGGCGTCGCCGCCTACGGCAGCGCCGAGGCCCGCCGCTGGGCGGACCAGGCGGCGGAGGCGGGGGCCGGCTCCGTACTGCTCCTGCCCCCCAACGCCTACCGGGCCGACGAGCGGACCGTACGCGCCCACTACACCGAGGTCGCCCGCGCCGGGCTGCCCGTCGTCGCGTACAACAACCCCATCGACACCAAGGTGGACCTGACCCCGGCCCTGCTCGCCCGGCTGCACGCCGACGGCAGCATCGTCGCCGTGAAGGAGTTCAGCGGGGACGTCCGCCGCGCGTACGAGATCGCCGAACTCGCCCCGGGCCTCGACCTGCTCATCGGCGCGGACGACGTCCTCCTCGAACTCGCCCTCGCCGGCGCCGTCGGCTGGATCGCCGGCTACCCCAACGCGCTCCCGCAGTCCTGCGCCACCCTCTACCGGGCCGCCGTCGCGGGCGACCTCGCCACCGCCCTGCCGCTCTACAAGTCGCTGCACTCCCTGCTGCGCTGGGACTCCAAGACCGAGTTCGTCCAGGCCATCAAGCTCTCCATGGACCTGGCCGGCCGCCCGGGCGGCGCCACCCGCCCGCCGCGCTTCCCGCTCACCGAAGACATCGAGGCGGCCGTCCGCGCCGCCACCGAGAAGGCCCTCGCCGAGGGCCTCAACTAACCAGCCGGCCTCAACCGACCCGCCAGAGGGGGCGCCTGATGCGCACGCGGAACATCTACCACGCGGTGGACTCGCACACCGAGGGCATGCCGACCCGGGTGATCACCGGGGGAGTCGGGGTCATCCCCGGCGCGACCATGGCCGACAAGCGGCTCCACTTCATCGAGCACATGGACCACATCCGGACCCTGCTCATGTACGAGCCGCGCGGCCATTCCGCGATGAGCGGCGCCATCCTGCAGCCCCCCACCCGGCCCGACGCCGACTTCGGCGTCCTCTACATCGAGGTGTCCGGCCTGCTGCCCATGTGCGGGCACGGCACCATCGGGGTCGCCACCGTCCTCGTCGAGACCGGCATGGTGCCCGTCGTCGAGCCGGTCACCACCGTCCGGCTGGACACCCCGGCCGGGCTGGTGAGCGTGGACGTCCGGGTCGAGGACGGGGCGGCCACCGCGGTCACCCTGACCAACGTTGCCTCCTTCTGCGTCGGCCTCGACCTGAAGGCGGACGTACCCGGCTTCGGCACGGTCACCTACGACCTCGCCTACGGGGGCAACTTCTGCGCCTTCGTCGAACTCGACGCGCTCGGCCTCCCCTTCGACCGCGCCCGCAAGGACGACCTGATCGCCGCCGGACTCGCGGTCATGGACGCGATCAACGGCTCCGGCGACCGGCCCGTCCACCCCGAGAACTCCTCCATCGCCGGGGTCAAGCACGTCTACCTCGCCGCGCCCGGCTCCGACGCCCGCCGGTCCCGGCACGCCATGGCCATCCACCCCGGCTGGTTCGACCGCTCGCCCTGCGGTACGGGTACCAGCGCGCGCATGGCCCAGCTGCACGCCCGCGGACTCCTGGAGCTCGGCGCGGACTTCGTCAACGAGTCCTTCATCGGCACCGAGTTCACCGGCCGGCTGGTCGGTGAGACCACCGTCGGCGGGCGCCCGGCCGTCTTCCCCACCGTCACCGGCCGGGCCTGGATCACCGGCACCGCCCAGTACTTCCTCGACCCGACCGACCCCTTCCCCGGAGGCTTCCTCTTGTGATCACCGTCCGAACGGTGGACTACCACACCGCCGGCGAGCCCTTCCGCATCGTCGACACGCTCCGGGAAGGCATGCCGCCCGTCCCCGGGGACACCGTCGCCGAGCGCTGCGCCACCGCCATCGGCCCGGGGGGATCCGGCACGGCCCCGCGCCGGGGCGCGCTGGACGACGTACGCCGCCTGCTGGTGCAGGAGCCGCGCGGACACGACGGAATGTACGGGGGGTTCGTCGTCCCGCCCGACGACGACGGGGCCCACTTCGGCGTGCTGTTCTGGCACAAGGACGGCTACTCCACCGCCTGTGGCCACGGCACCATGGCCCTCGGGGTCTGGGCCGTGGACACCGGCCGGGTCGCCGCCCCCGACCACGGGGACGTACCCGTGCGCATCGACGTGCCGTCCGGGCGGGTCACCGCCACCGTGCACCGGGACGGCGGCCGCACCACCGGGGTCACCTTCCGCAACGTCCCCGCCCGGGTGAGCGCCCGCAAGGTTCCAGTGGCGACCACGCTGGGGCTCGCCGAGGTGGACATCGCGCACGCCGGGGCCTGTTACGCCTCCGTCGCCGCCCGCGACCTCGGCCTGGACGTGTCCCGGGGCTCGCTGCCCGACCTGGTGCGGGCCGGCCGGGAGATCCGCGCCGCGCTGGCCACCCACCCGGCCACCTGGCATCCCGGCGGCCCGCTGCTCTCCGGCGTCTACGGGGTGATCCTCTACGAGGAACTGCCCGATACTCCTTTCGGGCCCCACCAGCGCAACGTCACCGTCTTCGCCGACGGGCAGATCGACCGCTCGCCCTGCGGCTCCGGCACCTCGACGCGGCTCGCCCTTCTCGCGGAGGACGGGCGGCTCGCGGCAGGGGAGGACCTGCTGAACGAGTCGGTCACCGGCACGGTGTTCACCGGCCGGATCCTCCCCTCGGGGTCCCCCCGGACGGAGTCCGGGGGAGGAGTCACCGAGATCACCGGCACCGCGTACCGCACCGGCGAGCACACCTTCACGGTGGACCCGCACGACGCGCTCGGGACGGGCTTTTTGCTGTGAGGCGGCTCGGCGCCGACGCGATGGCCGGGCTCCTGACCCCGGCCGCGGCCACCGACGCCCTGGCCGCCGCCCTGCTCGGCGGCCTCGACCCGGAGGCCTGCCCGCAGCGCACCAACATCCCCGTCCCGGGCGGCGAACTGCTGCTGATGCCCGCCGCGTCCGGGGCGTACGCCGGGGTGAAGATCGCCGGGGTCGCGCCCGGGAACCCGGCCCGCGGGCTGCCCCGGATCACCGGGAGCTACCTGCTCCTCGACGGCCCCACCCTGCGCCCGCTGGCCCTGCTCGACGGCGCGGCCCTGACCGCCCTGCGCACCCCGGCCGTGTCCGCCCTCGCGCTGCGCCACCTGGCCCCGGCCGGGAGCCCGCTGCGGCTGGTGCTCTTCGGCTGCGGACCGCAGGCGTACGGGCACCTGGAAGCGACCCTTTCCGTACGGGAGTTGGCCGAGGTCGTGGTGGTCGGCCGCAACCCCGAGGGCGCGGAGCGGCTCGCCGCGCACGCCCGTGCCCTGGGTCTGTCCGCCCGGACGGGCACCTCCGAGGAGGTGGCCGACGCCGATCTGGTCGTCTGCTGCACCACGGCCAGGGAGCCGCTCTTCGACGGGCGCCTCGTCGGCCCGGGCGCCACGGTCGTCGCCGTCGGCTCGCACGAGCCGACGGCCCGGGAGACCGACACCGCCCTCGTACGGCGCGCCGCCGTGTACGTGGAGTCGCGGGCCGCGGCCCTGCGCGAGGCCGGGGACCTGCTGGTCCCGGAGGCCGAGGGGGCGATCGGGCCCGGCCACATCACCGGCACGCTCGCCGACCTGGTCGGGGGAAGGATGCCGGCGGGCGGGCCGCAGAGTTGTCCACAGCTCTTCAAGAGTGTGGGCATGGCCTGGGAAGATCTCGCCGTGGCGGTCGCGTACTTCGAGGCCGCCGGGGTGTGAGCAGCGCAACGTGACATTGTACGCTGTTCCTCTGCGATGGCTCGGAGGAAATGCACATGGGTGACCTGAAGCAGCACAGTCTCATCAAGGCCCAGGAACGGCTCCGCGACCAGGTCGGCCACGCCCTCCGAGCAGCCCTGATAGCGGGTGAACTGCGCCCGGGGAGCGTCTATTCGGCCCCCGGTCTCGCAGCCGAACTCGGCGTCTCGGCCACGCCGGTGCGCGAGGCCATGCTCGACCTGGCCCGCGAAGGCCTCGTGGAACCGGTCCGCAACAAGGGCTTCCGGATCACCGAGGTCAGCGAGCGCGACCTGGACCAGTACACCGAACTGCGCACGATGATCGAGGTGCCGACCGTCGGCCGGATCACCAAGATCGCCACGACCGAGCAGCTGGAGGCCCTGCGGCCCGTCGCGCAGGAGATCGTCACCAGCGCGCGCGAGCACAACCTCATCGGCTATCTGGAGGCGGACCGCCGCTTCCACCTCACGCTGCTGGGGCTGGCCGGCAACGACCGCCTCGTCGAGACGGTCGGGGACCTGCGCAAGCGGTCCCGGCTGTACGGACTGACCGGCCTGGACGAGGCCGGCAAGCTGGTGTCCTCGGCGGAGGAGCACATCGAGCTGCTCGACCTGATGATCAGCGGGGACGCCGAAGCCGCCGAGGCCTGCATGGTCCGCCATCTCGGCCACGTCCGCTCGCTCTGGGCCCAGGGCCGCGACGAACCCGTCGGCCGCACCCCGGGCCGTCTGGGCGGCCCCGTCAAGGGCTGACCTGTCACGCCAGTTGGGGCCCGGACCGTGCGGTCCGGGCCCCAACTCGCTTATCCCCGAAGCGATTTGGACACGGCTGGATAACGGCGGGCTCAACCCCTTGTCAGTGCAATTTCACATTACTATGTTACCGGTCACATCATAGAGCGCGGCCCTTCACTGGAGTGACCCCATGACCAAGCGCACCCAACTCGCCCTCGCCACCGCCCTGGTGGCCGCTCTCGCACTCGGCGCCTCGGGCTGCTCCGACACCAAGAAGGGCAAGGGCGGCGCCACCGCCGAGAACCCCGCAGCCGCGAACGACGGCAAGATCCTCGGCGGCACCCCGGTCAAGGGCGGCACCCTCACGGTCCTGTCCAACCAGGACTTCTCCCACCTGGACCCCGCCCGCAACTGGGTCATGCCGACCATGGACTTCGGCACCCGGCTGCTCTACCGCACCCTCGTCACCTTCAAGGCCGAGCCCGGCAAGGCCGGCAGTGAGCTGGTCCCCGACCTCGCCACCGACCTGGGCACCCCCTCCAACGGCGGCCGCACCTGGACCTTCACCCTCAAGGAGGGCGTGAAGTACGAGGACGGCTCGCCCGTCAAGGCCCAGGACATCAAGTACAACGTCGAGCGCTCCTTCGCCCCCGACCTCACCGGTGGCCCCGACTACGCCGCCCAGTACCTGGCCGGCGCCGAGGGCTACAAGGGCCCGCTCCAGGGCCAGCACCTGGATTCCGTCAAGACTCCGGACGACCGCACCATCGTCTTCGAACTCAAGCGGCCCGTCGCCGAGTTCTCCGCGACCGCCACCCTGCCGACCTTCGCGCCCGTGCCCCAGTCCCAGGAGAAGGGCACCCAGTACGACGCCCGCCCGTTCTCCTCCGGCCCGTACAAGATCGAGTCGTACGACCGCGACAAGAAGCTCGTCCTCGTCCGCAACGAGCACTGGGACCCGAAGACCGACACCGTCCGCAAGGCCTACCCGGACAAGTTCGTCATGGTCATGGGCCTCAAGGGCGGCCAGATCGACGACCGCATCATCGCGGGCGAGGGCGCCGACGCCTCCACCGTCCAGTACTTCGACATGCGTCCCGAGAGCGCGCCCAAGGTGCTGCCCAAGGCCGATGTCAAGGCGCGCCTGCTCGCCGAGTCCCAAGGCTGCACGGAAATGCTCCACCTGAACAACTCCCGCGCCCCCTTCAACGACCCCAAGGTCCGCGAGGCCATGCAGTACGCCGTAGACAAGGAGGCCGTGGTCACCGCGGGCGGCGGCCCGGCCCTCAACGAGGTCGCCACCGCCTACCTGCCCCCGGCCCTCTCCGGCGGGAAGCAGGCCGACACCCTCAAGATCGTCCCGTCGGGCGACCCGGCCAAGGCCAAGGAACTGCTCAAGGCCGCGGGCAAGGAGACCCTGAAGGTCTCCCTCACCGTCTCCACCGGCGACAAGAGCAAGGGCGAGGCCATCCAGCAGGGCCTGTCCCGCGCGGGCATCGAGGTCGTCATCGACACCGTCGACCCGGGCGCCTACTACGACGTCATCGGCGACCTCTCCACCACCCCCGACATGACGCTCACCGGCTGGTGCCCCGACTACCCCTCCGGCTCCACCTGGATCCCCTTCGTCTTCGACGGACGCACCATCAAGGACAAGGGCAACCAGGGCAATTACAGCCAGTTCCGCGACGAGGCCACCACGAAGCGGATCGACGAGATCAACGCCATGGCCGACGCCAAGCAGGCCAACCAGGCCTGGATCGACCTGGACGCGGAGATCATGAAGAAGTCCCCGTCCATCCCGGTCCTGCTGGAGCGCAAGCCGCTCCTCGTCGGCCCGAACATCGCGGGCGCCTTCGGCCACCCCGTGTGGACCGGCACCATCGACTACGGCACGGTCGGCCTCAAGGACCCGTCGAAGAGCCAGGGCTGAGGACCGGACACGACAGCGCCATGACCACCACCGCACCCGCCGTCGGCGATCCGGAGGCGAAGGAGGTCCCGCCCGGCAGCAGCCCCTGGCAGCTCGCCCGGCGTGAACTCCGCCGCCGCCCCGCCGTCCGCGTCAGCCTCTGCGTCGTCCTCCTCTTCGTCCTCATGGCCGCCACCGCCCCCTGGCTGGGCGCGCTCGGCGGCTGGTCCCCCGAAGAGTTCGACAAGACCGCCATCGACCCCTACCTCGGCGGCCAGCCGCTCGGCTCCCTCGGCGGGATCAGCCCCGAGCACTGGCTCGGCGTCGAACCCGTCACCGGCCGGGACCTGTTCGCCCGCGTGGTCCACGGCGCCCAGGTCTCCCTCCTCATCGCCTTCACCGCCACCGCCATCGTGGTGATAGCCGGCACCGCCGCCGGAATCGCCGCCGGCTACTTCGGCGGCCGCACCGATGCGCTCCTGTCCCGGCTGATGGACCTGACCATGTCCTTCCCCTCGCTGATCTTCATGATCGCGATGCTGTCCGTGGCCAAGGACGTCAACCGGATCGTGCTCATGACCGCCGTCATCGGACTCTTCGGCTGGCCCGGCGTCGCCCGTGTCGTCCGCGGCCAGACCCTCTCCCTCAAACACCGCGAGTACGTGGACGCCGCCCGCGTGGGCGGCGCGAGCTCCTGGCGGATCCTGACCCGCGACATCCTCCCCGGCGTCTCGGGCCCGGTCATCGCCTACACCACCCTGCTCATCCCCGGCATGATCAGCACCGAGGCGGCGCTGAGCTACCTCGGCGTGGGCGTCCGACCGCCCACCCCGTCCTGGGGCCAGATGATCGCCGAGTCCGTCGCCTTCTACGAGACCGACCCCATGTACTTCGTCATCCCCAGCGTCTTCCTCTTCCTCGCCGTGCTCGCCTTCACCCTGCTAGGCGACGCCCTGCGCGACATCCTCGACCCGAGGGGCGGCCGCAGTTGATCCTCTACCTCGCCCGCCGGCTGCTCGCCCTCGCCGGAGTGCTCCTCGCCATCGCCGCCGTCACCTTCCTCATCTTCTACGTCCTGCCCTCCGACCCGGCCGCGGCCGCCTGCGGCAAGACCTGCAGCGCCGAGCGGCTGGCCGACGTACGGGCGTACCTGGGCCTCGACCAGCCCCTGTGGCGCCAGTTCACCGACTTCCTCACCGGCATCTTCACCGGCCGCACCCTGGGCACCGGCCAGTACGCCGTCCAGTGCGACTTCCCCTGCCTGGGCTACAGCTACGAGAACTCCCTCCCGGTGTGGGACCTGCTCATGGACCGGCTGCCGGTCTCCGCCTCCCTCGCCGTCGGCGCCGCCGCGCTGTGGCTGGTCCTCGGCCTCGGCGCCGGGGTCACCGCGGCCCTGCGCAAGGACACCGCCACCGACAAGGCCCTCATGGTCGGGGCCGTCGCCGCCGCCTCCCTGCCCGTCTACTTCACCTCGGTGATGCTGATCTACGGGGTCATCCGCGTCGCCGGCCTCCTGCCCTACCCCACCTACCAGGCCTTCTCCGAGAACCCGCTCGCCTGGGCCTCGAACCTGCTCCTGCCCTGGACCGCGCTGGCCCTGCTGTACGCGGCCATGTACGCCCGCCAGAGCCGCGGTTCGATGATCGAGGCGATGGCCGAGCCGTACATCCGTACCGCCCGCGCCAAGGGCATGCCCGAGCGCACGGTCGTCGTCAAACACGGCCTGCGCTCCGGGATGACCCCCATCCTCACCATCTTCGGCATGGACCTCGGCGGGCTGCTCGCCGGAGCCGTGATCACCGAGTCCATCTTCGGACTCCCCGGCATCGGGCGGCTGTTCTACGGGGCGCTGGTCAGCTCGGACCAGCCGGTGGTCCTCGGGGTCACCCTGCTCGCCGCCTTCTTCATCGTCGTCGCCAACCTCGTCGTCGACCTCCTGTACGCCGTCATCGACCCGAGGGTGAGGTACTGATGGCCGCACTTCTTGAGGTACGCGATCTGCGCGTCACCTTCACCACCCCGCACGGCACCGTACGGGCCGTCGACTCCCTCGGCTTCACCGTCGAGGCCGGCCGCACCCTGGGCATCGTCGGCGAGTCCGGCTCCGGCAAATCGGTCACCTCGCTGGCCGTCATGGGCCTGCACCGGGGCGCGGCCGAGGTCGGCGGCTCCGTGGCCCTCGCCGGACGGGAGCTGACCGGCCTCTCCGAACGGGAGCTGGCCAAGGTCCGCGGCCGCAGGATGGCCATGATCTTCCAGGACCCGCTCTCCAGCCTCCACCCGTACTACACGGTCGGCGAGCAGATCGCCGAGCACTTCCGGGTGCACTTCAAGGCCGGGCGGGCCGCCGCGCGCAAACGGGCGATCGACATGCTCGGCGAGGTCGGCATCCCGGAACCGGCCCGGCGCGCGGGGGAGTACCCGCACCAGTTCTCCGGCGGCATGCGCCAGCGCGCCATGATCGCCATGGCGCTGGCGTGCGAGCCCGACCTGCTGATCGCCGACGAGCCCACCACCGCCCTGGACGTCACCGTGCAGGCCCAGATCCTGGAGCTGATCGCGAGGATCCAGCAGGAGCGCGGACTCGGCGTCGTGATGATCACCCATGACCTGGGGGTGGTCGCCCGCGTCGCCCACGAGGTGCTGGTCATGTACGGCGGCCGCGCGGCCGAACAGGCCCCGGTCGACGAGCTGTTCGCCGACCCGGCCCACCCCTACACCCGCGGCCTGCTCGACTCGCTGCCCCGCCTCGACACTGCCGACGACGAACCACTGCCCTTCATCCCCGGTTCCCCGCCGTCCCTGCTCGCACCCGCCCCGGGCTGCGCCTTCGCCCCGCGCTGTCCGCGCGCCGCCGCGCGCTGCACCGACGTACGCCCGGAACTGGAGACGTACGCCGAAGCGCCGGGGCGGACGGTGGCCTGCCACTTCGCCGGGGCCCGCACCGCCGAGGAGGCGACGCGATGAAGACCACCGCCGAACCGCTGCTGTCCGTACGGGACCTCACCATGACCTTCCCCGGGAAGCGGTCCGCGACCGGGCGCCGGGGGGCGCCCGTGCGCGCCGTGGACGGGGTCTCCTTCGACCTGGCGGCAGGCCGGACCCTCGGCCTGGTCGGGGAGTCGGGCTGCGGGAAGTCCACCACGGGCCGGATGCTGGTCAGGCTGCTGGAGCCGACCTCGGGCAAGGTGGCCTTCGAGGGCAAGGACATCAGCCGGCTGTCGCAGAGCGCGATGCGGCCGCTGCGCAAGAGCATCCAGATGGTCTTCCAGGACCCGCACTCCTCCCTCAACCCCCGCCAGACCGTGGCCCGGATCATCTCCGACCCACTGCTGGTGCAGGGCTGGAGCGCCGCAGACGCCCGCCGGCGCGCCGCCGAGCTGATGGAACTGGTCGGCCTGATCCCCGAGCACATCGACCGCTACCCGCACGAGTTCTCCGGCGGCCAGGCCCAGCGCATCGGCATCGCCCGGTCCCTGTCCACCAGCCCCCGGCTGATCGTCGCCGACGAACCGGTCTCCGCCCTCGACGTCTCCGTGCAGGCCCAGATCGTCAACCTGATGGAGCGGCTGCGCGCGGAGCTGGGCCTCGCCTACGTGTTCATCGCGCACGACCTGTCGGTGGTCAAGCGGGTCAGCGACCGGGTCGCCGTCATGTACCTCGGCCGGATCGTCGAGATCGGGGACAAGAAGTCCCTCTACGAGAACCCGCAGCACCCCTACACCCGGGCGCTGTTGTCCGCCGTACCGCTGCCCGACCCGGCGGCGGAGCGGCGGCGGGAGCGGATCGTGCTGCTCGGCGACCCGCCGAGCCCGGCCGCCCCGCCCCCGGGCTGCACCTTCCACCCGCGCTGCCCCAAGGCGCGGGAGATCTGCCGCACCGAGCGGCCGCTGTTGCAGCTTGCCGCCTCCCAGGAGGTGGCGTGTCACTTCCCGGGTGACTGACGGGGATCCACGGGAAGAAGGCGGGGCCCCGCGGCCAATGGCGTCCGCGGGGCCCCGCGCGTGGGGAATCAGCCGAGTTCCCTGCGGAAGAACTCCAGCTCCAGCGCCATGATCTTCTCCCTCGTGCCGCCCGGGCTCATGTGCGTCATACCGGGCAGCGCCAGCAGCTGGTGCGGGCGGCCGGCGTCCGTCAGGGCCTGGGACAGACGCAGGGTGTGGGAGGGGTGGACGTTGTCGTCGGCCAGGCCGGTGGTCAGCAGCAGCGGGCGGGTCAGCTTCGGGGCGTCGGGGATCAGGGAGTCCCGCTCGTACACGTCGTCAGACCGGCGCTGCTCCTGCGGGAGGCCGAGGTAGCGCTCGGTGTACGCCGTGTCGTAGTGCCGGAAGTCGGTCGGCGCGGCCCCGGCGGCCGCCGCGTGGAAGACGTCCGGGCGGCGCAGCACCGCCAGCGCCGACAGGTAGCCGCCGTAGGACCAGCCGCGTACGCCGACCCGGCCGAGGTCCAGGTCGGCGTGGCGGGCGCCGAGCGCCTGGAGGGCCGCGACCTGGTCCTCCAGGGTGACCTCGGAGAAGCCCCGGTACATGGCGTGCGTGAAGGCGGGCGAGACGTACGGGGTCCCGCGGTTGTCGATGGTGACCACCGCGAAGCCCTGGTCGGCCCACCACTGCTTGGCCTGCCAGCGGCGGGGTTCGGCGCTGATGTCCTGGTAGCCGGGGCCGCCGTACGCGTCGACGAGCACCGGGAGCCGCCGGCCGGGGACGTGGTCGCGGGGGAGGACGAGGGCGGTCGGGACGCCGTGCTCCGTGACCCGCTCCAAGGCCGGGACCACCCGGTACGGCAGCGGCTGGGACAGGTCCGCCGGGGTGAACTCCCGTCCGTCCGGGGTGCGTACGGTACGGCGGATCCCGTCGGAGTCGGCGGAGGTCAGCAGGAGCGTCCCGGCCGAGGCGGACACGCTGTGCACCCCGGGCCCGTCGGCGACCGGGGCCGGCTCCCCGGTCACGGGGTCGAGCAGCAGCACCTGCTGTTCGGCGGGGTCGCGCAGCCCGGCCTCGATCAGCAGCCGGCCCTCGTGGATGCCGGCGACGCGGCGGACCTGGATCCCGTCGCCGGTGATCGGCGTGCCGTCGACCGCGAGGGCGCGGGCGGCCCCGCCCGGTGTGTCGGCGGCGGTCAGCATCCGCCCGTCGGGGAGGCGGGCGGGGGTGCCGGGAACCAGGGGGTCCACCCACTGCGGGTGCGTGGTCCGGGACAGCTCCCGGGTACGGCCGGTGGCCGGGTCGGCGGAGAGCAGCAACACGTTCTGCTGGAGCCGGTCCTGGACGGTCAGCAGGATCTCCCCGGACGAATCCCAGCCCGCGTCGGAGACGTACGGGTAGGCCTCCGCGTCCCAGTCGAGCCGTGTCCGCGTGCCGTCCGGGCCGAGCACCCACAGCTGGACCTCGGCGTTGGGCCCGCCCGCCTCCGGGTACGCGAAGTCCTCGGCCGGGAGCTCGGGGTGCGCGGGATCGGCGAAGTACCGGCGCTGGAGGGCGGATTCGTCGACGCGGGCGGCGAGCAGGGTCACCCCGTCCGGGGACCACCAGTGACCCCGGGCGCGGCCGAGCTCCTCGGCGGCGGCGAACTCGGCGACGCCCCAGCGGGCCCCGTCGGGCGGGCTGACCCGGCCGCCGGGGGCGACGTACAGGATGTCGTCGCTGACGTACGCGGTGCGGGAGCCGTCGGAGTTGGGGCGGGGATCCAGGGCGGGTCCGGCGGCCGGTATCTCCTCGGGCCGGCCGGTGCCGTCCGCGGTGACCCCGTAGAGCCGTCCGTAGAGCGGGAAGACGGCGCTCCGGCCGTCGCCGGAGAGCGCGTACGAGCCGATCCCGGCGGCGAGGAGGCGGATGCGCTCGCGCAGCCGGCGTTCCCCGGCCGGGAGCTCGCCCGGCTCGGGGCACAGTTCGCGGGGATCGGCAAGGCGGGACTCGGTGCCGGTGGCCGTGTCGAGGACCCAGAGGCTGTCGAAGGGGTCGGTCGGACCGGCCGAGCGGAGGAACCAGAGGAGGCGTCCTTCGTCCCCGAAGGCGAAGGCGCGCGGGGCGCCGTAGGTGAACCGGGCCGTGCTCGCGGAGAGCCTGAGGAAGTCATCCATGATCGTAGTGTGACATGTGAAATATCACATCGCCTAGGCCGTTCGAGTGGTGACGCCACGTGTGCGGGCATAGCGTCGACAGGGTGGACCCGAATGCAACGCCGACCAGCACCGGGACCGACGGCAAGGTCCGAGGGAGCGGGAACGGGCTCGCCCTGTTCGTCATCGCCTCCTGCCAGCTCATGGTGGTCCTCGACATCACCATCGTGAACATCGCGCTGCCGCACATCCAGACCGCCCTCGGCTTCTCCACCGAGAGCCTCTCCTGGGTCGTCAACGCCTACACCCTCGCCTTCGGCGGCCTGCTGCTCCTCGGTGGCCGCACGGGCGACATCCTCGGCCGCAAGCGCGTCTTCATCTTCGGCGTCCTGCTCTTCGGGCTTGCCTCCCTCCTCGGCGGACTCGCCCAGAACGAGGGCCAGTTGATGGCCGCCCGAGCCCTCCAGGGCGTCGGCGGCGCCATCGCCTCCCCGACCTCCCTCGCACTGATCACCACCACCTTCCGCGAAGGGCCCGCCCGTAACCGGGCGTTCGGCGTGTTCGCCGCGGTCTCGGCCGGCGGCGGCGCGATCGGGCTGCTCGCGGGGGGCGTGCTCGTCGAATGGCTCGACTGGCGCTGGGTGTTCTTCGTCAACGTCCCGATCGCCGCGCTCATAGCCGTCATGGCCAAGAAGGTCATCCGCGAGTCCGAACGCCACCCCGGACACTTCGACCTCGCGGGCGCGCTGCTGTCCACCCTGGGCATGGTCTCGCTCGTCTACGGATTCATCCGCGCCGCCCAGGAGGGCTGGACCGACCCCTACACGCTCGCCGCCTTCGGCGCCGCCGTGGTCCTGTTGACCCTGTTCATCCTCAACGAGCGGCGCTCGCCGCAGCCGATCACCCCGCTGCACATGTTCGCCGACCGCAACCGGGCCGGGACCTACGGGATCATGCTCATGCTCGCCTGCGCGATCTTCGGCATGTTCTTCTTCCTGACGCTCTTCGTGCAGATCGTGCTGGGCTTCAGCCCGCTGATGGCCGGCCTCGCCTTCCTGCCGGTGAGCGTGGTGGTCGCCGTGGGCGCGGGCACCGCCTCGCAGTTGCTCCCGAAGTTCGGGCCGAAACCCTTCATGGTCGCCGGCGCGCTGTGCTCGGCGGCAGGCCTCGCCTGGCTGACGCAGACCGACATCCACTCGACGTACCTGGGCAGCATCTTCGGCCCCCTCCTGATCTTCGGCCTCGGCATGGGCCTGCAGTTCGTCTCGCTCACGCTGATGGCCCTGTCCAACGTCGCCGACCGGGAGTCCGGTGCGGCGTCCGGGCTGCTCAACACGATGCAGCAGGTCGGCGGTTCGCTGGGCCTGTCGATCCTGGTGACCGTCTTCGGCACGGCGAGCCGCAACGCGGCCAAGGACCAGGTACCGGACTTCCTGCGCACGTCCACCGCCGAACAGAAGGCCTTCTTCCAGCGCACCGGACAGTTCCCGAAGCCGTGGAGCGACCAGGTGCTCACCTCCGGCATCAGCGCGGCCTTCGTCGTGGCGGCCGTGTTCACCCTGGTCGGTGCGCTGATCGCGCTGACCGTCATCCAGGTCCGGCCCTCGGACCTCGAACGGCTCCAGGGAAACCACACACCGACGAAGGTCTAGGGGGTGTCTTTCCGGTCAGGCGAGGGCGGCGCGCAGTCGGGCCGCGTCCGCACGGGTGTCCATCCGCAGGGCCACCCAGGAGCCGTCCGGGAAGGCCAGGTCCACCCTGGCCGGCCGGCGGCGCAGTCGGGGGACGCGCCGCAGGGTGCAGGCGGCGGTGTGCGCCTCGCGGGCGCTGTCGCCGCGACCCCAGGGCGGCCGTACGGTGACCTTCCCCGTGCTCGCGGCGAACGTACCGCGCGGGCCACGGGTCTCGGTGCGCCAGTGCGTCCAGTGGAAGCCGTGCAGGGCCAGGGCGAGACGGCCGGCCTCGGCGCCCCAGCCGCCGCGCAGGGCCGGGCCGTGGAAGAGCCGCCCGACGAGGCGGGCGGCCCGCTCGAACGGGTCGGCGAGCGCCGACACCGCGTCGGCGAGGTCGTCGGGCAGCGCGGTCAGGAACCGGATGAGGAAGAACCCGGCGATCCGGCGCAGCAGCCGCTCCGGGGCGGGCGAGCCGGGCAGCATCGCACGCGCCGGCCGCCGTACGCAGGGGGACAGCCGCCCCGGGATCTCCTCGTCCATCCGGCCATGATGGCCGACAGAGCCTAGCCGTCGAGGCGACGGACCCGGCAGCGCGCCGGGCCGTCCGTCCGCAGGGTGATTCCGGCGCTGACCGGGATGTCGGTGTCCACGGCCTCGAACTCGTACGCGCGCAGGATCATCGCCAGCGCGATCACCGACTCCAGCATCGAGAAGTGCTGCCCGATGCAGGCGCGCGGGCCGCCGCCGAACGGGAACCAGGCGTAGCGCGGCCGGCCGGCCTCCGCCTCCGGGGTGAAGCGCTCGGGGTCGAAGCGGTCGGGGTCCGGCCAGTGGAGCGGATGGCGGTGCGTCACCCACGGCGCCAGGATCACGTCCGCACCCGCGGGTACGGTGTGCCCGCCGACCTCGGTGGCGGCGACCGCCTTGCGGCCGATGACCGGGGCGGCCGGGTAGAGCCGCATCGCCTCCTTGAGGACCTGGGTGAGGTACGGGAGCCGGTCCAGGTCGGCGGCCTCGGGCGTACGGTCGCCCAGCACCCGGGTGATCTCCTCGCGCGCCCGCTTCTGCTCCTCGGGGTGGCGGGCCAGCAGGTGCAGGGCGAAGGAGAGGGAGGTGGCGGTCGTCTCGTGTCCGGCGAGCAGGAAGATCAGCACCTGGTCGCGGAGTTCGGAGGCGTCGAACTCCCCGTCGTCCGAACTCTTCGCGGCGGCGAGCAGCGTGAGCAGGTCCTCGCCGGGGCTCTCCGCGGGGTCGGCGCGCCGCTCGCCGATGATCTTGTCGCAGACCGCGTAGAGCTCGTCCATCGCGGCGGCCGCCCGCTTGTTGGCCGGGGTCGGCCAGCTGCGCGGAATGTTGGCGGGGGAGTAGCCGCGGCGCAGCACGTAGTCGGTGATGACCGGAAAACACCGGTCGACGACGTCGACGGTGGCTTCCACGTCGGTGCCGAAGAGGATCCGGGCGACCGCGCGCAGGGCCAGGTGCATCATCTGGTCGGAGACGTCGACGATGCCGTCGGGGGCCTCCTGCCAGGCGGCGACGACCGCCTCGGTCTCGGCGGCGACGGCCCCCGCGTAGCCGTCCACCCGGCGCCGGGTGAACAGCGGCTGGACCAGCCGGCGCTGGCGCAGGTAGTCCTCGTCCTGGCTGGTCAGCAGGCCGTTGCCGAAGGAGTCCCGTACCTCCTGGTAGAAGGGGTTGTCCTTGCGGAAGTTGGCCGATTCCGAGGCGAGCACCTGCTGGGCGCCCTCGGCGGAGAAGACGCAGTACAGCTCGGCCCGCAGTCCGGGCGGGCCGGCCGTGATCCGTACGACGTCCCCGTGCTGGTGCTGGGCCCGCAGATAGGTGCCGAGGGAGTCGGACTTCAGATCGAAGAGCGACCCCAGCACCGGCACCCCCGCCAGCGCGGGAACCCCCGCCCCGACACCCTCGCTCGCGCCAACAGCCATGACCGTCCCCCTCGTTCCGTCCCGATACGGCCGATTCTGCCGCCCCCCGATGGCCCGTGGCGAGCACCCCCGGCCAACAGGGCCGAATACCGACCGCGGCCGTTCCGGAAGTGACGGTTGGTTACCGAACCCTGGCGGTCTCGGTGTCAGGTTCCCTGGCGAGGGGTCCTCGCGTCGGCAACCATTGGACCGGTCACCGGAGTGCACGGAACGGGGGAGGCGCGAGTGGCTGAATCGAGGCCGTCATGGCCGGTATTGGCGAGTCTGGGGGTCACGGCTCTGGGCATCATCGTCGGCCTATTGGCTTGGTTGTTTCCCGTGGCCGACGGGGTGAAATCAGAGGGCCGACGCTCAAGCGATGCGGCTGAGGCCGGGGCGGGCGGGGCCGCACCTTCCGGGGCCACCGCGCAGCCCACTGAACCGAAGGTACCGACGGCGACGCCCGAGGGGAGTGCTTCCCCGTCGGCTGCACCTGTCTCCCCGGCCCTCAGCGGCCGGACCCCGGAAGGCTGGGCAGGGACGTGGCGCGGTTCCACGAGCGATAACGAAGAGCTGATCATCGTGAACCTGCGGGCAGGGAAAGAAGGTCAGGCGGTCGGCACGATCGAGTGGCCCGTGGCGCCGTGCAAGGGAGAACTCACCCTGCTGGCCGTCATAGGCGAGAAGCTGGTCATTCACGAGGTCATAACCGAGGACCCCAAGGCGACATGCCGAGCCGAGGCGAAAATCGACTTCACGCTCAAGGGGGCGACCTTGTTCCTCGGCGGGTCGGAGTGGGGCAAGGAAGCGACCCTGCGGCGTGCGTGAAACGCCGGGCCCCCGCCGCTCTCCGCAAACGAGTGACGGGGGCTCGACAGTTGTCCCTGCTAGATGTCGCGGAAGACCACTACTAGCGCTCTGACCTGCATATATCAGTGTCATTGGAGATCATCTTCCATAAGTGCTCCACAATCCGGTTTGTTGAGCGGAAAGCCGCTCAGCGGGGTTGATGCGTGCAGGACGGGCCGATTCAACGCATGAACTGTCACTGAAAGTAATCGTGGCGAGGATCGGCAGATGAGGCTCTGCGGGCGATTTCATGCCGCCCTGCCGTACATCCCCTGGACGGCTAGGCGGACCTTCGACCCGGCGCCGGCGACACGGTGGACGTACTTTCTCAGCGTGAAGGCGGGGTCGCTGTGCCCGAGCCGGTCGGCGAGGGTGTAGATGTCGACCCCGCCGTCCAGCATCATCGACGCGTACAGGTGGCGCAGGGCATGCATCATTTTGTCGCGCGATTTCTCCCACTTCCGGCCCGGCTTCTCGGGGTCCAGTGGGGCGATGATGCCCACGGCGGCGAGCGCGGGCTTCCAGACGAAGGAGTTGAACCAGTTCGCCTGGATCGGCTTCTTCTCCCGGCCGTAGAAGAAGATCCGCGCCGTGACCGGCTCGCCGTCCCGGGTCCGGTGAGGGATCGTTACCTCGATCGGCGGGTACTTCTTCGTGTGCTCCAGCAGCGCCGCCGCCACCGCCGGGCTCAGCTCCACCCACCGGTCTTTCGGGTCTTCCTCGTCGGCCCCCTTCGGGTTGTCGAAGACCAGGACAGGGCCGTCGTGGGCGACCTGTCTGACGATGTGCACCATCGGCCCGTCGGGGTGGTCCCAGTCGATGTCATCGGGGCCGAGGCCGAACGCCTCGCCCTGACGGAGCCCGAGCCCCCGGCATGCATCGACCAGCGCCTGATACCGATCGGGGAGTTCCACCCGGATCTTCTCGGTGTGCTCCCACGTCAGCGCCAACGCCTTCGGCGTCGACTTGTTCCGCGTCGGCTTCACCGCCACGACCGCCTTCAACAGGCAGGGGTGCTTGCGGATCAGCTCGTCGTCCACCGCCAGGTCGAACGCGGTCCGCAGGTTCGCGAAAATCAGATGGAGGGATGAATCTTCGAGCAGCTCGCGCCGGCCTTTGAGCCAGTCCCGCAGCGCTGTGGCGCTGACGTCCTTGATCCGCATCTTTCCCAGCGGGGTCGGGATCACGTGCAGGCGCATCCGCTGCTCGTACCGCTGATAGGTCCGCGGGTTGTCGAACGTCATGCCGTTCAGCCAGATCGTCACCCACTCCCCGACGCGGACTTCGCCCCCCTTGGGGTTGATGTACGAGCCGTCATCCACGGTGGCCCGCATCTTGGTCTCATGCTTCTTGGCGTCGGTCTCCTTCGTGAACATCTCCGTCTCCTGGACGCCCGCGTCGTCCCGCCACCGGGCCTGCCACCGCTTCCTGACCCCATGGCCCACGGACGGCACCTTGCCGTGCTCCTTGCACACCTCCTCGGTGGGCCCTGGGCGGGACTTGTGCCAGCGGTCGTACGGCATGGATGACTCCTCAACTCAGTGAAGAACCCGATGTTATGGGCGTGTAGCGGGTTACAGGAGGGCCATATGAGCGAATCAAAAAATCATCTATTGAGTCGAAAAATCCCACCGCCTAGGTTCGCCGACATGGGAAGCAACCGGAAGCCGTCGCAGGCACCCCCACGCCCGAAGGCCACCCCTGAAGACGTGGCCGAGCACCTCGGTGTCGGCGTCGAAACGCTCTACAAGTGGCGCTACGAGAAGAAGGGCCCGACCGGCGTCCGGGTCGGGAAGTACCTGCGCTACGACTGGGCCGACGTCGAAGCATGGTGGGAGGAGCAGAAGGCCGCGTAGCCGTGGACGATCGGCGTGGGGCAGGGAGTGGATCAGGTGCAGGGCCGCCGGTAGGCGATCCGGCGGTGTGCGATGCGAAGGATCTGGGGCCGCCCGCTTTCGATGCGGTAGATGACGCGGTCATCGCCGGCCCGGACGGAGCGGGCACCCTTCCAGGCCGGGTCGAGCAGCCGCTTCGACCGGTGCGTGTACGGGTCGGCGGTGATCAGCTCCAGGGCCCTGTCGACGGTCACGGCAACAGCTCGTTCTGGCGCGGCGATTTATGCGCGACTGCAGCCCACTGCCATCCGTGAGACCGGCTCATCCGCTCGAACCTGCCGACCGTCCAGTCCCCGGGGGCAAGACCGGTGAACTGCCGGACGTGGTGGAGCAGCTGCACGCGGCGGACACCTCGCTCCGTCACCCGCCCGTCGTCCAGCGTCCGCACCCGTACGTCCAACCGGGGGCGGATTCCGGGGACCGGCCCCAGCATCTGGATGCCGACGACCAGGCCCTCGAACACATGCGGTTGCAGCCGGGTCATGTAGTAGCCCCCGAATTCCGGGATGTCGCCCGTGTCGGTGGTCAGGCGCCGTATCAGCTGGGCGGTGGTCCGAGGTCCCGCGTACTGGCGCTTCATGCCGCGGCCTTGGGCTCGGCGGCCTGGGCCAGCTCGCAGAGGTCGGCCGGCTGGCACTCCAGTGCCGCAGCCAATGCGCGCAGGGATGACGGGCGCGGGGCCGAGATGCCCATCTCCCAGTTCCGGACGGCGTGGTACGACATCGAGGTGCGGCGGGCGACGTCGCTGAAGCTGAGCGTCAGTTCGAGCCGCCGGGACTTGGCCTTGGCCGGGCAGAAGCAGAGCTGCATGGGGTCTCCTGGTGCGGGGTCAGCTACCAGGTTGTTTTGTGCGCAATGTTTTTTGTTAGCTGGTAATTCCCTTTCCGTGTGCGCGGAACTGGAGGCCGCGGGCTCACGAATCCGCATCGGCTCGGCCGAGGCCCGGTGCAGCCCCGGCCAGACCCTGCCCATCGTGATCACGGTCTAGAACAGCAGCAACGACTTCTTTTGGGCCTCGGGAACAGCGTCTTCGAACATCGGCAACAGCAGGTCCGAGTCCGCCGGGATGAGGCGGCCCGAGGCGATGCAGCTGATCGGGGGGAGCCCGTGGCGGCGGTTCTGGGGTCCCGGCGGGTCATGCCGGGCCAGGTGGCGCGTGTCCGGGCTGACGGCGACGGAGCGGCGGCAGGCGGGGCAGGTGATGCGAGGCCATGCGGACATGACGAAGTCTCCTTCGTTGAAGGTGTGTTGAGGAGTCACGTCCCCGAGAACCGGGGTGTGTCTGGAGCGTAGGAGCGCCGGCTGAGCGTCGCCATCGGCGGCTGAAATTGCACCGGGAAACCTAATCTCAATGCATCTCAGCAGGTCACACTCAAAGAAACTCGACGGAACAGACGAATCGGGTCGAGATGGCTCTAGAAGGATCGAGAAAGCTCTAGGCCACTGACTCCGAACTTGGCCAGATCGCGTCAGATGCCCACGACAGACTCACGAGGGAACGCACTTTCAGACGCGCCGAGCATCCTTCTGGAGGGCGAAGTGGAGGGTGTCCTCGGAGGCCGAGGTGTGAGTGGAGCGTATGACCGGCGGGGCGGTATGGCGAGCGCCGACTACGGAAACCGGCAACGGGGGCGTTGTTGCAGGTGAAAGGCTACGCAAGGTATCGCAAGAGGACATGAGTGCCCAACAGTGGCTAACTATGACTAACTTCCGCGAGGTCATTAGGGGCCAAGTTGGCTGGATCGCACCGCCGGTCACGGCCGGCCCGCGTGGTCAGGATTTGAGGCATGGCAGAAATCCCTCCCGTGAGGGCTCGTCTGGTGGTGGAGTCGGCCCGATCGGAGCCGGTGAAGCGAGAGTAGGGCGAGAGCCCAGCGGTGGCGAGTAGCGCCCACCCAAAGCCGCCATGACCTGCACGTACTCAGACTGCGCGAGAGCGTAGTGCGAGTGCACGAGAGCGTATTCAGAGTGTCCCCAGAGTGGTGCCAGCGTGCTCCGGAGGGGCGTGGACGGGTTGGCTTGTTCCGTTCGTCTGAGGCGAGTCTGGCATGCCGTCGAGCTGCGGCGAAGTGGCCCGGCTCCGTCTCGGCCAGGCGGTACCGGTGAGTTCCGGTGAGTACGGGTGAGCCTCGCCGAGGTTTCCCGAGAAACTCCGAGGAATCCGGAGAATCAGGACGGCCGGATGCAGTCGTTGGCCTTCTGAGATGGGGATCTGAGGCAGGTGGACGGCGATACCAGGATCGGGATGGAGTGCCCAAAATATGAAATATGGAACGTAATCTAACGCGGTACCTGCTAGAAGGCACCCACTCCTCCCCGCAGCCGACCCCGCGCCGCACCGAGCCCTCCGCTGCCCCGCCCTCGCCCCCGCGTACGGCCCGGGTCAACGTCCGCGCCGAGGATCTCGTCTACGCCGGCGCCTGGTTCGAGCAGGGTCTCTGTCCGCCGGAGGACGACGGCGAGGGCCTGGAGGAGGAGTTCGCCGCGGACTGGGACGACGACGAAGACGACGGTGACGACGACGGCGCGGTGTATCTGCCGCTGGGCGGTGGGCGGTAGGTCATGTCGCTGCGAGCCAGAGCTGTCCGCGCTGCGGAATCCCCCTTCCGGTCTCGGGCTGGCTGTGCAGAATGCCCTGAGCCAACAGAGGGGGGACCAACATGCCCGTGGATCCGGTCAGCGCCGCAGCCGGCGCAGCCCGCGCAGGAGCCGCCGCGCTGCGTGCGGCACAGAGCGCTAGTAACCCGTACGTCATGGTCAAGCACGGCCGCCGTGAGGACCGGGCCGCCGCCTATGACAGGTTCATCGGTGCGACCACGGCCTTCTACCACGATGGGGAGATGGACGAGGCGGACGTCAATGGCCTCCTGGCTGCGCTCCTGGCTATCGAGCTGCGCGCGCCGCGCCATGTGAGGAACGCGGCGCGCGACCTGTTCCGGCGGCTCATCGGAGTGGGGACGCTCACCCAGCGAACCGGATGGAGGAAGAAGGTGACCCTGCCCGACGCCCCCGGGGGACGAGCGGCCATCGGACCGATCCCGCCCGACCTGGACAACCGTGTGAGCGGCACCTTCTACCTCCCGCACCACCTCGAAGACGACCACCGCCTGGAATACACAGTGATCACGTCCAGCGACGAGCTGCACGAGCGGCTCATCGACTTCGCCAGGATCGCCCGCCTGGACGTGACTGCCCGGTGGTACCACTCGCTGATGACCCCGTGGGGCAAGCGTTGGTGGCTGAAACGGAGATAGCCCGCGGACATGAAGAAGCCCCCGTCCGGGGCGGGGGGTTCTGCGCACCAGCTAGGCCGCCGCGGCCTGCGTCCTCACGGTGAGGATCTCCGACTGCGGGCCGGTGCCGGAGGCGCTGAAGGCGGCCACGGCGCACTTGTACTCGGTGTTCGCCTTGAGGCCGTCCACGAGCGCGTTGACGCGCGCTCCCAGGGTCTTCGTGGGCGTGGTGGGCAGTTCCGCGGTCCCCTCGGCGATGTAGAGGTAGTGCCCGGCGATCCCGGCCAGGTCGAGCCCTGCGGAGCCGGAGTACGTGCCGGAGCCAGCGGCCTCGCCTACGCCAGACCGCCAGTTGAGCATTACCTCGCGCGAGGTCTGCCAGCCGCCCGAGACGGGATTTCCGTCCGCGTCGAGGTACCACTGGGGAGCCGGCGGTACCTGCGCCGCTGCCTTGCCGCCGGCTCGAGGTCACTGCCGTCTTGCCTGGCATCAGCAGGGTCTTCAGTGGGCTCGGCTCTAGCGGGGTTCGTCAGTTCCGTCAGAGCAGGACGCGCAGTCGGTACAGATCGGCCACAGCTTGCCCACTGCGGGCCAGGTGCCGTCAATGTGAGCCAATGACATTTCCTTGGAGTTTGTCACGGTGAGCTTGAGGACGCCATCAGGTCGAACGACGTTCACGCCCATATTGAACGTCGCATCCGGGTCCGGGTGAAGGGCGGCCGGCTCACTACGGGTCGCCAGGACTGCCCAGAGTGAGAGGCTGTGAGGTACTTCTCCGGATCGCCGCAGATCCTTCAAGAGGGCAGGGATGTGCTGCATGTGCTCGCTGTGTGGAAAATCGGCCTTGGCTTTCCAGGTCATCCCCGAATAGTGGACTCGTGGATGGTGGGACATCAGCACGGTCTTGATGAGCCACCGCGACAGAGGGGCAACGTCCTCCCGAGGACACGTGAACAGAGTTCGCCCACCAAATAGCTTCGGAAGATGCTCAACGGCTGGCTTTTCGAAGGTCTCGTTCAGCCACTGGTTGCAGGAGAGGCAACAGGGAACCCGAATGGCGCTCAGTGGTTTATCCAGCCTCTTCGTTTCCTGCTCCTTGGCTCCGCGATATGTCATGGCGTACATGTCGTACGCGCTCTCTCCCAGCGCGCCGTCGTTGGCGATGGTCAGGGCCTTGAGGAGCTGTTCAGGCAGAGCGTGTTCGCCGGTTGCCTTTTTCACCGGCGCCGCACAGAGGACGCAGGTGTGCTTCTTCGCGGACATGGCCAGAAGCTAGCAGTCCATGGCGCCGCGTATCAGCGTATTTCAGCGATGGGGCGGCTGGCCCGCTGTGCGCCTAGCGCCTCCCGGAGGTGAGGGGCCCTACTGCCAGCTCTCCGGCCCCGGGGCTTCCCATAGTGAGGGAGCGATCGGTGGGGTCGACGTGATGTCGCGGGGAAGCCTCCAGACGTACACCGGGCCTCCACGCCTGACACGTGACGCAAGGCGGCCACGCCGGCACCTGTGACCACGCTACGGTTCAGCGGGCAGGTGGAGCACAGCAAGGGGGAGCCCGCTCATGGCTGATCTCAGCACGTTCATATCCCAAGACTTCGGCTCGGTGGCGTCGGCTGTCGTGGCCTTGCTTGCCATCCCAGGCGTGGTCATCGCAGGGCACATTCAGGGCAGCAAGGCGCTGAAGGGTGCTCAAGCCCAAGCGGAGAAGGCGCTGGAAGCCGCGCAAGCGCAGGCCGCAGCGACCCTGGAGACGGGACGGCTGCAAGCTCAAGCAGCTGTTGCCAGTGCCAGGGAGTTGTCCCGGGAGGCGCATGCCCAGTGGCAGCGGGACCGGTGCCAGGAGGTCTGGGCGGAGTACGTCAAGGAACTGGACGTGCTATTGCCGAAGGTGGAAGCCAACAACCAGGAAGCTCGATCCGATGAATTGTTGAAGGCCTACGCGATGGTGGAGCTGATGAGCCCCCCAAGCGTTTTGGCCAAGGCGCGAGAAGTGAAGGATGGGGCGCTGGACTTTACGACGGCGCTCTATATGGAGCACCTGGAGCGCGAAAACTACATCCGCTTGGCGCGTGCTAGAGGACAGTTGGGGGACGTTGTCGACGCGGGGGCCCGGATTTCTCGATCCCCTAACGGTAGCTTGGCTGAGCAGATTCAGATTGGCCCCGATGATTGGGATGTGCGAGGGCCGGAGTCCCAGGAGGACTTCGAGGACATGAGTGAGCGGTTCGAGCGGGGCGAAATTGCGCGTGCTGCCGTGGAGGCGCTCGACGAAGCGGAGCAAGCAGTCGGAGACGACATGGCTGAGAGGCGAGCCCGCCAGGCTCTTGTGATCGCTGGTGTGGATGAAGCAGAAGCGGAGTTGCTGGCCCACTCAGCGGGGCTGGACCGTGGGGGGCAAGTTGAGCTGCTGGGGCAAAGGCGGATCGCGTTGGGCGTTCTTCGGGACTCTTTCGTGGAGGCGGCACGCATGGAGCTGGACGCGCTCGGCAGGTGACTTGGAGGGGGCCTACGGCTCCCAGCTCTCCGGGCCGCCACCTTCCCAACGGAACAGGGAGCCGTCGGTGATGTCGATGCCGTCCCAGCCGGGAAGCTCTACCCGCCGCAGGAGTTCACGCAGGTCGTTCTCGCTGTAGGCCATGCCCAGGATCGTGCCGTCCACGTGCACACGCCGGCCGCCCTGATCGTCGGGCTGGTGGATCACGATGCGAGGGTCCATGCTTCCAGCGTCGTCGAGGTGAGGTCACCATGCACGCGGAGGAGAGTGGAGAACATGATTCTTCTTGATGTGCTGGACTCCTACATCTTGTGGTTCGCCGTATCGCAATGAAAATCCCGGCATGTTTACCCATGGAGGCGACGCCAATTGGGCTGTTGGGGCGTATCCGAGTTCCCCAATGGTGCAGCCAAGCGGCTGCGCGGGTGAAGCTGCTGGGCCTTCCGGGTTGTGCTATTAACACCCAAAAATTCCCGTGTGGTGCGGTGGGCGCGAAGCATCCTCCAGCACCCTCGGGAGTACCGCATGTCCACGCTCTCACCTGCGCGGCTTCGTGCCGCACGGGCACAAGTCGGCCTCACCCAGCGGCAACTGGCCGCGCGCTGCGGCATGACGGCCACCGCTGTCTGCAACTGGGAGACAGGCCGCGTATCACCGGCTCCGCGCGTCATCGGCCTGCTGGCCCTGGCGCTGGATCTGAGCATCCCGGACCTGTGCGAGCCGGAGGACGACGAGCTGTTCGCGCTGCTTGACGAGCTGAACGAGAGCCGCCGTCGTCGGGCTTTGGACCACCTGCACCGCGCGGTAGCCGCTCCCTCCCTGGGGGCATGCTGATGACTACATACGACGCTGGCCAGGTGCGGGCTTACCTCGGCGAGGTGTTCCGCGGCTGCTCAGGTCAGCTCGCCCTGGCCCACCAGGGCCGCGGCCTTCGGCACACCCCCGCTGGCCTCCAGCCCACCATCGCATGGACCGAGGACGGCACCTACTCGGGCCCGCGCGAGGCCGCGGTGAAGGTGCGGGAGCTGTACGCCCGGCAGCAGCCCAGCATGTACGTCCGCATGACCACCGTGCACGCCGGCGTCACCTCCGGCACGCGAGGGGTGGAGGCGGACACAGCCGAAGTGGTCACGCTGTGGGCGGACATCGACATCGCCGGCCCCGGCCACAAGACCGGCGAGCCGTTGCCGCCCGACCTGACGTCGGCGCTCAAGGTGGTGGACGCGCTGCCGGAGCCCACGCTGGTCGTGCACTCGGGAGGCGGGATCTACCCGCTGTGGCTGCTGGAGACTCCTCTTGTCGTCACCGGCCCCGAGGTGCTGGCCGAGGCAAAGACGCTGTCCATGGCGTGGCAGCTCCTCGTGCAGCGCATCTCGCAGCGGTACGGCTGGACGTACGGGACCGGCGTCGGTGACCTCGCCCGCGTGCTGCGCGTCGCGGGGACCGTGAACCCGAAGGTGCCCGACAACCCGCGCCCCTGCCGGATCCTGCACGACGGCGGCCCTCGGTACATGCCGGAGACGCTGGACGCGTGGGTGCGCGAGCAGGGGCCGGATCTGGTGGCGGAGGCGAAGGCTGCCAGCCGTCCGCGCTCGACCGCGTGGGGGACGGGGCAGTGGGCGGCCCTGGAGCAGGTGGAGGACGAGTACAGCCCCGGCGGCGTCCTGAGCCGCCTGTGCCCGGTCTCCGCCGTCCTGGAGCCGGTGGGCTGGGCTCTGTTGTCCGTCGACCAGCGGGGCGTCGAATACTGGCGCCGACCCTCGGACGGGGACTACTGGACCTCGCCGTACTCGGCGAAGTGGAACGTGAACGGGGTGCCGGTGCTGGTGGTGTGGTCGGAATCCGCAGGGTTGCCGACGGGGTCGGGGCAGAAGCTGACGATCTTGAGACTCCTGGCTCATCTGCACTGCGACGGTGACCTATCGCGTGCGACACGGGGCGTGCTGGCGGCGGCGGCGCGGGAGGCCCTGGCACCGGAGTGGGCGGCGGACCTGCCGGGTGACGTCCTGGACGAGATCCGCGAGTGCTGCATCACGAGCTACTGCGGGACGGGGGCAGCCGCATGAGCCGATCCCGCCGCAGCACCCCCAGGTCAGCGGACACGCCGTCCGAGAAGCCCCGATGGAACATCGCGAACGACAAGATCGCGCGCGATCAGATCCCCACCATGTTGAAACTGGGGTCGATGCCGCACAGCCCGTACAGCCGGTTCGAGACGATCTGCCTGTTGGTGCAAAACGAGGACGGTCCCCCAACCATCCACACCTTCACGCCGGCCACGCTGGGTGCGTACCTCTCGGACCACATCGACACCTTCACGCGGAAGGGCGCCGGCGACGGGAAGCAGGTCGAGACGCCGAAGCTGATCACCGAGACGGTATGCAAGAGCGCCTTGAACAGCCTCAGTCCCGATCTGAAGCGGCTGAAGAACGTGGTGACGACGCCGGTCTTGTTGCCGGACGGCACGCTGCTGACCACGCCGGGGTACCACGAGGGTTCCGGACTGTACCTTTCCCCCACGGTCGCGATCCCGCCGGTCCCCGAACGCCCGAACGCCGATGAGGTATGTGCGGCCAAGCGCCTCCTGCTGGAGGTGGTGCTGGCCGACTTCGAGTTCGTGATGCGAAGCGACAAGGCCAACTACCTGGCCTACCTGTTCACGCCGCTCCTGCGCGCCTACGCGGGTGGGATCGTCCCACTGATCACGATCACGGCGAACAACCCGGGATGCGGGAAGAGCCACCTGGCGCGGCTGCCGGGGATGCTGTTCGGCATCGGCGAGATCCAGTGGCCGACCAATGACAGCTCCGAGCTACGGAAGGCGATCACAGCAGCCTTCACGTCCGAGACCGCGCCCATCTTCCTGTTCGACAACATCGACGACGGTACCGTGATCCGCAGCGGCGTACTGGCCCGCTTGATCACCGACTTCCACTGGTCCGACCGCATTCTGGGGTACACCAAGGCGGTCGCCTTCGAGAACAACCGCACCTGGGTGATGACCGGCAACAACCTGATGCTCGCCGGCGACAACCAACGTCGGACCGTGCCTGTACGCCTCGGCTGCTCCCACCCCCACCCCGAAGACCGCGACCCGGACCAGTTCAAGACGGGCGGGGACCTGCTGGAGTGGGCCGGCGACCACCGCGAGGAGATCCTGCACGCCATGCTCGTCCTGGTCGCCGACTGGGTGGCCGCGGGTGCGCTGAAGGGCAAGAAGACGCTGGCGTGTTACGTGCCCTGGACGCGCACCATGGATGGATTCCTCCGGCATATCGGCGTCGAAGGGTTCTTGGAAGGGCGCACCGAAGCCGTCGCCGCCCAGGACCCCGACGGCGAGGAGTGGGCCGCGCTGCTGACCGCCTGGCGGAAGAGGTTCGGCCCAGCTTGGGTGTCCGTCCGGGATGTACTGCACGACGACGAGTTGTCCGACTATCTGTTCGCGGCCAGGGGGCAGGAGCTGACGACCCAGACGCTAGGCCTCCGGTTCCGGGCGAAGGAAGGGCGTTGGTTCGGCGAATACCGACTCGCACGCTGTGCGGACAAGCACGCCAAGCAGTCCAACTGGCGTGTGGAGAAGTGCCAGGAGGAGGCCGAAGCGGGGCAGGGCGGAGGCAGCGAGACGTCCTCCGAATCCGCCACCGAGGACCGTGAGGATGTAGAGCGCGAAGATGATCCAGGCTCTACGGAGCCTCTCTGCAACTCATCTGCGGGGAGTTGCGGGGAGTCTGCGCACCCCTTCTCTGACCTTTTTTCGAGTAGTGCAGAGCGCCAGAAAGGTACGCAGCAGACTCCCCGCAACTCCCCGCAAAGCGACTTGTTGAACAACGGAGCTCACCCCTCCTCGGCCGCTGGGAGGACGTGGCCGCCGGGTAAGAAGTGGGGACGTCGAGCTGTCCGGATCCCCACTCCAGAAGCATCATGAATAGCCTGGTACTACCAACCTGACCCGCTGGCGGGTGACGCTTGACTGTATGAGCATCCCCGTCATTTTCACCAGCACCATCGCGCCGCATGCACCTGCGCTGCTGCGATTCCCGGACTCGGAAGACCCCCGCCCCTTCATCTCGGATTTCCCCAGGGATTTCTTTTCGTGGTCGGACCGCTATGGATGCGCCCTGTTTGACTCGGGCAGGGTCCTCGACGTCGTCCACGCCCTTTTCAAGGACTTCAGCCGCGTGGCCGTAATAAGCGGCAAGGCTGAGAACGAACTCGAATACTCCAACGAGGTCACCCGGCCCAGAAACGTCCGGGCCCGATCCACATGACCACCATGAGACGGCCGGCTGCCGCTCCGGCTGGGGGCCCTTTCCTGGGACGGCAGGAGAGGGCCCCGCACACCTCAGCGCTCGTCGTAGCCAGCCGCGGCGCCCTGGACGAAGGCGATGCTCATCTTGGGTCGCCCCGACCTGTAGTAGTGCGCGTCAGGGATGCACTCGGTCTGCTCGTTCATCACCATCCGGCGCGTCCACGGGTCCCGTCCCTCGTTGTGAACGCTCGTCGACCACGAGCCGCTGGGCCGCCATCCGTCACGGGACTGCATGGCGGGGTTGAGCTGGTGGTGGGAGTCGTCGACGCCGGGACGGTACCCCTCAGCCTCGCTGAGCCGGCGGTTTTCCTGGAGGGGGAGGGGATTCTTCTGCGGCGGCGAATCCTTGATAGTGGATTTCTGTGCCGCGGTGATGGCGTCGTCGACTCGGTAGCGCATGCGAACTCCTAGCTTGGGGACGATTCCAATTATCGTCCCCGCATGCAATCCCATACATCTGGGCCGTCAGGCTCAGCAACAGAAATAAGGCCGACATGAGCGGTAATTGGTGGACTCAGAAGGTGCGCGCCGCGGAGGAGCAGGAGCGTCAGGAGCGGAATGACGCGCTGGCAGCCGAGCTGAGGCCGAACTACCCGGTCTTGAGCGCGGGCACTCAGGCGTGGGTCGACGGTGCGCGAGCCAAGGCGGCAGCCAACAAGCGGCTGAGGCTCGTAGCAACATGTCCTACTTCAGCCTCGAAGACGTCCGTGCGGCTGCTCACATGCGGGCCGTGCAGGCTTATCACGCGACCGCGCATGTCGCGGCCCGCGGCGGTCTTGCCCGGATCGAACCCAACCCCGTCGACATGGACCAGTACGACCTGCACCGCCCCACTGGGTCGTACTCGGACGTGTTTTAGGTGCGCCCGGCGCCGCCTGTGCGTTGGGCTGCGGTGTACGCCGCGATGGACGCGGATCGTCCAGGACCACCGCCTGCTGCTGAGGTCGCCGCGGCGCCCGTGGGCTGCAAGGTGTACCCGGAGCCGCCCGCGGGCTGTTACTGGTCGAGCGGCGTGTTGTTCTGGCTCGTCGAGCCGGGCAATCTCGTTCTCCGCGTGAACCGCATGATTGAGGCCCACAATTCCCACCGAGCCGTGACGGCCGCGGTTGTGGACCTGGTGCACGAGGACGGCCAGCGCCACGCGGGAGTGGCCATCCCCTCGACTCCGCTCAGCAAGGACGTTGCAGGTTGGGGGGATGGATGGCTGGCAATGCGGCTGATCAGCGGTGGAAGTCATCGCCCCTATCGCGCGGTACCGATTCCTTCGGGATCGTGGGTCGAGCGAGCACGTGAGTTGAACGGCTCGCTGTAGGAGAAGGCCCCGCTGGCGGGGGCACCGGGTATGCGCAGGCCCCCGCTGTGGGGGCCACGCAATCACCGGCATCTGCCCATCAAACGAGTAACTACCTGTTCCACGTCCCGCGAGCCGTGTCCCCACCCACCTCTGGATTTGACCCCAGCCCGCTGGAGGGGACCCGAGGTCAGCTGTCAGCGGGGCCCCACCGAGATTGGAGCAGAAATGGCCCTCCCCTCCTTCTTCCGCCGGTACTCCGAGCCCGAACCGGTCGTCGATCTGAGCACACCCGAAGCCCAAGCCGAGCACGCGGCCTTCCTGGCTGCCAGCGAGCCCGAGGAACCCCGCCACAGCGTCGACTTCCACAGCAGGGCGCAGGACGAACCGCCGCGGCACCGGCCCCGCAGGCAGTACCCCTGCCCGGTGAGGATCGCGCGAGCGTCGGACGGCGCGGAGTACGCCCCGTATGAGTAGGCGGCGGCGCGATGCGATGCGGCACATTCCTGGCATTGGGCGATCGGCGGCGCGCGAGTACTGGCTGGACGTCCTCAACTCGGCGCCGCCGGAGAGCCCCACGGTGCCGTGGAGGCCGGAACCGCCGACCTGGATGCGCCAGCCCGTCGTCGTCCGCGAGCCGACCAGACAGCTGCCCATTTCCTGGGTGGACGATGCGCCGTCTCAGGAATGGGCGGGGGCCGTCGGGGCCGCGAAATATGAGCTGTTGAAGTTGGAAGCGAAGGCGGCGAAGGAGGAGCGCTCCACGGACGACGGTTCGCCGCCGGCATGGTTGACGCCACGGTTCTCCCGCCGAACACCGCTTGAGATCCTGAACCACCCGAGCCAGCTGCTGACGGTCAAGGAGCGCCAGGACAACGGCGCAACGGGGCCCTGGACGGGCCGGTCGTGGATCGACGCGAATCCGCGCATGAGGCATGTGGTGGTGCCCGCGGAGGATCCGGAGAAGCCGACGGTGCAGGCGGAATGCTCGATCGCACCCTGGTGGGACGAGTAAGCAGTCGACCGTCAGAGTCGGTCGGCGAGGAGGAGCGCGAGCGGGCCGCCCTGGAGCAGGAAGCGGCCTTCGGCGGCCGCCGTGATGGCATCTTGCATCGGCCACCACATGAGCTTGAAGTCGGCCTCGGAGGGCTCCAGCTGCTGGGGCCCCAGGGTGAGACCCTCGGCGAGGAAGAGATGGACCCGGGCGGTAGATCCAAGGGTGATGGCGTACGAGCCCAGGGGGCGCCAGGACTGGGCGGTGATCCCGGCTTCTTCGCGCAGTTCCCGGTGTCCGCACTCTTCGGGAGTCTCGCCCTGCTCCATCCGGCCGCCGGGGAGGAAGAGGTACTCGCCGCCGTGGCGGGGGAATCGGGACGTGAGCAGGGCGACCAGGCCGTGCTCGTCTCGGGCCACTACTACGGCGGCGTCGCGCATCTCTGAATCCATGTGTCGAGCGTAGACAGGGTCAGAGCAGCATGGCGGCGAACGGCACATTCATCACCGCCGGGTGGGCGATCCCGCGGCCGTGGTAACCGTCTTCTCCGAAGGCGTCGCCGTGGTCCGCGCAGATGATGACGAGCCATTGCTTCTTCGTGGTGAGGCCGGCGACCAGGCGCCCGAGATGCCCGTCGGCGTAGGCCAGGGCCGCGGCTTGGGACTCCCACGTGTCGGTGCTCTGGCCGAGGTAGTGACCGTGGGGAACATGGGTGGCGGAGACGTTGACGAACAGGAACAGCCGCCGGTCCTCGTACTTGAGGGCGAGGCCGAGGGCTTCGTCGACCTGGTGGCGGGTGGAGTCGGGCTCCGGCGAGCAGAACTCCGGGCGCCAGTGGTCCTCGTCGAACAGGTCCGGCAGGACGGAGCCGAGCGGGGTTTCCCGTGAGAAGTAGGTGACCCCGCCGACGCACACGGTGCGGTAGCCGTGCTGGACGAGCCCGGCCAGCAGGCTCGGAGCGTCGAAGACGAACGTGCCCGGGTCGACGGTCTTGAACGCAGGCGGGCGGCACTCCCACATACGCGGGGGCTGCTCGGGCTGCGGGAGCTTGGGCAGGAAGCCGGAGAGGAACGCGATGTGCGCGGGGAGGGTGAAGGTGCCCGGGGTGCGGCGTTCCTCCCACTGGCCGCCGGGGAGGAGCTTGGCCAGGTGCGGGGTTTGCCCGGCGTGCGTGGTGGACCGTGCGACGTCGTAGCGCAGGGAGTCGAGGGTGACGAAGAGGATGTTCGTGCCCGACTCGATGACCTCGGCCGTGTTGATCACCGGGCCGCCTCCGAGTAGGGCTGGATGGAGCCCTTGCATTCGGTGTTGACGGGGAGGGGGATGCGCTCTTCGGCGATCATGCGGCGGATCAGGTAGAGGCTGGGCCGTTCAGCCAAGGGGACGCCCGCGCGGTCGTAGAGGGTGATGGTGACCTGGTCGCCCGCCGTGGTGACGCGCATCCCAGGGGCCCGGTCCGCTTCCTTCATGGCGATCACCAGTTCGTCCTCGTCGGCGACGCCCAGGTCCAGGACCTGGCAGGCGTAGTGCTGGGCGTTGATGGCGCCCTGGCACAGAAGGTCGAAGAACTTCGCGGTGGCCGGCTGTCCGTCGTGCGCGACTACGAGCTGGTCGGAGCGGAGGGTGACGACGAAGCAGGCGGCGATCCACCAGGCCGCGGCGGGGTGCATCTCGTCGGGGAACCTGCCGGTGGCTCCGCCGTCGCGGATGACCTTGTCGGTGTCGATGGGGTTAAGCACGGTGGCGCTCCAGGTGGGCGGTGATCAGGTCGGCGAGGTCGTCGGGGGTAAGGCCGTCGGTGTCCAGCACGGTCGCGGTGGGGTCGTCGGCGGCGACGGCCTCGAAGTTGGCGGTGAGCTGCTTGAGGCGGCCGGGAATGGCGAAGAGGTCGGTGTCGTCCTGCTTGGTGTCGCCCTTGATGGCCATGCGCTCTCGCAGGGTCTCCTCGGAGCACCTCAGGTAGAAGGTGTGGTCGGGGACGACGAGGTAGGGCCGGAACGGGGCGATCATCCGGTCCACTTCGGCGATGTCGACGCTGTGGATCGCGGCCTGGCAGGCGGTGACCGAGGACGCGTAGCGGTCGGCGATGACGGGCCCGATGGCGAGGGCGCGGCGGATGCGGTCGGAGACGTGCAGGAGTCCGGAGAGGTAGAAGGCGAGGTTCGGCAGCGGGTTCATGCGGTGGGCTGCGTCGGACCAGCCGGAGTGGGGCGGGGCCAGGGTGTGTATGCCGGAGCCGTTCAGGCGGTGCGCGAGGATCGCGGTCAGGGTGGACTTCCCGACGCCGGAGACGCTTTCCAGCGCGATGAACGGGACTTCGTGGTCGTCGTAGGGGACGGGGGCGAAGGCCGCGGGCAGGGCGATGGTCTGGCTCACAGGGTCCCCTCGGTGAAGGCGGTGACGTGTCCGGCGATGGCTTCGGCGAGGCGGCCGGGCTCGTCCAGGAGGTGCTTGACGTCCAGGCGCAGGTCGTCGCGGAGGAGGCAGGGCTGGACACCGCCGGCGTGGTCGGCGCGCAGAGCCCAGAACCCTTCGACGCACTTGGGCCGGACGGGGCAGGTGCCGCACTGGCCGACGTGATGGCGGCCAAGGTCGCGGTGGATGACTTCGACGTCCACGCCGTCGATGTCGAAGACGCGGCGGCCCTGGCCCACCCCGACGATCTCGATTCGCTCGCGGCTCGTGAGGGTCCGCAGGTGCTTGATGATGTCGTCGGCCGGGACGGCGGACTTGGCGCGGGCTTCGTTGAAGTCTGTGCCTACCAGCTCGATGAACTGGACGGGCATGCGGCGGTCCAGGGCGAAGGTGAGGATGTCGCGGACCTCGTGCTCGTTCTCCTTCTGGAGGAGACAGTTCAGCTCGACGTGCTTGAACATCTCGCGGGCCGCTTCGATGCCGTCCAGGACGCAGTCGATGCCGATGCGGGTCCCGGCGATGGCCTTGAACGTGTCGTCGGAGAAGTAGTGCAACGACACCTTGATCTTGTCGAGCGGCGCCTTCGAGAGCCAGGACTGGTGGGTACGAACCAGCGTGCCGTTGGTGATCAGCGTGTACGAGCCGTCGGGGCCGCTCGGGCGGAGCCCGGTCAGCACCTCGCGGGCCAGCGGCGACGTCAGGGGCTCACCGCCGGTGAAGAAGATGCGCCGAAGCCCGGCGTCCGTCATCGCGTTGATGAGCGTGAGGAACTCGGCCGCACCGTAGTGGCGCACGCGCGGCTGCTGGGTGCGGTCCATGCGGGTCAGCGGCGGCGGGACGTCGGCCTCGTTGTGGCAGAACCAGCAGGCCACGTTGCAGCGCGGTGTAAGAGAGATCCGCCCCTGGCCGCCCAGGGCTGCGAAGTTGTGGAACGCGGTCCAGTCGGTGCGGGGTTCGGCGAACGGTAAGAGGTCCATGGACATGGTGGTGCTCCGATCGACAGGGTGCGAGCGGTGCGGGGGATCGAGAGGTCTGTCAGCCGGGGCTTCCGGCGAGAGCCAGGACGACCACAAGGGCGCTGGCGATCAGGACGTAGAGCGTGGTGGCCAACTGTTGCCGCCACCCCCAAGGGCTACGCCGGGGTAAGTCACGGTCCACGGGGGCGTCAGCGGGCTTCGTCGTCGCCGTCGGCCAGCCCCTCCAGGAACTTCTCCCACCCCTCTTCGGCGACCTCCCGCATGCGCGGGCTCAAGTTGCCGTACGCGGGCTGGTCCTGGAGCTGACGGGCGAGCGGGCGGCGCGGGAGGGGTTGCTGGGGCATGGGGTGTGACTCCTTGCCTGCGGTGGAGGCAGCGGACCGCAAGGCGCGAGGGCCTTGCGGTCCGCTGCTGAGGGGACCACTCGGGGGCGATGACCACCCCGAGTGACGTCCCATCACCGTAGGGAGGGGAGCGAGCGGACCTCAACGAAGTTGCGCGTAATTGCGAAATCTCACCCGGCGGCGTCGATCGCGTCCTCGATCAGCTCCCGCGCCCTATCGCCGTACACCGCCATCTTGGCCAGGCCGGCGAAGGCCTTTGCGTAGTCCGTGAGCTCCCGGGGCTGCGAGACGTTGATCTCAGCGGTCAAGGTCTCCACGGCGGCTTGGCGTTCGTCGAAGAGGTAGAACGCCTCCAGCGGCCAGATGACCCGCTGCGCGGTGGAGGGGATGACGCCAAGCGAAACTGACGGGAGCGGCTGCACGGTGAGGAGGTGGCGGAGCTGCGCGGCCATTGTCTCCGGTCCACCGAAGCGGGCACGAAGTACCCACTCCTCCATGACGACGACGAAGCCGTGTCCGCCCTCGTAGAGGAACCGGGAGCGTGCCACGCGAGCCGCTACCGCGTCGGTGACGTCGTCGGGGGTCCCCTGGAAGGCGGTGATCGACTGCATGAGGGCAGTGGCGTAGGCGGGGGTCTGGAGGAAGCCGGGTACGGCGTTGGACACGTAGACCCGGCACACGGCGGTCTGTTCATGCCGGGTGGTCCAGTCCTCCTGGGCCGTGCGCATTCCGCTGCGGTGCAGCTTGCGCCACTCCTGGTACATGGAGTCAACGACGCGGGAGGTGGCGATCAGGTCGCCGATCTGGTCCTCAGCACCGCAGACGGCACACCAGGCGCGGATGTCGGCGTCCGAGGGCGCCAGTTCGGCCTTCTGGATTCGGGTCGTCTTGGCGGGGTGCCAGCCACACCGGGCGGATAGTTCGCGCCCGGTGAGACCGGCGTCCTTGCGCAGGTGCTGCAACCGCACCGCGAGGGCCTCACGCGCCGACTGGGCGCGAGAGGAAGGGGAAGAGGACATGGAGTGTGATCAGGTCGGGTTAGACGGCGTATTCGGCGTGGGGGATGGCACGCTCCCAGACTGCCTCGAAGGCGTCGCTGACCATCTTCACCACCGCCGGATTCTCGGTGAACTCGTGGCCGGCCCAGTCGCCCTCACCGGTCCACCAGTGGAACATGACCAAGCGGTCGTCGATCAGCCACAGGTCGTTGCCCGGCAGGGCGATGTCCGAGGCGCGACGGCGCGGGAGCCAGCGGACGTCCTCGCCGATCGCGATGTTGACCGGTGTGAGCGCGTGCTCGTAGCGGATGTAGTCGGTGACGGGCTCGGAGACGATCCGGGCCCGCCGCATGACCACGCCGCGGCCGACTGCCTCGCGGGCGATTGGGGTCCAGCCCACCCAGAGCGGCGACTCCGGGTCCAGGTCGGCCTCGCCGGTCGACAAGAACCGGTTGAACGTGTCGACCTCCTCGCCCACGCTGTAGACGTCCCGCATCTCCAGGTGGGCCGCCGTGTGTCGGGCGGAGCCGAGGAGTTCAGAGAAGTCCGGCGCTTTCTGCGTCATCGAGAGCCTTCCTCAGGATCGCGGCCATACGGAGCGGCACGCGGGTCACGTTCTCACCTTCGGGAATACCGGTGTCGTGGCCGGATACCCACTCGGTCGTGCTGATCTTCGTCAGCAGTTCCTCGTCCGGAACCCAGCCCTGGATCACCAGCTCCCGCTTCACGTCGTCTACCCACACGGTGGGAGATCCGCCGCCCGTGGTGTTGGGGTCCATCCCGCCGAACCGTAGCGTCACGGGTCTCTCCCTTGTCCAGGTGATTGCGAGGATTTGCGGACGACGCTCGTGGAGGCGAGGGAGGTCGTCAAGGGGGAGGGTCGGAACGGCCGTGAGGTTGGCCGGATTTGAGTCCGGAAAATGCCGAAGCCCCCGCCTGATCCGGACCGCCCCATCCGGGAGTTTTCCGCACCTGCTATGTCCCACTGTGGGAGGATCTGCCGGTCGGAACCAACGAAAGAGGCCACGATGCGACGAGCCCGTTTCCGCACAATCCTGACCGCGTCCGCCCTGGCGGCGGCGTCGGTGGCCGTGTCCCTGGTCGCGGCGCCGACCGCGCAGGCCGCCGGGAAGTCCTGGGGGCCGATCCACGCCCGCGTCTCCGCCGGGAACGTTGCCTCCGCCAACGGGGACTTTGCCAACAACGGCGGCGTGTACGCCACCGTCGGCGCGAACTGGCGTGACCTGCGGGCCGGGGATGGGGATCCGGTCTACGTGGAGGCCGAGTTCTTCTTCCTCAAGAACGGCAAGTGGGAGAGCGCCGGGTCCAGTCAGACCTTGCGTACCGACACCAGCGCGTCCGGTTCCCTCTCCCGTCGGTTGCGCCACGACGCGCACGGGGCGCGCGCGGTGATCAAGGTGTGTGTCGACCGGACGCGGTGGGCGGACCTGTGCTCGTCGGAGGCGGTCGTCTCGTTCAGCTACTGACTCCGGGAACGACGAAGCTCCCGCTGGCCAGCGCGGTGCCGGGGCGGGGCCTTGCGATGGGCGGGATCAGTCCCAGCCGCTGAGACCGGTCTGGCCGGGGAACAACTTCTTGCAGTCGTCGAAGCGCCAGGAGTTGCTGCTCGACTCGTTCTCGCAGCGCTGCCGGTCGTTCATCGGGCCGTCCTCGGCGCCGCAGCCTGCCAGGCTCGCCAGGCTCACGATCGTCAACACGACGATGTTGATCAGCAGGGCCGCAGTCAGGTTCGGATGCCGGCTGATCCAGTTGGCGAGCGCCAAGATTTCCTCCTCGGTCCGCGGGGGACGTGAGTGTCGCTGATCTTCTGTACGTTCGGAAGGGGGCGAACGACGAAGACCCCCGCCGGCCGGCGCGGTGCCGGTGCGGGGGTCTCATCGTGCGGCTGTTACTCGCAGGCGACGCCGTCACCGTCGCGGTCGAGGTGCTTGCCGTATCCGGGGTCACCCCGATGGATGGGGGCGGCGCCGGCCGCGCGCACGGCGGTGCAGTTCTTGTAGTAGACGCTGCCGCCACCGCCGGAGCCAGAGGAGCCCCCAGAAGTCGAGGATCCGCCGGTGCTGCCTGAGTCTTCGTCACCGTTGCTGGGCGGTGTCGGGTCCGGGTGCAGCTTGGTGTGCTGTTCCTGGGGACATGCGGTGCCGGGTGCGGTCAGCTTGAGATACGCCGTGGTGGTCTTCGGGCGCTGGATCTCCTTGCCCTCTTCGGGCTCCTGGAAGCAAACGGTCCAATCATCAACGACGGCGGGGAGAGTGACGTCGGTATACGCGCTCTGCGGTTCGATCTTTTGGAGGCCGAGCGGCTTGAGTGTCTCGGAAGCCTTCGCGAAGGTCTGGCCGACGACCTTGGGCATCTTCGGGTACGGGATGGGGTCGCCATCCTTGGCTGGGCACGGGACTTCGTTGCGGACGACGCCGAAGTCGAGCGTCGGCAGCTTGCCGATCTGCTTGGCCGCCGGGGTCTGGAAACACACCTTCCAGTTGTCGTCGTCCCACTGGCTTGCGTTGCTGTCCGCGGCGTCATGCGATATCGCGTTGTACCCAGCGGAAGAGGCCGCGGTCTTCGCTGCCTTGAGGTTCTGCCCGACGAAGCTAGGAGGTCCGGACGGGCTCGGGCTCAGGCTCGGGCTTGGTGCGCTGGCGGGTGCCTGCGGCTTCGCATCGGTCTCGGCCTTCTTCGGAGGGTCCGACAGCAGCGCGATCAGAAACCAGATGCCGGAAAGGACGGTAGCGATGATCTTCTTTGTCTGGTCCCACGGGCTCATCCAGGCAAGGGCGATACCTGCGGGCGGGAAGACGACCAGCAGAGTGATGATCAGTGCCGGGTGCTGCCACCAGCGCCGTACGGGCGCGTGCGGGTAGGGGTACGGCGGCGGGTAGGTCACGTGGCGTCCTTCTGGCAATACGTGATGTGGACCCGGCGAGCGTACAAAAGATTGAAACTCGTACCGATCGGTACGCAGGATAAACAGCAGATGCGACGAAGCCCCTGCTGGCAGGCTCGGTGCCGGGGCGGGGGCTTCGGTGTAGGTCAAGGCTGGGAGCGGACCAGGTCCGGGTTCCTTTCGATCACGTTGCAACCCCACTCCATGGTGCGGTTCACCAGCGCCAGCAGCTCGGCGGAGAGCTTCTCCAGGGCGGCGACGTCGAGCGATCGGGTCCGGATCGCCCCACCCTTCTTCCAGTTCATCGCCAGCAGGGCACCGTTCTCCTCGCCCCACGCACCATGGATGTAGGTGTTCCGGCTCTCCAGCTCGGGGCCAGCGTCGTTGACGATCTGCTCGAATTGGTCGACCTCCCCGGAGGTGACCTTGTCGGTGCGCACCCTGACCAGCTTGGCGACAGCCGGGAGGAGCTGGCCTGCGGTCATCCCGCTGAGCGCCTTGGCTGCCTTGCTGTCCTTGGCGGTCAGCTCGCCTGCGAAACGAATCACCATCTCCAGGGACGCGGCCTGATACACCATTTCGCCGAGCGCCTGCTTTATCGCAGGGAGGTCGTGCGAGCCGTTCTGGTCAGTCGTCATGGGCCGAACCGTCTCACGGTGTTCAGGGCACCTGGAACGGATTTGGCGGGCTTGCCTAGCCCACCTCGCCGTAGGTCAGCCCGTAGGGTGAGTAGTCGTCGCAGCCCTCGCAGTCGTCGTCATCGCAGAATGGCTCGCCGTCCTCGGTGTCGCCCGCGTACTCGTTGTGGCGCCAGCCGGAGCACTGGCCGGTGTAGCAGCCGCACCCGGCGCACTCCAGGCAAACCATGGAGTACGTCCAGCCGCACGCGGTGCACATGGTGTCGTCGTGATCGATGCCCCCGCCCTCGGGTGGAAGGGGGCGGTCGTCGTGGTCGTGAGGTTCCTTTCGGGTTACGTGAAGGCCCCCGCCGTGGTGCTGGTGGCGGGGGTCCGGTGCTGTTGTTGGTCAGCTCAGGCGGGTGATGACGGCTCTGCTGCGGGATACGGGGGAGGAGAGTCTGCTGTGCCATGGTGTGCACGCCTTTCACGCTGGAGGGTTTGGACGGGGCCAGTGGTCGTTACCGGCCCCGTCTTCATGTGCTGGGTCAGTCGCCGGCCGTGGCGAGCGGGTTGGCCGCGATGCGGTCGAAGGTGGCCTTGAGACGGACATCGGACCCGGTCAGCCCGGCCGCCTTCATCGCTTCCTTGAAGCGGGCGAAGGAGCGGGGAGGGCCGATTTCGCGGAAGACCCCGATGCCCGCCTCCAGGAGTTCCGCGTCGGAGTGCTTCGGAGGGCGTCCGGCCCGGCCGCCGGTCACGTCGTCGTCCTCGACGTCCACGTCGCTGCCGGTGTCGGCTGCCGCGCTGCGGAGCCGCTGGTTCTCCTCGCGCAGGGCCTCCAGCTCCTCGGATCGCTGCTGGATCTCCAGGCCCCTCCGGTCGAAGTCCCCGGCGAGTTCCGCGTGGGCGGTCTGGAGTTCCGCGTAACGGCCTTCCAGCTCGACGAGGGGGGCGGCCTCGGCGTCCTTCGCCCGGCCGTCCAGGACGATCTTGTCGGCGTCGTCGATACCGGCCTGAAGCGACAGCATCAGCAGCGTCCAGGCCCCGCCGCACATCAGCGACAGCAGCACCATCGCGACGGCCAGGAGCAAGGGCTCGCCGGCCTTGTGCTGGCTGATGTGGGCCGTGATTTCGGCGCCGTAGCCCAGCGTCATCACTGCGCCGGCCGTGGCCAGGACCGGGGTCGAGCGGGTCACCGCGGCCCCTAGCAGAATCAGCTCCGCCGCCATGATCAGCACCTGTACCGCTATGGGCAGCGTCCAGGTGATCCAGGTGTTGAGGGATTCCGCGGGTAGGTAGTCGTGCAGGACCACGGTCTGCGCGGCGGCGAAAGCGATGGAGATGACGGTGAGCACAATCAGCGCGGAATGCGTGACCCGCTGGTCAATCGTCGCCGTGGCGGTGCGCATTTGGTCGGCGACCATCTCGCGCACCAGCAGCGGCTGGGTGGTTTCGCTCATGTCCTGGTGGGTCTTTCTGCTGGAGGATCAAGGAACTCCGCGTAGGTCCGCGGAATGGTTTCGCCTTAGTCGGCTACCGCCTCGGCGGCGGCCGGGGCTTCGCCATGTCCTCGCGGGTGAACAGCGGTGGCTGTCTCGTGGAGGCGTGCCCCCAGCCGCCGCAGTGGCAGAGGCACGGGCTCAGCGGGTCGGCCTCGGCGCATGCCTCGCTCGCGCACGCCTCTCGGGTCACTGTGGGCACCCGCCGCCCAGGTCCACCAGGCGCTCGGCCTCAGTGGGTTCGTTGATCAGCGGCGGGGCGCCGATGCAGTGCTGGAACGCGGCCTCGGCCTCCGCCAGCTCGCGACCGCAGGTGTCGCAGGGCCCAGTGTTGGGCGTCCAGCGGGGGCATCCGGAGACGGGGCACGGTCGTTCCCCAGAGTGCTCACGGCACAGGCCCGTCACGGGATCGCACGGCTTCCCGCAGGGGATCCCCCGGTCGTCGCCCGTGTACTCGTGGAAGCGCGGGGAGGCGATGTGCTCACCGAACGCGGGGGCGGTGTAGGTCTCCTCGTCCGGCGCCTGGTCCTGGTCATGCCAGCCCTTGGCCTGCCGGGGAAGCAGCGGCGCCACACTCGGGGCGGGGGAATCCGCGGCGGCCCCGATACGGCTGGAGATGACCGCTCCCACGGTCTTGGTCAGCTTCTCCGGCAGCGGGCGGTCGGCGACCACGTCGCGGATCTGCTCGGGGCTCCAGCCGGAGGCCAGCAGGCCATCGACGAGCAGGCCTTGGTCCCGGAGCGTCTTGCCGGTCAGGCGGAACGCGGGTAGCTCGCTGCCGATCGCGGTCAGCAGCAGCACGCCCTCGGTCGGGGCCACGGCTACGCGGGTCGGAGCCTGCGGGGGCTTCTCCTCGGCGGCGGACTCACTCGTCGGTCCCTCCGTCTCGGGCTTGTTCGCGGAGCCCTTCGCGGTACGGACGGACGGACGGGTCTTGGTGTTCTGCTTGTTGGTCTTCTTGAGGCTGTTGTTCTTAGTGGTCCGATTAGCCTGCACAGGATCATCCAGCGCTGGATTTTCGGACTTAGGCTGCGAACTGCGGCTTTGCATGTTTTCGAGGACTGCGGCGGCATCGTCACCGAAGAGGTCAAAGAGGTGGGCCGGGACGTCCGTGATCGAGTACACAGCGTCGCCGAGGGTGCCGTCGTCACGCCGTTCGCGATCCCGGACGAGGTAGCCGTAACGTTCTAGCTCCTTCAAGCCCGTGGTGATGGCGGCCTTGCCGTCCGTTCCGGACCGCACCAGATCCGCGACCGTCACGTGCCAGCCCTCGGTATGCGTGGAGACCAGACCGAAGATGCCCTTGGCCTTGAAGCTGATCCGGCGGTCCCGGAAGAGGGCGTTGGCGATCTGCGTGAAGTTGTCGGCCGCCATGGGGCCGCGCTGGATACCTGCGCCGTAGGTCATCGGGCCACCACCGCAGGGGTGGCGCCAGAGGTAGCCGGCGTGATGAATTCGTCGTCACAAATAGGGCGAGCGACTGGCCTGGGCATCCCAGGGCATGCCAAAATAAGCGTGTTCACGGGTGCTTTCCGTGGGCAGCACCTCTAGCCCCTGCAAGGGCGAAAGGCGCAAGGCGAAGACCGCTTCGCCGCGGAAGGACCCCAGCTTCTTGGAATGGGACGGTGGTACCCGTCCCTGGATGCTGGGGTCCTTTCGCGTTTCAACCGGCCTCGGTCATGGTGCTGCTGGCGCCGTCCGGATAGGCGGTTCGGTGCCGGGCAGTTGGATGCGGGAGCCCTCGCGGGGGCGCCCGTGTGCGTCTGCGGGTGCACGGTAGTGGGCCATCAAGCGACCGCGCAAACACCCACTGTTGACATCATCCAAGGCTCTGGCCAGCGCTTATGGGTGCAAGCTGGCGAAAATGACACAGGCCCCCGCTACTCTCCGTAGAGAACAGTGGGGTCCTGCTATGCCCTAAAAAGTACCGATGGCGACTCGTCGGTCAACCGTGATCAACTTCCACTTGGTCTCCACAAGAGGACGGAAACCATCGGAAGGGATCGAGGGCCACGAGGGGTCATTTCCGCAGGTCAGCCCCAGGTTTGAGGGGGCATCACCGCAGGTCCGGATTTTACCGATTCATCCAGTTTCCTAGATGTCGCGGAAGATCTCGATCTGGGCGCCCACCGAGTTGAGGCGCTCGGCCAGTTCCTCGTAGCCGCGGTTGATGACGTAGACGTTGCGCAGCACCGAGGTGCCCTCCGCCGCCATCATCGCGAGGAGGACCACCACCGCCGGGCGCAGGGCCGGCGGGCACATCATCTCCGCCGCGCGCCAGCGGGTGGGGCCTTCGACCAGGACACGGTGGGGGTCCAGGAGTTGGAGGCGGCCGCCGAGGCGGTTGAGGTCGGTCAGGTAGATGGCCCGGTTGTCGTAGACCCAGTCGTGGATCAGGGTCTGGCCCTGGGCGACGGCCGCGATGGCCGCGAAGAACGGGACGTTGTCGATGTTCAGCCCGGGGAACGGCATCGGGTGGATCTTGTCGATCGGGGCTTCGAGCTTGGAGGGGCGGACCGTGAGGTCGACCAGGCGGGTGCGGCCGTTGTCGGCCGTGTACTCCGGCGAGCGGTCGTGGTCGAGGCCCATCTCCTCCAGGACCGCGAGCTCGATCTCCATGAACTCGATCGGGACCCGGCGGATCGTCAGCTCCGACTCCGTGACGACCGCGGCGGCGAGCAGGCTCATCGCCTCGACCGGGTCCTCGGAGGGGGAGTAGTCCACGTCCACGTCGATGTTCGGGATGCCGTGGACGGTGAGGGTGGTGGTGCCGACGCCCTCGACCTTGACCCCCAGCGCCTCCAGGAAGAAGCACAGGTCCTGGACCATGTAGTTGGAGGAGGCGTTGCGGATGACCGTGACGCCGTCGTGCCGGGCGGCGGCCAGGAGGGCGTTCTCGGTGACCGTGTCCCCGCGCTCGGTCAGCACGATCGGGCGGTCCGGGGAGACCCCGGCCGCGACCTGCGCGTGGTAGATGCCCTCGGTCGCGGTGATGTCCAGGCCGAAGCGGCGCAGGGCGATCATGTGCGGCTCGATGGTGCGGGTGCCGAGGTCGCAGCCGCCGGCGTACGGGAGGCGGAAGGTGTCCATGCGGTGCAGCAGGGGGCCCAGGAACATGATGATGCTGCGGGTCCGGCGGGCCGCGTCCGCGTCCATCGCCTCCATGTCGAGGCGGGCCGGCGGGATCAGTTCCAGGTCCACGCCGTCGTTGATCCAGCGGGTGCGGACACCGATGGAGTTCAGGACCTCCAGGAGGCGGTAGACCTCCTCGATGCGGGCCACCCGCCTCAGTACCGTACGGCCCTTGTTGAGCAGGGAGGCGCACAGCAGGGCGACGCAGGCGTTCTTGCTCGTCTTGACGTCGATGGCACCGGACAGCCGGCGGCCGCCGACGACGCGCAGGTGCATCGGGCCGGCGTAGCCGAGGGAGACGATTTCGCTGTCGAGGGCTTCCCCGATGCGGGCGATCATCTCAAGGCTGATGTTCTGGTTGCCGCGCTCGATCCGGTTCACGGCGCTCTGGCTGGTGCCGAGTGCGTCCGCGAGCTGACTCTGTGTCCAGCCCCGGTGTTGCCGGGCGTCACGGATGAGCTTGCCGATGCGTACGAGGTAATCGTCTGCCATGGCTGCACCGTATCTCAGATATGAGATGTTGATCGCGCCGGGTAGACCATTTGGGTGTTATCGACCGTCAGGTCCCATCGTGGGCCCGGTGGTGGCGTGGTGCTCGACGAGCCGGCCGAGGAGCCGGACGAGCTGGTCCCGCTCCTGTGTGGACAGGGGGGACAGGAGTTCCTCCTGGGCCGCGTCGAGCAGTTGTTCCGGTGTGCGCAGCCGCCGCCGGCCGAGCGGTGTGAGAGTGATGACATCGCGCCTGCGGTCCTCGGGGTCGGGGGTCCGCTCGACCAGTTCGCGCTCGGCGAGTTCGTCGATGACGGCGACGAGGTCGCCCCGGCCGGGTCCGGGGCGTCGCCTTCATGGAGACGATCCTGCGGCCGATGTCCTGGGGGAGTACCCGCCCGCCGCCCGCGCCCGGTTCGAGGCGATACGTACCCCGGGTGTGGGGGAGGAGATGGTCCTGGACCGGAACGTCTTCATCGAGGACAGCATCGGGCGGACGGTGCTGAACCCGATGAGCGAGGCCGACCGGGCCGTCCATGCCGTCCCGTACCCGACCCGGGAGAGCCGTCTGCCCATGCTCCGGTGGGCCCGTTCGCTGCCGACCGACGGCGAGCCGGCGGACGTCCTCGTCCGGGTCGCGGGGTACGACGCCTGGTTGTCCGGCAGTCCGGAGGTGCCCAAGCTCCTGCTCGCCTTCGACGGCTCGCCCACCCTGATGGTCGGGGCCGAGCAGGCCGCCTGGTGCGAGGAGAACATCGCGGCGCTGGAGACCGAGTACTGCGGTCCGGCCGCCCACCTCTGCCCCGAGGACCGCCCCGGGAAATCGCCGCCGCCGTCCATGCCTGGGCCGGGCGGCACGGGCTCCTCGGCTGACGTCGGCCTGAGCCAGGCCCGACTCAAGCCGGGGTCAGGCCCGACTCAAGCCCGACTCAGGCCCGACAGGCCCGACCCAAGCCCGGCTCACGCCCCCGCGCCCCCGCCGCACCCGCACGCCCGGTGCCGGCCGCCGTGCACCGCCGCGTACGAGGCCGGGCGCGGCCCGGATCCCGCGCGCGCGACCCGGGCCGAAGCCGCCCGGCCCGCCGGGGACTCCGCGTCGTGCACCACGCGGCCGCCCACCAGGGTCATGCGCACCCCGGTCCCGCTGAGGTCGGCCACCGGGCACCGCGTCACGTCCCGGTCCAGTACGACCAGGTCGGCCGCCTTGCCCTGCTCGACCGTGCCCGTCAGCCCCTCCTGGCGCAGCTGCCAGGCCGTGCCGGCGGTGTGCATCCGCAGGGCGGAGGTGCGGCTCAGGCCCTCCAGCTCCCGGTACAGCTCGCCCTCGCCGGCCGCGCCCTGCCGGTCGATGGCCGTCCGCAGCTGGTTCCACACCTGGAGGGCGTCCACCGGCCAGTCGGAACCGCCCGTCAGCCGCGCCCCCGCCTTCTCCAGGCTGCGCGCCGGGTACATCCAGCGGTGCCGCGCGGGCCCGATGTACGGCAGCAGCGCCTCCATCGTCCAGGTGTCCTTCGCCGCCCACTGGAGCTGCATGCAGGCCGCCACCCCGAGCTGCGCGAAGCGCCGCAGGTCGGCCGGGTCCACCAGCTGGAGGTGCGCGACGGCGTTGCGCGGGTCGCGCAGACCGGTGACCCGGCGCGCGTACGCGTACCCGTCGAGGGCCGCGCGCACCGCCCGGTCGCCCAGCCCGTGGGCGTGCATCTGCCAGCCCGCCCGGTTGAAGGCGGCGGTCAGCCGGCCGTAGTCGGCCGCCGAGGTGTACAGCTCGCCCCGGTTCTGCGTGGGTTTGCCGTTTCCGTCCAGGTACGGCTCCAGCAGCGCGGCCGTCTGCGCCGGGTGCTCGATCACCCCGTCCAGGAACACCTTGATCATCCCGAAGCGCAGCCCGGGCACCCCGTCCGCAAGCCCGTACTCCCGCCGCAGGCCGCGCGCGTACTCCAGCGCGTCCGCCGGGTCCTTGGCCTCCTCGGCGTCCAGCCGGATCGCGGGAACGATCCGCTGCGGCAGCTTCCCGGCCTCCGCCAGCGCCCGGTAGAGCTCCAGTTCGTGCCGTCCGACCAGGGCGTCCATCATCGTCGTGATCCCGGACGCGGCCGCCAGGTCCAGCACCCGGGCGCAGGCCGCGACCAGTTCGGCCCGGGAGGGCTCGGGGATGTGCCGTTTCACCAGGCCCTGCGCGTCGTCCTTCAGCACGCCCGTCGGCTGCCCGTCCGGCCCCTTCACGACCTGGCCGCCCACCGGATCGGGGGTGGCCGCCGTGACGCCGGCGATGTCCAGCGCCCGCTGGTTGACCCACAGGTTGTGCCCGTCGCCGCCGACCAGGGCGATCGGGCGGCGGGTCGCCAGCGCGTCCAGCATCGAGTGGTTCGGGACGGTCCCCGTCGGCAGCAGCCCGACCGGGTTCCAGTCCTCCACCACCAGCCAGCGGTCCGGCTCCGCCGCCGCGCCGCCGGTGTCGGCGAGGAACCCGCCGAGGATCTCCCGCAGCTCCTCCACGGTGGTCTCCGCCCCGTCCAGCGAGGGGCTCAGTGAGCGTTGGCCTGCGCCCAGCGGGTGCACGTGCCCGTCGTGGATGCCGCTCATCACCGTGTTGCCGCCGGCGTCCACGACATCGGTGTCCCGGCCGACGAACCGGCGCAGCGCCGATCCCTCCCCGGTGGCCAGGATCGTCCCGTCCCGGCCGACGGCCACCGCCTCGACCGGCCGCCCGGACTCCGCGCCGGTGAACACCCGCGCGTTGTGGAGGACCAGGGCCGCCGGGCCGCGTCCCGGGGGCGCCGCGGAAGCGCTGCCGGCCGCCGGGCCGAGCAGACCCGCCGCGCCGGCGGCGCCGGCCGCCGCGAGCAGTCCCCGACGGGACAGGTGGGGCAGAGGAGACGTCATGGCCACTCCAATCATTCGGTGTGGCGAGGACACTCTTTGATTAACCCCTTAACCAGAACCCACCCCGGACGACGAAATCCGTACGATGGCCCGCGTGCCAGGACCCACCATCGCCGACATCGCGCGCGCCGCGGAGGTCTCCACGGCGACCGTCTCCCACGCGCTGGCCGGCACCGGCCGCCTCGGCGACGGCACCCGCCGCCGGGTCCGGGAGATGGCCGCCGCCCTCGGCTACGGCACTCACCGCGGCCCCCGCACCCGTACCCTCGGCCTCGCGGTCACCACGTACGCAGACTGGACCTGGGACTTCGCGGGCGTCGCCTACTTCTCCCGGCTGCTCACCGCCGCCACCTCCGTCGCCCACGCCCACGGCTACGCCCTGACGACCCTCCCCGCGGACCGCGGCTCCGAGCCCCTGTGGCACACCCTCGCGGTCGACGGGATGCTGCTGCTCGACAGCCCGGAGGGCGACCCGGTGCTCAAGGCCCTGCGGGCGCGCGGGCTGCCCATCGTCTTCGACGGCCGGCCCGGCGACCCCCTGCCGGGAGACGTGTGGGTGGACAGCGACCACACCGGCACCACCCGCGAGGTGCTCGACCACCTGGCCGCGTCCGGCGCCCGTCGCATAGCCCTGCACTCCGCCTTCGGCCGGGAGTTCTACACGGGAGCCGTCACCTCGGCCTACGAACACTGGTGCGCGGAGCGGGGGATGACCCCGCTGGTGGTCCCCTTCGATCCGCTGGACGGGGAAGGCCGCGCCTTCGACCGCACCTTCACCGCGCCCGGCCGCCCCGACGCCGTGTACACGCTCTACGATCCGGGTGGCCGCCAGGTGCTGGCCGCCGCCGCGCGCCATGGAATCCGTACGCCGGGAGACCTCTTCCTGGTCTGCGCGAGCGAGGATCCGGCGTATGCGGAAGGCGATCCGCCCGTGACCACCGTCACCCTGAACCCGGAGCGGACCGGCGTCCTCGCGATGTCCGCGCTGGTGGCGCTGGTGGAATCGGGGCATGCGGAGGCGACCGGTCGGTTGACCGTCCCGGCGGGCCTGCGGGTGCGCGCCTCGTCCCTGCCCCCGGACATGTACTAGAGTTATCTCGACATCGAGATATCTGCCGAAGGCGTACCGCAGCCGCCCCCGCTGGTAAGGGTTACCTAACTTAGCCTGACCTTAGCGGATTGGCCAAGGGGCGTGGCGGCAGGATGCGGTCATACGCGCGAAATTCATGCATGAAGGAGACTGTCGTGTCGGCGAACAGCTTCGACGCCCGCAGCACGCTGCAGGTGGGCGACGAGTCGTACGAGATCTTCCGGCTGGACAAGGTTGAGGGCGCCGCCCGCCTTCCCTACAGCCTGAAGGTGCTGCTGGAGAACCTGCTCCGTACCGAGGACGGCGCGAACATCACCGCCGACCACATCCGGTCGCTCGGCAACTGGGACTCGCAGGCGCAGCCCAGCGAGGAGATCCAGTTCACGCCGGCCCGCGTGATCATGCAGGACTTCACCGGCGTCCCCTGCGTCGTGGACCTCGCCACCATGCGCGAGGCCGTGAAGGCCCTCGGCGGCGACCCGGCGAAGATCAACCCGCTCTCGCCCGCCGAGATGGTCATCGACCACTCGGTCATCGCCGACAAGTTCGGCACGAAGGACGCCTTCGCGCAGAACGTCGAGCTGGAGTACGGCCGCAACAAGGAGCGCTACCAGTTCCTGCGCTGGGGCCAGACCGCCTTCGACGACTTCAAGGTCGTCCCCCCGGGCACCGGCATCGTCCACCAGGTCAACATCGAGCACCTGGCCCGCACCGTCATGGTCCGGGGCGGCCAGGCGTACCCCGACACCCTCGTCGGCACCGACTCGCACACCACCATGGTCAACGGCCTGGGCGTGCTGGGCTGGGGCGTCGGCGGCATCGAGGCCGAGGCCGCGATGCTCGGCCAGCCGGTCTCCATGCTGATCCCGCGCGTCGTGGGCTTCAAGCTGACCGGCGAGCTGCCCACCGGCACCACCGCCACCGACCTGGTGCTGACCATCACCGAGATGCTGCGCAAGCACGGTGTCGTCGGCAAGTTCGTCGAGTTCTACGGTGAGGGCGTCTCCGCCACCTCCCTCGCGAACCGCGCCACCATCGGCAACATGTCGCCGGAGTTCGGCTCCACCGCCGCGATCTTCCCGATCGACGACGAGACCCTGAAGTACCTGCGCCTGACGGGCCGCGACGCCCAGCAGGTCGCCCTGGTCGAGGCGTACGCCAAGGAGCAGGGCCTGTGGCTGGACCCGGCCGCCGAGCCGGACTTCTCCGAGAAGCTGGAGCTCGACCTCTCCACGGTCGTCCCCTCCATCGCCGGCCCGAAGCGCCCGCAGGACCGCATCGTCCTCGCGAACGCCTCCCAGCAGTTCGCCCAGGACGTGCGCAACTACGTCGAGGACGACGACGAGGCGGGCAAGGAGTCCTTCCCGGCCTCCGACTCCCCGGCCACCGTCGACGGCGTCCCGACCCGCCCGACGCTGGTCACCCTCGCGGACGGTTCGTCCTTCGAGATCGACCACGGCGCCGTCACCGTCGCCGCGATCACCTCCTGCACCAACACCTCGAACCCCTACGTCATGGTCGCCGCGGCGCTCGTGGCCAAGAAGGCGGTCGAGAAGGGCCTGACCCGCAAGCCGTGGGTCAAGACCACCCTGGCCCCGGGCTCGAAGGTCGTCACCGACTACTTCGACAAGGCCGGCCTGACCCCGTACCTCGACAAGATGGGCTTCAACCTCGTCGGGTACGGCTGCACCACCTGCATCGGCAACTCCGGTCCGCTGGACGAGGAGATCTCGAAGGCGATCAACGAGCACGACCTCGCGGTCACCTCGGTGCTCTCCGGCAACCGCAACTTCGAGGGCCGGATCAACCCCGACGTCAAGATGAACTACCTGGCCTCCCCGCCGCTGGTCGTCGCGTACGCCATCGCGGGCTCCATGAAGGTGGACATCACCAAGGACGCCATCGGCATCGACACCGAGGGCGAGCCGGTCTTCCTCCAGGACATCTGGCCCTCCGAGGCCGAGGTCAACGACGTCGTGGCGAACGCCATCGGCGAGGACATGTTCAACAAGTCCTACCAGGACGTCTTCGCGGGCGACGCCCAGTGGCAGGCGCTGTCGATCCCGACCGGCAACACCTTCGAGTGGGACCCGCAGTCCACCTACGTCCGCAAGCCCCCCTACTTCGAGGGCATGACGATGGAGACCACCCCGGTCTCCGACATCGCCGGCGCCCGCGTGCTGGCGAAGCTGGGCGACTCGGTCACCACCGACCACATCTCCCCGGCCGGTGCGATCAAGGCCGACACCCCGGCCGGCAAGTACCTCACGGAGCACGGCGTCGAGCGCCGCGACTTCAACTCGTACGGTTCCCGCCGCGGCAACCACGAGGTCATGATCCGCGGTACGTTCGCCAACATCCGCCTGCGCAACCAGATCGCGCCGGGCACCGAGGGCGGCTTCACCCGCGACTTCACCGTCGAGGGCGCGCCGGTCTCCTTCATCTACGACGCCTCGCAGAACTACCAGGCCGCCGGCATCCCGCTGGTCATCCTGGCGGGCAAGGAGTACGGCTCCGGCTCCTCCCGCGACTGGGCGGCCAAGGGCACCGCGCTGCTCGGCGTCAAGGCCGTCATCGCCGAGTCCTACGAGCGCATCCACCGCTCGAACCTGATCGGCATGGGCGTCCTGCCCCTGCAGTTCCCCGAGGGCGCCACGGCGGCCTCCCTGGGCCTCACCGGCGAGGAGACCTTCGCCTTCACCGGTGTGGAGGAGCTGAACAACGGCACCACCCCGCGCACCGTCAAGGTGACCACCGACACCGGTGTGGAGTTCGACGCGGTCGTCCGCATCGACACGCCGGGTGAGGCGGACTACTACCGCAACGGCGGCATCATGCAGTACGTGCTCCGCAACCTGATCCGCGGCTAAGCACGGTTTATCGGTACCAAAGGGCCGTATCCCCGTTAAGGGGGTACGGCCCTTCCGCTTGTCCGGCGCCGATCCGAGGTGACGGACAGGTCTCAACTCGGAAAAGCTGGCGGCCATACGTGTGCATGATCTTGCTCACACGAGCGGAAGTGGACTATACCTGTGCCCGTCCGGATCACCGCGAGACGATCGGCTCCGGACCGGGGGGATGGGCGGGGACCTGCGGTGATGTCCGCATACACGGCAACGCCGTGATTCTCCGGCCTCCTTCACACTTCTGACGAAGGCGAGGACATGAGCATGGGATCCACTGGTGAGGGCCTCGGGCGCCGTGATCTGATCAAGCGCTCCGCAGCACTCGGACTGATCACGGTGCCGACGATGAGCTTCCTGTCCGCCTGCGCCTCCGGCGGCGACGAGAACTCCACGAAGGGCCCGGACAAGGCGCCGGTGACCAAGGAGAACCCCTTCGGCGTCGCCAAGGGCGGCAAGCTGGACGTCGTCGTCTTCAAGGGCGGTTTCGGCGACGACTACGCGAAGGCCTGGGAGGCCGCCTTCGACAAGAAGTGGGGCACCACCAGCTCCCACCTCGGCACGCAGGAGATCACCGGAAAGCTCCAGACGCGCTTCAACGGCGGAAACCCGCCGGATGTCGTCGACGACTCCGGTGCCCAGAAGATCAAGCTGGACGTGCTCTTCAAGAGCAACCAGCTGGCCGACCTCACCCCCGTGCTCGACGCGCCCTCGCTCGACGACCCGGCCAAGAAGGTCCGGGACACGCTGATCGCCGGCACCGTCGAACAGGGCATGCAGGGGGGCAAGTTCGTCTCCCTGAACTACGTGTACACCGTCTTCGGCCTCTGGTACTCCGGCAAGCTCTTCAAGGAGAAGGGCTGGACGCCGCCGAAGACCTGGGACGAGTTCCTCGCGGTCTGCACGAAGGCCAAGGAGGCGGGCATCGGCGGCCTCGCCCACCAGGGCAAGTACCCGTACTACATCAATGTCGTCATCATGGACCTGATCGCCAAGAAGGGCGGTCTGGAGGCCATGAAGGCGATCGACAACCTGGAGCCCAACGCCTTCGAGGGCAACGCGGCGGCCCTCGCCGCCGTCGAGGCGGTCTACGAGGTGGTCGAGAAGGACCTGATGCTGCCGGGCACCAACGGCCTCACCCACACGGAGTCCCAGACCGCCTGGAACCAGTACAAGGCGGCGTTCATCCCCTCCGGCTCCTGGCTGGAGAACGAGCAGCTCAAGCAGACCCCGGACGACTTCGACATGCAGTTCCTGCCGATGCCGCTGCTGGCCGACAGCAAGCTGCCCTTCGAAGCCATCCGGGCCGGCGCCGGCGAGCCCTTCATCGTCCCGGAGAAGGCCGCCAACAAGGCCGGAGGCCTGGAGTTCATCCGCTCCATGCTGTCCCGCGAATGGTCGACCCTCTTCGCCCAGCAGGCCAACTCGCTCACCGTGGTCAAGGACGGCGTGGACCCGAACGTGAAGCTGCGCCCGGGCACCCAGTCGGCGGTGACGGCCCTCAAGGCGGCGGGGACGAACACGTTCAACTACCTGTACCCCGACTGGTACAGCGAGATGGACACGGCGATCCAGGACGCGTCCAATGAGCTGATGGCCAAGCGGATTCAGCCGAAGGAGTGGATCAAGCGCGCCCAGGCTGCGGTAAACAAGGCGGCGCAGGACCCCAACGCCAAGAACAACAAGCGCAGCTGACCTCCGCAGGGACGGACACCATGAGTCAAGTAGCCCAGGGCAGAGGACGGACCGGCTTCGTCGCCGGCTTCCTCCTCGCACCGATCGCGCTCTATCTGACCTTCGTCATCTGGCCGTACGTACAAACGTTCGGCTACTCCTTCACCAACTGGACGGGCCAGTCGCCGACCTTCGATTTCGTCGGAGTGGACAACTACACGGCCCTGATGAAGGACGAGGTCTTCCGCGGCGCCCTGTGGCACAACCTGCTGCTCCTGGTGTTCGTCCCGACCGTCACCATCCTGCTGGCCCTCTTCTTCGCCTTCATGGTGAACGCGGGCGGGCGGGGCGGGGCCGGCGGGGTCCAGGGCGTGCGGGGCTCGGCGTTCTACAAGATCGTCTACTTCTTCCCGCAGGTCCTCTCCCTCGCCATCCTCGCGGTGCTCTTCGGGGCCGTGTACCGCACCGATGGGGGAGGCCTGCTCAACGGCGTCCTCATCAAACTCGGCCTGGTCGACGCGATGCACCCGGTCGAATGGCTGAACGAGCCCAGGTTCGTGCTCTGGTGCCTGCTCCTCGTCGTCGTCTGGCACGGCGTCGGCTTCTACCTCGTGCTGTTCTCCGCGGCCATGCAGTCCGTCCCCAAGGACATCTACGAGGCCGCGCTGCTCGACGGCGCGGGGCGCGCCCAGACGTTCCTCAAGGTCACCCTGCCCCTGCTGTGGGATTCTGTGCAGACGTCCGCGGTCTATCTGGGCATCGCCGCGATGGACATGTTCGTCCTGGTGTCGACCATGACCTCGGGCCAGTTCGGCGGCGGACCCGACCACCACAGCGAGGTCATGGCGACGGTGCTGATGAGGAACTTCCTCTACTTCGGCAAGAGCGGCTACGCCTGCGCCATGGGCGTGGTCATGCTCGTCCTCACCATGATCCTCTCCGTCATCACGCTGCGTGCCACCCGCCGCGAGCGCATCGAGTTCTGAGCGGAGTTCCACGATGACTGCACAGCCCACAGTGATCAAGACTCAGGGCGAAGACGCCTCCGAGCGGTCCGGCGGACCCGCCCGGACCGGGGAGCAGGGCGGCCGCCGCTCCGAGGGCGTGGTCCTCAACGTCTTCTCCCACGGCTTCCTCGTCGTCTGGGCCATACTGATCGTCCTGCCCCTGATCTGGCTGGCGCTCGGCTCCTTCAAGACCGACGCGCAGATCGGCGGCTCGGCCCTGAGCTGGCCCTCCAACTGGAACTTCGACGCCTTCGGCCGGGCCTGGGACAAGGGCATCGGCGACTACTTCGCCAACACGCTGATCGTGATGGTGTTCTCGGTCCCGCTGACGATGCTGTTCGGGTCGATGGCGGCGTACGTACTGGCCCGCTACCCCTTCCCGGGGAACCGGTTCATCTACTACTTCTTCGTCAGCGGAGCGATGTTCCCCGTCTTCCTGGCACTCGTCCCGCTGTTCTTCATGGTCAAGCGGTTCGACATGCTGAACACGTACCAGGGCCTGATCCTCGTGTACGTCGCCTACTCGATGCCGTTCACCGTCTTCTTCATGCACTCGTTCTTCCGCACGCTGCCGACGGCGGTGCACGAGGCGGCGGTGATCGACGGGGCCTCCGACACCCGGATCTTCTTCCAGGTGATGGTGCCGATGGCCAAGCCCGGCCTGATCAGCGTCGGGATCTTCAACATCCTGGGCCAGTGGAACCAGTACATCCTGCCCTCCGTGCTGATGCAGCCCCAGACAGGATCCGACCCCGAGCGCTACCTGCTCACCCAGGGCCTGATCCAGCTCCAGCAGCAGCAGGGGTACGAGACGGACCTCCCGGTGCTCTTCGCCGGTGTGACCATCGCGATGATCCCGATGCTGGTGGTCTACCTGTCCTTCCAGCGCCAGATCCAGGCGGGCCTCACCTCCGCGACGCTGAAGTAGCGTTCCGGCGTCAGGAGCCGTCGGAGGCCTTCCGCAGCTCGTACAGCTTCCCGGAATCCGGGTGACCGACGTGCTGGTGGATCCGGGGCTCCCGGTCGGTGCCGCCGACGCTCCACGCCGGCCATGAACACTCCGGGACGTGTATGCGGACCTTCTGGGTCCAGACGTCCCGCCCGGGTTCGTACGACCAGGTACCGGAGCCCGTGCACCGCCGTGACGGGCCGCTGGAGTGGTCGTCGGGGCGGTGCACGCCGACGCCGGAGGCCGTGACCCGGCCGTCCGAGGTGAAGACCAGCGTTCCGCTCGTGTGGTCGATCCAGGTGCCGGTCATGGTCTGCGGACCGATCGCCGGCGGCTCGTACGCGGGCAGCAGGCCGGCGGTGAGCCCGAGTGCGCCGAGCAGGCCCGTCCCCGCCACCACCGCCGTGCCCCACAGCGCCGCCCGCCGGAACAGTCCCGCGCACCGGGGCAGGGCGATCAGCGCGCCCAACGAGAGCGAGGCCGTGGCCGAGGCCCAGAAGACGATCACGGACCGCGTCTCCACCTCGTTGTACGCAGCGAAGGCCGCAATCGGCGGTGCCACCAGGGCGGCCACCATCAGCGGCGCCAACCACCACGCCGCGCGCCCGCCGAGCCGGCGGGCGAGGAGGTCGGCCAGCGCGACCGCCGGCAGCACGAAGACCAGCGACAGCAGGAACGAGATGACGCCGATGAGGCCCATGAGGGAGATCAGGGTCGCCCCGATGGCGGCATAGTCGGCGGGTTCGTCCGGCGGCGGCTGCGTCTGGACGTACAGCAGGACCACCACGACGGCGAGTGCGACCTCCAGGCATCCGACCAGCGTCGAGACCAGCAGGACGCGGCCGTACGACCGTTTCTGATGCACGCTCGATCCCCCCTCGTGGCACGGCGAACTGACGCGTCCGCCCGGCCGGCGGCGTCATGGATCCATACTGCCAGCCGGACTGAACGCGTTCAATTCATATGTCGCGCCCACCTCACGAGGGCACGACCGACCAGCTGACCGCCGACACCGAGGGGTCCAGCGAGAGGCTGCTGACCGCCTCCTCCAGGGCCCGGCCCTCCTTGCCCTCGGCGGTCAGCAGCGCGGACACCGTCACCCGGCCCGGGACCGGGCCGTCCTGGCTGCGGACCGAGCGCAGCTGGTGCCCCGGCCGGGCCAGGGCGTCGATCAGCCGGTGCCGGATGTGGGCCTCTTCCGCCTCCAGGCACACCGCTTCGAAGTGGATGTCGGTGGCGACCTCGGCGCCGCCGCGCGGCTCCCTGTCCAGGCGCCGGCCCAGCGGGCGCAGCAGGAGGTTGGCTCCCACCACGCCCGCCGTGCCGCAGACCGCCAGGACGAAAAGGCCCACGCCGGCCAGGCAGCCGACGGCCGCCGAACACCACAGGGTGGCGGCCGTGTTCAGGCCCCGGACGCTCAGCCCGTCGCGCATGATCACGCCGGCGCCGAGGAAGCCGATCCCGGAGACGATCTGGGCGGCGACCCGCGAGCCGTCGTAGTCCACCTCCGAGGCCGCGCTGAGGAACCCGTACTGCGAGAGCAGCACGAACAGCGCGGCCCCGCCCGCCACCAGGGCGTTCGTACGCAGTCCCGCCAGGCGGGCCCGCCACTGCCGTTCGAGGCCGATGACCGCTCCGAGTCCGAGCGCGGCGGCCAGGTGGGCGGCCATTCCCCATTCGGTGAGCAGCACCGGCGTCTCCCTTCCGCTCTTCCGGGCCTCTCAGAGCCAGGTGTCGAACGCGCGGATGTACCAGGTCTTCACGACCTGCGTGAGCGTGCAGTACGCGAGGAGCACGCCGATCAGCCACGGGAAGTAGCTCGTCGGCAGGGCCACGAAGCCCAGCGAGGGGGCCAGCGGGGAGAACGGCAGGTACAGCCCGGTCAGCACCGCGAGGACGGTCATCGCCATCACCGGCCAGGAGGCGCGGGACTGGATGAACGGGATCTTCCGGGTCCGGATCATGTGGACGATCAGGGTCTGCGAGAGCAGGCCCTCGATGAACCAGCCGGACTGGAAGAGGGACTGGCTAGCCTCGCTGTTGGCGGCGAACACGTTCCACATGATCAGGAACATCGAGATGTCGAAGATCGAGCTGACCGGGCCGATGGTGAGCATGAAGCGGAAGATGCCCTTCGCGTCCCAGTTGCGGGGCTTGCGCAGGTACTCCTCGTCCATCCGGTCCCACGGCGTGGCCAGCTGGGAGACGTCGTAGACCAGGTTCTGCACGAGCAGCATGATCGCGAGCATCGGCTGGAAGGGGATGAAGGCGCTCGCCACCAGCACCGAGAAGACATTGCCGAAGTTCGACGACGCCGTCATCTTGATGTACTTGATCGTGTTGCCGAAGGTGGTCCGGCCCTGGACCACGCCCTGCTCCAGGACGGTGAGCTCCTTCTCCAGCAGGATGATGTCCGCCGACTCCTTGGCGATGTCGACGGCGGTGTCGACCGAGATGCCGACATCGGCGTCGCGCAGCGCGGCCGCGTCGTTGATGCCGTCCCCGAGGAACCCGACGGTGTGGCCGTCGGCCTGCAGGGCCCGCACGATCCGGGCCTTCTGGACCGGGTTGACCTTGGCGAAGACGGTCGTACGGGCGGCCAGCGCGCGCAGCGCCGTGTCGTCGAGGGCGTCGATCTCGGTGCCGAGCACCACGTGCCCGACGTCGATGCCGACCTCGGCGCAGACCCGGGCGGCCACGAGGTCGTTGTCGCCGGTGACGACCTTCACCGCGATGCCCTTGTCGGCCAGGCCCTGGAGGGCCCGGGCGGCGTCGGCCTTCGGCGGGTCGAGGAAGGCGAGGAAGCCGACCAGGGTCAGCTGGTCCTCGTCGGCGACGGTGTAGGTGTCGCGCGGCGTGCGGATCGTGCGCGTGGCGACGGCCAGGACCCGCAGGCCCTTGCGGTTGTTGTCCTCGGCGATCCGGGTGGCGTGCCACCGCAGCTGTTCGGTCAGCTCGACCTTCTCGCCGCGGTCCGTCATGTGCGTGCAGAGGTCCAGGACCTCCTCGACGGCACCCTTGGTGATCATGATGTGTTCGGAGCGGCCGAGGTCGCCCACGACGCTGTTCCGGTTGAGGACCACGGACATCCGGCGCCGGGCGAAGTCGAAGGGGATCTCGTCGACCATCGAGAACCGAGCGTCGACGACAACCTCCTCGGCCTCGTTGACGCGGTCGATGACCGCCTGGTCCATCAGGTTCTTCAGACCGGTCTGGAAGTGCGAGTTGAGGTAGCCGTACTCCAGGACCTCGTCGTCCTCGTTGCCGTGCACGTCCAGGTAGCGGTCCAGGACGATCCGGTCCTCGGTGAGGGTGCCGGTCTTGTCGGTGCAGAGCACGTCCATCGCGCCCAGGTTCTGGATGGCGCCCAGTCGCTTGACGACCACCTTGCGCTTGGACATGGCGACCGCGCCGCGCGCCAGGTTGGCGGAGACCACCATCGGCAGCATCTCGGGCGTCAGGCCGACGGCGACGGCGACACCGAAGAGGAGGGCCTCGTTCCAGTCGCCCTTGGTGAACCCGTTGATCATGAAGACGACCGGGACCATGACCAGCATGAAGCGGATCAGCAGGAAGCTGACCTTGCGCACGCCGCTGTCGAAGTTGGTCTGCGGGCGCTCACCGACGAGCGAGCCCGCCATGGAGCCGAAGTAGGTGTCGGCGCCCGTGGCGACGACGACGCCGGTGGCGGTGCCGGAGGTGACCGCGGTCCCCATCAGACAGAGGTTGTCGGCCTCGACCGGGTCGCCGGTCCCAGGCCGGCCCAGGTCGGCGGGTCCGGGGGTCCCCCCGGCGGAGCGAGGGGAAAGGTCGGCCTTGGCGACCGGCAGGGACTCGCCGGACAGCGCGGCCTGGCTGACCATCAGGTCCTTGGAGGCGATCAGCCGCAGGTCGGCCGGGATCAGGTCGCCGGCGGCCAGCTTGACCACGTCGCCAGGGACCACCTGGTCCATGGGCACCTCGAAGGTGGTGGGCGCGGAGCCGCTGCCGGCCCGGCGCTGCACCGCGCAGGTGGTGGTGACGAGCTTCTTCAGCGCGTCGGCGGCGCGGCCGGAGCGGTATTCCTGCCAGAAGCGCAGCAGCCCGCTGATCCCCACCATCACGGAGAGGATGACGACGCCCGGGTCCGCGGGGTCCTGCCAGTACATGATCGCGGCCAGGAAGACGAGGACGCCGATGAACGGGTTCCAGTACGCCTTCCCCAGCTGGACGAACCAGAGCGGGGCGCGCTCCTGGGCGACGACGTTGCGGCCGTGCCGCTCCAGGCGCAGGGCCGCCTCGGCGTGGGTGAGGCCGTTCGGCGAAGTGTCGACGGACTGCAGGACCCGGATGCCCGGGTGGGAGCTGACCTCTGCGAGGCGCTCGCCGGCGAGGCGGGTACGGGACTCCAGCTCGGCGGCCTTGCGCTCGCGGCGGGACCGGCCCGGCGGTGCGAGCTTCGTAGGGGTACGAGGGGTGAGCATGGTCATGACGAAAACCTCCCTCCACGGCGTCCGGGCAGCGCGAAGCCGAGCGGTCACGTGGAGTGATCATGGGACGGCGCAGCGTGCCGCGGACGGGCCACGGGATGCGCCGGGGGCATGGATGACGTATGCCTGACAGAAGGGTCAGGGCATGCGGAAGGAAAGGGGAACGCGGAATCGCACGGAGACAGCGGGTGACCGCGGCCGTGCGCACTCAGGGAAGAGCCGGCTGATCAGCGGGTGACAGGCAGCGGGTCAGCCGACGAGAGCGAGAGCGCGGCAAGGACTTCGATCGGGACTCATCCCGAACACCTCCTCGCGTAGCGCTGTCATTGCGGGGCGCGGTCCGGCCGGAAAGGCCGCAGAGGACCGGCGCCTCAGCGACCGTAACACGATCCGGGCGACCGTTCTCTCCCACTTATGGCCCGTAGTTGCCGGTTCGTGCCGTGTCAGCCTCTTGACGTGTCGAAGGACAAAGGCTCGACTTAAGGTTCACAAGTTGGAGACGCTGGGGTCTCGGAGCGAGCGCAGTCGCGACGTCCCCCGGCCGGGGGGCGACGGCTGGCCGTCGCTTATGGGCAGGAGTGGATGAGTCGTGCAGACTCCCGGATCGCAGTCTTCGCTGCATCGCGCGAATCTCGAACGGGTCGTGCGGGCGGTGCGGCTCGCGGGTTCGCTGACCCAGGCGGAGATCGCCCGCGCCACCGGACTCTCGGCGGCCACGGTCTCCAACATCGTCCGTGAGCTCAAGGAGGGCGGGACCGTCGAGGTCACCGACACCTCGGCGGGCGGCCGGCGGGCCCGCAGCGTGTCGCTCAGCGGCGACGCGGGCATCGTGATCGGCGTCGACTTCGGTCACACCCACCTGCGGGTGGCGGTCGGGAACCTGGCCCACCAGGTGCTGGCCGAGGAGGCCGAGCCGCTGGACGTGGACGCCTCCTGGGTGGAGGGCTTCGACCGGGCGGAAGCGCTGGTCGGACGGTTGATCGCGGGCATCGGGGTGAGCCTGGACAAGGCCATCGGCGTCGGTCTCGGCGTCCCCGGACCGATCGACGTGGAGTCCGGGACCCTGGGCTCGACCGCGATCCTGCCGGGCTGGGCCGGCATCAACCCCCGCCAGGAACTCTCGCAGCGCCTCGGCGTGCCCGTGTACGTGGACAACGACGCGAACCTCGGCGCCCTCGGTGAACTCGTCTGGGGGAGTGGGCGGGGAGTAAAAGACCTCGCCTACATCAAGGTCGCGAGCGGCGTCGGCGCCGGGCTGGTGATCAACGGTCAGATCTACCGCGGCCCCGGCGGCACCGCCGGCGAGATCGGGCACATCACCCTCGACGAATCGGGTCCGGTCTGCCGCTGCGGGAACCGCGGCTGCCTGGAGACCTTCGCCGCGGCCCGGTACGTGCTTCCGCTGCTCCAGGGCAGCCACGGACCGGAGTTGACGATGGAGCGGGTGGTCGAACTGGCCCGCGAGGGGGACCCGGGCTGCCGCCGGGTGATCACGGACGTGGGCCGCCACATCGGCAGCGGGGTGGCCAGTCTCTGCAACCTTCTGAACCCGAGCCGGGTGGTCCTGGGCGGCTCGCTCGCGGAGGCCGGTGAACTCGTCCTGGCTCCCATCCGTGAATCGGTGGGGAGGTACGCGATTCCGAGCGCGGCCCGCCAGTTGTCGGTGCTGACCGGGTCCCTGGGAGGGCGGGCCGAGGTGCTCGGCGCACTAGCCCTTGTGCTCAGTGAAATGGGCGATTCGACACTTTTGTCAGATCATGGAAGTGGAGTGCGCTCTTCAGCCGCCATGTCTTCAGTTAGATAACGGATGGCACCGTTGTCATCTCGTTAAGGATTCACTCCTTGACGGCAAACTTGCGGCCGGGGTTGACTCACATCCACCTCGGCCGCAGTGTTGCGGCCTCGTCAGGGAGGTTCAAGTAATGAACACGCGTATGCGCAGAACCGCTGTAGCCGTTGCCGCCGGCGCCATGGCCGTTTCCCTCGCCGCCTGTGGCAGCGCCAAGGAGGCCGGCGACAAGACCAAGGAGTCCGGCGCCGCCAAGGGTGACGCGATCAAGGTCGGTCTGCTCCTGCCGGAGAACCAGACCGCGCGCTACGAGAAGTTCGACAAGCCGCTCATCGAGAAGAAGGTCGCCGAGCTCACCGGCGGCAAGGGCGAGGTCGTCTACGCCAACGCCAAGCAGGACGCGACCACGCAGAACTCCCAGGTCGACACGATGATCACCAACAAGGTGGACGTCCTGATCGTCGACGCGGTGGACTCCAAGGCCATCGCCGGCTCGGTCAAGAAGGCCAAGGAGGCCGGCATCCCGGTCGTGGCCTACGACCGCCTCGCGGAGGGCCCGATCGAGGCCTACACCTCCTTCGACAACGAAGAGGTCGGCAAGGTCCAGGGCAAGGCGCTGCTGGAGGCGCTGGGCGACAAGGCCAAGGACGGCCAGATCGTCATGATGAACGGTTCGGTCACCGACCCGAACGCCAAGCTCTTCAAGTCCGGTGCGCACTCCGTCCTCGACGGCAAGGTGAACGTCGGCAAGGAGTACGACACCGTCGAGTGGAAGCCGGAGAACGCCAACACCAACATGGCGGCCGCGCTCTCCGCGCTCGGCAAGGACAAGGTCACCGGTGTCTACTCCGCCAACGACGGCATGGCCGGCGGCATCATCACCGCCCTCAAGGCGGCCGGCGTGTCCCCCCTGCCGCCGGTCACCGGCCAGGACGCCGAACTCGCCGGTGTGCAGCGGATCGTCGCGGGCGAGCAGTTCATGAGCGTCTACAAGCCGTACGCCCCCGAGGCCGAGGCCGCGGCGAAGATGGCCGTCGCCCTCGCCAAGGGTGAGAAGCTCGAAGGTGTCACCACCTCCACGGTCGACAGCCCGACCGCCAAGGGTGTCCCGTCCGTGCTGATCCCGGTCGTCTCGCTCACCAAGGGCAACATCAAGGACACCGTCGTCAAGGACGGCGTCTACACGGTCGACGAGATCTGCACCGACAAGTACGCGGCGGCCTGCGCCGCCATCGGCCTGAAGTAGCGGCCCCCGTCGCCTCATCGCGAGGCGGCCCCCCGTGCCTGACCGGCGCCCCGCCCCTCATTCCCCGCCACTGGCGGGGCGCCGGGCAGAAACGTTCCCCCATTCGCCCCGCTCCTGCTCTTTTGCACGACATCCCCGCCGGTCAGGCGGCGAAGGAGATGGTTCATGTGTCCGCTGCGCCCGTGCTGGCGTTGCGAGGGGTCTCGAAGCGGTTCGGCGCCGTTCAGGCCCTGACCGACGTAGAACTCGAGATCCACTCCGGTGAAGTGGTCGCCCTGGTCGGCGACAACGGTGCCGGAAAGTCCACGCTGGTCAAGACGATCGCCGGCGTGCACCCCATCGATGAAGGCGTCATCGAGTGGGAGGGCCGTCCGGTCTCCATCGGCAAGCCCCACGACGCCCAGAACCTGGGCATCGCGACGGTCTACCAGGACCTGGCGCTGTGCGACAACATCGATGTCGTCGGCAACCTCTTCCTCGGCCGCGAGCTCAAGCGCCGTGGGGTCCTCGACGAGGTGGAGATGGAGCGGCGCGCCCGCGAGCTCCTGACCACCCTGTCCATCCGGATCCCCAGTGTCCGTATCCCCATCGCCTCGCTCTCCGGCGGTCAGCGCCAGACCGTGGCGATCGCCCGCTCCATGCTGGGCGAGCCCCAGCTCGTCATCCTCGACGAGCCCACCGCCGCCCTCGGCGTCGAGCAGACCGCACAGGTGCTCGACCTGGTGGAGCGGCTGCGCGAGCGCGGCCACGCCGTGATCCTCATCAGCCACAACATGGCCGATGTGAAGGCCGTCGCCGACAAGGTGGCGGTCCTGCGGCTCGGCCGCAACAACGGTGTCTTCAACGTCGCCGACACCTCGCAGGAAGAGATCATCTCCGCCATCACCGGTGCCACGGACAACGCCGTGACCCGCCGGGCGGCCCGCACCTCGGAGGCCGGCAAGTGAGCACCCAGAACCCTGCCACCGGTCCACTGGGCAAGGGCCCCGCCGACCAGCAGGAGCACATCGACCCGGTCAACCCCGCGGCGGCGCACGACGCGATCCCGGCCGTGGACCCCCGCCTGCTCGTCAGGGAGGAGGGCCTCGCCGGGTACGTGGGCGAGTTCAAGCGCAAGATGAAGGCCGGCGACCTGGGTTCTCTCCCCGTCGTCATCGGCCTGATCGTCATCTGGTCCATCTTCCAGGGGCTGAACTCGAACTTCCTCTCCCCGGAGAACCTCACCAACATCGCGATCACGATGACCGGCACCGGCATGATCGCCATCGGCATCATCTTCGTGCTGCTGCTCGGCGAGATCGACCTCTCGGTCGGCTCGGTCAGCGGCGTCTCGGGCGCGATCGTCGCCGTCCTCGCCGTCACCCACGGCGTGAACGAGTGGCTGGCGATCCTGGCTGCCGTGGCCGGCGGCGCCGTGATCGGCGCCATCCACGGCTTCTTCTTCGCCAAGGTCGGCGCCCCGGCCTTCGCCGTCACCCTGTCCGGCCTGCTCTTCTGGCTGGGCGCGATGCTGCAGATCCTCGGCAGCAACGGCACGATCAACATCGACTCCGACGGCGTGGTCGGCCAGCTGACCACGTACTTCTTCTCGGACGTGGCCGTCGCCTACGGGCTGGCCGCGCTCGCGGTGGCCGGCTACTTCCTCGCGGCCTTCTTCGACGCGAAGCGCCGCGAGGCCGCCGGGATGCCCTCCCGGCCGCTCGCCGAGGTCCTGCTGCGCACCGGCCTGCTCGCGCTGTGCACCTTCGGCCCCGCCGTGCTGTTCAACCAGTACAAGGGCCTTCCGCTCGCGGTGGTGCTCTTCCTGCTGGCCCTGGTCGTCACGGACTTCGTGCTCCGCCGCACGACCTTCGGGCGAAACGTTTTCGCGCTCGGTGGCAGCGTCGAGGCCTCCCGCCGCGCGGGCATCAACGTCACCCGGATCCGGATCACGGTCTTCGCGATCGCCAGCACCTTCGCCGCCATCGGCGGTCTGTTCTGGGCCTCGAAGATCGCGGCCGCCAACCAGAGTGCCGGCGCCGGCGACCTGCTGATGAACGTGATCGCGGCGGCCGTCATCGGCGGCACCAGCCTCTTCGGCGGCCGGGGCCGGACCTGGAACGCCCTCCTCGGCGTCATGGTCATCGTCTCGATCCAGTACGGTCTGGCACTGGAGGGAATCGCGACGCCGATCCAGTACATGATCACGGGTGCCGTACTGCTGGCCACCGTGGTGATCGACTCGGTCACGCGCAAGACCCAGAAGACGGCCGGACGTGCCTAAGCGGTAAGACCCGTCACAATGCCCGGTGCCACTTCGTGTGGCGCCGGGCATCCGTGTGTGCATGAGTACGTACACCTGTGCGGGTATACGCCTGTTTGTAATGTGTGACCTCGTGAGGGTGCGTTCATGTATGACAAAGGTGAGACTCACCCGGGACGGCCCGATGACCGCACCCGCGAGCGGAACATTAGACTCGTCAGACCAGCAAGCAACTGCAAGGAGGCACGGGTGCTGCTGACCCGCATCAAGGGACCGCGCGATCTGGACCGGCTCAGCCAGGAGGAGCTCAACCAGCTCGCCGCCGAGATCAGGTCCTTCCTCGTCGACGCCGTCTCCAAGACCGGCGGGCACCTCGGCCCCAACCTCGGGGTGGTCGAACTGACGATCGCCCTGCACCGGGTCTTCGACTCGCCCAAGGACAAGGTCCTCTTCGACACCGGCCACCAGGCCTACGTCCACAAGCTGCTCACCGGCCGTCAGGACTTCGGCAACCTGCGCTCCAAGGGCGGCCTCTCCGGCTACCCCTCGCGCGCGGAGTCCGACCACGACGTGATCGAGAACTCGCACGCCTCCACCGTGCTCGGCTGGGCCGACGGCATCGCCAAGGCCAACGAGGTGCTCGGCCGCGAGGACCACCACGTCGCCGCCGTCATCGGCGACGGCGCGCTGACCGGCGGCATGGCCTGGGAGGCGCTGAACAACATCGCCGCCGCCAAGGACCGCCCCCTGGTCATCGTCGTCAACGACAACGAGCGCTCGTACGGCCCGACCATCGGCGGCCTCGCCAACCACCTGGCGACCCTGCGCACCACGGACGGCTACGAGCGCTTCCTGGCCCGCGGCAAGGACCTCCTGGAGCGCACGCCGGTCGTCGGCAGGCCGCTCTACGAGACCCTGCACGGCGCCAAGAAGGGCCTCAAGGACTTCATCGCCCCGCAGGGCATGTTCGAGGACCTGGGCCTGAAGTACATCGGCCCCATCGACGGCCACGACATCGAGGCCCTGGAGTCGGCCCTGCAGCGCGCCAAGCGCTTCAGCGGACCGGTCATCGTGCACTGCCTCACCCAGAAGGGCCGCGGCTACGAGCCCGCCGTCCAGGACGAGGCGGACCGCTTCCACGCGGTCGGCGTGATCCACCCGGACACCGGCCTGCCGGTCAGCACCGACGCCGCCAGCTGGACCTCCGTCTTCGCCGACGAGATGGTCAAGCTCGGCAAGGAGCGCAAGGACATCGTCGCGATCACCGCGGCCATGCTCCAGCCGGTCGGCCTGAAGAAGTTCGCGGACGCCTATCCCGACCGCATCTTCGACGTCGGCATCGCCGAGCAGCACGGCGCCACCTCGGCGGCGGGCCTGGCGACCGGCGGCGCCCACCCGGTCTTCGCGGTGTACGCCACCTTCCTCAACCGCGCCTTCGACCAGGTCCTGATGGACGTCGCCCTGCACAAGTGCGGTGTCACGTTCGTCCTGGACCGCGCCGGCGTCACCGGCACCGACGGCGCCTCCCACAACGGCATGTGGGACATGTCCATCCTCCAGGTCGTGCCCGGCCTGCGCCTCGCCGCCCCGCGCGACGCGGAGCAGCTGCGCGCCCAGTTGAACGAGGCCGTCCTCGTCAAGGACGCGCCGACCGTGGTGCGCTTCTCCAAGGGCGTCGTCGGCCCGGCCGTCCCGGCCGTCGGCCGGATCGGCGGCATGGACGTACTGCGCACCCCGGCCCCCGAAGTCACCCATCCGGACGTACTCCTCGTATCGGTCGGCGCACTCGCCCCGATGTGTCTGGAGATCGCCGACCTGCTCGACAAGCAGGGCATCTCCTGCACCGTGGTCGACCCCCGCTGGGTCAAGCCGGTGGACGAGGCCCTGGCCCCGCTCGCGGACCAGCACCGGGTCGTCGTCACCGTCGAGGACAACAGCCGGGCAGGCGGTGTCGGCTCCGCCGTCGCGCAGGCCCTGCGGGACGCGGGGGTCGACGTACCGCTGCGCGACTTCGGCATCCCCCAGCGCTTCCTGGACCACGCCTCCCGCAAGGAGGTCATGGCCGAGATCGGGCTGACCGCTCCGGACATCGCCCGGCAGGTCACCGGCCTGGTGGCCAAGCTGGACGGGCGCTACGACAACGAGCCGGCCGCCGCCGTCGACTAGTACGGGTACCGGCCACTAGATCGCCGCGCGGTTGCACGTCACGGGCCGGGAGATCACCCTTGGAGGGGTGGGCCTCCCGGCCCGTTCGCGTGCGTCATCACCTGTCGGAGGTGCGTCGGTGAGTAAGGATATGAACAGCCCCTTCCGCACCAAGACGGTGGAGCAGTCCATCCGCGACACGGAGGAGCCGGAACACGCGCTCCGCAAGTCGCTCTCCGCCTGGGACCTGACGGTCTTCGGTGTGGGCGTCATCATCGGCACCGGCATCTTCGTCCTCACGGGCATCGCGGCCCGGAACAATGCCGGACCCGCCACCTCCCTCGCCTTCGTGGCAGCGGGCATCGTCTGCGCCCTCGCGGCGCTCTGCTACGCCGAGTTCGCGTCCACCGTGCCGGTGGCCGGATCCGCGTACACCTTCTCGTACGCGTCGATCGGTGAGCTGCCCGCCTGGATCATCGGCTGGGACCTTGTGCTCGAGTTCGCGCTCGGCACCGCCGTGGTGGCGGTCGGCTGGTCCGGGTACGTGCGCCACCTCATGCACACCAACCTCGGCTGGGACCTGCCCACCGCGCTGTCCGGGCCCGACGCGGGAGGGACCTTCGACCTGCTGGCCTTCCTGCTGATCCTCGCGCTGACCGCGATCCTGGTCGTCGGGACGAAGCTCTCGGCGCGGATCACGGCGATCGTGGTCGCGATCAAGGTCACCGTGGTGCTGCTGGTCATCGTCGCGGGCCTGTTCTTCATCAAGGCCGACAACTACTCGCCGTTCATCCCCCCTGCCCAGCCACAGGAGGCGGGCGGCGGCCTGCACGCGCCGCTGATCCAGCTGCTCTTCGGATACGCGCCCACCAACTTCGGCGTCATGGGCATCTTCACCGCGGCCTCCCTCATCTTCTTCGCCTTCATCGGCTTCGACGTCGTGGCCACCGCGGCCGAGGAGACCAGGAACCCCCAGCGGGACATGCCGCGCGGCATCCTCGGCTCGCTGATCATCTGCACCGTGCTCTACGTCGCCGTGACACTGGTGGTCACCGGCATGCAGAAGTACACGGAGATGTCGCCGACCGCGCCGCTGGCCGAAGCCTTCAAGTCGGTGAACCAGCCCTTCTTCTCCGGTGCCATCAGTCTCGGGGCGGCCGTCGGCCTGATCACCGTGAGCATGATCCTGCTGCTCGGCCAGACCCGCGTGTTCTTCGCGATGAGCCGTGACGGACTGCTGCCGCGCGTCTTCTCCGTCACCCACCCGAAGTACCGCACGCCGTACCGGGCGACCATCCTGCTCGGTGGGGTCATCGCCGTCGTCGCGGGCTTCACCAGCCTTGAGAAGCTCGCGGAACTGGTGAACATCGGCACCCTGTTCGCCTTCGTGCTCGTCGCCCTCGGCGTGATCATCCTGCGCCGGACCCGCCCCGACCTGCACCGGTCCTTCCGCACCCCGTGGGTGCCGCTGATCCCGATCCTGTCGATCGCGGCCTCGCTCTGGCTGATGCTCAACCTGCCGGCCGAGACCTGGATCCGGTTCGGCATCTGGATGGCCATCGGCATCGTGGTCTACTTCCTGTACGGGCGCAGCCACAGCCGCCTCGGCAAGGTCGGCGCGGACGCGAAGTTCTAGACGCGGAACCGGGCACGGAACGACGGAAGCCGGCCGTACGGGTCACCCGTACGGCCGGCTTCGTCCGTGCCGGCTGCGTCAGCCCTTGGCGGGGGAGTCCTTCGCGGAGGCCGGCACCTTCTGGTCCTTGCGGAGGGCTTCCCACAGCTGGGTCGCCTGCGGCTCGGCCACGACCACCCGGTTCGGGTCCACCTTGTCGTAGGCGACCGGCAGCATGAGCGTCTCCATCGTGTCCGGGTCCACGCCCTTCATGCTCTTCGCGAAGTCGGAGAGCGCGGTGAGGGAGGCGAGGTCGGAGTCGGTGGTCAGCGACTTGGTCCCGGCGTCGGCGAGCTTGTAGAGCCGCGCCGGGTTGCCGAGGGCGTCCTGCTTCTTGATCTCGGTCAGCATCGCCATCATGAACTGCTGCTGCAGGCCTATGCGTCCGAGGTCGCTGCCGTCGCCGTAGCCGTAGCGGGTACGGACGAACTTGAGCGAGTCGGTGCCGTTCAGCCGGTGCGTGCCCGCGTCCAGCTTCAGGCCGCCCTTGGCTCCGCTCATCGGCTTGTCCAGGGTGACGGTGACCCCGCCGAGCGCGTCCACCAGGCCCTTGAAGCCGGCGAAGTCCACCTCGACGAAGTGGTCCACGCGGACGCCGGACAGCTGCTCCACGGTGTTGACCACGCAGGCCGGACCGGCCAGCGAATAGACCGAGTTGAACATGACCCGCTTCGCGGACGGCACGGTCTCGCCGTCCCTGTCCTTGCACTCGGGCCGGGTGATCAGGGTGTCGCGGGGGATGCTCACCGCGGTGGCCTTGGCCCGGCCCTCGGGTATGTGCACCAGCATCGCGGTGTCCGAGCGGGCGCCGCTGACGTCGCCGTGGTCGAGGTCGGCGTTGGCCCCGGCACGTGAATCGGAGCCGAGCACCAGGATGTTCTGGGCGTTCGCGGCGACCTTCGGCGGCCGGTTGTCGACGCCGATCGCCTGGTCCAGGTCGACGCTGTCGATGTTGCCGTTGAGGTGGCTGTACGTCCACCAGCCGGCCCCGGCGGCGCCCAGGATCAGCACGGCGACCAGCAACAGGGTGATCCGCAGAATGCGGCGTCGGCGGCGCCTGGGCCGCGCGTGCGTGTCCGTCATGGGGGTGAATCTTAGACAGATATTCGAACGGCCGAGGCCCGCCCCCCGGAAGGGGCGGGCCAGGCCGTCGGATGCCCGTCTGCGACCCGGACTAGGCCGGGACGCTCGCCAGGCCGGGAGCCAGGAACTTCTTGCCGTTCACGCGCTCCGAGACGCCTTCACGGTCCAGGTACGGCGTGACGCCGCCCAGGTGGAAGGGCCAGCCCGCACCGGTGATGAGGCAGAGGTCGATGTCCTGGGCCTCGGCCACGACACCCTCCTCCAGCATCAGGCCGATCTCCTGCGCCACCGCGTCCAGGACGCGGTCGCGGACCTGCTCCTCCGTCAGGACGACATCGCCCTGCACCAGGAGGGCGGCGACCTCGGGGTCCAGCTCCGGCTTGCCGGAGTCGTAGACGTAGAAGCCGCGCTTGCCGGCCTTGACGACCGCAGCCAGGTTCGGGGAGACGGTGAAGCGCTCCGGGAAGGCGCGGTTCAGGGTCTCGGAGACGTGCAGACCGATCGCCGGGCCGACGAGCTCCAGGAGCACCAGCGGGGACATCGGCAGGCCGAGCGGCTCGATGGCCTTCTCGGCGGTGACCACCGGGGTGCCCTCGTCGATGACGTTCTGGATCTCGCCCATGAAGCGGGTCAGGATGCGGTTCACGACGAACGCCGGGGCGTCCTTGGTGAGGACCGCGGTCTTCTTCAGCTTCTTGGCGACACCGAAGGCCGTGGCCAGCGAGGCGTCGTCGGTCTGCTCACCGCGGACGATCTCCAGCAGCGGGAGGATCGCGACCGGGTTGAAGAAGTGGAAGCCGACCACGCGCTCCGGGTGCTGGAGCTTGGAGGCCATCTCCGACACCGACAGCGAGGAGGTGTTGGTGGCGAGGATCGCGTGCGCCGGGGCGACCGCCTCGACCTCCGCGAACACCTTCTGCTTGACGGACATCTCCTCGAACACGGCCTCGATGATGAAGTCCGCGTCCGCGAAGCCCTCGGCCTTGTCCAGGACGCCGGTCACCAGGGCGGTCAGGCGGTTGGCCTTGTCCTGGTTGATGCGGCCCTTGCCGAGCAGCTTCTGGATCTCGGCGTGGACGTAGCCCACGCCCTTGTCCACGCGCTCCTGGTCGATGTCGGTGAGGACCACCGGCACCTCCAGGCGGCGCAGGAAGAGCAGCGCCAGCTGCGAGGCCATCAGGCCCGCGCCGACGACGCCGACCTTGGTGACCGGACGGGCCAGGGACTTGTCCGGGGCACCGGCCGGGCGCTTGGCGCGCTTCTGGACCAGGTTGAAGGCGTAGATGCCCGAGCGCAGTTCGCCGCCCATGATGAGGTCGGCCAGGGCCGTGTCCTCGGCGTCGAAGCCCTTCTGCAGGTCGCCGTCCTTGGCCGCCTCGATGATCTCCAGCGCGCGGTAGGCGGCCGGGGCCGCGCCGTGCACCTTGGAGTCGGCGATGAAGCGGCCGCGGGCGACCGCCGCGTCCCAGCCCTCGCCGCGGTCGATCTCGGCCCGTACGACCTCGGTGGTGCCGTTCAGGACGTTCGCCGTCCAGAGCAGCGACTGCTCCAGGAAGTCGGCGCCCTCGAACAGCGCGTCCGCGATGCCGAGGTCGAAGACCTGCTTGCCGCGCAGCTGCTTGTTCTGGTTGAGCGAGTTCTCGATGATCACCGAGACCGCGCGGTCCGCGCCGATCAGGTTCGGCAGGATGGCGCAGCCGCCCCAGCCGGGAACCAGGCCGAGGAAGACCTCGGGCAGCGAGAAGGCCGGGATGGCCTTCGAGACGGTGCGGTAGGTGCAGTGCAGACCGACCTCGACACCGCCGCCCATCGCCGCGCCGTTGTAGTAGGCGAAGGTCGGGACCGCCAGCGCCGACAGGCGCTTGAAGACGTCGTGGCCGCCCTTGCCGATGGCGAGCGCCTCGTCGTGCTGCTTGAGCAGCTCGACGCCCTTGAGGTCGGCGCCGACCGCGAAGATGAACGGCTTGCCGGTGATGCCCGCGCCGACGATGGAGCCCGCGAGGGCCTCCTGCTCGACCTGGTCGATCGCCGCGTTCAGGTTGGCGAGGGACTGCGGGCCGAAGGTGGTCGGCTTGGTGTGGTCGAAGCCGTTGTCCAGCGTGATGAGCGCGAAGCGCCCGGCGCCGAACGGCAGGTCCAGGTGGCGGACGTGCGCGGACGTGACGACCTCGTCCGGGAACAGCTCGGCCGCGCCCTTCAGGAGCTCAGTGGTGGTGCTCACTTGGCGTCTCCCTCGGAGGTGAAGTGCGGGTTCTCCCAGATGACCGTGGCGCCCATGCCGAAGCCGACGCACATGGTGGTCAGGCCGTAGCGGACGTGCGGCTGCTCCTCGAACTGGCGGGCCAGCTGCGTCATCAGACGGACGCCGGAGGAGGCGAGCGGGTGGCCGAACGCGATGGCGCCGCCGTACTGGTTCACGCGGGCGTCGTCGTCGGCGATGCCGTAGTGCTCCAGGAAGGCGAGCACCTGGACCGCGAAGGCCTCGTTGATCTCGAACAGGCCTATGTCCTCGATGGACAGGCCGGCCTGGGCGAGCGCCTTCTCGGTGGCCGGGATCGGGCCGTAGCCCATGACCTCGGGCTCGACACCCGCGAAGGAGTACGAGACCAGGCGCATCTTGACCGGGAGGTTGTTCTCCCGGGCGAAGTCCTCGGACGCGATGATCGCGGCGGTGGCACCGTCGTTGAGACCGGCGGCGTTGCCCGCGGTGACCCGGCCGTGGGTACGGAACGGGGTCTTCAGACCGGCCAGGTTCTCCAGGGTGGTGCCCGGGCGCATCGGCTCGTCGGAGGTGACCAGGCCCCAGCCCGTCTCACCCGCCGCCTCGTTGGTGTTGCGCACCGAGATCGGCACCAGGTCCTGCTGGATCTTGCCGTCGGCGTACGCCTTGGCGGCCTTCTCCTGCGAGCGCACGGCGTACTCGTCGGCGCGGAGCTTGGTGATCGCCGGGTACCGGTCGTGCAGGTTCTCGGCGGTCATGCCCATGAACAGGGCGGACTCGTCGACCAGCTTCTCGGAGACGAAGCGCGGGTTCGGGTCCACGCCCTCGCCCATGGGGTGGCGGCCCATGTGCTCGACACCGCCGGCGAGGGCGACGTCGTACGCACCGAAGGCCACGCCGCCCGCGACGGCGGTGACGGCGGTCAGCGCGCCGGCGCACATGCGGTCGATGGAGTAGCCCGGGACGGACTGCGGGAGGCCCGCGAGGATGCCGGCCGTACGGCCCAGCGTCAGGCCCTGGTCGCCGATCTGCGTGGTCGCGGCGATGGCGACCTCGTCGATCTTCGCGGGGTCCAGGTCCGGGTTGCGGCGCAGCAGCTCCCGGATCGCCTTCACGACGAGGTCGTCGGCGCGGGTCTCGTGGTAGATGCCCTTCGGGCCCGCCTTGCCGAACGGGGTGCGGACGCCGTCGACGAAGACGACGTCCCTGACGGTACGAGGCACGTTGGCTCTCCTCCAGGTGCGGGTGTGCACTGCTGCGCGGGGGCGGCTCGGCATGTGTTGCTGAGCGCCCGCTCACCTGGCCCATGCTACTTGCGGGTAACCAATGTGCACACCCCCTCCCCGAGGAGCGGCGAAGGTCACACCGCCGGACGCCGCCCCCGTGCCGCGCGCCCCGGCCGCGCGCCCGGCCGATCGGCGCGCCCGCGCTACCCGATCGGGTAGCGCGGGCGGCCGGCACGGTCACGTCCGTGGCATGGGACGCACCCCGGTCCGACGCTGGGCTTGGCCCGGTACACGCCCCGGGCCCGCCGACCGAACAGGAGTGCCGCGATGCCCGCACCCGTCGTCACCGACCACCACGTGCCCCACATCTCGACCATCCCCGCGAACAAGGGCGACGTCGTGGAACTCTTCGTCCGCGAGCGCAACGGCACGCCGACCGACGGCCCGCGCCGGCCCGTCCTCATGCTGCACGGCCGGAGCGTCCCGGGCCTGACAGCCTTCGACCTCGCGCACAAGAAGTACAGCTGGGCCGACGAGCTGGCGAAGAAGGACTTCGACGTCTTCGTGATGGAACTCCAGGGATCCGGCCTGTCCACCCGCCCGAAGATGGACGACCCGCGCAACGTCAGCCCGGCGCAGCAGGGCCTCCTCGTCCCCAATCCGAATCCGGCGCTCTATACCGGCGGGCCGAACTACGCGGCGCAGCTGAACAACTCGCAGAGCGACTGGGACGAGGTCGACACGGTCGTCGAGTTCATCCTCGGGATCACCGGCGCCTCGGAGGTCGACCTCATCGGCTATTCCGCGGCCGCCCAGCAGCTCGGGCCGTACGCCATCCAGCACCCCGGCAAGGTGCGCAGCCTCTTCCTGCTGGCGCCGATCTTCCCGCCGAAGGGCAGGCCGAGCGCGCCCGGGACCGATTTCGACGCACCGGTGCCGCTGCCGGTGTCCGCTCCGGCAGCCGCCTTCGGCTATCCGATGAGCGTCGGCACGAAAGGCGGCTTCGAGACCGTGTGGGACAGGGACCTGCACTGCCCGGACCAGCGCGAGAACGACATGGTCGACATCGTTTGGAAGGCGGTGATGGACACCGACCCGATCGGCCGCTACTGGGGCGGCCCGGTGGCCGGAACGCCGGAGGGGCTGAACCGCGTCCGGAACTCGTACTGGTGGGGCTGGAACTCCACCACCGTCCCGCTGAACGGGACGCTCGGCGGCACGGTACCCGTCTGCCTCGTGTACGGGGCGTACGACACCATTGTGAACACCTCGCCGGACCTGGGCCTGCTGTACTTCTCGGTGCCCGAGCTCTACAAGGCCATGCCCGGGTCGGACAAGCTGATGTTCCGGATCGCCTGCGCGAGCCACCAGGTGCCCTGGGAGCGCGAGTCGAAGCTGGTGCACACCATGTCCGAGCACTGGCTCAAGCAGGGCAAGGTCGAGGGTGCGACCTCCGGCGCCTTCAACCGGGACGAGGACGGGGTCCTCACTCCTTTGTAGTGAGGACCCCGCACATGTTTCCGGCGGCCGGCCGGGTCAGGCGGTCGCGGCCAGGGCCGTGACCAGCGCCGCGGTCACCTGCTCGATCTGCCACGGGCGGGCGCCGTAGCCCGCGAGGGCGTCCGCCACCGCGTCCGCCTCCAGCCGCTGCGGCGGCTCCCAGCACAGCCGGCGGACCGTGTCGGGGGTGATCAGGTTCTCCTGGGGCAGGTTCAGCCCCTCCGCCAGGGCCGACACGGCCGCGCGGGCCGCCGACAGCCGGGCGGCGGCGGCCGGGTCCTTGTCGACCCAGGAGCGCGGCGGCGGCGGACCGGCCGGCGTCGCCCCGGGCTGCGGGAGTTCGCTCTCGGGCAGGGCCTTCGCCCGGTCCACGGCGGCCATCCACTGCTCCAGCTGGCGCCGGCCCATGCGCTGCCCGTAGCCGGGCAGGGCGGACAGGGTCTGCACGTTCGCCGGGAGGGCGAGGGCGGCCTCGACGATCGCGGCGTCGCCCAGCACCTTGCCGGGCGACACGTCACGCCGCTGGGCGATCCGGTCCCGCGACTCCCACAGCTCCCGTACGACCGCCATCTGCCGGCGGCGGCGCACCTTGTGCATGCCGGACGTACGGCGCCACGGGTCCTTGCGCGGCGGCGCGGGCGGTGCGGCGGCGATGGCGTCGAACTCCTGGTGGGCCCATTCCAGCTTGCCCTGCCGGTCCAGCTCCTCCTCCAGCGCGTCCCGCAGGTCCACCAGCAGCTCCACGTCCAGGGCGGCGTAGCGCAGCCACGGCTCCGGCAGCGGGCGGGTCGACCAGTCGACGGCGGAGTGGCCCTTCTCCAGCGCGTAGCCGAGCACGCTCTCGACCATCGCGCCCAGTCCCACCCGTGGGAAGCCGGCGAGTCGGCCGGCCAGCTCGGTGTCGAACAGGGAGGTGGGCACCATGCCTATTTCGCGCAGGCACGGCAGGTCCTGGGTGGCGGCGTGCAGGATCCACTCGGTGCCGGACAGGGCCTCGCCGAGTGCGGAGAGGTCGGGGCAGCCCACCGGGTCGATGAGCGCGGAACCCGCGCCCTCGCGGCGCAGCTGCACCAGGTAGGCGCGCTGGCCGTAGCGGTATCCGGAGGCGCGCTCGGCGTCGACGGCCACGGGGCCGGTGCCCGCGGCGAAGGCCGCGACCACTTCGGCGAGGGCGTCGGCGTCGGCGACCACCGGAGGGATCCCCTCGCGGGGTTCGAGCAACGGAATCGGCGGCCCATCGGACGAACTGACGACGTCGTCCGGGGGGCCGCCCCCGGTGGTGGTGCGCAGGTCTGCTGCGGTCTCTTGGGCGTCGGTCACCGGTCAAGGGTATCCGTGGATGCGACGCGCCCGTCGCCGGAACGATCCGTCGACGGGCGCGAGGGGGGAGGGCGGACGTTTCCCCGGGGTTCTCCGGGGATTCGCCCGGGAGCCTCGGGGCGGGATCAGTGGATGATCCCGGTCCGCAGCGCGACGGCGACCATCCCGGCCCGGTCGCCGGTGCCCAGCTTGCGGGCGATCCGGGCGAGGTGGGACTTGACGGTCAGGGCGGACAGGCCCATCGAGACGCCGATGGCCTTGTTGGACTGGCCCTCCGCGACGAGGCGCAGGACCTCGACCTCGCGGCCGGAGAGCTCTCGGTAGCCGCCCGGGTGGCTCGGGGCACCCGGGGGGCGGCGGTGCATACGGGCGGCGGCGGCGCCGATGGGGGCGGCGCCGGGCCGGCTGGGGAGGCCGATGTTGGTCCGGGTGCCGGTGACGACGTAGCCCTTCACTCCGCCCGCGAGGGCGTTGCGTACGGCGCCGATGTCGTCGGCGGCGGACAGGGCCAGGCCGTTCGGCCAGCCCGCGGCGCGGGTCTCGGAGAGCAGGGTGAGACCGGAACCGTCGGGCAGGTGTACGTCGGCCACGCAGATGTCGCGCGGGCTGCCGACGCGGGGGCGGGCCTCCGCGATGGACGAAGCCTCGATCACGTCACGTACTCCGAGGGCCCACAGATGGCGGGTCACGGTGGATCGCACGCGCGGGTCGGCCACGACGACCATGGCCGTCGGCTTGTTCGGGCGGTAGGCGACCAGGCTTGCGGGCTGCTCGAGAAGAACGGACACCTAGGCCTCCTGGGGGAGTGGCGGGACGGCCGGCTCGGGGAAGGAAGCCGGTGCGAACCGTGCGGATGGTCACTGACTCCTTCGGCACGTCACCCGCCCGGCTTTAGGGAATGATCACGATTTGGTGAGTAACAATTCGGGCAATTCGGACGCACGATCGATCATAGGGTGATCAGAAGCCCACAACGGATGCCCCGTTTCGACACTCCGTTACGGGCTTCGCTCGGGCGTTCCCCGCCGAGTGCGCTCTTTCGGGTCGGCTCGCGCGGCCGTACGGTCCCGCGCCTACGGGTGGTGGGGACCGCGGCGCTGCGGCAGCGAGACCACTCCCGTGACGCTGTCCGTCGGCCCGACCGGCGGCAGCCCCGCGATCTGGCACAGCAGCTCGCACCAGGCCGACAGGTGCGCGGAGCTGTCCGGCACGCCGCCCACCCCCTCGCGCGGCGTCCACGAGGCTCTGATCTCGATCTGCGTCGCCGGCCGCCGCTCCGCGAGCCCGCCGAAGTAGTGCGAGCTCGCCATGGTCACGGTCCCGCTCGCCTCCCCGTACGTGAGGCCGCGCGCGTCCAGCGCCCCCGTCAGCCACGACCAGCACACCTCCGGGAGCAGGGGGTCCGCGGCCATCTCCGGCTCCAGTTCCGCCCGTACGAGCGTCACGAGCCGGAAGGTCCCGTGCCAGGCGTCGTGCCCGGCCGGATCGTGGAGCAGGATGAGGCGGCCGTCGGCCAGATCGTCCTCGCCGTCCACCACCGCCGCCTCCAGCGCGTAGGCGTACGGGGCCAGTCTCTGCGGGGGCTTCGTCGGGTCGATCTCGATCCCCGGACGCAGTCGCGCCTTCTTCAAGCCGTCGACCGCCCGCCGGAACGGGAGCGGGACGGAGCTCTCCTTCGCGCTGTCCATACCGTCAGCGCCATCTGAAAATCGTCCCTGAGCCGCAGCCATGCGGGGAAGACTAGGCGGAACGAGCGCCCCCGCGGCGCAGGGACACCCGCGCCGGGCCGGGCACTTCTTCATACGTGCGAAGATTTGGGTCGTGAGCGCCAACGACCGCCCCACGGGCCAGCCGAGTCAGACGTACGATTCCGCCTTCCTGAAGGCGTGCCGGCGGGAGCCGGTGCCGCACACCCCGGTGTGGTTCATGCGGCAGGCCGGGCGCTCGCTCCCCGAGTACCGAAAGGTGCGCGAGGGGACCCAGATGCTGGAGTCGTGCATGCGGCCCGACCTGGTCACCGAGATCACGCTCCAGCCGGTGCGCCGCCACAACGTGGACGCGGCGATCTTCTTCTCCGACATCGTGGTGCCGCTGAAGGCGATCGGCGTCGACCTGGACATCAAGCCGGGCATCGGCCCGGTCGTGGCCCAGCCCATCCGCCGCCGCGAGGACCTCGCACAGCTGCGCGACCTCACCCCTGAGGACGTCTCGTACGTCACCGAGGCGATCGGCATGCTCACGGGTGAACTGGGCTCCACGCCGTTGATCGGTTTCGCGGGCGCGCCTTTCACTCTCGCGAGCTACCTGGTCGAGGGCGGTCCCTCGAAGAACCACGAGCACACCAAGGCCCTGATGTACGGGGACCCGAAGCTGTGGGCGGATCTGCTGGACCGCCTCGCGGAGATCACCTCCGCCTTCCTGAAGGTCCAGATCGAGGCCGGCGTCTCCGCCGTCCAGCTCTTCGACTCCTGGGTCGGCGCGCTTGCCCCGGCGGACTACCGCCGCTCGGTGATGCCGGCCTCGACGAAGGTCTTCGAGTCCGTGGCCTCCTACGGGGTCCCGCGCATCCACTTCGGCGTGGGCACCGGCGAGCTGCTGGGCCTGATGGGCGAGGCCGGAGCGGACGTCGTGGGCGTCGACTGGCGGATCCCGCTGGACGAGGCCGTCCGCCGGGTGGGCCCGGGCAAGGCGCTCCAGGGCAACCTGGACCCGGCGGTGCTCTTCTCCACCCCGGAGGCCGTCGAGGCCAAGACGGACGAGGTCCTCTCCGCCGCGGCCGGCCTGGAGGGCCACATCTTCAACCTCGGCCACGGTGTCCTCCCGACGACGGACCCGGACGCCCTGACCCGCCTGGTGGACTACGTCCACACCAAGACGGCCCGCTGAGCCGAAGCAAGATCGAAACGTCGGTACTGTGCCGTGCATGACATGGCACGGGCCGACGTTTCGCATATCCGACGGAGAGTCGATCGACGGGGCCTGGTGCCTCGTGTGGCGCGAGGGCGACCGGCGGGGTGAGCACTACCCCGAGCACCTCTTCATCTACGCGGACGGCGCGATCACCGTCGGACGGTTCGACGCGATCGACCTGGCCGGGCTGGAGAGGTGGCTGGCGTCCGGGAAGCTCGCGCTCGACCGTCCGGGTGCGGGGGAGTGGCCCCTCCCCGCGTCGAAGTGGCAGGCCCGCTACCCCGAGCGGCGGACCCCGGAGAGCTTCCTCCTGGAGGTCGCCGACGAGATCGCCCGGCTGGCGGGGCGGCCGACGACGGCAGACTGCTGCTGGGACGCCGTCCGGGCCTACCGGGCAGAGCCGACTCGGGACCGGCGGGCCGCGCTCCGGGAGGCGTACCTCAAGGTCCCCGCCCACCTGCGCGTCTTCGTCCTCGGCGACATGGAGCGCCAGGACCGGCCGCTGCGGATCCTGCTGACCGAGGTCGGGGACCCCGTGGACGGGGACGGTCCCGTGGTGACGGCGCAGATGCACCAGGACGCCCTCGACTACTTCGCCGACGGGGACGAGAGCGCCGAGCGTGCCCTGGAGCGCGAGCGCGTCGCGTACGCGGACGATCCCACCGACGCCCCGCGGCCCCCGGTCGTCCTCCGCGAGACGACGTATCCCCGGGGTTGGCCCGCCGAGCTCGGCGACTTCGCCCTGCGCAACGACTACGACGCCCCCTTCGCGTACCGGGGCGAGACCTACTCGACCGTGATCCACGGGTACTGGGCGCTCTCCGCCGCCGACCGCGCCGACCACGACCTGATCCGCGCCGCGGCCACCGCACACGAGGCACGGGAGGCAGGCCGGAAGGCGGCCCGTCGGGCGGACTGGCCCGCCGTGCGGCTCGCCGTCATGGCCGGGCTGCTGCGGGCCAAGTTCGCCCAGCACCCGCCGCTCGCCGAACTCCTTCTCGCCACGGGGGAGGCGGGCATCGGATACTCGGGCGTCTTCGAGTCCCCCTTCTGGCGCGACGAGGGCCCCGGCGGCGGCCGGAACTGGATGGGCCGTCTGCTGGAGCTGATCCGCTCGGAGTTGGCGGAAGCCGGCTAGGTCGTGTCGTCAAAGTCCCGTCTGGCTGGTGGGGTCTGGCACGCACTCCCCCAGACTCCGTCCGGGGGGACCCCCAGCCGCGTTGTCGTCGGTCACCGACGTCCCCCAGCTACCGCTGGGAGGTGCCCCCACCGCGTCGATTCCCTCCTCCGCCTTGCGATCGCACGCACCAGACCCCACCAGCCCCGCCCTTCGGGCGGCCGACGCCACTTTGACGACACTCCCTAGACCCCCGCCGAGCGGACCGCCGCCACGGCCTTGCGGGCGGCGACCAGGACCGGGTCCCAGACCGGGGAGAACGGCGGGGCGTAGCCCAGGTCCAGGGAGACCATCTGGTCCACCGTCATGCCCGCCGTGAGGGCGACCGCCGCGACGTCCACCCGCTTCGCGGAGCCCGCGCCCCCGACGATCTGGACCCCGAGGAGGCGGCCCGTGCGGCGTTCCGCCAGCATCTTCACCGTCATCTCCGCCGCGCCCGGGTAGTAGCCCGCGGTGTTGGTGGAGGTGATCGTGGCCGTGACGAAGCGCAGGCCCGCCTCCAGCGCGTCCCGCTCGCGCAGCCCCGTACGGGCGATCTCCAGGTCGCAGACCTTGCTGACCGCCGTGCCGACCACGCCGGGGAAGGTCGCGTAGCCGCCGCCCACGCCCGAGCCGATGACCTGGCCGTGTTTGTTGGCGTGCGTGCCCAGCGGGATGTGCCGGGTACGGCCCGCGACCAGGTCCAGGACCTCCACGCAGTCGCCGCCCGACCAGATGTTGTCGTGGCCGCGGACCCGCATCGAGAGGTCCGTGAGGATGCCGCCCGACGGGCCGAGCGGGAGACCGGCGGCGCGCGCGAGGGCCGTGCGCGGCTCCACGCCGATGCCGAGCACGACCACGTCCGCCGGGTACTCGTCCCCCGCCGCCGTGGCCACCGCGCGGGCCCGGCCCTCCTCGTCGGTGAGGATCTTCGTGACCTCGGCGCGGGAGACCGTACGGATCCCCATGCCGTTCATCGCGCTGTGCACCAGGCCGCCCATGTCCGGGTCCAGCGTGGCCATCGGCTGCTCGCCGCGGTGCAGGACGGTGACCTCGTACCCCCGCCCGACCAGGGCCTCCGCCATCTCGACGCCGATGTAGCCCGCGCCGACCACGACAGCCCGGCGGCCCTCCGCGCGTTCCGGTCCCTCCGCGCGGTCCAACGTGGTCATCAGACGTTGGCCGTCGTCCAGGGTCTGGATGCCGTGGACCCCGTGCGCGCCGATGCCGGGGAGGCGGGGGCGGACCGGGCGGGCGCCCGTCGCCAGGACGAGCTTGTCGTAGTCCGTCCAGGATTCGGACCCGCTGTCCAGATCGCGGGCTCGGACCCGGCCGCCCGCGAGATCCAGTTCCAGTACCTCGGTGCGGGTGCGCAGGTCGATGTGCCGGGCCCGGTGCTCCTCGGGGGTGCGGGCGATGAGGTCGTCCCGCTCGGCGACCTGGCCGCCGATCCAGTACGGGATCCCGCACGCGGAGTACGAGGTGAAGTGTCCGCGCTCGAAGGCGACGATCTCCAGCTCCGCCGGGCCCTTGAGCCGCCTGGCCTGTGACGCGGCGGACATGCCCGCCGCGTCACCGCCGACCACCACGAGTCGTTCCGTCGCCATCGCCCGCACCGTCCTCCGCCGCCGTCGTCCCGTCTACGGGGACACGCTACGGGCGCGCACGCGCTCAGTCCTCTGCTTCGGCCTCGCTCCGTGCCGGGGCGGCCGGGGCGGCCGGGGCGGGCGGGGCAGTCGGGGCGGGCGGGGCGGCCGCCGGGGCCTGGCGAGGCAGCCGCATCGAGGCGGGCCCCGTCCTCGCCTTCGGCTTCGCCGGGCGCAGCGTGCGGTACCCCCGGTACCCGAGCGCCACCAGGCCCGCCGTCAGCGCGAACGGCAGCACGGCGGCCGCGGCGAGCACCAGGTACCGCACGAGCGTGGAGAACACCTTCCAGCTGCCGCTCAGGGCGTCGCCGAAGCCGGGTTCCTTCTCCTTCTCCTTCTCCGCCCGCGGCGGGGCCGGCTCCGAGACCTCCAGCGTGATCGTCCCCATCGAGGTCTGGTCCTTCAGCGCCGTCTGCTGCGCGAGCAGCGACTCCAGGTCGGACTGGCGCCGGCTCAGCTCACTCTCCAGCATCACCACCTCGCTCAGCGCCGAGGCCTTGCCCATCATCTCCCGCACCCGGGCCACGCTGGCCTGCTGGGAGGCGACCCGGCTGCCGATGTCGGCGACCTTCTCCGTGACGTCCTGCGCATCGACCTTGCGGTGCAGGAGCTTGCCGCTGCCCTCCATGGCGCTGAGCACCGCGTCGTAGCGCTCGCCCGGCACGCGGAGGGTCAGCGTGGAGGTCATCCGGCCGTCCCCGCCGCGTTTGGTCGACTCGTTGCCGACATAGCCGCCCGCGCCGTCGGCCGCCGAGCGGGCCGCCGCGAGGGTCTTCTGGGCGTCCGCCGTCTCGATGCCGAGGGTCGCCGTACGGATGACGTTGGGGCGGACCACGGTCGGCTGCTGCCCGTTCTTGTCGGTCGCGCCGGGCGCCGAGCCGGCCGCCGACGCAGGGGGAGCCGCCGCTCCCCGCGCGCCCTCCGGGGCCTTGCCGCCCTGGGCGGGCGCGACCACCGCCTTGTCGCTCGCGCTGTCCCGGCTCCCGTCGGCGCCGCAGCCCGTGAGCGCGAGGGCCCCGGCCAGGGACAGGGCGGCCAGAGCCGCCGCGGAGCGCTGTCTGTGCGGAGTGCGCATCGTGTCAAACCCCCGAGGTTCGGCTGGTGTTGCCGGTTCGACGTCCAGAGTCCCGTCGCGGGTTTCACCTCTGCGGTCCCGGGCTGGTCCCGATGCGGTCACGGTCCGGCCTCGGTGATCGGTCTGAGACGATGTGTCCATGCACGAAGCGGACATGCGTACGGATCGCCCCGGCCGGACCCGGCACGTCGTGGTCATCGGCGGCGGTATCGCGGGCCTCGCGGCGGCCCACCGGCTGCTCTCCGAGGGCGTGCGCGTCACGCTGCTGGAGGCCGGGCCGCGGCTCGGCGGCAAGCTGTACGCCGGTGAGCTCGCCGGGGCCCCCGTCGACCTCGGCGCCGAGTCCCTGCTCGCCCGCCGCCCCGAAGCCGTGGCCCTCGCGCGGGCCGTGGGCCTCGGCGACGCCCTGCAGCCGCCCGCCACCGCCACCGCCCACCTGTGGACCCGGGGCGCGCTGCGGCCCATGCCGCGCGGGCACGTCATGGGGGTCCCCGGCGACCTGGCGCCGCTCGCCGCCTCCGGGGTGCTCTCCGCCGAGGGCCTGGCCCGCATCGAGGCCGAGCGCACGCTGCCGCCCGCCGAGATCGGCGAGGACGTCGCCGTCGGCGAGTACGTCGCCGCCCGGCTGGGCCGCGAGGTGGTCGACCGGCTGGTGGAGCCGCTGCTCGGCGGGGTCTACGCCGGCAACGCCTACCGCATCTCGATGCGGGCCGCCGTGCCCCAGCTCTTCGAGGCCGCCCGGACGCACGCGCTGCTGGGCGACGGCGTACGGGAACTGCAGCGCCGGGCGGAGGCACAGCCCCAGCCCGCCGGTCCGGTCTTCGCCGGCATCGACGGCGGCATCGGACGGCTCCCGCTCGCCGTGGCCGAGGTCTGCCGAGCGGCCGGAGCCCGGATCGCCACCGGTACCCCCGTGCGCGAGGTCGTCCGTACGGCTGAAGGCTGGCGGGTCGTGGCCGACGCCGAGGTCATCGAGGCCGACGGGGTGATCGTGGCCACCCCCGCCGGACCCGCCGCCCGGCTGCTGGACGGGCTCGCCCCGGCCGCCGCGGCCGAGCTGCGCGGGGTCGAGTACGCGTCCATGGCCCTGGTCACGATGGCCTTCCGGCGCTCCGACCTGCCGGCCTCCGTCACCGGGGGCGGCGCGAGCGGGTTCCTCGTACCGCCCGTCGACGGCCGGACCATCAAGGCCTCCACCTTCTCCAGCAACAAGTGGGCCTGGGCCGGGGCCGATCCCGAGCTCTTCCTGCTGCGCACCTCCGTGGGCCGGTTCGCCGACGAGCAGGATCTGGAACGCGAGGACGGCGAGCTCGTCGAGGTCTCGCTCACCGACCTCGGCGACGCCGTGGGCCTCGCGGCCCGGCCGGTGGCCTCCACGGTCACCCGCTGGGACGGCGGGCTGCCCCAGTACCCGGTCGGCCACCTCGCCCGGGTGGCCAGGATCCGCGACGCCGTCGCGGCCCTGCCCGGCCTCGCGGTGTGCGGCGCGCTCTACGACGGGGTGGGCGTCCCGGCGTGCATCGCCAGTGCCGGCAAGGCCGCCGACGTGGTGATGGCCACGTTCGGCACGCGTTCGGTACCCCTGGCACAGACCACTGATCAGCGCACGGGACAATAGGCACATGACTGCACCAGAGAAGATTCCCAACGCGGGGAAGAAGGCGAAGGACCTCAACGAGGTCATCCGCTACACCCTGTGGTCCGTCTTCAAGCTGAAGGACGTCCTGCCCGAGGACCGCGCCGGTTTCGCCGACGAGGTCCAGGAGCTGTTCGACCAGCTGGCAGCCAAGGACATCACCGTCCGCGGCACCTATGACGTCTCCGGCCTGCGCGCCGACGCGGACATCATGATCTGGTGGCACGCGGAGACCGCGGACGAGCTGCAGACCGCGTACAACCTGTTCCGCCGCACCAAGCTGGGCCGCGCGCTGGAGCCGGTCTGGTCGAACATGGCCCTGCACCGCCCGGCCGAGTTCAACAAGTCGCACATCCCGGCCTTCCTGGCCGACGAGACCGCTCGCGACTACGTCAGCGTGTACCCGTTCGTGCGCAGTTACGACTGGTACCTGCTGCCCGACGAGGACCGTCGCCGCATGCTCGCCGACCACGGCAAGATGGCCCGCGGGTTCCCGGACGTGCGCGCCAACACCGTCGCCTCGTTCTCCCTGGGCGACTACGAGTGGCTGCTGGCCTTCGAGGCCGACGAGCTCTACCGCATCGTCGACCTCATGCGTCACCTGCGCGCCTCCGAGGCCCGTATGCACGTCCGTGAAGAGGTGCCCTTCTACACCGGACGCCGCAAGTCCGTCGCCGATCTGGTGGCCGGGCTCGCCTGATACCTCCCCTGGGGGGAAGGGCCGGAGGGACTGACTACTCCCTCCGGCGGATCGGGAGGCCCTGCCCCCGAAACGACGCAGCCGGAGATCCCGCCCGGAAGTTCAGACGACTGGCGGCAGCAGCGCCCTGTGGGCGCTCGCTGCCCGGTCGTCCAGCGACACCGGTGCGGGCTCCGGATGCGGCGCACACGTGACACGCCATCCCGCGGTGTCACCTGTCAGCAGATACCGCTCCACGTGACGGTCCACGCAGTCATCGCGTCCGCCGGCCACTCCGTGGCTGCCGGCCCCTTTCTCCGTCACCAGCGCGGCCTCGACGCCGAGCCGCCGCTGGAGTGCCGGCGCGCCCGGGTACGGGGTCGCCCCGTCCCGTTCCGCCGCGGCGGCTCCGGGGCGTGTGAGCGTCGTCCGCATGGCGGTCCCTTCGTATCGTCCGACAAGACGATCAACGGGACGCGCGGATGTAAAGGATCACCGGCCCGGTGTCGGCCTCAAGGGCACCGTTGCCGTGGGATCCACCCCCGGTTGCCGTATCAGGAGCTGCTGGAGCTGCTGGAACAGCTGGAGCCGGACGAACTGCTGCAACTCGAACTGCTGCCGCCGGAGCAACTGGAACCGCCGCCGGAACAGCTGGAGCCGCTGCCTCCGCAACTGCTGCCCGAAGTCCCGCAGCCCGATCCCGAGCCGGAGCCACAACCGCCCCCTCCGCCCCCGCCGCCGTCGCTTCCGGCGCACCAGAGCACCGGCAGGATCTCGGCGGAGGACACGTACGAGGAGCCCGAGCCGTGCGGACGGGATCCCGACTGGGCCGCGGCCAGCCGGGTGCCGCGCGCGGCGGGCACCAGCTGCCCGCGCAGGTACGGGTCCCGCAGGCCCCGCAGGCCGAACAGCGCGGTCTGCACGTGCGGAGTCCGGTCGTTCACGTAGTGGGCACGGATGTCGCGCAGCGCCCGGTGCGCGGCCGGGGTGATCCGCTGCCTGGCCCGCGCGGCGCAGATCCCGCCCACGAGGATTCCGCCCAGCAGAGCGGGCAGCACCTTGGCGATGAACGGCACCTGCGGGCTGTCGTCCATGACGAACGCGACGAACGTGAGCGGCAGCGACACCGGCACGAGGAGTCCGCACACCGTGGCCTGGACCATGCCCCAGCGCCGCCAGGTGCGTCCCCACCCGGGCGGCGCGAGCAGCCCGCGGGCGGCCAGCGCGTCCCCGGTCTCCTGGACGGCCGGGTCGATCATGGCGGCGTAGCGCAGCTGGTAGAGCCAGCCCGACGGCGCACCGTGATGGGCCTGCAGGACGGCACGCTCGGCGGGGTCGTCGGCCCGCGCCCCGGGGCGTACGTGGACGATGCCCGGGCCGCCCATCATCAGGCGGCCGTCCCCGAGCATCGAGACGAGGGCCGTGTCCACGACGTTGCCGGGGCCGCCCGCCACGAACGCGGCCTCGGACAGGTCGTGGAGGACCGGCGCCGTTCCGGCCGGCCGGGGCCGGGCCCGGCGCAGGCCGCGGATCAGCAGGCCGCTGGAGGCGGCGACGGCGATCCAGATGACGAGGGCGAGGAGGTTCATGCCGCCCTCCCCACGAGGGCCCGGGCCCAGCGCGCGATCCGGCGGGGCGGCCGCGCCCCGGCCCGGTCCCGCCACCACGCGGTGAGCCGGCGCCGGGCGGCCGGGTCGGCCGGCAGGTCCTGGATCAGCAGGTGCTCGGCGAAGTCCAGCGCGTCCCGGCGGTATCCGGCCGTCATGGGACGGCCCTTGGCATAGGCGAGGAAGGCCGTACGGTACGGCTCCTCGCCGCCCAGGATCGCGGGCAGCTCCGGAGCCAGCCTGGCCACCACGTCGGCCCGCTTGGCGGCCAGCGCCCGGGCTTGCACCCGGATCCGCTGCCGGTCGAACCCCTCGGGTACGGGGGTTCCGGCCACCAGCGCCGACAACAGCGCGGCCTGCCCGAGCCCTACGCGGGTCCGCGCGGCCTCGTCGGCCCCGGCGGGGCGGGGATCCGGTGCGGCGACAGGCGGTTCGGGTGCGGCCGATGAGGCGGGAGCGGCGGGTGCGCTGAGTGCCGGAGCCGCGCCCGCCGTCAGCACCGCGCGGATCGCGGCCAGCTCGCCCGCCAGCTCCGGCTCCGGCGGGAAGTCGTCGTCCCGCTCCAGGAGGACGCCCGGCGGGTCCACCCGGGAGCGGAGCTCGGCGAGCACGTCGAGGACCACCGGCGGCACCGGGTGCGCGTGCGTGTCGTGCCAGACACCGCCCCGTTCGACCCCGCCCGCCACGTGCACGTACGCCAGCGCCTCCAGCGGGATCGCGTCCAGCACGGCGGCCGGGTCCTCGCCCCGGTTGACCCGGTTGGTGTGCAGGTTGGCCACGTCGATGAGCATCCGGACACCGGTCCGCTCGACCAGCTCCGTCAGGAACTGCCCCTCCGTCAGCTCCTCGCCCGGCCAGGAGATCAGCGCGGCGATGTTCTCCAGCGCGAGCGGCACGGGCAGCGCGTCCTGCGCGATGCGCACGTTCTCGCACAGCACGTCCAGCGCGTCGCGCGTGCGCGGCACCGGAAGCAGGTGACCGGCCTCCAGCACGGGCGAGGAGGTACGGACGAAGGCGATGTGCTCGGTGACCAGAGGCGCCCCCAGCGCCACCGCCCGCTCCCCGAGCGCCGCCAGCTTCGCCGGGTCGGGCCGGTCGGCGCCGCCGAGGCCCAGCGAGACCCCGTGCGGCACGACGCGCGTGCCCCGCTCGCGCAGCCTCAGCAGAGCCTCGGGCAGGTGGCCCGGGCAGATGTTCTCGGCCACCACCTCGACCCAGTCCAGGCCGGGCAACCGCTCGACGGCATCCGCGATCTCCGGCCGCCAGCCGATGCCCACCCCCAGGTGTGCCATGGGCTTCATGTCCCTCGCCCCCCTCTCGGCGCATCTCATCGCGCCGTGTGCCGATGTGATGGCCCCGGCGGAGTCGGGCCAACCGCGAAGAGCGACGTTCAGAGCAACATTTGAGGTTCCGCCGGACCGGGGGAGGCCGTCAGAGGCGGGCCCGCAGGGCCGGGTGGTCGGCGATGACCGTCGCGCTGCCGGGGGCGATCTCAGTGAAACCGGCGTCGCGGACGACCGGGAGGCCACTGGCGCTCAGCTGCGCCCACCGCTCGCGCGGGGCCGTCCGTACGGCCAGTGCGAAACCGGAGTCCTGCCAGGCGGCCCGTTCCGCGTCCGTCAGCTCCCACCACGCCAACTGCGCCGCGTGCCCGGCCTGGGCCATCGCCTTGCCCGCCGACATGTCGAGATCGGGGTTGAGCCACAGCACGGGCAGGTCCGGGCCGGTGGCCGCGGCGACCGGCTCCGGGTCGTCCAGGTCGGTGCCCGACACCTGGAGCTTGGCGAGCTCCTTGGGCCAGCCGTCCAGGGGCACCGGCGGGAAGACCCGGACCTCCGAGGTGTCACCGTGCACCGTGACGCCCGGCAGGGTCTGCGCCTTGCGCCACTCCGCCCCGCGCGCCCGCCGGACCACCTTGCGGATCCGCGCGTCCTGCCAGTCACGGACCGCCTCGGCCCACTCGCCCTCGCCCCGGGACCGCTCGTCGGTCAGCAGGACCAGCACCGCGCGGGCCGCCGTTTCCAGGGCGTCCGTCCGGGCGGGCGGCTCGGTCTTCTCGATCCGCACCACCAGCGGCAGGACGAACTGCGGGGCCTCGTCGCGCAGGACGTGTTCCTGCCGGAAGGGGCTGTCCGCCCCGACCGCGGGTACGCCGGTGGTGTCGTCGGTGTGCTGGCTGCTCATCCCGCCAAGGATGCCAGGCTCCGCCTTCAGGATGATGCCCCGGGTGGGCGCTCCGGGCGAGGATCGGGGCCATGAAGAGTGATCTTTTCGCGTCCGAGAACCTGGCCCAGGCGGCCGTCACCCCTGGCATGAGCCTGCAGAACGCCAAGTCCGTGAAATACAACGTCAACGGTGAAATGCTGGCCCGTCAGGGCTCGATGGTCGCCTTCCGCGGCAACCTCCAGTTCGAGCGCAAGGGACAGGGCATAGGCGGCATGCTCAAGCGCGCCGTCACGGGCGAGGGGCTGGCGCTGATGTCCGTACGCGGCCAGGGCGAGGCCTGGTTCGCCCACCAGGCCGGCAACTGCTTCGTCATCGACTTCGAGCCGGGCGACGCGCTGACCGTCAACGGCCGCAACGTGCTCTGCTTCGACCCGACCCTGTCCTACGAGATCAAGATGCTGAAGGGCGCCGGAATGACCGGCGGCGGCCTCTTCAACAGCGTCTTCACCGGCACCGGCAAGCTCGCCGTGGTCTGCGACGGCAACCCGATCATCATCCCGGTGACCGCCCAGACCCCGGTCTACGTGGACACGGACGCGGTGGTCGGCTGGAGCGCCCAGCTGGAGACCGGACTGCACCGCTCCCAGTCCGTGGGCTCGATGATCCGCGGCGGCTCCGGCGAGGCCGTCCAGCTCATGCTGCGCGGCGAGGGCTTCGTCATCGTCCGCCCGAGCGAGCTCACCGAGACGGCGGCGGCGCACTGAAACTGACCGGTGTGGGCCGGCGCTACGGACCGCGCCGGCCCTGGGTGCTGCGCGGGATCTCGCTGGACCTGCCGCCCGGCGCCCTGGTCCGGATCGAGGGCGGCAACGGCGGCGGCAAGTCCACCCTGCTGCGGCTCGTCGCCGGGATCGACACCCCGACCGAGGGACGCGTCGGCGGCCGCCCGCGCCGCACGGCCTACGTCCCCGAGCGCTTCCCGGCGGCGCTGCCGCTCACCGCCGCGGCCTACCTGACCCACCTGGGCCGGGTGCACGGACTCGCGCGCGCCGAGGCGGCCCGCCGGGCGGACGCCTGGCTGGAGCGGTTCGGCGCCGCCGGATACGCCCGCACCCCGCTGGCCGAACTGTCCAAGGGCACCAGCCAGAAGGTGGCCGTCGCCCAGGCCCTGCTCGCCGAACCGGGGCTGCTCGTCCTCGACGAGGCTTGGACCGGGCTGGACGCGCCCGCCCGCGCCGAACTGGACCGCGCCGTCGCCGAACGCACCGCCGCCGGAGGCACGGTGGTCTTCGTCGACCACGACCCGCGGCGGCTCGCGGACGCGGCCGCCGCCCGCTACCGGGTCGAAGGAGCCGCCCTGCTGCCGGCGTCGGGGACGCGGGGGCCCGCCGTACGCATCCACGCGGCAGGCCCGCCCGGCAGCGAGCCGCCCGCGGGCCTGGCCACCGCGCCCGCCCCCGGCGGCGGCGTGCTGCTGACCGTGGACGCCGCCCGGTCCGACGCGGTCCTGCGGGAACTGCTCACCGCCCGGCCGCCCTGGCACATCCGCGCCGTGGAGGAACTGACGTGACCGCCCTGCTCCGCTACCAGGGCGCCCTGCTGCTGCGCTCCCAGCGGTGGCTCGCGCCCCTGGTCGTCTACGCGGCCTTCGTGGCCGTCGGGATCCGGCCGGGCGATCCGGTGCTGGACTCCCTCGGCTTCGCGGCGGCCGGTCTGGTCCCGCTGACGGCCTGGCTGGTCCGCGTCTGCGTGACCAACGAACCCGACGCGGCCCGCGACTGCACCGCCGCCGCCCGCGGTCCCGTACGGGTGCACGCGGCGGCCCTGCTCACCGGGCTGGGCGCCGCGCTGATCACCGGGGGAGCGGCCGGCGGCGCGGTGCTGCTGCTCGGTCGCCGGACCGGGGCGGGCGCGGCCGAGGCGGCCCTGGCGGGGGCCGGGGGCCTGCTGGTGTGCGCGCTGGCCGGTGCGGCCGTGGGCGCGCTGTGCAGCCGGCCGCTGCTGACGGCCCCCGGGTACGCGGTCCCGGCGGCGGGACTGGGCAGCCTGCTGGCCCTGGTCATCGCGGGCTCCCCCGCCCGCGTGGCGGTGACCGGGCTGGTCACGGGCTCGGCGCGGCTCCCGGTCGGCGCCCTCGCCGGGGCCCTGGCGCTGGCCTGCGCGGCGGGCGCCGCGGCCTGCCTCGTCAGCGCGCGGCGGGGCTGAGTACGCTCGTACGCATGGACCAGCCGGACGAGACCGCGTCGTACTGCCCCGCTCCCGCCGCCCCGGCCGGGCGGGTGGCGGGGCCGCCGTACGCCGACTGCCTGGAGTGCGGCAAGCCCACCGAGTACGGGGTCGCGACCCCCGGGGTGGTGCTCTGCCCGGTGTGCGAGTGGCAGGACGCGCAGCGCACGGCCTGCTCCGGCTGAATCCGGCGGCTACTTTCCGATCAGCTCGGAGACCTTCACGAAGCGGTAGCCGCGCTTGCGCAGCTCGGGGACGATCTTGCGGATCGCCTCCTCGGTGACCGGCGCCGCGCTGCGCGTGCAGTGCATGACCACCACCGAGCCGGGCTTCACTCCCGCGAGCACCTGCTCGGCCACCGCGTCCGGGTCCTTCGCGAAGGCGTCCCCGCTGACCACGTCCCACTGGACGGCCGTGACCTTGGCCGTGGACAGGGCCCGCAGTGCCTGGTCGTCGTAGCACCCGCCGGGGAAGCGGAAGTAGGGGACGGTGTTGACCGCCCCCGCCTTGTGGAAGGCGGCGAAGGCCCGGTCCACGTCGGCGCGGGCGGCGGCGCCGTCGAGCGCGGGCAGCCCGTAGCACGGGGACGTGAAGGCGTAGTGGCTGTACGAGTGGTTCGCGATCTCGAAGTTCGCGTCCGTGCCGATGGACTTCGCCTGGTCCGGGTACTCCTCGGCCCAGCGGCCCGTCATGAAGATCGTCGACGGCACCCGGAGGGTGCGCAGGGCCGCGATCAGCTGGGGGTTGTCGAAGTGCTCCCCGTCCGCGGCGCGCGGCCCCTGATCGGCGGTCATGTCGGCGTCGAAGGTCAGCGCCACGGTCTTGTCGGTGCCCTGCTTCGCCCGTTCGAAGACCGGGGTCAGGCCGCCCGGGCCGGGTGCCATGGTCGGGGCCTTGGCGGGCGCGCCGGCCTGCGGGGCGGAGGACGAGGACGGGGCGGAGCCGGCCGCGGGCGGTGCGGCGGAGGCGGGGGCGGAGGGGGTCGCCGCCGGGGTGCCCATGCGGGCGGCACGGCCGGCGTCCGGGGTACCGGCGCCGCCCCCACAACCCGCGAGGGCGGCACTGAGGACGGCTACGGCCGCCACATTGCGTACGGAAAAGGTCACGTACGCAAAATATATGACTATCCGATAAGAGGGTCTTAGCGACAGGCGGTCAAGCGGGCGGGCGGTCGTTCCCGGACTGGGGCCGCTGCGGCCCCTTTGTCACTGGCTTGGCCCATTGCGGGTGCCTGCCGCCGTGACCTCGGCCGGATCCTTTCGTTGGGGCGGCTGCGGCAACCGGTGCGGTCGCCGTCAAACGCGAGGAAAGGTGGCGCGATGAAGCGTGTTCTGAAGACGTTGCTGGTCGTGGTGGCGATTGCCGGTGCTTCGGCATTCGGCCAGGTCGCCGTGGCGGACCAGCGCGACTCGACTCACAACGGCGACTTCATCAACAACTCCCAGACGCACGAGCTCGATCGCAGCTGCGGCTCGGTACTGAACGGGTTCTGCAACCAGACCAACGAGTTCCGGCCACGGGTCGACCTGAACATCCGCAGGCTGATCCTCGGCGACGGCGACGACAACGACGGCAGCTCCGGCTCCTCGGGTGCCTCCGGCTCCTCGGGTACCTCCGGTTCCTCGGGTACCTCCGGTTCCTCCGGTTCCTCCGGCTCGTCGGGTAGCTCCGGTGCCTCCTCCTCCGGCTCCTCGGGTACCTCCGGTTCATCGGGTACCTCCGGTACCTCCGGCTCGTCGGGTAGCTCCGGTGCCTCCTCCTCCGGCTCCTCCGGGTCCTCCGGCGGCTTGCTCGGCGTTCTCGGTGGCGGAAAGCTGCTCGGCGGTCTCGGCCGCTGACGCCGCGGTCGGACTCGTGATCAGGCCCGGCGGAATCAGGAGCGGACAGCCATGACGGGCACTCAGGAACACCCTCCCCGGGTCTGGTCCACACCGGCCCTCGCGGCGCTCGTCACGGGCGCCGCGATCCTGGCCGGAGCCGCGCTGTGGCACGGCGCGGCGCTGTTCCTCTCCCTCGCACCCCCCAACGGCATCTCACGGGAGTACGCGGAGGAGATCGAAGGCCATGCCCGCCCGGAGTTCGGCCAGGACTGGAAGCTCTTCGCCCCCAATCCGGTGCAGGAGAACGTGGCGATTTCCGCACGGGTGAGGACCGGCCCGGGTGACGGCGGCGGTGTCGGGCGGTGGACCGACCTGACCGCGCAGGACGTCGAGGCCATCCGCGGTACTCCGGTCCCCAGCCACCTGCACCAGAACCTGCTGCGCCGGGCCTGGGACTTCTACACGGTCACCCATGGAGATGACGGCGAAGCCTCGGACGGGCGTGCGGGCCTGTCCGAGCAGTACCTCAAGCGAATCGTGCTCCAGCGTCTCGGTCCCGCCGCGGGCGGCGAGCGGCCCGTCGAGGTCCAGCTCCGGACACGGGTGACGGTGGTGGAGCCGCCCGATTGGCACGTCAGTCCCCTTGATACCACCCCCCGCGAACTGACGCTGCCCTGGTGGCCGGTCGCGATGAAGGACGGGGAGGACCTGTGACCCTCGACCGCAATCCGGCCGACATGATCCCGCTCATCCCGGCGCCCGCCCCGGCGCCGGACGCGCCCGGTGTCCCGGCGCCCGCCCGCCCCGAGGCCCCACCGGTCACCCCCGCCGAGGAGAAACCCGTCCCCCGGCGGTCCGTCCCCGAGCGGCTGACCGCGTTCGTCGAGTCCAGCGGCCGGACCCGGTTCCCCCACCAGGCGGCGATCGTCCGCATCGGCTTCGCCTTCGTCTTCGCCGGTTTCCTCGTACGCGAATGGCCGCACCGCCGGATCCTGTTCGGCGACCTCAACCCCTGGTCGCTGGACATGGCCGTACGGGTGATCGGCGAGGATCATGCCTTCAGCGTGCTGACCTGGTGGACCGGCCGGTGGTGGTTCGAGACCGTCTACCACGGCACCCTGGCCGCCGCCCTCCTGCTGATGGTGGGCTGGCGCACCCGCGGCACGTCCGTGTTCTTCATGGTGGGCGTGCTGTCCCTGGACTTCCGTTCCCCCTTCCTCGGCGACGGCGGCGACAACGTCCTGCGGATCATGGCGATCTACCTGGTCTTCCTCCGCTGTGCCGAGGTCTGGTCACTGGACGCCCGCCGACGGCGCCGCCGACCGGAGGCCGATGCGCGGGACCGGTCCGGACTGCGCCTGTGGCAGGGGGCGGGCGCGCTCCTCGGAGTCCTGTTCGGATTCCCCCAGTGGGGCTGGAGCGCGGTGCTGTGGACTCTGTGGGCCGCCCACGGACTCCGCCACGCGGCCGAGCTGTGGTTCCCGCGGCACGAGGCCCGCGCGGTACTGGACCGCCTGACCGGCATGCTGCACAACTGCGCGATGGCCGTGCTGGCCCTGCAGGTCTGCTTCATCTACGCCACCGCCGGCTGGTACAAGATCCAGGGCTCGCGCTGGCAGGAGGGCAGCGCCCTGTACTACGCCCTGCACCTGGACCACTTCCGGCCCTGGCCGTGGCTGTCCGAGCTGCTGGCTTCCGGTATGGTCCCGCTCGTGGTCATGGCGTACGCCACGGTCGTCATCCAGGTGGCGTTCCCCTTCACGCTGGCCAACCGCAGGATCAAGAACGTCCTGCTCGCCGTGATGATGGCCGAGCATGCGGGGATCGCCGTGGCCCTCGGGCTCCCGTTCCTATCCCTGGCCATGATCGTCTGTGACGCGCTCTTCCTGCCGACCGCCCTGTTGCTCGCCCTGGACGCGCGCGTCCGGAGCGCGGTGGCCGCCCGGAAATGACCGCCCGGGAACGAGCGGAAGTCACCCCGCCGACAGGCGCCAGGGGCCCGTCACCGCGAAGGTGGTTCCCGGGGCGTAGGCGTTGACGTACATCGTCCGCCCGTCGGGGGAGAAGGTGACCCCGGCGAACTCTCCCCACTCCGGGGCGCCCGGCCGCCCGATGTCCTGGGCGTTGCGGGCCACCGGATAGACCTCGCCGCCGACCGTCACGCCGAACACGTACTGCTCCCCGCCGCCGTCCTCGCACACCATCAGCCCGCCGTCCGGGGCCAGGCAGATGTTGTCGGGGGAGTCCCCGGGCAGCCGGACGTCGGCGGCCGGACCGAAGAGCACGTCCAGCCGGAGCCGGGCGCGCGTCGGGTCGTAGAACCACGCCTGCCCGTGGTGGTCGGCGCCCGCGCCCTCGCGGGTGCGGGCGTAGCTGGAGACGAAATGGACGCCGGGCCGCCGGGCGGCGGCGCCCCAGTAGCAGCCCTCCAGCTTCTGCGCGTGGGTGATCCCGCCCTGCCCGAAGTCCTGGAACCGGATCGGGGTCCCGGCCGCCGAGGGATCCGGTACGGGGACCCACTCCACCGGGAACTCGGCCCCGGGCTCGTCCACCACCGACAGGTCCGCCAGCCCCGGCACGCGCAGGGCCTCCAGGGCGCCGCCGGCCCACAGCGAGCCGGGTCCGCCGAGGGGGCGGGCGGGCAGGAAGCGGTAGAACAGCCCGAAGGGCTCGACGAAGGCGTCCTCGGTCTCGTAGACGACCCCGCGGTACGGGTCCACGGCGACCGCCTCGTGCGCGAAGCGGCCCATCGCGGTGAGCGGGACCGGGCCGCGGCGGCGGGGGTCCGCGGGGTCCACCTCGAAGACGTAGCCGTGGTCCTTGGTGTAGCCGGAGGTGCCCGCGCGGTCCTCGGTCTCCTCGCAGCTCAGCCAGGTGTTCCAAGGGGTCCGGCCGCCCGCGCAGTTGACGGCGGTACCGGCGAGGGCGACCCGCTCACCGATGACCGCGCCCGCCGCGTCGAGCTCCAGGGCCGTGCAGCCGCCGAGGGCGTGGGGGTCGTAGGTGAGCCCGTCGACGGCGGGGACGCGCAAGGCGGCCGTGGTGCGGTTCTCGTGGTTGCGGACCAGCCGCACGCGGCCGCCGCCGGCGCCGAAGGCGGCCATGCCGTCGCAGTTGGCCGGGACGGCGCCCTCGCCGGAGCGCAGCGGGTCGCCCGCGCGGGAGAGCACCCGGTACGTGAACCCCGCGGGCAGATCGAGCAGCCCGCGCGGATCGGGCAGGAGCGGCCCGTATCCCCGGGTCGGCCGGGCGGCGCCGGCCCGTCCGGTGAAGAGGGCGCCGAGCGCCCCGCTGAAGGCGATCCCGCCCGCGGCGAGCAGGCTGCGTCGGGTCACGGACATCGGCAACTCCCCGTGGCGGAACCGGACAAGTTCCCCCAGCCACCGCCGGGGGTGCCCCCCGGCCCGTGGTACCACGCGGCGGGCTCCGGCGGGGGCACGCCCCGCCGGAGCCGCGGGGTTCAGACGAGCTTGGCGCTCAGGGTGATCGTCGTGCCCGTCAGGGCCTGGCTGACCGGGCAGTTCTTCTTCGCGTCCTCGGCGGCGGCCGTGAAGGCGTCGCTGTCCAGGCCCGGGACCTCGCCCTCGGTGGTCAGGTGGATGCCGGTGATGCCCTGGCCGGGTACGAAGGTGACCGCGGCCGACGTGGTCAGCTTGGCCGGCGGGTTGCCGGCCTTCGCCAGGATGTTCGAGAAGGCCATGTTGTAGCAGCTGGAGTGGGCGGCGGCGATCAGCTCTTCCGGGCTGGTCCGCCCGTTCGCCGCCTCGTCGGTGCGCGCGGGCCAGGAGACGGGGTAGCTGCCGAGGCCGGACGAGTCGAGGGTGACGACGCCCTTGCCCTGGAGCAGGTCGCCTTCCCAGACGGCGTGTGCGGTGCGTGTGGCGGCCATGGTGGATCCCTTCGCAGAAGTGGAAACAGCCGGGCCCCCGGAACGGCCCGGCGTTCCCAAACCTACTGGGAGACCAGGGGCTTCGCGTCGCGTGCCAGCGCGGTGAGCCGCGAGATGGCGCGGAAGTACTTCTTGCGGTAGCCGCCGTTCAGCATCTCGTCACTGAAGAGCTGGTCGAAGGGGACTCCGGAGGCCAGGACGGGGACCTCGCGGTCGTACAGGCGGTCGGCCAGTACCACCAGCCGCAGGGCCGTCGACTGGTCCGGCACCGGGCCGACGTCGGTCAGGCAGACCGCGGATATCCCGTCGGTCAGCGCGCCGTAGCGGCTCGGGTGGACCCGGGCCAGGTGTTCCAGCAGGCCGGGGAAGTCGTCCAGGCTCGCGCCCTCGGTCGCGTACGCGGCCTTGGCGACCTGCTCGTCGGAGAACGGCGCCGGAGCCTCCGGCAGGCCGCGGTGGCGGTAGTCCTGGCCGTCGATCCGCAGCGGCCGGAAGTGCGCCGACAGCCCCTGGATCTCCCGCAGGAAGTCGGCGGCGGCGAAGCGGCCCTCGCCGAGCTTGCCGGGCAGCGTGTTGGAGGTGGCGGCCAGCGCCACGCCCTGCTCGACCAGACGGCTGAGCAGCGAGGACACCAGGACGGTGTCGCCCGGGTCGTCCAGTTCGAACTCGTCGATGCACAGCAGCCGGTGCCCGCCCAGGGTCTGCACGGTCTGCTGGAAGCCGAGCGCGCCGACCAGGTTGGTCAGCTCCACGAAGGTGCCGAAGGCCTTGAGCGCGGGCTCGGCCGGGGTGGCGTGCCACAGGGAGGCGAGCAGGTGGGTCTTGCCGACGCCGTAGCCGCCGTCGAGGTAGACCCCGCGCGGGGCGGTGGGGGCCGTGCTCTTGCGGTCCCTGGCGAACCAGCGCCGCCTGCCCGCGCCGGTGGCGTGCGCGCCGCCCAGACCGGCCGCGAAGCCGCTGAGCACGGTGACGGCCTCGGCCTGGCTCGGCTGGGTGGGGTCCGGGTTGTACGTGTCGAAGCGCACCGAGTCGAACCGCGGCGGCGGCACCATCTCGGCCACCAGCCGTTCGGCGGGCACCCGCGGCTCGCGGGCGCACAGGGCCTGGGGTCCCGCGTCGGCTATCGGGGGCCGACCGGACGTGGCACCGGAGGTGGAGAGTGATGTTGACACAGCACTTAACTCTACGGGGCGTGGCACACTGCACCGATGCGACGCCTGTTCCCTGTGACCGATCAGACACCAGCCTCGTCCCAGGCCCCGGCCGACCGGGAGTGGTCGCTGGACGAGCTCGCGGAGGCGTACGCGTACCCCGCTCTCGGCGAGGGTGCCCACTGGCTGCGGGCGAACATGGTCTCCACCCTGGACGGCGCGGCCCAGCACGACGGCCGCTCGCAGCCCATCTCCGGCGAGACCGACATGCGGATCTTCGGCACCCTGCGGGGGCTGGCCGATGTGGTGGTCGTCGGCGCGGAAACGGTTCGCCAGGAGGGCTACCGCCCGGCTCGGGCCCGGGAGGCCTTCGCCGACCGCCGCGCGGCCGCCGGACAGGGCCCCGCCCCGGCCATCGCGGTGGTCACCGCGAGCCTGGACCTGGACTTCACCCTGCCCCTGTTCACCTCCCCGCTCGTGCCGACCCTGGTGGTCACCGGGGCCGCCGCACCCGCGGACCGGGTGGCCGCGGCCCGCGCGGCGGGCGCCGAGGTCGTGGTGGCGGGCGACGGGGCGGCGGTGGACCCGGCCCGCGCGGTACGGGAGCTCGCCGGGCGGGGGCTGCGCCGCCAGCTCACCGAGGGCGGGCCCCGGCTGCTGGGCCAGTTCGTGGCCGCCGACGCGCTGGACGAGCTGTGCCTGACGATCTCCCCGATGCTCACGGCGGGGGATGCCCAGCGGATCGCCGGAGGCCCCTCCGTCACGGTTCCGCACCGGCTCGCGCCCGCGTGCGTACTGGAGGAGGCCGGGTTCCTCTTCACGAGCTACCGTCGGATCTGACAAGGGGCGGAATTTGTCGTTCCGCTTAGCTTTCGCTGGGCACATATACCTGCGCAGGCCCCGTGCGAGAGCGGGGCAGGATGGTTTCCGCAGGGGCCGGCCAGCCGGCCTCGGCCCATGAAGGAGAGGGCGTCCGTGTTCACGAGCGTATTGATGATCGAGCAGCCGCTGACCACGGTGGACGTGGACTTCGTCACCACCCTGCACGGCGACGACCAGGTCTCCTTCGTCGTCCTCATGCAACCCCGGGGCGACCAGGACCGACTGCTGCGCGCCATCGACGACGTAGCGCTCGGTGAGCTCCCCGAGGCCATCCGTGAGGGTGACGTGCCCGAGGGCGAGGCCGCCCGCGGCCCCGCGGCGCAGGCCCTGGCGCACTCCCTGAACGCCCTGCGCCAGAAGGGCGCCAGCGCCACCGGGCAGCTCATCGAGGAGCACCCGCTGGACAAACTGAAGGCCGTGGTGGAGGAGACCGGGGCCGACGAGGTGATCGTCCTGACCGCCCCGCACTTCGTGGAGGAGTTCTTCCACCGGGACTGGGCTTCCCGGGCCCGCCACAAGGTCGGCGTTCCGGTGCTCAAGCTCTTCGCCCACAACGAATAGGCTTGGGCGCACCAGAGCCCAACGCACCGCACTCGATCCTGGAGCGACCTGAATGAAGCCCGGCCTGCCGACCGCCATGGAACGGCCCCACTTCATCGGCATCGGCGGCGCCGGCATGTCCGGCATCGCGAAGATCCTGGCCCAGCGCGGCGCGCAGGTGGCCGGCAGCGACTCCCGTGGGGACTCCGAGACCGCCGAGGCACTGCGCGCCCACGGCGCCACGGTCCACGGGGGCCACGCCGCCGGCAACCTCGCCGCCGACTCCACCTGCGTGGTCGTCTCCAGCGCCATCCGCGCCGACAACCCGGAGCTGGCGCGAGCCGCCGAGCTCGGCATCCCCGTGGTGCACCGCTCCGACGCCCTCGCCGCGCTGATGGACGGGCTGCGCCCGATCGCCGTCGCCGGTACGCACGGCAAGACCACCACCACCTCGATGCTGGCGGTCTCCCTGTCGGCCCTGGGCCTGGACCCGTCGTACGCCATCGGCGGCGACCTGGACGCGCCCGGCTCCAACGCCCACCACGGCGAGGGCGACATCTTCGTGGCGGAGGCGGACGAGAGCGACCGCACCTTCCACAAGTACACCCCGCAGGTCGCGATCATCCTCAACGCGGAGCTCGACCACCACGCGAACTACGCGTCGATCGAGGAGATCTACGAGTCCTTCGAGACCTTCGTCTCCAAGGTCGTGCCCGGCGGCACGCTCGTCGTCGCCCACGGCCAGGAGGGCGCGGCCGAGATCGCCCGCCGCGTCGCCGGCCGGGAGGGCCTGAACGTCGTCACGTACGGCGAGGAGCCCGAGGCCGACGTCCGGATCACGAAGATCACCCCGCGCGGGCTGACCAGCGAGGTCACGGTCGTGCTGGACGGCCGGATGCTCACCTTCACCGTCTCCGTGCCCGGCCGCCACTACGCGCACAACGCCGTCGCGGCGCTGGCCGCCGGTGTCGCCCTCGGCATCCCGGCGCACAACCTGGCCTCCGCCCTCGGCAAGTACACCGGGGTCAAGCGCCGCCTCCAGCTCAAGGGCGAGGCCGCCGGCGTCCAGGTCATCGACTCCTACGCGCACCACCCCACGGAGATGACCGCCGACCTGGAGGCCATCCGCGGCGCCGCCGGGGACTCCCGGATCCTGGTCGTCTTCCAGCCCCACCTCTTCTCCCGCACCCAGGAGCTGGGCAAGGAGATGGGCCAGGCCCTCGCCCTGGCCGACGCCTCCGTGGTCCTCGACATCTACCCGGCCCGCGAGGACCCGATCCCCGGCGTCACGAGCGAGCTGATCATCGCCGCCGCCCGTGCCGCGGGCGCCGACGTCACCGCCGAGCACGCCAAGGAGGCCGTCGCCGACGTCATCGCGGGAATGGCCAAGCCCGGCGATCTCGTTCTCACCATGGGCGCGGGCGACGTCACGGATCTGGGACCTCAGATCCTCGCCCGCCTGTCGAACTGAGGGAGCGGGAACGTCATGGCGTACGAGGTCGAGAAGACGGACGAGCAGTGGCAGGCGGAGCTGACGCCGTCCGAGTACCAGGTGCTACGCCTCGCGGGCACCGAGCCGGCCTTCCGCGGTGAGTACACGGACACCAAGACCGAAGGCGTCTACTCCTGCCGCGGCTGCGGGGCGGAGCTGTTCCGCTCCTCGGAGAAGTTCGAGTCGCACTGCGGCTGGCCGTCCTTCTTCGACCCGAAGGACACCGACGCCGTCGAGCTGATCGCCGACACCTCGCACGGCATGGTCCGTACCGAGGTCCGCTGCGCGAAGTGCGGCTCCCACCTGGGCCACGTCTTCGAGGGCGAGGGCTACCCGACGCCGACGGACCAGCGGTACTGCATCAACTCCATCTCCCTGCGCCTGACCCCGGACGAGGCCTGACATCTTCGGGCCCACTCGCCCTGCTCCGCGTGACGCCGCCTGCGGTCACCGCGTCGGCGCAGGGCGAGGAGGTGCCGCGCGGCCCGGGGTCCGGGGCGCTGCCGGGCGCGGCCCATGATGTCGGGGACATCGCGGTTGGATTCCGATCCGGTCTGCGAGGTTCTGTCGCAGATGCCACGATTCTGCTACGGAAGATGTCTATCCGCTTCTTCGGTGTGGCTGGTTATGATCGCCCTCACATCCCGCCGCAGCCGCACCGGTTGTGCTCGTCCCCACCCCAGGACGGCGCCAGGCCCGGATGTTGGGCTGCCACCGCTGCCACCGCTGCCTCCGACGTCCGCCGCTCGTCCCCCCGCTCCCGAGGACCGATGTCTCCCATAGAACCCGAAGGCGCACGAGGGCAGTCGACGCCTCGTCGGCGGCGTACCGTACGCCTGCGTACTCTGCTCATCCTGCTGGCGGTGATCCCCACCGTGGCGATGGGCACCCAAGTGGCCGTGACCGCACAACGCCTGCTGGCCCAGTCGGAGCGCCTGCGGGCCGATGTCGCGGCCGCCGAGCGGTTGGGCGTACCGCTGTACACGCTCGTGGTCGACCTGCAGGCCGAGCGGACGGTGACCGCCGCGCGGTGGGCGGGCACCGCCGGCGCCGAGGAGGAGCTGCGGGACCGGCGGGAGGCGACGGACAGGGCCGCGGCCGAGTTCCGTCGGCTGGCGGTCGATTCGGCCGCGGCCTTCGGGGGAGTGAGCCAGCGGCTCGACGGCCTGGCCACGTACCGCCAGCGCGCGGATGCCCGCAGCGGCGGCGCCGACAGCATGCTCGCCTACTACAGCGGGGCGATCGGCGCGATCATCCACGTGTACCAGCAGGAGTTCAGCCACGCCGAGGACGCTGAACTCGCGCAGGAGAGCCGGCCCGTGGTGCCCATGCTCTCGGCCACCGAGATGGTGGCGCGCGAGGATTCGATCCTGGCCCTGGCCGGGCCGTCCAGGGAGCTGAACTCGGCCTCCTTCGACCAGTTCATCAGCGCCATGGGGGCCCAGCGGTACCTGCACGAGACATGGATCGCGCCATACCTGTCCGAGCGGGACCGGCGGTTCTACGAGCGGATCCTCGCCTCCTCGGACTGGCAGACGAAGATCCGTATCGAGAACGCGGTCGTCTCCGACCACAAGGACATCGAATCCGGCATCAAGCTGCCCGCCGAGGTCGGCGGCTGGCGGTCTGCGCACGAGAACTTCTCGGTGCAGATGGCCACGCTCAACGTCGACCGGGCGCGGCAGGTGCTCACGCGCGGCGAGGCCAAGGCCGAGGAGCTGCAGACGGAGGTCGCCTGGCTGATCGGCGGAAGCGGCGGCGGACTGCTGGCCGTCGTGCTCGTGGTCGTGCTCACCACGCGGTCGGTGCTCCGCCGCCTGCACGTCCTGCACGAGCGCACCGTGACCGTCGCCGAGGAAACCCTGCCCGACGTCGTCGCCCGGCTCCAGCGCGGGGAGACCGTCGACGCCGCGACGCTGCCGGCGGTGCGCGGCGACCGGGACGAGGTCGGACGCGTCAGCGACGCGTTCGCCCGGGCCGTCGCCGTATCCGTCGACGGACACCGGCAACTCGCGGCCGAGCGTCACGGCTTCGGTCTGTTCGCCGCGGGCATCGCCTCGCGCACCGGAAACCTGGTCAGCCGCCAGCTGAGCCTCACCGAGGACCTCCAGGACACCTTCGGCCACGACGAAGCACTGCTCGCACAGTTGATGCGGGCAGACCAGCTGACGGTGGGCATGCGGCGGCAGATCGAGAACCTCCTCATCCTGGCGGGCGGCGAGGTCCCCGACCCGCACACCGACCCCATGCGCGTCGCCGACCTGCTCCGCGAAGCCGCCGCGGAGGTCGAGGACTTCCGCCGCATCGAGCGGCAGGCCCTGGACGAGACCAGCGTGGAACCGCGCGTGATCAGCCAGATCAGCCACCTGCTGGCGGAACTGCTGGACAACGCCACCCGGTTCTCCCCGCCACGGTCGAAGGTGGTCATCCGCGCCGAACTGGTGGCGGACGGGCTGTCGGTCGAGATCGAGGACCGTGGGCCGCGGGTGACTCCCGAGAGGTACGAGGAGATGAACGGCCGCCTGCACCAGGCCCCGCCGTACTCCGTCCTGGCGCAGAACGCGCACCGGCTGGGGCTCTTCGTGGTCGGCCACCTCGCCGACCAGCTCCGGGCGACGGTCACCCTCCGCCGCTCGGTGTACGGAGGGACCTCCGCCGTGGTGATCCTTCCCGGGGAGCTGCTGGTGGCGACCGAGGGGGAAGCACCGGGCGAGCCCGCGAGGCCGGCTCCGGTCCAGGCCCCGGCGGCGCCCGCAGCCCCTCCCTCCGCCGCCGCACCGCGCGTTCCGGAGGAACGCAAGCCCGAGCTGGTCCTGCACGCGGGCGCCGGGCTGCCGAGCCGAGGTACGAAGGTGCCCGCGCCCGCACCGGCGCCGCCGGCCGGCCCCACGCGGCCGGCCCTCCCCGAGCGCGTCCCGCAGACCCACATCGCCGAGCAGCTGCGCGCCCCCCGCGCACCGGAAGCAGCCGTCCCGCAGGACACCGCGACACCCGAAGAGGTGGCCGACGCCTGGGCGGACTACGAACAGGGGACCCAGACAGTGGAAGAAGAGCTCCGACGGGATCAGCCATGACTGCAAACACTGCGACATCCAACGACGCGATCTACAGCGTCCTGGACAACAACCTGAGCAGGATCGCCGGCATCCAGGGAGCCGTGCTCCTGTCCAACGACGGCATCAGGCTGAGCGCCTACCTGCTGGACCAGCCCCAGGCCGAGCGCATGGCGGCCGCGGCCTCCGGCATCGCGGCCACGATGAAGGCGATATCCCGGGAGGTCGACGGCGGCCGCGTCATCCGCCAGCTGGTGGAGATGGACGACCGGTACCTCTGCATCGTCGGGTGCGGGGAGGGCAGCACCCTCATCGTGGTGACCTCCCGCAAGGCGCGGCTCGGGGAGCTGGGCGGCGAGGCCGTACGGACCGCCCAGGCGCTCGGCGAGTGGCTGGGCACCCCCGAGCGCGCCCAGGTCCCGACCTCGTAATGCCGGAAGACGAGCCACAGCCCGTAAGACGCCGCCGGACGCGGCTGTACGCCCTGACCGACGGCCGTACAGCCGCACCGCACACCGTCCTCACCATGGACACCACGATCACGGCGGTGGTCGCCGAGGACGCCCGAGGCGGCCTGCCCACCGAGTGGCAGGCCGTCCTGGCCATGTGCGCGGCGCCCGGCGGCCTGGCGGTCGCCGAGATCGCGGCGCGGATGCACATCCGTCTCACCCCGATGACGCTGCTCCTCGGCGAACTGGCCGACCGCGGGCTGATCCACCACCGGCCGCCCCTGGAGGGCGCCGAGACCACCAACGTCCACCTGCTCATGAGAATCAGGGACAACCTTGCCCGGATATGACACCCCCGCCACCCAGGAATCGGCTCCGGTCAAGATCCTCATCGCCGGTGGGTTCGGGGTCGGGAAGACGACCCTGGTGGAGACGATCTCCGAGATCGAGCCGCTGCGTACGGAGGAGCGGCTGACGGCCGCGGGTGTCGGCGTCGACGACCTCGACGGCATCGAGTCCAAGGCGGTCACCACCGTGGCGATGGACTTCGGCCGGATCACCCTCACCGATGCCGGAGTCGTCCTCTACCTGTTCGGTACGCCGGGCCAGGAACGCTTCTGGTTCATGTGGGACGACCTGCTGAACGGGGCGCTCGGGGCGATCGTGCTGGTCGACACGCGACGCCTCGACCGGAGCTTCCCGGCCGTCGACTTCTTCGAGAGCCGCGGACTGCCCTTCGTGGTCGGCGCGAACTGCTTCCACGGAGAACAGCCGTACACCGCACAGGAGATCGGAGCGGCCCTGCACCTGCGCGACCCGAACACGCCCGTCCTCATGCTCGATGCCCGCTCCCGCCAGGACGTCCGCGCCTGCCTGCTCTCCCTCCTCGACCAGCTCATCGCCAACGCGGGGGCCGCGGCGACCGTCTGAAGCGGTCGAGCCGGACCGCTGGGCCCTACCGGACAGCGTCCCGATCGGGAAGACGGTCCGCGGCGAACCGGATCTCAGGACGCGCAGAGCGCGTCCAGATCCGTCAGGCGCAGCGCGGTCCAGTGCTCCTCGACCAAGACGCAGACCAGGTCGGGCGCGGCCGTGGTGAGGTCTTCGGCAGGGCCCGGCAGGGGGATCACCAGCGGTGGCCGGTCAAGGCGCACCGGGTTCCACACCCGCAGGAACTCGTCCGCGCCGGCGCCCACGATCAGATCCTGGCCCTCGTGGTGCAGGCCGGCCCAGTGGGTGAGGGGGCCCGGCAGGTCGAGCTCCTTGGTCGTCGATCCGAAGCGCCCCAGGCTGTGAACCTGAAGAAGGGTGCGCCCTGCCTTCTCGTGTACGACGCCGAGCCGCGTGTTCCGTTTTCCGCTGAGCAACGCCAGGGGAGGCAAGTGGGCCAGGTGGGAGCCGACGCGCACGCTCGCCAGGTCCCGGGGGTGCGAGTCGGGCGTATCGGTGTGGAGCCTGACGCCCCCGGCCCGGTCGACCCGCGCGAACTGGAGCTTGCCGCTCGGCCGGAGGCCCGGCGCCCACCCGGCAGGCCGCCCTGCACACCCCCGAGGGCTTGCGCAGCACCCGCGACCTCCCCGCGACCCGGTCGGCACCCCTACGGCGGCGGCCCCGCGAGCGGAGGAGACGGCGGCCCCGTGCCGTGTCCCCGTTCGGCCCTGTACTACTTCTGGCCGTCCGAGGCTCTGCGGGCCCCGGCGGGCGGCTCACAGGCCGCCCGCCACCCGCAGGATCGCGCCCGTCGCGTACGAGGCGTCGTCCGACAGCAGCCAGGAGACCGCGCCCGCGATCTCCTCGGGCTGTCCGGCACGGCCCATCGGAACGGCGGGCGCCACCTTCGCGGGCCGCTGCGGATCCGCGTGGAACTCCGTCCAGACGGTTCCGGGTGCCACGCAGTTGACCCGGATCCCGTCGGCGGCCACCTCCTTGGACAGGCCCACGGTCATCGCCTCCACCGCCGCCTTCGCGGCGGCGTAGTGGACGTACTGGCCGGGGCTGCCCAGGGTGGCGGCGGCCGAGGAGATGTTGACCAGCGCGCCGCCGCCGGTGGCGGACATCTCCCGTACCGCCCGCCGGGCGCACAGCAGATAGCCCAGCACGTTGACGTCGAGTGCGCGGCTCAGACCGGCGGCGTCGGCATCGGCCAGCCGTCCGTTGGGGCCGCTGATACCGGCGTTGTTGACCAGTCCGGTGACCTGACCGAGTCCGGCCGCCGCGTCGAAAAGGCGGTCCACGGCCGCCTCGTCGGCTGTGTCCCCGGACACCGTGACGCAGCGCCTGCCCGCCTCCCGGACGGCGGCCGCCACGGCCTCGGCGGCGGAGGCGTCGGAGCGGTATCCGAGCACCACGTCGTGGCCGTCGGCGGCGAGCCGGCGGCAGACCGCGGCGCCGATGCCCCGGCTTCCTCCCGTGACGACGGTGATCCTGGGCCGGCTCATGCGTCGGCTCCCTTCAGCAGTGCGGACGAGGTGGCGACGGCGGCGAGGGCGAACAACGAGACCCCCGACGCGGTCAGTACGAGGACGGTGAGCGACCCGCCGCCCATGGCCAGACCGCCCAGCGCGCCGCCGGCCGCCAGCCCGAGGTACGACGAGGAGCCGTTGAGCGAGAGGGCCACGGTCGGCTCGGGAACGTCCAGATGGGCGATCCGGTGGTTCTGTGCGGGCGGAAGGGCCCAGGAGGCGACGCCGATCACGGCGAGCAGCACGGTGTACAGGGCGGTGGCGAGCCAGGGGGTGCCCGGTGTGAGGGCCGTCAGCAGCGCCATCAGGCACAGCCCGGCGGACAGCACGGCGACCGCGCCGGCGTAGGCCCGCCGCCCCCCGTACGCGTCCGAGGCGCGCCCGCCCACGACGCTGCCCGCCATCGCGGCGACGCCCCACACCAGCAGGAAGGCGCTGACCCCGGCCGGGCCCACCCCGGTGATGCCGGTGGTGAGCGGGGCGATGTAGATGAACAGGACGAACTCGCCCGCGCAGGCCAGGGCGTTGGTCACCAGGGCGGCCAGCACTCCGGGGTGCGCGAGTACCGCGATCCGCCGGCGCAGCGGCACCGCCGCGGGCGGTGCCACCCGCGGGAGCAGCGGCACCAGGAGGGCCGCCGCCACCGCCGCGAGCCCGGCGACCAGCAGGAGCGTGACGCGCCAGCTGCCGACGGCCCCGATCAGGGTGCCCAGCGGCACGCCCAGCGCGGTGGCGGCCGACATGCCGCCCGCCACCAGGGCGATCGCCCTGCCCCGGCGCGGCGCCGGACTGGTGCTCACCGCGATCACCATCGCGCAGGGCAGGTAGAGGCCCGCGCTGAGGGCGGCCAGTACCCGGGAGGCCATCATCAGCGGGTAGCCGGGGGCGACGGCCCCGAGCAGGTTGGACACGACGAACAGCGCCAGCGCGGCCAGCAGGAGCTGTTTGCGGCCGATCCGGGAGGTCAGGGTGGCGAGTACGGGCGCCGAGAGGGCGTAGACCAGGGCGAAGACACTGATCAGCTGGCCGGCCGCGGCGGAGGTCACGTCGAGGTCGGCGGCCATCCGGTCGAGCAGGCCGCTGATGATCAGGCTGTCCGTGCCGATGCTGAAGGCACCGACCGCCAGGGCCAGGAGCATGAGCCGGTTGACGCCGGCCGGGGCCTGCCCGTCGGCCGCTTCGCCCGCGTGTGCCGGTCCGGCGAGGCCGTGGGTGGTGGTGGGTCCGCTGTCCTTGGACGGGTTCATGGTCGGCGGCCCCTCATCCGGTCCCGTGGGCGGCGAACCGGCCGAGGTGGGCGGTGTTCCGCCCGCCGACCAGGTCGAGCAGCTCCCCGAGCCGGCCCCGCAGGCCGCGGTCCGGGGTCCAGACCCACAGCTCGCGGGCCTCCACCACGGCCCCGCGCCGGGCCTTGGCCTCGAAGCCCTCCAGGCCCAGGCGCACGGCGGGGACGCCGCTCTCCACGGCCGTCCGGACCGGGTGGTAGAAGGCGGCCCACGGGTAGGCGCCCGCCCGGTCCTCGACCGAGTAGTCGCAGCCGTAGGTCATGAAGACGACGCTCTTGCGCCCCAGGAGGTGCATCGCGCAGGCGATGATCTCGCCGTCGTCCCGCCGCACGGCCGGGATGCGCACGGCCTCGGGCAGCATGCCCGCCAGCGCGACCCGGGCCTGCCGGATGGCCTCCGCATCGGGCTTCCCGCCGTGCTTGACGAGGGTGTTCGCCTCCAGCACCGCGATGCGCCCGGCGTTCTCCCGCAGCCCGACCTCCCCGGCGGCCAGCCCGGAAGCCCGCAGCTGCTCCTCCTCCTGGCGGTAGCGGCGACGGCGGCGGCTCGGCAGCGACTCCAGGTACTCCTCGTACGTGGTGAACCCGCCGGTGCGGATCCACGAAGCGCCGGTCAGCGCGCCGCCGCGGAACCCGCACTCGGCCAGCACCCGGCGCAGCACGGTGTCCGAGGGGCTGACGTAGGGGAAGGCCACGGCTCCGGCGCCGTGGCCGGCGGCGCTGATCTGGGCCTGCCGCACCAGGTGGGCGACCACCAGCTCGCGCTGCGCCGGATCCAGTCCGGGGTCGGCCAGGACCTCGCTGCGGTCGAACTCCCGCACGACGAGGCAGGGTCCCGCCTGCCGGGTCAGCGCCTGCCACAGCGGCGCGCCGGTGCCCGTCGTCCCCGGGGCCGCCGTACGGGCCGCCGTACCGAGGACGAGCTCGTCGCGCAGGCCGCGCAGGGCGGCGGCCGACACGGGATCCTCCTGCGGGCCCTCGCCGAGGCGCAGGACCGCGTCGGAGGTGACGAACTTCCACGGATCGCTCGACAGGCCGCTGTGCGGTACGGCCACCACCCCGCGCAGCGCGCCGACCAGCCGGCCCGCCCGGCGGGCCGCGACCAGGACGCCGTCCCCGGGTTCGAGGTACTCCCGGAAGCGGAGGAAGCCGCGCGCGGAGTCGATGTCCTCCTCGCGGGTCAGCTCGTTCCATTCGGCGGACGGGATGTCCTCCACCGTGTGCAGAATTTCCGTGTCGAGCACAGAGTGCCTACGCTTTCCCGGACGTGCCGTGGGCTTTGAACGGAGTACCGGAGGCGGCCGGAGCGCCGGCCGGGGTCGCCGGGTGCGCGCCGGCCGCCTCCGCGGGGTCGGGCTGGGTGTCTGGCTGGGGCGGGGCCTGGTGCCGGGCTCGGTGCCGGGCTAGATGTCGCCGTTCGACTGCTCGATGAACTGCGCCGACCACTTGCGCTTCGAACGCAGGCTCAGCCGGTTGACCAGGTCGGGGACCAGGCCCATGGGCCGCCGGATGTCGATGATCAGCATCACGCGCTGGCCGTCGCTCTCGTTGTAGACCTCGTGCTCGAAGGTGTCGTCGATCAGGATGGCCTCGCCCTCCTTCCAGGTGTGGATCTCCTTGTCCACGCGCAGCCGGGGCGGGTTGTTCTCCGGCACCGTCAGCGGAAGGTGGTAGCGCAGGATGCCGGCGTACGGGCCCTCGTGGGCCTTGAGGGTCACCCCCGGCTCCAGGATCGCGATGATGGCGTTGACCACGCCGGGGGTGCGCTCCGCGAAGTCCACGAAGGTCGGGCAGTCCCGCCAGGCCTCCGGGTTCGTCTCGCCGAGCATGTAGGCGTAGTACAGGCGCCATTCCTCGGACACCTCGGCGGCGCGCAGCGGGTCGATGTCCCCGTACGCCTTCACGTTGCGGGTCTGGACGAGCTTGGTGACCTCTGCCTTGATCTGGTCGAACTGGTGGTCCAGCTTCTTCGACTCGGGGAAGAGGGAGTACGGCGACATGATCCGGAAGCGGCTCTTCCCGCCGCTGTGCCGCAGGAAGTAGTTGTTGACCGCCTTGCGGACGCCGGGCTGGTTGATGCTGAGCGAGCCCTTCACCGGTTCCTCCTGGTGCTGTGGTGTGTGGTTGCTGGCTTTGGTGTGTTCACGGGGGTGGGGCGGGCCGGTTCAGGGACGGCAGGTCGCGTAGAGGAAGCCGGGGTGCACCTCGTCGATCTCGCACGTCCAGCCGAGGGCGCCGAGGCGCTCGGCCAGTTCGGCCGGCTCGCGGAAGATCTTGACGATGCGGAAGGTCCGCCCGTCTTCGAGGGAGCGCTGCACGGCGATCTCAGGCTGCTGGGCGTCCTGCTGCTCCAGCCGGCGTGCCTCACCGGTCACGTCGACGAACTCGACGACCCCGCCGGGGCGGACCGCCTTGCGGACCGACGACCAGAACGCGTCGAAGTTCTCGTCCGGAACATGGGCGAGCCAGTGCGCGAAGAAGACGCTGTCCCACTGCCGTTCGGGGGTCCAGTCGAAGAGGTCCTGCTGCTGGAAGGAGACGTTGGCGAGCCCGTGCCGCCGGGCCTCCTCGATCATCTCGGGAGAGCCGTCCAGGCAGGTGACCGTGTCGGCGGCCTCGGAAAGGAAACGGGTCCAGTAGCCGGTGCCGCTGGCGAGTTCGAGTACCTCGCCGCGGATGTTCCCGGCGCGGAGCCGCTCCAGGGCGGCCGGCAGGCCCGCCTCCTGGTACGGCACGAAGGTGGAGTCGTACTCCGCGGCGCGGGCGCGGTAATAGCCGAGCTGGCTGTCGATCAGGGAGTGCGCGGTCATGGTTCTCCTTCATTCATCGTCGGAAAAGGGGTGGTCGGCTGGATCAAGGGCGGGCCGGCTACGGATGCGGAGGCCCGATCATCGCGACGAGGTCCTGCGGGGCGAGCAGCATCTTCTCCTTGAACGCCTCGTTCAGGCGCCCGCATTCGATGCCTTCGACCCCGCTCGCCCACATCAGCTCGCAGATCTCCCACCACAGGGCGTAGTAGGGGCTGAACCTGAGTTCCGGGCGGTCGCGGTGGTAGCCGCCGGCCCAGGCCTGGAGCCGGTTCTCCTCCAGGAAGCAGACGGCGACCGCGAGGGTCTCGCCCGCCCGGCTGCGGATCTCCACCAGGCGTACCGGGTCGCCCAGTTCGCGCAGGAACTGGGCGAAGGGCTCCGGGTCGTAGTACTTGGGCGAGCCGTTGCGGGCCGCGCTCGCCGCAATCAGTTCGAGCAGGCCGAGCAGCCCCGGATGGTCCGCCCGGTGGACGAAGGACTCCGCCTGCTCCTCGAACCGGCGCAGCTGGCGGGCGTAGTCGCGGCGCACCAGCTTCTTCATGCCCGCGAGGTAGGTCTCGCCGTCGGGCGCCACCTCCCGGGTGAGGGTCCACCGCGGCACCAGGTCGCGCCGCCGGAAGCCGCGCCGTTCCAGGGCCGGCAGCAGCGGCGAGTCCGCGCTGAGGTTGACGAACCCCCACAGGGACGCGTCGAGTTCGGCCGCCCGCTCGGCGAACGCCTGCTGGAGCGCGTCGAGCGCGGACTCGTCCCGGGCGAGCAGCCGGGCGTCCGGCGCGTGCCACATCGGCGCGAGCAGCGCCTGCTCGCCGTCCTCCAGCCCGAGCAGGTGCAGCGGGTCGCCCTGCAGATAGGTGGGGGCGGCCGCCGCCAACTCGCCCTCGCCGTCGCGCACTTCGAGATAGCGGGGCCGCTCGATCCGCTGGATCGGGTGGTGCTCGTACGCCCGCAGGAAGGCACGGGTGTGGAACACCGGGGCGTCCAGCGCGCCGGCCAGCCGGTCCCACTCGGGTCCCAGCTCGTCGGCGGAGGCGACGCTCCTGATCCCGTACGGTCCGCCCGGCGTGGAGGGTCCGGCCATGGCCGGTGCGAGGGCCCGGACGCAGTCGCCCATCGCCCGGGCGCAGGACTCGACCGCCGTCACCGGGACGGGCCCCATGTGGCCGATGCGGAGCACGTCCCGCTTCCACGCGGCCCGCCCGGAGGACACCCACACGTCGTGCCCGGACGCCAGTTGTTCGCGCACCTGATCCGCCTCCGCCCGGGGCAGCCGCACGGCCGTCACCGTCGGCGAGCAGTGCTCCTCCGCCGGGATCACGGTCAGTCCCTGGGCGCGTACGGCCTCCCGGCAACCGGCCGCGGTCCGCGCGTGGCGGAGCCAGACCCGGTCGAGGCCTTCCGCCTCGATCGCCCGCAGCGACGCGTCGAGTGCGTGGATGACGGACAGGGCGGGGGTGTACGTGGTCGTGCCCTGCCGGGCGTGCTCCGCCGCCCGGTCGAGGCTCAGGTAGTGGCCGCGCGCGCCGGGCCGGGCGGCGCGGTCGAGCGCGCGCTCGGAGACGGCCACCAGGGACAGCCCGGGCGGGCAGGCCAGCGCCTTCTGGGTGACCCCGACCGCGACGTCGATGGAGAGCTCGTCGAAGGCGATCTCCACCGCGCCGAGGCTGCTGACGACGTCCAGCAGGATCAGGCAGTCGCTGACCTCCCGGATGGCGGTGGCCCACTCCCGCAGCGGGGCGAGGACGCCCGTCGAGGTCTCGCTGTGGGTCAGCAGCACGGCGTCGTAGGAGTGCGCCGCCAGCCGGTCGGTGATCTCCCGTGTCGGTACCACCGAGCCCCAGCCGGAGTCCAGGACGTCGACCGTGGCCCCGTAGTGCGTCGCGAGTTCGGCGAACCGTTCGCCGAAGTACCCCAGTTGGACCGACAGTACGCGGTCGCCGGGGCGCAGGACGGAGGCGACCGCCGCCTCCATGCCGCCGGTTCCCGAGCAGGTCAGGGGCAGTACGGTGGAGGACGTCCCGAACAGCGGGCCCAGCCGCTTGAGCACATCGGTGAGCCGCTCGCGGAACTCCCCGGAACGGTGGCTGATCATCGGTCGGCCCGTCGCCGCGAGGGTGGTCTCGGGCACGTCGACCGGGCCGGTCACGCGGTAGTTACGCATGGGACACCTCCGCCGCCGTGCGGGAGCCGGACGGATGGACGCCGGGTCCGGGCCGGCCTTCGGGACCCGGGCCGCCGAGTCCGTGGCGGCCGAGGGACCGCGCGAGGCCGGCCCGTACCTCGTCGGGGTCCAGACGCACCGGCATCCCGGCCATCCGGTCGGAGCACAGTCCCTCCCTCACCAGTTCGTCGACCGACGGGGCGTCGGGCGCCGGCTCGGGCCACAGGCCCGTCCCCGCGCCGACCCGCCGGGCCAGTACGTGTTCCAGGGCGGTCCCGGCCTCGTCCGCGGCCACGCCGAACAGGGTGGCGAGGGTCTCCAGGGCGGCCGCCGGCTGTTCCGGCCCGCGCGGGTCGGTGATCCGGCCGGCCTCCCGCGCCCCCGCGACCAGCGGGATCAGCCAGGTGAGGTTCAGCGCGCAGGCCAGCCCGTGCGGTATCCCGAGCCGGGCCGTGAGCGGGTAGGACAGCGCGTGCGCCGCCGTGGTCCGGGTGATGTCGATCGCCCGGCCCGCGAGCGTGGCCGCCCGGCTGAGGGCGTCCCGCTCCGCCCGGCCCGGCAGTTCGTCCCCGTGCCGCAGGATCGGCACGAGCAGCCGCAGCGCCGCGACCGCGTGGCCGCGGGACTCCGGGGTCGAGCGGACCGACCACAGGGACTCCACCGCGTGGGCCAGCGAGTCGAACACGCAGGTCCAGGTGAGTCCGGCCGGGCAGGAGTCGGTCAGGGCCGGATCGACGATCGCCAGGTCCGCCTTGGCCTGCGGGGTGTCGAGGGAGACCTTGCGGTGCCCCTGGTACAGCGTGGCGAACCGGGTCACCTCGCTGCCCGTGCCGGCCGTCGTCGGGACGAGCACGAGCTCCGCCCGGCGGTCGCGGACGGGCCCCTCGGCGATGACGGACAGGGCGTCCTCGTAGTCCTTCGGCAGCAGCGCGGCCGCCTTGGCCACGTCCAGCGCGGAGCCGCCGCCCATGCCCAGCACCAGGTCGGCGCCCCAGGCGTGGCGGAAGCCGGCCGCTTCGACGGCCTGGCCGACCGTCGGGTTGGGGTGGAACTCGGAGAAGACCTCGGCGGCGGCCGGCAGCCAGCTCTCGGCGTCGGTCCGGTGCAGGGTCCCCTTGCTGGCGACGACCAGGACGCGCCGCCCGTCCAGGAGTTCCGGGAGCCGGCCGAAGGCGCCCCGCTCGGCGAGGACGGTGGTGGCCCGGGGCCCGGTCGGCCCGGTCGCCACGGTCGGCCCGGTCACGAGGATTCCGCCCGTGCCTGTACGGGACCCGCCGCGGCCCCGCGGAACCGGGCCGCGATGTCCAGCGGCCCCGTCGAGGCGGTGGCCCGCGGATGGACCTCGCCCGGCGTCGGCACGACCCGGAAGACCCCCAGGACCGGGCCCTTGGCCGTCAGCATCCGCCGCAGCTCCCCGGCCAGGGACGCGACGCTGTCCGCGACCACGGTGGCCCGGTAGCCCAGGCCCGCGCCGAGCGCCGCCCAGTCCACGTCGCCCGAGGTGGTCGCCTGACAGCCGGTCGACTCGTAACACCCGTTGTCCACCACGAGGTGGACCAGCCGGGCGGTGCCGGCGGCGCCGATCGTGGAGCCCGTGCCGAGGTGCATCAGGAAGGCGCCGTCGCCGTCCAGCACCACCACCCGCCGCGTCGGGTCGGCGGTGGCCAGACCGAGCCCGATGGCACCGGCGTGGCCCATGGAGCCCTGCATGTAGAAGGTGCCCGGCCGGTCCTTCTCGTGGTGGGCCTGGCGCGACAGGTAGCCGGTCGTGGTGACCAGCAGGTCCTCGTCGGCGAGCTGGTCCAGCACCGCGGACACCACCCGGGGCCGGGTGAGTTCGTCGGGCCCGGCGGGCCGCGGTTCGGGGGCCGGCTCGGCGGCGCGGGCGATGGCGCCGCGCGGCACCAGCAGGAAGAACGGCTGGTTCTCCGCCCGCGCCTTCGCCGCCAGGTCCAGCGCGTCCGCGAGGCCGCCCGGCCGCAGCACGGTGTGCCGGACGCCGAGGCCCTCCAGCATGGGCACGGTGCCCGTGCCCATCGCGGCGTGCTGCGGCTCGTCCTCGGCGGGGTCGGGCCAGCCGCGCAGGGTCATCACCACGAGCAGCGGGATGTCGTACGGGAGCAGGAGGGAGGTCAGCGGGTTGACGAGGTTCCCGAATCCGGAGTTCTGGACCAGGACCGCGGCCCGCTGCCCCGCGAGCTCCCATCCGGCGGCGATGGCCAGCGCGGAGCCTTCCGACGCCGCGGGGGTCAGTCGTCCGGTGCGCTCGTACAGCGACCAGGGGCCGGCCAGGTGGCCGCAGGGCACCCCGGCGACCCGCCGGACGCCGTACGCGTCCAGGGCCGCCACGAATTCCTCGGCTGAGATCGGCTGGGTCACTTGTCGTCACCGAGCCACTCGTCGATGCCGGAGAGGCTGAAGATGTCCTTGACCGTCGCGATGTGCGGCTCGACGCTCGCGGTGGAACCCTCGGCGATCACGGTGGCCCAGGTGTCCCGTACGGCCCGCACCGAGGCCCGCATGCCCTGGTTGGCGTAGATGACCATGGAGACGCCCGCGGCCTGCGCCTCCTGGACGGAGAACGCGGAGTACGTCGTCGGGACCACCACGACCGGGGCGCGGTGGTTCCACTCGCGCATGAACGAGATCACCTCGCTGGCCTCGGCGAGCTTGGAGTGGACCAGCACGGCGTCCGCGCCCGCGTCGACGTACTGGTGGCAGCGGCTCAGCGCCTCCTCGACGCCCATGCCGGCGATGAACGCCTCGGTACGGGCGATCAGCACGGTCTCGTCGCGGGTCTGCGCGCGCTTGGCGGCCTCCAGCTTGCGCCCGAACTCATCGGCCTCCAGCAGGACCTGGCCGTTGTCGAGGAAGCTGTTGCGCTTGGGGAAGATCTTGTCCTCGATGCACACGCCGGCGATCCCGGCGCCCTCGTAACGCATCATGGTGTAGGCGGCGTTGAGGTCCCCGCCGAAGCCGGTGTCGCAGTCGGCCACGACCGGGATCGACACCGCCTGCTGCATGGCCGAGGCCCCGGACAGGTACTCGGACATACCGAGCAGGCTTACGTCGGGCAGCCCGTGGGCCGCCGATATCTCCAGGCCGGAGGCCCATAGGGCGTCGAAGCCGGCCTCCTCGGCGAGCCGCCCGGAGAGACCGTCGTGCGCTCCGGCGACCTTGATGAGCCGGCCCTGCTCGAACGCCTCGCGCAGCACCAGGGCGCGCGGGGACGTCGAGACGTGACTGCTGGTGGTGATGGTCATGGTGAACCTCTGGTTCCGTATGGGATCAGTGGGATCAGTGATCAGTGATCAGTGGGGTCGGTGATCAGCGCGGTCGGCGCGGGATCAGGTGAGATCCGCGAGGAATCCGGTCAGCCTGCGCGCGGATTCGAAGAGGGCTTCCGGCTGCTCGGCCACGCAGAGCCGCAGGTGGCCGGGCATGCCGAAGGTGGATCCGGCGCGCAGCCTCACACCGGCTCCGGCGGCGAGGACGGCGCACAGCTCCTGGTCGTCGCGGGCGCCGCCCGCCCGTCGCGCCAGCGCCTCGGTGGCGTCCAGGCAGAGGTAGATGCCACCGGCGGGGGCGACCGGCCGCAGCAGCGGTATCCCGGTCATCGCCTCGACGGCGGTGGCCCGCTGCCGGGCCAGCGCGGCGGTCCGCACGCCCAGCGCGTCGCGCTCGCGCAGTACGGCGGCGGCCGCGGCCTGGGACAGGGTGGACACCGGGCCCGTGGTGTACTCCACGCAGTCCCGGACCGCCGCGCAGAACTGCGGCGCCGCCCACACCCAGCCGACCCGCAGTCCGGCGAGGGCGTACACCTTGGACGCGCCGCCCACCACGATCTCGTGGGCCGAGGCGCGCACCTCCCGGTCGACAAAATCGGCGTACGCCCAGTAGATGTCGTCGACGATCAGGCGGACGTCCCGCTCGGCCGCCCAGGCACGCAACGAGCGCATCCGGGCCCGGTCGTAGTACGCGCCGGACGGGTTGACCGGGCTGTTGACCAGGACCGCGCGGGTCCGGTCGGTGTACGCCCGCTCCAGTTCCGCGGGGCCGACGAGCAGGCCGTGGTCGCGGTCACCGGGGACCGCGACGGGCTCGGCGCCGGCCCGCCGGATCACCGACGGGTAGTGGCTCCAGTGCGGCTGGGGTACGAGCACCTCGCCGCCCCGGGCCACCGCGTCGAAGGCGGCGAACAGGCCGTGCCGCGCGCCGGCCGTCACGGTGATCAGCTCCGGGTCCACCGTGGTCCCGGTGCGCTCGGCGTAGTGGTCGGCGACCGCCGCGCGCAGTTCGGGCTGTCCGTACGGGGCCGCGTAGGCCACCACCCGGTCCGCGGCCGCGGCCTTGGCGAGCGCCTCGCGCGCCGACTCCGGCAGGGGCTCGACGATCTGACCGGACGCCAGGTCGACGACCTCGTGCGGGGCGGTGCTCATACGTACGCCCCGCGCGTCCGCAGCGGCTCCAGCCCGACGAGCTCCGCTATCTTCGCGAGGTCGGCCACGACCGGCGGCAGCAGCGGGATGCCGGTGGCGGCCCGCTCGGTGCTCGTCGCGTGCCGGCGGTCGCCCGGCATACGGACGCCGACGCCCTCGGCCGCCGGAGCGGCGGCCCGGATCTCGTCGGCCATCGCGTCGACCCGGCCCGCGATGGCGGAGGCGTCGCCGAGGGCGGAGATGTCCACGCAGAGCACGAACTGGCCCAGGTCGGCGCCCTGTTCGCCGTACGTGTGCCTGCTCCAGCTGGCTCCGGCGAGCGGCCCGCAGAGCAGTTCGGCGAGCAGGCCGATGCCGGATCCCTTGTGGCCGCCGTACTCGGTGCCCAGACCGCCGAGCGGCAGCAGGGCGTAGCCCTCGCGGGCCTTGAGGCCGGCCACGACCCGCGGGATGTCGGTCGAGGTGGCGCCGTCCGGGCCGACGGCCCAGCCCGGCAGCATCGGCTGCTGCTCGCGGTGCAGCCGCTCCAGCTTGCCGCGCGGCACGATGCTCGTGGCGGCGTCGTAGCAGATCGGTTCGCCGGTGGTGGGCAGGGCGTAACTCACCGGGTCCGTACCGAACATGGGCTCGGCGGCGCCCGCGGGTGCCACCTGGGGCGTCGCGTTGGTGGTGACGAACGCGAAGGCGCCCCGGCGGGCGGCCCGTTCTGCGTACCACCCGGCGATGCCGATGTGGTTCGAGCGGCGTACGGCCACCGCTGCCACGCCGTGTGCCCTGGCCTGCTCGACGGCGTGGTCGACGGCGAAGCACAGGGCCGGCTGGCCCAGCCCGTTGTGGCCGTCGACGACGGTGACGCCGCCGTGCTCGCGGACGATCTCCGGGCGGGCCCCGCCGTCGATGGTCTTGCGGTGCAGCCCTTCGACGTAGCGGCGCAGCCGGGCCACGCCGTGGCTGTCCACGCCGGCCAGGTCGGCCGCCACGAGGACCTCGGCCGTGAGTTCGGCGTCGGCGGGCCGGGCTCCGGCCGCGACCAGCGCGTCGTGCACGAAGTCGGTCAGTACTTTCTGGTCAACCCTGGTCATGCTTGCTCCAACAGGTCTCTGGCCGCCCAGGTCCGGCAGGCCTCCGCCGCCGCTCCGGCCAGTCCCTGGCGGAGCTCGGCTCCCGTGACGGCGGGCGCTGACGTGGTGCGGGTGATGCGATGGGTGCTGATGAGTCGGTCGGGTAGCGGCGCGGTGACGCGTACCGCGACCATGGCGGTGGGCCGGCCGTGGGCCAGGCGGCGCTGTGCGACGGCGCCGGGCAGTTTGCCGCGCCAGGTCCCCTCGTCGATGACGCCTTCCGCCGTGACGGTCAACGCGGCCGTCCCGATGGTGTCTTCGGGGTCGACGATGTCCAGGAGACCGGTGGCTCCGCTCTCCGCCGTCGTCGCGGCCACGGCGGCGACACCGAACCCGATGCCGCCTCCCGCTCCGTACCAGGGCCTGTCGAACCGGTCGTGGGCCGTGGCGTCCCCCGCGTCGGCGAGCAGCCGCGTGAGGTGGTGCAGGGCCTGGACGGCCACCGGGCGGTCGGCGTCGGTGACGCCCTTCTGGGCCCCGAACCCCTCCAGGTTCCCGGCCAGCGGGGTCCGTACGTCGGACAGCAGGCGGACCGTCACCCCGGCGAGCAGGCGCCGGGCCGGCTCCAGGTCGACGCGTGCGACGGACGGCAGGGCGTACGGGAGGGGGTCGATGCTCCGGCCGTCCGCGTCCAGGAAGCGGGCTCCCAGTGCCGCCAGGGCGCCGGCCCCGCCGTCCACCACCGCGGTGCCGCCGAGACCCAGCAGGATCGAGGTGGCCCCGGAGACGACGGCCGCGGCGACGGCCTGCCCGGCTCCCGCCGATCCGGCTTCGAGCGGCTTCAACTCGTGGGGCAGCAGGGCCCCCAGGCCGCTCACGCGAGCGGTCTCCACCGCCGCCCGGCGCGGGTCGAGGGCGAGCCACCCGGTCCGCCGCACGCGGCCCCGGGCGTCGAGTGCGTCCAGGTCCCGCCAGGTGCCGCCCAGCGCGGCCCGGAGTGCGTCGAGGGTGCCGTCCCCGCCGTCGGCCAGCGGGCGCAGCAGGACGCGGGAGCCCGGCCGTGCCCGGCGTACCCCCTCGGCCAGGGCGGCCGCCACCTCGGAGGAAGTGGCGTATCCCCGCAGGGGGTTGGGAGCCACGACCACGGGCCACGGGTCCGCCGTCCGGGCCGTCTCGCGTTCGTTCACACGGACGCCACGTCGCCGCGCCGCACCCATGTCCGCAGCAGCAGCCGGGTGTGGTGGGCGGAGTCCTGGAACTCCGTCCGGCCGTGCAGCACCGACAGGTTGTCGAACAGGGCGAGTTCCCCCTCGCGCAGCTTGCCGACGACCGCCCGGGTGCTCCGCTCGACGGCCTCGTCGAGGGCGTCGAGGGCGGCGCGCTGCGCGCCGGTCAGCGGCGGCACGCCCGGGTGGTCGTGGCCCTGCTCGATGTAGCTGCGCAGGTAGGTGATCGCGGTACGGCCGTGCTGGGTGAACAGGACCGGCTTGACGGTGGTCGGCGATCCGCCGTCCGCCTGGTCCCCGCGGCGGTCGAAGTGGAAGGGCTCCCGGAGCACGGTCCGCACCTCGGGGCTCAACAGGCCCTCCAGTTCGCTGACGTGGACGCAGCGCAGGGCTCCGCCGTCGGCGGACTGGCGTACGCAGAACAGGGTGAACACGTCCGGGGCGGGCAGCGGGGCCTCGGCCCCGTCGGTGTGCAGGTCCCCGCCGAAGCGGGTGTCCGAGTAGCGGATGCGGCCGCGCTGGCTGATGCTGGCGCCCCGGTCGCGGACCTCCCGGATCAGGGTGCCCTCGCGGTTCTGCGGCAGCGGCTCGCCGAGCAGCCGGGTGGTGCGCAGGACGGCGCGCTCGCCGGCTTCCCGGCCGGGTGCGAAGCCGGTGAGGACCAGCACGCCGGTGCCCGCGTAGAGATGCTCGCGCGTCAGTTCCCGCAGCCGGGCCCGGGCGCTGTCGGCATCCGCTTCCGCCACGTCCTCGGCGGTCAGGTACTCCTGCAGGCTTCCCGTCACCGCCACTCGTACGGGGTCGAACCCGTCTGTCGGTGCATCGGGCAGGGCGGCCGCACTGCCAAGCGTCGAGGGATTCACCCGGAACTCTCCAAACGGAACGAATTGCTCATCCAAGGGGGCCGGAAATGGTCCTGTCGCCGGAGCGGCGGCGGCCCCACGATGCCAACCAACTCTTTGGTTGGCTCATATTGGCATGCGTTTCCGGGATGCTCAACCATTTAGTTGGCTTGGATTAAGCTGGACGCCATGACAAGGGACGTCGCGCGGACGAGGAAGCTCCTTCTCGACGCAGCGAGAGCAGAGTTCGCCGAGTACGGGGTCGCCGGAGCGCGCGTCGACCGTATCGCCGCGAACGCCGGCGTGAACAAGCAGCGCATCTACGGACACTTCGGCAACAAGGAAGAGCTCTTCGGCGTCGTGCTCACGCAGGCGATGACGGAGCTCGCCGAGAAGGTGCGTCCGGGAACGGGGTCGGTGGGCGAGTACGTCGGCCGGGTCTTCGACTACCACCGCGAGGACCCCACCCTGCTCCGGCTGCTGATGCACGAGGCGCTGAGCTACCGCGACGGGCTGGTGGAGCAGAATCCGGCCAGGTCCAAGTGGTACACCGGCGCGTGCGAGGCGCTGGAGGAGTCCAGCGGCTGCTCGGCCGAGGAGGCGGGGCACCTGCTGCTCACGCTGATCGGCCTCGGCGCCTGGGCGAGCGCGATGCCCCAGCTGACCCGGCTGGCGCTGGGGCCGGACGCGCAGGGGGACCGGGTCCAGGGCGAACTGCGGGATTTCGTGGTGGCCTTCGCGGAGCGCGGGGCCGGGGCCGGGCCCGGGGCCGGCCGCTGACCGCGACCGCGATCGGGGCAGGGGCAGGGGCAGGGGCAGGGGCAGGAGCCGGGACAGGGGCCAGTGGTGGGTCGGACGGGATCCGGGTCGGGTCGGACGGGACCCCGGCCGGGCGGGGCGAGGCCGGGCCGGACGGGACCCGGGCCGGGCCGGCCCCGCGGTCACCCGGCCCGGTACGGGGGAGCCACCAGGTCGGGCGTGATCGCGCGCACCGACCCGGCACCCGCCAAGGCCATGGACTCGGCGAAGCCCGCCCGGTAGGACTCGAACATCGAACGGACGCCCTCCGAGCCGCCGGTGGCCAGGGCCCACAGCACGGGCCGCCCCACCAGCACGGCCCGCGCACCGAGAGCCAGCGCGGTCAGTACGTCCGTACCGGTGTGGATCCCGCCGTCGACCAGGACGGGGACGCGGTCGCCGACCGCCCGGACCACCTCGGGCAGGGCGGCGGCCGTGGACACGGAGCGGTCCAGCTGGCGGCCGCCGTGGTTGGAGACGATCACGCCCGACGCTCCCGCTTCGACGCACGCGGTGGCGTCGTCCGGCCGCAGAACGCCCTTGACCAGCACGGGAAGGCCGGACTCCCGGGCGAGCCGGGCGATGGTCTCCGGGCCGATCGAGGGGTCCTGTTCCCATGCGCTGCTGCGCGTGTCCAGGCCCACGTCGCGGCTGAGCCGGTCCTGCGCGGACAGCGGCAGCGGCCGCCGGACGCGGGGTTTGGCGGCCACGTAGGGGGCATCGACGGTCAGCACCAGGGCCCGGGCGCCCGCCGCCGCGGCCCGCTCGACCTGCTCGCGGGTCAGCTCCCGGTCGCGCAAGGCGTACACCTGGAACCACCACGGTCCCGCCGCGGCCGCCACGTCCTCCACCTCGCGCGTGGCGCGGGACGACAGGACCAGGAGCGAACCGGCCCCGGCCACGCCCCGGGCGGTCGCCACCTCGCCCTCCGGGTCCGCCATGGAGTGGAAGGCGGTGGGGGCGGCGATCACCGGGGAGGCCAGCTCCGTGCCGAATATCCCGACCGACGTGTCCGGCTCGGAGACATCGCGCAGTATGCGCGGCTTCAGCCGGTATTCCTGCCAGGCCCGATGGGCCTCGTCGCGGCTGATCTCCTCGCCCGAACCCGCCGAATAGAAGTCGTAGGCGGCGGAATCCAGTCGGTCGCGTGCCGCTTCCTCAAGCTCCGGAACGCTGAGAGTTGTCCGGTTGATCACGTTGTGAATCTCCTTGTCCCTCGGATCAGTTGGCCGGCCGAAGCGAGCCCCGGGGTCAGTTCAACAGATTGTTGACATCGCTCGGTCCGCATGCTTGGCTGAATCTTGTAATGGGAGACGCTATCCGTTCACCGCCGGTCCTCGTGATTCGGCCACTGCGTCCAGACATGCTCAACTCCCGGTATCCGCACCACATCTCGGAGCCTCAGGGGATTGCACGACAATACTTAAGGTTGGCAGCACAGGGTGAGAATCGCCATTTCCGGCACCTATTCGGCCGGCAAGACGTCGACGGTCATGGCGCTGTCGCACTACACGGGAATACCGCGCACATTGGCGCGAACCATCAGGGAGATTCTGCCGGAGACATTTCCCGGCAAACCGCTGGCCGAAGTGACCCCGCCCGAATTCCTGCAGCTGATGATTCGCCGGCACACCGGCCGCGCCGTCCAGGAGGCTTTGCTCGGCGAGCATTTCATTTCCGACGGCTCCTCCCTGCAGGAGTGGCTCTACGGTGCGGCCCGGGTGACCCACGGGATGAACCCGAACGACACCGCGGACCGTGAGCCCGGCGCGGCGGCCCGCCCTACCCCCGAGATGCGTTTCTTCGCCGACGTCGTCGACCAGTTCGGCCAGTGCTTCAAGCAGCACGTGAAGGACACCTTCGACGCGTACGTGCACCTGCGGCACGAGCTGCCGATCGCGGCGGACGGGCACCGGCCGATGAACGACGGCTTCCGGGGCGACATCGACAGGATGCTCCTGGACACCCTGGTCGAGCTGGAGATCCCGTACCACGTCGTAGGCGGCACCCTGCCCGAACGCGTGCGGACCATCGCCGGGCTCTTCGGACTCGATCCCGTGATGAGCGCCGACGAGGCGGTCGAGCTGGCCCGGCTGGACTACGACCGACAGGACTTCCGGATCGAAACCGCACGCGTCGAAACCGCCCGCGTCGACACCGCCCGCGTCCCGGCCGCGCGCTGACGCGCTCCGGTCGGCTTCGGCTTCGGCTTCGGCCGGCGCTCCCGCCCGACCGGCGGGAAGCACCAGCAACACGTGGGCCGCCCCTCCACACACCAGGAGGGAGGCCCCGTGTCATCGGAGGGGGATGACCCATGAGCACGACCACCGCACGACGCGGTCACGAGAAGTCCGGTTCCATCGAGGACCACCTGGGACCGGGGGACCGGAGGTTCTTCGGCGAAGGCTTCAAGCGCGGTGTCCACCGGATCCGGGAGATCGCCGCGGAGTACGACGCCGAGGGCGCCGGCCACATCACCGGCCGCGCCTCGGTCGCCTACCCGGCCGACTGGTCCCGCAAGGGCGACACCGACCAGCGGCCGCACCTGAGCACCGTCGACATCCTCGTCCTCGGCGTGCGCCTCACGGAGACGTACCTGGCGCACGCCAGGGGCCTGGACGCCGGGCAGTGCGCCGGATCGTGGCTGCGCCGGGTCCGGATCAGGGCGGGATCGGCCCCCGTAGAGGAGGAACTCGCGGACTTCGGGGTCCGTGCCCACGCGGCCGAGGTCCGGCCCTCGCCCGACGCCGCGGACCGGCTGGTGACGGCCATGGACTGCCGCATCGGCACGCTGACGGCCCGGATCGAGATCGACCACCCGGCCGGCCGCGCGCCCGGCGCCCCCTTCGCGGGCCCGCTCGCCGACCTGCGCGGCGAGGACGGCCAGGGGCCCTTCGGCGCCGGATACAAGCACAGGAGCCAGCGCATAGAGGACGTGTCCGTGTCCCCAGGCGAGGGCGAGGGTGAAGGCAAAGGCGAGTACGCGGCCTGCCCGGTGGCCCGGGCGCGGGTGCGCCTCGTGTCCCGCTCCGCCGAGGCCGCCGCGACCGCCGCGGGACACGGCATCGAAGGCCGCCGGCAGCCCGCCCTGTCGCTGATCGACAGCTTCGTGGTGGGTCTCCAGCTGGGCCAGGTGCTGCTCTACCGACTCGACGGCGGCAGCCGTGCGGAGAGCGGCACGCTGTGGATGCGCACGGCCGTGCTGGAGGCCCACGGGCCGCCGCCACCGCTGGTGGACGGGAGGGCCGTGGACGCCGCCGCCCACCTCGCAGACAGCGCGCTGCTGCGCACGTCCAGCGGCGACGTCTGGCGGCGCGCGGACGTCGTGGGCACCCTCGGGGGCCTGCGGCTGCGCTGCTCGGTCGCCCACCGGCTGCCCCGCACATGAGAGGCGCTGACATGCACAGCATGCACGCACCGGCCGGCCGTGCGGCGGTCCTCAAGGGCCTGGGAGCCTTCCTCCCCCCACGCGCCGTCGGCAACGAGGAACTGGCCCTGCGCCTCGGCACCACGGACGACTGGATCCGCACCCGCACCGGTATCCGGCAGCGGTTCTGGGCCGACCCGGGCACGGCCACCTCGGAACTCGCCGTCGAGGCGGGCGCCCGCGCGTTGCGGTCCGCCGGACTCGACCGGGTGGACGCGGTGATCCTGGCGACCAGTACGCCCGACCACCCGATCCCGGGGACCGCCCCGGCCGTCGCGGCCCGTCTCGGACTCGGGGTCGTGGCCGCCTTCGACGTGTCCGCCGTCTGCTCCGGCTTCGTCTACGCCCTGGCCAACGGAGCCGGACTGATCGCCACGGGCACGGCCCGGCGCGTCCTGGTCATCGGCGCGGAGACCTACTCGACCATCCTCGACCCGACCGACCCGAGCACCTCGGTGATCTTCGGCGACGGCGCGGGCGCAGTGGTCCTGGAGGCCGGGGACCCGGCCGAGCCCGGCGCGCTCCTCGGCTTCGACCTCGGCAGCGACGGCCGGCACGAGGACCTGATCAGCATGGCGGCCGGCGGCTCGCGGCAGCGCTCGGCACGACCCGGGAGCGAGCCCGCGGACACCTGGTTCACCATGCGGGGCCGGCAGGTCTTCGCCCACGCGGTGACCAGGATGGGGGAGTCGGCCGCGACGCTGCTCGACCGTGTCGGCTGGTCGGCCGCGTCCGTCGACCGGTTCGTCGGCCACCAGGCGAACGTCCGCATCCTGTACGCCCTCGCCGACGGGATCGGGATCGACCGGGACCGCGTCGCCGTGCACCTGGACCGGGTGGGCAACACCTCGGCCGCCTCCATCCCGCTGGCCCTCGCCGACGGCTGCGACGCCAAGACGCTGCGGCCCGGCGACCGGGTGCTGATGACCGCCTTCGGCGGCGGACTCACCTGGGGGTCGACCGCCCTCGTCTGGCCGGACGTCCCGGCCGCCTGAGCCACCTCACGCACCCGTCTCACCCACACCACGGAGAGAGCTTTCATGAACGCCGTAGTCCAGTACATGTGCGAGGTCCTGAGCGAGAAGTTCCTCGTTCCCGCCGAAGAGGTCGGCCCCACCGCCGAGTTCGCGGCGATGGACCTGGACTCCCTGGTCCTCGTCGAGCTCGCGGTGTCCCTCACCCAGCGGTACGGGGTCCAGGTGAGCGACTGGGAGATCGAGGCGGCCGGCACCATCGAGAACACCGCCGGACTCCTGCTGCGCAAGGACGCCCCGCTCGCGGTCTGACCCCCGCGTCCCGGGCCGCCCGTCCGGCGGGCCCGCTCACCTCCGCACCGACCGGAGGTGGTCCTCCAGGGTCCGGCCCGGGCTCCAGCCCCGGGACCGGGCCCTGCCCGTGTCCAGGACCACCGAGTGGGCGAGCTGGTCCACCGCGTAGCGGCTCAGCGCCGGTTCGGCGCCCGCGCCCGCCCTCGCCAGGGCCTCCGCGACCCGGGCCGCCGTACGGGCCACCCCCAGCGGCAGGTGCCGGATCCGGGCCCGCACGCCGTGGGCCCGCAGGACCTCCCGTACGGCCTCGTCGCGGCCGTACGGCTCGGCGTCCGCCACGTTGTAGGCGCCCGGGGGCCAGAGCGCCGCCGCCAGAGCGGCGTCGGCGAGGTTCTCCACCGCCGTCAGGCTCAGCCGGACGTCCGGCCCCGGCAGCAGCAGGGTCCCGGCCCGGACCCGCGAGAGCAGCCGGGGCAGCAACTGAGTGTCCCCGGGCCCGTAGACGGCCCGCGGCCGCAGCACCACCGCGCCCGCGGCCAGCGCCAGGGCCTCGCCCGCCGCCTTGGTCCGCCCGTACGCGTTGAGCTGCCCGCCGCGCGGATGGTCCTCGGCCACCAGACTCCGGTCGCGGCGCGGGTCGTAGACGCTGGCGCTGCTCACCCAGACCACCGGACGCCCGCCCGCCGCCCGGAGCAGCCGCTCCGTACCGTCCACGTTGACCGCGCGCATCGACGCCTCGGCCCGCGAGCCGGGCGCCGGATCACCCACCGCCGCCGCACAGTGCACCACCACGTCCACACCCGAGAGATCCGGTCCGCCCGACGCGGCGTCCCAGAAGCGGTGTTCGCCCACGGGGCCCGGTCTGCGGCCCAGGCACACCACCTGCGCCCCGCCCGCCGCGGCCGCGCGCGCGACGTGCCCGCCGCAGAAGCCACTGGCACCCGTGACCGCGATCACGGCCCCGCCCGCGATCACGACCCCGCCCGTACGGTCAGCGAACGCCAGCCGGGCAGGGCCGCCCGCCGGTCCACCCGGGCCCGGGTCACCACCGGCCGGTACGGGGCCAGCGCCCCGAGGACATCGGCCAGCTGTACGCGGGCCAGCCGGGCCCCGGGACAGGCGTGCGGTCCGGCTCCGAACACCAGCCGGGCGGTACCCGGACCGGCCGGCCGGAGGGCGTCCGGGTCGCGCCGGTGCGCCCGGGCGGCGTGCCGGGTCACCAGCAGGAGCCGGTCGCCGCCGCGCACCGGGCAGCCCCCGACCGTCCCGTCCGCCGCGGCCACCCTGGGCAGCAGCGGCGAGGCCGCGGTGACCCGCAGCAACTCGTCGGCCAGCACCGGGCGCAGCGCCTCGTCGGCGGCCTGGTCCCACAGGCCCGCGTCGGCACACCAGGCCACGGCCCGGGGGAGCGCGGCGACGGTGGTGTTGACGGCGGCGACCGCCACCATCGCGGACAGGGCGTCGTCACCCACGCCGAGCAGCCGTCGCAGCCGCTCCGCGCAGCGCGCGGCCTCGGCCTCGGCGCCCGGGCGGCGCGGGCCCGGCAGGTGACTGCGTACGGAGGCGGCCGCGGCCTCGCCGGCCGCCTCCGCCAGCACCCGCGGATCGGCGTCGCAGCCCAGCAGGGCGCACACCACCGACCCGGCCAGCTCCCGCGCCAGCCCGACGAGGTCCACCTCGGCGCCGTGAGCGAGCGGCGCGAGGCGGCGTACGAGCAACGGCCGCCACACCGCGCGCAGTTCCTCCACCCCATCCGCGCCGAGCCCGCCCGCGAGCCCGCGCCGCTCCGCCCGGTGCTCCCCGCCCTCCTGGTCGAACAGCACGCCCTGACCGCCCCGCAGCGCTGAGCGCGCCGCACCGCCCGTCGTCCCCGCCGCCGTACGGTCGAGCGGGAGCCGGGTCAGCGCCTGGCGGTAGGCGTCCGCGTCGTGCACCAGCACGGTCCGGCCGAGCCGGCGCACGGGCCGCCCGCGCGTGGCGGCGAGCAGGGCGAACAGCAGCGGATGCGCGCCGAGGTAGACCCGCCGGTCGCGCCTGCGGGCCCGCACCTGCCCCCTCATGACGATCCGCCCAGGCGTCGGGCCGCCAGGGCCGCCGTCGCCGCCCGGTCCGGTTTGCGCGAACGCCCCGACAGCGGGATCCGGGCGAACAGCAGCGCGTCGGGTCGGGCGGTGCCCATCCGCCGCAGCGGGCCCGACAGCGCGGCGCGCAGCGCGGGTTCACGTACGCCCCGCCCCGGCTGCACGACGGCGACGACCCGTTCGTCACCCTCGCCCGCCGGGATCCCGACGAGCAGGGCCAGCTCCACCCCCGGTACGTGCAGGGCGGGTTCGTACAGACCCGGGTAGATGTTCTCCGCCCGGCGCAGCACCATGTCCTTGGCCCTGCCCTCGAGGACGATCCGGCCCGAGCCGTCCAGCCGCGCCCGGTCGCCCGTACGGACCCACGCGTCGGGCTCCTCGCCCAGGTAGCGGTGACGGGCCGCGGCCCCGGACAGGAGCAGCTGCCCGTCCGCGTCGGGCTTCGCGGTGACGCCGGGCAGCGGGGCGCCCACCAGGTCGCCCGGGCCGTCGAAGGCGGACTTCTCCCGCGCTTCGACCGCGGCGGCCGGAAACAGCTCGGTGAGCGCGTACACCCCCCACGCCTGCGCCGCGCCCGCCGCCCGCACCCGTTCCAGCAGCCCGGCCGAGGCCGGGGCCGAGCCCGTCCAGACCCGGCCGTGGAAGCGGGCGCCCGCGCCCAGCGCGTCCCGCAGCGCGGGTGGGGTCAGATAGGTGTCCTGGGGGCGCAGCCGGTGCAGCTGGCGGGCCAGTACCCGGGGGTCCCGGGCCGGCAGGGCGACGGGGGCGCCGCGCGTGAGGGAGGGGACGAGGACGAAGAACGTACCGCCGAGCACGGGCCGGTCCGGGGCCGCGTCGAACAGGGCGCAGACCGTGTCCATCCCGGCGGCCAGGCTCGACCGGGTGTGGACCACGGCGCGCGGCCGGGAGGTGGTCCCCGAGGTGAACACGATCACCGCGTCGCCGTCGTGGTCCCCGTACGCGGGCACGCCCGATCGGGGCGCCGCCAGGTCCAGCGCGGGCGCGCAGCCCGGCAGCCGGCGCCCGACGGTGGCCACCGGGCCCAGCTCGGCCAGGTCCGGCAGCGCGAGCCGCGCCCGGCGGGCCAGCGGCCGGGCCCAGCCCGCCACCGCTTGCGCGGCCGCGTCGGCCAGCACCAGCGAGGGCCGGGCCAGGGCGAGCCGGGCGCGCAGCACGTCGGGCCCCGCGCCCGGGTCGAGCACGGCCCCGCGCAGCCCGAGCCGCCACAGCGCGAGCAGCACGGCCAGGGCCCGCGGCCCGGGCCGTACGGCGACGCCCACGGTGTCCCCGGAGCGCAGTCCGCGGGCGTGCAGGGCGGCGGCGAACGCGTCGGACAGCTCGGCGAGTTCGCCGCGGGTGGCCCGGACCCGGGGCGAGCCGGTACGGGTGGAGGCGAGTACGGCGGGCCGCTCGGGGCGGCCGCGCAGTGCGTGGTCGAGACGGTCGAGCATCAGCGGGGGTCCGTTCCGTGGCAGCCGCTGCCCTGGTCGAGGTACCAGCGGGCCGTGCCCGCGATCCCGTAGGCCCGGAGGCGTCGCGTGGAGTTCTCCACGACCATGTGCCGGCAGTGGACGATCCGGTCGGTGTGGCGGCGTACGGCGTTGAGGAAGAGCCGGTCGGTCGGCGAGGGGCGCCGGGGCATGCCGCCGACCGCCAGGTACAGCTCGGCGGTGATCGCCATGTTGTTCCCGGCGTGCATGCGGTACGGGGCCCGGAAGCCGTTCTTGCGGGAGTGCTGGGGCCGCAGCCGCCCGAAGAGCGCGGCGAGCGCCACGAGCAGGCCGAAACCGGCCCGGCCCAGCGGGCCGTGCTCGTCGCGCCGGGCGGTGATCCGCCCGCACACCAGCCCGGGGCTCACCGTGAGGGCGGCGCGGGCGGCGCCCGTCCAGCCGGGGCGGGGCAGGCAGTCGGCGTCCGTGCGCGCGAGCAGGGCCGCGCCCCGCCCGATCGCGTACCGGAAACCGGTGTCCACGGCGGAGCCGACCCCCTTCTCCGGCTCCTCGATCACCTCCACCGGGAACGGCGCGCCCGCCGCGAACTCCCGGGCGATGGCGCCCGTCCGGTCCGCCGAGGCGTTGTCGACGACCAGCAGGGTGAAGTCCCGGTCCCGCTGCGCGGCGAGGGCCCGCAGCGTCTGCGCGAGGCGGACCTCCTCCTCGTGCGCGGGCACGACCACCCACATCGGGCCGCTCACGACTTCTCCCAGACCATGGTCATGATGCTGATCCCGCCGCCGAGGCCGACGAACAACACCCTTTCCCCCGGCTCCAGTTCCCCGAACACCCGGTCCAGCTGCACCCCGATGCCCGCGCTCGCGATGTTGCCGAGCTCGGGCACCGTCACCACCAGCTTCCCGGCCGGTACCCCGGTCAGCTCCGCGAACCGCTCCAGGTACGGCACCGTCACCTGGTGCACCAGCACCTTGGCGAAGCCGTCCCAGTCCATCCCCGTCCGGTGCAGCGTCCGGTCGATGACGGCGGTGCCCACCTTCTCGAAGACACCGCGCAGTTCGTGCCCGTCGCCGCGGAAGTAGGTGTACGCGTCCCCGCGCGGGTGCCGTGAACCGCCGCCCGGGATGCCCCCGACCTCCCAGTGCCCGGAGTGGGTCTCGGTGTCCACGTCGAGGATCCCGCCGCGCTCCACGGCCTCCACGACCACCGCCGCCCCCGCGTCGCCGAAGGTGTAGCCGGCGAAGCCGCTGCGGAACTCGGCGAAGTCGGCGGGATCCTTCCGCACCGCCCGGCTCGGGGTCTCCCCGGTGACCACCAGGGCCCGCCGGGCCCGCCCGGCCAGGACCATCGACCGGGCGAGGTCGACCCCGTTCACGAAGCTGTTGCAGGCGTTGGTGACGTCCACCGCGTGCGCCCGCGATCCCAGCTCCGCCTGCACGATGTGCGCGGTGGCGGGCTCCACCATGTCGCGGGAGGCGGACGCGAAGACCAGCAGGTCGATGTCGAGGGGGCACAGGCCGGCGGCGTCCAGGGCCCGGCGCGCGGCGCCCACGGCGAGCGTGGAGGCGTACACCCCCTCGCCCGCGACGCGGCGGGAGACGATTCCGGTGGCCTGCGTCAGCAGCGTCGGCGGCAGGGTGAGGCCGCTGCGGCGGGCCACCTCCCGCTGGAGGGAGTCCGAGGACAGGACCGTCTCGGGCAGCAGGCTGCCGACGGCGGTTATCCCGGCGCGCGGCCCTGGGTCACTTGGCTGAAAGGACATGCCCACACGATGACAAGCCGCCATCTCCCGGGCCTGAGTACGGATGCTCAGATCGGTGCACGGGCCGGAATGAGTACCACGGCCAGTGCACCGCCCCCGAAGTGGACCGACTCCGGGGGCTGTTGTGTGACGGGTGGTTCCCCTACCGTCTTCGCCAGCCGCGCGGCCCGTCCGGGAGCGATCCTTCCGTTCTCCGGCTGTACGGCCAGGTGTCAGACAAGGATCTCCGTCCGGTACCCCGGGACCGCTGTCCTTGGGGCGCCCCTCGACTCCCCCTCACCCCCAGAGGTCGTCTCCCATGACAGAGCTCAACCGTCGCAGGTTCCTGCAGATCGCCGGCGGCACCGCCGCCATGGCGATGCTGAACGACAGCATCGCGCGGGCCGCCGCCATCTCGGCGCAGGGCACCACCGGCACGATCCAGGACATCGAGCACATCGTCGTCCTCATGCAGGAGAACCGGTCCTTCGACCACTACTTCGGGGCGATGAAGGGCGTACGCGGCTTCGGCGACCCGCGGCCGGTCGTCCAGGACAACGGCAAGTCCGTCTTCTACCAGTCCAACGGGACGAAGGACATCCTGCCCTTCAACCCGCAGGTGGCGGACCTCGGGATGCAGTTCCTCGAGGGCCTGAACCACGACTGGGCCGGCGGCCACCAGGCGTACAACAACGGCAAGTACGACAAATGGGTCCCGGCCAAGACGGCCACGACCATGTCGTACATGACCCGGAACGACATCCCGTTCCACTACGCCCTCGCCGACGCCTTCACCGTGTGCGACGCCTACCACTGCTCCTTCATCGGCGCCACCGACCCCAACCGCTACTACATGTGGACGGGCTACACGGGCAACGACGGCACCGGCGGCGGCCCGGTCCTGGGCAACCAGGAGGCCGGCTACGGCTGGAAGACCTACCCCGAGCGCCTGGAGTCGGCAGGCGTCTCCTGGAAGGTCTACCAGGACATAGGCGACGGCCTGAACGCGGCCGGCTCCTGGGGCTGGATCAACGACGCGTTCCGCGGCAACTACGGCGACAACTCGCTGCTGTACTTCAACACCTACCGCAACGCCCAGCCCGGCAGCGCGCTGTACGAGAAGGCGCGTACCGGCACCAACGCCAAGGCGGGCGAAGGGTACTTCGACAAGCTGCGCGCCGACGTGGTGAACGGCGCCCTGCCCCAGGTCTCCTACATCGCCGCCCCCGAGGCGTTCAGCGAGCACTCCAACTGGCCGACGAACTTCGGCGCCTGGTACATCTCGCAGGTCCTGGACGCGCTGACCGCGAACCCGGCGGTGTGGGCGAAGACCGCCCTGTTCATCACCTACGACGAGAACGACGGCTTCTTCGACCACGTCGTCCCGCCGTACCCGCCCACCTCCTCGGCCTGGGGCCTGTCCACGGCGGACGTGTCCAAGGACCTGTACGCCGGTGGCGGCGGCTACGCGGCCGGCCCGTACGGGCTCGGCCCGCGCGTCCCGATGATCGTGGTCTCCCCGTGGAGCAAGGGCGGCTACGTCTGCTCCGAGACCTTCGACCACACCTCGGTGATCCGCTTCATGGAGAAGCGCTTCGGCGTGCAGGAGCCCAACATCTCCCCCTGGCGCCGCGCGGTCTGCGGAGACCTGACCTCGGCGTTCGACTTCACCCAGGCGGACACCGCGCCCGCCGCCCTGCCCTCCACGGCCGGGTACGTCCCGCCGGACAAGGACCGCCACCCGTCCTACCACCCGACCCCGCCGGCCACGGGCACCCTGCCCAAGCAGGAGGCCGGCTCCAAGCCGACCCGCGCCCTGGGCTACAGCCCGTACGTGGACGGCAAGGCCACTTTCTCCACCGGCAAGTTCACCCTGACCTTCGCCAGCGGTCCCGCCCTCGGCGCCCACTTCCACAGCACCTCGGGCAACCGTACGGACGGCCCCTGGCCCTACTCGGTCGAGGCGGGCAAGACCCTCTCGGACACCTGGAGCACCAGCAGCTCCACCGGCAACCAGATCAACCTCACCGTGTGGGGCCCGAACGGCTTCCTGCGCACCTGGAAGGGCCCGGCGAAGAAGGCCGGCCCCGAGGTCACGGCCCGCCACGTGGACGCCACCGGCAACCTGGCCCTGACCCTGACCAACCCCGGCGCGGCGGCGGTCAACCTCACGGTGACCAACGCCTACGGCGGCGCGGCCCAGACCTTCAGGGTCAACCCCGGCGCCACGGTCTCCCACACGGTGGACCTGCGCACGACGGGCCGCTGGTACGACGTCAAGGTCGTCTCCGACGCGGACGCCACCTTCCTGCGCCGGTTCGCCGGCCACGTGGAGACGGGCGCCCCGGGCATCTCCGACCCGGCGATCAAGACCGTCTGACCCGGTCCTCCGGTGCGCGCAGCAGCCGCCGTTCCAGGACCGGGAGGTCCTTGGGGCGGTGGCTGCGGGCGTGCCGGAGCAGCAGGTCGCGGGCGGTGTCCGCGACCCGGCGCCGCTTCGGGTGGCGGGTGGTGAACTCCTCGCTCGCGAAGAACCGCACGGCGCCCTCCAGCCCGGCCCGGTCCGTCTCCCGTACGGCCCACGCCAGTTCCCCGGTGGCCGCCCCGGCCAGCAGCCGCCACGGACCCCGCTCGGCGAGCAGCCACGCCGCGTCCCGGGGTTCCTTCCGTACGGCGCCCAGCCAGCTGAACACCACGCCGAGCGGCACCCCGCGCGGCAGGTCCGGTTCCTCCTCGCCCGCGGCGAGGGCTTCGGCGTACGCCCGCAGCCCCTCGGGCGCCGCGGCCGCCCACCGGGCCCGGTGCCGGGCCGGGATGCCGTCCGGGGACAGCGGGTCGAGCAGCCGGATCCACTCTGGGGTGACGACCACCCGCCCCGAGTCCTCCCAGCACATGCACTCGAACTCGTCGGCGCCGTCCTCGCGGTGGGGCGGCTGCAGGGCCCGGACCTCGGAGGCCTCCGCCGGGTCGCCGATCTCGTACGACCGGGGATGGTGCGGGTGCACGGCGCCGTCGGCCCGCGGGAACGAACCACCCATGATCAGCGGCTCTGTGCGCGATGTCGGTTCCACGGGGTGATCGTAGGCCGGGCGGGCGCACGAAAAGCCCGTGGGGGGTACGAGGAAAACCTCGTACCCCCCACGGGACCGAAAGGGTGAGTGACGGGACTTGAACCCGCGGCCACCTGGACCACAACCAGGTGCTCTACCAACTGAGCTACACCCACCACGAAGGGCGGCGGACCACCCGTTCGATGTGCAAGCACAGCATAGCCGATCAGAGGGGTGGTCCCGCGACGCGTTATCCGGCGGACCGGCTGCCGGCCAGGGTGGCGGCGAGCCGGCCGGTGACTCCGCCCGTGCGGCGGGTGGCGTGCGCGACGGCGGCCGCGGCGAAGGTCCGGACGATCGGGTGCGGCCTCGTCCCGTCCCCGTGCAGTTCCGGCTGGAAGAGCGTGGCGAGGAAGAAGGGGTGGCCGGGCAGCTCGGCGATCCGCACCTGCCCGTCCTCGTCGTGGCCCGAGAGCCGCAGCCCGTGCGCGGCGAGCGCCGGCAGGTGGCGGGGCGAGGGTCCGTAATTGCAGTGGTATCGCTCCATCGAACGCTCCGCGCCCAGCGCGGACTCGGCGAGCGAGCCCGGCTCGGCCCGTACGAGGCCCTCGTGCCCGACGAGCGAGCAGGCCAGCGGTGTGATCACCGGGTCGGCCGCCCCCGGGGCGTTCTCGGCGTGCGCGGCCCCGTCGAGCCCGCAGACCGTACGGGCGTACTCCAGCAGGGCGTGCTGGAAGCCGCCGCAGGTCCCGAGGAAGGGGATGCCCTCCTCCCGGGCCACCCGGATCGCGGCCAGCACCCCGGCCTCGCTGACGTACGGGCTGCCGGGCAGCACCCACACCGCGTCGAAGCGGGCCAGTGTCCCGGCGGCGGCCCCGGCCCCGGCGTCGCCGGTGGGGATCCAGCAGGCGTCGAGGACGAGCCCGTCCCGGGAGGCGAGGGCGTCGAGGAGGAGCGGGATGCGGGTGTGGGACTTCACATGCGCGGAGCGGTCGCCGACGAGGGCGATCCGGGCGATCGATGCGGTGGTCATGCCGTTCATCCTGATCCCGGGACCCACTTCAGCGCCAACGATTGTTCCTGCTGGATCGATAAGCCGTCCTGATGGGACCCTGGACGTATGGACCCGCACCTGCTCCGCACCTTCGTCGCCGTGGCCCGCCTCGCCTCCTTCTCCGCCGCCGCCCGCGAGCTCGGCTACACCCAGTCCGCCGTGTCCCAGCACATCGCCGCGCTGGAGGGAGACCTGCGGACCGAGCTGCTCACGCGCCGGCCCGTGGCACCCACCCCGGCCGGGGCGCGCCTGCTGGAGCACGCCGGACCGCTGCTGCTGCGGCTCGACGCCGCCAGGGCCGACGTCCTGCGGCTGGCCGCCGCGCCGCCCGGGCGGATCACCCTCGCCGCGTCCCCGCTCGCCGTCGGCCCCCGGCTGCTCGCGGCCCTGCCCGCCACCGGGGTCACCCTGCGGGTGCTGCCCCCGGCCGAGGTGCCCGCCGCCGTCGCCACCGGGGGCTGCGACCTCGGCCTCGTCGACGGCCCGGCCGCGCCCAGCGATCCGCTGCGGCTGCCCGACGTGGCCCCGCTCACCGTGACGGGCGTCGGCGAGGAGGAACTGGCCGTCCTGCTGCCCGACGGGCACCCCTTCGCGGGGCGGGCCGGCGTCCGGCTGGACGACCTGGCCGACGCCCGCTGGCTCGACGCCCCCGGGGTCGGCCTGCCGCTGACCGCCGCCCGCACCGGCGCCCGCTACGACGGCACCGACGTGCTCGCCCTGTGCGCCCTCGCCGCCGCCGGGCACGGCCTGGTGCTGCTGCCGCGCCGCGTCGCCGAAGCCGCCGCGGCAGGGCACGCCGTACCGCTGTCCGCGCCCCGCCTGGTGCACCGTACGGAACTGCTCTCGCCCGGCGCCCCGACCGGCGCGGCCGCTGCGCTCGCCGCGCGGCTCACGGCAGGATCACCCGTATGACCGATGACACGGACCACGCCGCCGGCGCCTCCTCCTCCACCGCCGGCCCCGCCCCCTTCACCGCCGACGACTACGCCGCCCGGATGGCCGCGGCCGCCGAGACCGCCGCCGACGCGGGCCTCGCCGGACTACTGATCGCCCCCGGGCCCGACCTCACGCACCTCACCGGCTACCGCCCCACCGCCGAGACCGAGCGGCTCACCCTGCTCGTGCTGTCCGCCGGGCAGGAACCGGTGCTCGTCGTGCCCACCCTGGAAGCCCCCGACGCGGCCAAGGCCCCCGGCGCCGCCGCGCTGACCCTGCGGGACTGGACCGACGGGAAGAACCCGTACACGGTGACCGCCCCGCTGCTGGACGCGGTGGGTCGCTTCGGGGTGAGCGACAACACCTGGGCCCTCCATCTCCTCGGACTGCAAAGGGAGTTGCCCACCACGTCCTACGTCCCGCTCACCGACGCCCTGCCCATGCTGCGCGCCGTGAAGGACGAGCGGGAGCTGGAGCGCCTCGCGGCGGCGGGCGCGGCCGCCGACGCCGCCTACGCGCAGATCCTCCATCTCCCCTTCGCCGGGCGGAGGGAGACCGAGGTCGCCGCCGAACTGGCCGCCCTGCTGCGCGTGCACGGCCACGGCCAGGTCGACTTCACGGTCGTCGGGTCCGGACCCAACGGGGCCAACCCGCACCACGAGGCGGGCGAACGGGTCATCCAGCACGGTGACATGGTGGTCCTCGACTTCGGCGGGCTGCGCTACGGCTATGGCTCCGACATCTCCCGCACCGTGCACGTGGGCGAGCCGAGCGCCGAGGAGCAGCGCGTCCACGACATCGTCCGCGAGGCCCAGCAGGCGGGCGTGGCGGCGGCCCGGCCGGGCGTCACCTGCCAAGAGGTCGACCGTGCGGCCCGCGCCGTGATCACCGAGTTCGGCTACGGCGACCGCTTCATCCACCGTACCGGCCACGGCATCGGCGTCACCACCCACGAGCCGCCCTACATGGTCGAGGGCGAGGAACAGCCCCTCGTCCCCGGCATGTGCTTCTCCGTGGAGCCGGGCATCTACCTGCCCGGCCGGTTCGGCGTCCGCATCGAGGACATCGTGACCGTCACCGGGGACGGCGTGCGGCGCTTCAACAACGCGCCGCGCGAGCTGGCGGTCGTCGAGTAGCGGGGGCGGCGTCGAGCGGTCACGGGCCCAGCACGACCGCCGACTCGCCCGGCAGGTGGATCCGCCCGTCCGGGCCCGGGTGTTCGAGCGGCTCCCAGGCGGCCAGCACCCGCACCCCGTTGCGGCCGAGCGCGATCGTGGCCGGCTCCGGGGAGAGGTTCACGGCCACCCGTACGTCGCCCCGCCGGAAGGTGAGCCAGCGCCGCTCCTCGTCGTGGGCGACCCGGACCGCGGCCAGGTCCGGGTCGCGCAGGTCCGGATGGCCGCGGCGCAGCGTGACGAGGGTGCGGTACCAGGCCAGCAGGCGGGCGTGCCCGGCCTGCTCGGGCTCCGCCCAGTCCAGGCAGGAGCGGTCCCGGGTGGCCGGGTCCTGCGGGTCGGGGATCTCTTCGGCCTTCCAGCCGTGCGCCGCGAACTCCCGGCGCCGGCCGGTCCGTACCGCCTCGGCCAGCTCCGGATCGGGGTGGTCCGTGAAGTACTGCCACGGGGTGCCCGCGCCCCACTCCTCGCCCATGAACAGCATCGGCACGAACGGACCGGTCAGCGCCACCGTCGCGGCGCACGCCAGCAGCCCGGGGGAGAGGGAGGCGGCGAGCCGGTCGCCGAGCGCCCGGTTGCCGATCTGGTCGTGGGTCTGGGCGTAGCCGAGGAAGCGGTGGGCCGGGGTCCGGCGCCGGTCCACCGGCCTGCCGTGGGTGCGGCCGCGGAACGAGGACCAGGTCCCGTCGTGGAAGAAGGCCCGGGTCAGGGTCTTGGCGAGGGCGGCCAGCGGGGCCTCGGCGAAGTCGGCGTAGTACGCCTGGGACTCACCGGTCAGCGCACAGTGCAGGGCGTGGTGGAAGTCGTCGTTCCACTGGGCGTGCAGGCCCAGGCCCCCGTCCGCGCGCGGGGCGGTGGTGCGCGGGTCGCACCGGTCGGACTCGGCGATCAGGAACAGCGGCCGCCCCGTCTCGGCCGCCAGTTCGTCCACAGCCGCGGCCAGCTCCTCCAGGAAGGTCAGGGCCCGCCCGTCGGCCAGCGCGTGCACGGCGTCCAGCCGCAGCCCGTCGATGCCGTAGTCGCGCAGCCAGGCCAGCGCGCTGCCCAGGAGGTACGCGCGCACCTCGTCGGAGCCGGGCGCGTCCAGGTTCACCGCCGCACCCCAGGGGGTGTGGTGGGTGTCGGTGAAGTACGGGCCGTAGGCGGGCAGGTGGTTGCCGGAGGGGCCGAGGTGGTTGTGGACCACGTCCAGCACCACCCCCAGCCCCGCGGCGTGCGCGGCCGCCGTGAAGCGGGCCAGCCCGGCCGGGCCGCCGTACGGTTCGTGCACCGCCCAGGGGGCGACCCCGTCGTACCCCCAGCCGTGCCGGCCGGGGAAGGGACAGACGGGCATCAGCTCCACGTGCGTGACACCGAGGGCGGTGAGGTGCCCGAGGCGGGCGGCCGCGGCGTCGAAGGTCCCCTCGGGGGTGAAGGTGCCGATGTGCAGCTCGTACAGGACGGCGTCCTGGAGCGGGGTGCGCGGCACGCCGGCCCCCGGCGCGGGGAAGGCTTCGAAGTCGACCACCGCCGACAGGCCGTCGGGCCCGTCCGGGAGCCGTCGGCCGCGCGGGTCCGGGCGTGGAGCGGCGTCGCCGTCCAGCAGGAACCCGTACCGGCTCCCGTCGGCGGCCGGGGCCTGCGCGGTCCACCAGCCGTCCCGCTCCGGATCGCGCGCCATCTCGTACGTCGCGTCGTCGAGTCGCAAGGCGACATGACCTGTCAGCGGTGCCCACACCTCGAACTGCACGGACGTTCCCCTCGTCTCCGGCGGTGTCCAGCATGCGTATCCTGCCCATCATTCCGGGCGTGGCGGGGGAGTTCTGGACACTCCGGCCCCGACGGGCCGACAATCACCCTGTGACGTCGAGTTTTGAGTTCCCACCCTTCCCCGCGCCGCGGCTGTCCGACGCCGAGCGCGACCGGGCGCTGGGCCAGCTCCGCGAGGGCGCTGCCCTCGGAAAGCTGTCCCATGACACGTTCCTGCGCCGGATGGAACTCGCCCTGGTCGCCCGCCGCTCCGAGGACCTGGCCGTCCTCACCGCCGACCTCCAAGCGCGCGAGGGCGCCGAAAGCCCGTGGACCCGTCGGCTGTTCGGCTGGGTGGGGCGGGTCTCCGCCGTCTCGGTGGGCGTCCGGCGCGCCTGGGCCGCCGAGAAGCTGCCCAAGCTGTTGCTGCCGCACCCCAGCGCGGCGGCCCTGCGGATCGGCCGCGACCCCGGCAACGGGCTGAGGCTCAGCCACGAGACCGTCTCGCGCGCGCACGCGGAGCTCAGCCTGCAGGGCGGGATGTGGGTGCTCAAGGACCTCGGCTCCACCAACGGCACCACGGTCAACGGGCGTCGCGTGACGGGCTCCGCGGTGGTCCGGGACGGCGACCAGGTCAGCTTCGGGAAGATGTCCTTCCGGCTCTCGTCGAGCTGAGGCCCCAGGGCGGCCGGCCGGTGCGCCGCGCCGTGGCCCAGGATGGCGGGCATGGAACACAGCATGGGACGCAGCTCGGAACACCGGCCGGAGCACCGTACGGAACAGATACCTGTCGTGCGCCGCGCACGCGTCGGGGACCTGCCCCGCCTGGTCGAACTCATCCACGAGCACGTCGCGTACGAGAAGTCGGCCCCGCGGCCGCCGGACCTCGCCGAGCGGCTCGGGCCGCAGCTGTTCGCCGAGAACTCCCGGCTGTGGGTGCTGCTCGCCGAGACCCCGGACGGCGCGGTCGCCGGATACGCCGCCTGTTCGGCCGAGTTCGCCTTCTGGGACGCCCGGCACTACCTCCACATGGACTGCCTCTACCTGGCCGAGGACGCCCGCGGCCACGGGCTCGGCGCCGCCCTGATGGACGGCGTACGGGACCTCGCCCGCGAGCTCGGCCTCGACCAGGTGCAGTGGCAGACCCCCGACTGGAACGAGGGCGCGATCCGGTTCTACGACCGGCTCGGCGCCACCGGCCTGCCCAAGCGCCGGTACGGCCTGCCCGTGCGTTAGGTCCTGTCCGGGCGATCTTCGCGGGCCCGCGCGGCCTGGCACGGCACCTCGCCGCGTTGTCGCATCGCGCAAGTACGACCAAGTACGAGCTGCGAGGTCCCCCAGCTACCGCTGGGAGGTGCCCCCACCGCCTTGCGATGCACCGCACCAGACCACGCGGGCCGACCTACGAACATCGCCCGGACAGGACCTAGTAGTGCTTTGTCGGGTCTGGGCTTCGGCCCCCGGCACCCTCACTCGGCGGCGCCGGGCTATGCCTGCGACCTGCGGCTGAGGGCGTCGGCCCGCCGCTGCCAAAGCGCCAGCCCCGTCGCATCGCCCCTGGTCAGCGGAACCCGACAAAGCACTACTAGCCGGCCCGCTCGGCCGCCGTGAGGCGTTCGTACGTGGCGAGGACGGTACGGGACTGGTGTTCCACCTGGGTGGCCACCGGGACCCAGCGGGCCTGGAAGCGGGCCGCGAAGTCCTCGCACCACCCCGTGACCAGCCGGTCCAGCCCGGGCGCCGCCGGGTGGCCCTGCGCGCGCATCACCCGCAGCAGCATCGCGGCGGCGCGCAGCGACATGCGCCGCCCGAAGGCGTCGATGCTGGCGATGTACGCCGCCGTGGCCTCGGTGGGAGCCGCGTCGCCGGTCCACTCCGTGATGATCCGGGGGATCAGCGCGAGCGTCCAGTCGACCGCGCGCAGCAGGGCCGCCGCGGCCGGGTCCGCGTACGGCGGCGGCCCGGGCGGGATCCCGGCCCGGACACCGGCGACGAGCGCGGTGTCGCCGTCGAGCCGCGCGGCCAGCATCCGCAGGGCGCGGCGCGGGTCGGGGTGCGGGGCCGGGTCGTCCACCAGGTCGGAGGCCCACATGGGGACTTCGACGATCGCGGTGGTTCCGGCGTACCGGTGGGCGTGGTACCAGGTGCTGAGCCGGGTGTCCTCGGGGTGGAAGGCCCCGGCGGCCTCGCTCCCCGGCTGCGGGATCACGAAGATCCCGGGCCCGGGGGAGGGCCAGCCGGCGGCGTCCGAGGCCCCGTTCTCCACCGGGATGCGCAGCTCCGCGGCCGATTTGCCGAAGGGCTCGGCGAGGCCGGGTACGTCCCGGGTGAGCTGGACCCAGGAGCCGCCGAGGTCGGTGGCGTGCAGGGAGACCTGGAGGACGGGCCGGAGTTCGTCGATGAGGGCGGTCAGGGCCAGGGTCTCGGGCGGCAGCCGGTCCGCGGCCAGTATGGACGGCGCCCACTCGGGCTGTTCGGGCCCTGGGGGCCGGAAGAAGTGCCGGTGGTAGTCGAGGAGCGAGTACGGGCGGGGCGTGCGGTGCAGGTCAGCGCCGTCCGGGTCGGCGCAGAGCAGGAAGTGCCAGCCGCAGCCCGCGCGGGGGGCCGGCTCGTGCAGGAGGCGACGGGCGAGGGCGAGGGCGGTGGCGCCGCCGACGGGCTCGTTGGCGTGGGCCCCGGCGACGACGAGGACGTTCCGTCCGGCCCCGGGCCTGGCCCCTGCCGGGCCGACGGCTTCGATGGTGAGCAGCCAGAGGGGCTGCCCGGCCCGCGAGGTGCCGGCCTGACGGAGCCGTACCTCGCGGGGGTGTTCGTCCGCGAGTGCGCGGGCGGCCAGGGCGAGTTCGCGCGGTGTGGGGTAGCACATGTCACGGAGGAGGGTCACAAGGGATGCCATGCCCGCCGCACCCCCCGCCTACTGCTCCGCGGCCCCCGCACTTCCCCCGGCCCCGCCCCCGACCGCCTCAATCGCCGGCGAGGCTGGGAGCAGGCGGGGCTGGATTGCCCGCAGGCAATTTCAGCCCCGCCGGCGTTTGAGGCGCGGGGTCTGGGGCGGAGCCCCAGGGGCCCGGGCGGAGCCCGGCCCCGCGCGGCGGCGCCGCAGACGGCCCGGCCCCGCGCGGCGGCGGCGGAGGAGGGCTACTGCTGGTGCAAGCCGCGGCCCGACAGAGTCAGGAAGGCTTCGCCCACCGCCTCCGACAGCGTCGGGTGGGCGTGGACGTGCCGGGCCACATCGCCCGGCTCGGCGTCCCAGCCCACGATCAGCTGGCTCTCCGCGATCATCTCCGAGACGTGCGGCCCGACCAGGTGCACGCCGAGCACCCGTCCGCCCCGCTCCGCGACCACCTTCACCGTGCCGCCCTGCCCGTGCACCATCCCCTTGGCCACCGCCGTCAGCGGCATCGAGTTCACCACCACGTCGTACGCCGACGCCCGGGCCTGCTCCTCCGTCAGGCCGACGGCCGCGGTCTGCGGCGCCGAGTACGTCACCCGCGGCACCGCCGCGTAATCCACCGGCACGGTCGAGACCCCCGCCAAGGTCTCCGCCACCAGCAGCCCCTCCGCGAACGACGCGTGCGCCAGCCCCGGCGACGGCGGCGGCAGCAGGTCGCCCACCACGTGGATCCCCGGAACGGCCGTCTCCAGCCGGGACCAGTCGGCCGGCTCCACGAACCCCCGCCCGTCGGTGACCAGTCCGGCCGCCGCGAGGTCCAGCCCGTCGGTGACCGGGACCCGGCCCACCGCCACGAGCAGCCGCTCGGCCGTCAGCTCCCGCAGCTCCCCGCGCGCGGTGCGCACGGCTGCCCGTACGACCCCGCCCTCCACGACGGCCCCTTCCAGCCGGGCCCCGGTCTGCACGTCGACGCCACGCTTCTTCAGGCCCCGTGCCAGATGCCGGGACACGTCCGCGTCCTCCAGCGGAACCAGCCGGTCCGCGGCCTCGACCAGGGTCACCTCCGCGCCCATGGAACGGTGGAAGGAGGCGTACTCCACCCCGATCGCCCCACCGCCCAGCACCACCACCGACGCCGGCAGCCCGGGGGCGAACAGCGCGTCGTCACTGGTCACCACCGTGCGCCCGTCGGGCTCCAGACCGGGCAGGGTGCGCGGCCGGGACCCGGTGGCCAGCACGATCCCCCGGACGGCGGTGAACTCCCGTCCGTCGTCCGTCCGTACGGACCGCGGCCCCGTCAACCTGGCGCCGCTGCACACCACACGCACCCCGGCGTGCTCCAAGTGCCCTTCCACACCCTTGTGGTTGCGCGAGACGATGTCGTCGCGAGTGGCGGTCAGCGCCGCCCAGTCCACGGACTCCACGCTCGCCCGCACCCCCCAGCGTTCGCGCGCCTCGGCTATGCCGTCGACGAGTTCGGCCGCGTGCAGCATCGCCTTGCTCGGGATGCAGCCGCGGTGCAGGCAGGTCCCGCCGACCTTGTCCCGCTCGGCGAGCAGAACGCTCAGGCCGAGGGCCGAGGCGCGCAGGGCGGTGCTGTAGCCGCCCGTACCGCCGCCGATCACGATCACGTCCACAGTGCTGTCGTCGTTGGTCATGTGCCCAGCCTGACCGGCCCGTTCCCCGCGAGTCCAAGGAAATGATCTTCTGGACTCCATGCACGTTCTCTATGCTTCCCGGTCATGAGCCTGCGCCAGATGGAGTACTTCCTCGCCGTCGTGGAGGAGTCCTCCTTCACCCGGGCCGCCGACTCCCTCCACGTCACCCAGCCCGCCCTGTCCCACCAGGTCAAGGCCCTGGAGCGGACCGTGGGCGGCGCCCTGCTGGAGCGGATGCCGCGCGGGGTCCGGCTCACCTCCATGGGCCGCGCCTTCCTGCCGCACGCGCAACTCGCCGTGCACAGCGCCCGCCAGGCCGAGCGGGCCGCCCGCGCCGCCGCGGGCGTGGCCGGCGGCGAACTGCACGTCGCGACCGTCCACGCGGTGGCCGTCGGCCTGCTGCCGGGCATCGCCGCGCGCTGGCGCGCCACGCACCCCGGGGTGTCGCTGGTGCTGCGTGAGTACGGTTCCACCGAGGCCCTGGAGGAGCAGCTCGAACGGGGCGTCGCCGACGTCGCCGTGGGACCCGAGCCCAAGGAGTGGACCGGACCGCTGCTCCCGGTCGGCCGGGAGGAACTGGTCATCGTCGTCCCCTTCGACGACCCCCTCGCCGGGCGTGCCGCCGTCCGCCTCGGCGAGCTGGCCGACCGCGACTGGATCCGCTGCGCGATGGAACCGGTCGTCGAGGGCCGGCTCGTCCTCGACCGGGCGTGCGGCACGGTGGGCTTCACCCCGCGCACGGTGCTGCGTACGGAACACACCTCGACGGCCGTGCGGATGGCGGCCGCCGGGGTGGGCATCGTCATGGCCCCGGCCCACATGGTCCGCGGCGCCGTCGGCGAGGACTGCGTACTGCTCTCCCTCGACCCGCCGTGGCACCGGCCCCTGGCCGTCTTCTCCCGGGTCCCGCTGACCGGTGCGGCGGCGGCCTTCGCCGAGCTAGTCGTCGCGGAGCAGGACCGCCACGGGCGAGAGGTCCAGTAGGCCCGCCAGGTCCGCCTCGCCCTCGTACACGGGCCCGGACGTGTTCCCGGACGTGTTCTCGTACGCCTTCTCGTACGTGTCCCCCCGCGCGCCGCGCAGGCCCGGCAGTGGTGTCCACCGGCCCGGCGGCAGCGGCAGGACGGTCCCGCGCCAGCCGCCCGCCCCCGCCAGCCGGTGCGAGAGCCGGGTGGCCACCGCCACCAGGCCGGGCGAGCGGGCGAAGGCAAGGCAGTGCTCCGCCGCCGCGCCCCGGGCCGGCAGCGCGACGTAGCCGGTGAACAGCCCGGGCCGGGCCCGGCGAAGCCGCAGCAGGGCGGCCGTCAGCGCCAGCTTCTCCTCGGCAGGGCCGTGCGGGGCGGCCCCCGCGTCCAGCCGGGCCAGCGCCTCCCGGGGGAAGCGGGCGGGGCGCCGGTTGTCGGGGTCCACCAGAGCCCGGTACTCGGTCTCGGCGCCCTGGTAGACCTCCGGGACCCCGGGCATCGCCAGGTGCAGCAGCGTCATGCCGAGGAGATTGGCGCGGGCCGCCTCCGCGAGGTCCGGCGGCAGGTCGAGCGGGCGCGGGGCGTACCCGGCCACGGTCGCCTCGTAGGCCTCGTCCCCGTCGGTCCAGCTGGTGTGCAGCGCGGCCTCGCGGACCCCCTTGAGCAGTGCCTCGGCCAGCCGGGGCACGGCCTGCGGGACCTCCCCGAGGCCCAGCGCGGTCTGCCGGGCGGTCCACGCCAGCTGGGCGTCCGGGCCGGTGACCCCGTCCATGGGCTCCGGCGCCTGCGACAGCACGGAGATCCGAGCCCGCACGTCCGCGCTGCGCTTGGTGTCGTGCGTGGACAGCACCGTCCCGGACCCGGGCCACTCCAGGTCCAGGCGGGCGCAGTACGCGTGGAACTCCGCGGCCGGCACCGCCGGCCGCCCCGGATCCCCGCCGACCTCGGTGGCCGACAGCAGCGGCGCGTACCGGTAGAAGGCCCGGTCCTCCAGCGACTTGGCGCGCAGCGCGGCCGAGGTCTGGGCGAAGCGGGCGGCGAAGGCGGGATCGCGCAGCAGCAGCTCCCGTACGCCGGCCACCGCGGCCGGACCGGCCGCCGAGGCCGCCCGCTCCAAGGCCTGCGGATCCGGCCCGGGATCGCCGGGGTACGGCCGGTAGACCGGGTAGGCGATCAGCAACTCCCTCACGGCGTCGGCCAGTTCCGCCCCGGCCTGACGTTCCAGCGTCCCCAGCTCGGCGGCCAGGTCACCGGTCAGCACCTCCCGTGCGCACGCCTCCGCCGTCCGCTCCCACTCCGGTGACCCCGTCGACTCCTCGTACCGGCGGGCCAGTTCGGCCGCGCCCGCCGGATCGGTGAACACCCCGTCCACCCGGTGCAGCGCGTCGTACCCGGTGGTCCCCGCCACCGGCCAGCCGGGCGGCAGCCGCTCGTGACGGGCCAGGATCTTCTCCACCACCACCCAGCAGTGCGGTCCCGCCGCCGCCCGTAGTCGCCGCAAGTACCCCTCAGGGTCGGCGAGTCCGTCCACGTGGTCGATCCGCAGCCCCTCGGCCACCCCGTCGCGGACCAGCTCCAGCACCTTCGCGTGGGTGGCCGTGAAGACCTCCGGGTCCTCCACCCGGACCCCGATCAGCTCCGAAATGGTGAAGAAGCGCCGGTAGTTGAGGGAGGTTCGGGCCTCCCGCCACCAGGCCGGCCGGTACCACTGGGCGGCCAGCAGCTCGGGCAGACCCAGCCCGGCGGTGCCCTCCCGCAGTGGGAACTCCTGCTCCCCGTAGCGCAGGACCTCCCCGTCGGCCTCCAGGTCGCAGGATTCCGCCGGCCCGGCGAGCACCGGCAGCAGCACCTGGCCGCCGCCCGCCTCCCAGTCGATGTCGAACCAGCGCGCGAACGGGGATTCCGGCCCGTCCCGCAGAACCTCCCACAGCGGCCGGTTCAGCCGCAGGGGCGCGGGCACCGCCATGTGGTTCGGCACGATGTCGAGCACCAGGCCCAGCCCGTGCGCCCGGGCGGCCGCGCCGAGCGAACGCAGCCCCGGCTCGCCGCCCAGCTCCTCGCGGATCCGGGAGTGGTCGGTGACGTCGTACCCGTGCGCCGAGCCGGGCACCGCCTCCAGTACGGGGGACAGGTGCAGGTGTGACACGCCGAGCGAGGCGAGGTACGGTACGGCTGCCTCGGCCGCCGCGAAGGGGAACTCCGGACGCAGCTGGAGACGGTAGGTCGACGCCGGAGTGACAGGTGTCGGAACATCAGATTCCGCTTGGATGCTTGACTGCGGCTGGCTCATGAGAACGTACGTACCCAGCCTGCCGGATTCCGTGCCATTACCCAATGCATCCGAGTGACTGCACCGGGTTAACGTTGCGCAAGTGGTTGGAACCGTCAACACCTATCGAAGAGTCATCGCCCTGACCGGGCCCCTACTCCCCCTCGTCTCGTTCCTCGCGCGACTGCCCGTCGCGATGTCCCAGTTCGGAAGCGTCCTGCTGGTCGCCCAGACCAGCGGATCCCTCGCCACCGCCGGCATCGTCGGAGGCACCCTCTCCGCCGGCCAGGTGGTCTTCGGACCCGTCCTGGGCCGGCTCGCCGACCGCTACGGGCAGCGGCCCGTCGTACTCGGCGCCGCGGCCGTCAACGCCGTGGCGACCGCCGCCCTCGTCGCCGGCGCCCTGGGGGGCCTCGGCACCGTCCCGCTCGCCGCGATCGGCGCCGTCACCGGCGCCTCCGTACCGCTGATCGGACCGCTCGCCCGGACCCGCTCCGTGGCCCTGGCGCACCGCGCCCGGTCCGACGAGAGCGTGGTGGGCGCCGTCCACTCGCTCGAAGGCACCCTGGACGAGGTGTCGTTCGTCTTCGGACCCGCCCTCGTCGGCCTCGCCGCGCTCGTCGCGCACCCGGCCGTCGCCCTCGGCGGCGCGGCCGGCCTCGTCGCCGTCTTCGGCACCGCCTACGCGCTGCACCCGACCGCCGCCGTCACCGGGGGCACCCCCGGACGGGGTCCGGGGGACCGGGGCGCGCGGGCACGTACCAAGGGCCGCCGGGCCGGGCAGCCGCGCGTGGTCCACGCCGTCCGCGGCTCGCTCGCCCTCCAGGGCGCCATGTTCGGCGCCTGCCAGGCCGGAATCGCGGCGCTCACCGCCCGGTTGGGCGTCCCCGGCCAGGCCGGCATCGTCTACGCGGCCATGGGCGTCGTCAGCGCGGCCGTGGGCCTCGCACTCGGCGCGCTGCCCGCCCGGTTCGGGCTGCGGCTGCGCTGGCGGGCCGCCACGGGCGCCGCGCTGGTCCTGTCCGTGCCGCTGCTGTTCACCGACACCCTGTGGCCGCTGTACGTGGTCGTCACCGTGCTCGGCGCGGCCTACGCACCGCACCTGATCACGGCCTTCGCGCTCACCGAGCGCGTCGTGGAACCGGCCCGGCTCGCCGAGTCGATGGCCTTCGCCGCCAGCTCGCTGGTCGCCGGGCAGGCCCTCGCCCTCGCCGTCTCCGGGCGGCTCGCCGAGTGGTACGGGCCCGCCGGGGCCTTCTCCGTGGCCGTGGGGGCGGCCGCGCTGGCCCTGACCCTCGCCCTCGTCACCCGCGTGCCGTCCGCCCGCACCCGCGCCGACGCCTTCGTCCCCGCGCGGCAGGCCGCCTCCCCGGCCGCGGGGGAGACCGGGGAGCCGGGGGCGGCGCCCGCCGCCGACGGGAACGGTGCCTACGCCGGGCGCTGAAGCACCACCAGGCACCGTCCCGCCAGCGCCACCCGGTCCCCGGCCGCATACTGCGGCCCGGTGCCGGGTGGCAGTACGTCCGGCCGGGCTGTGTCCACCACCAGCCGCCACTGCGCCCCGTGCCCCGCCGGAATGGTGAAGTCCTGCTGATCGGCCCCCGCGTTGAACATCAGCAGGAACGAGTCGTCGGTGATCCGCTCCCCGCGGCTGCCCGGTTCGGAGATCGCCTCCCCGTTCAGGAACACCGTCAGCGCCCGCGCGTGCTGCGCCTGCCAGTCGCGGGCCCGCATCTCCTCGCCGTGCGGCGTGAACCAGGCGATGTCGGAGAGCTCGTCGTGCGTGCCCTCCACCGGCCGCCCATGGAAGAACCGGCGCCGCCGGAAGACCGGGTGGTCACGGCGCAGCCACACCATCCGCCGGGTGAACTCCAGCAGCGCGGGCGCAGGTTTGCCGGGCTCCGGCCAGCGCACCCAGGACAAGGCGTTGTCCTGGCAGTACGCGTTGTTGTTGCCGCCCTGCGAACGCGCGAACTCGTCGCCGTGGCTGAGCATCGGCACGCCCTGGGACAGCATGAGGGTCGCCGTGAAGTTGCGCATCTGGCGCTCGCGCAGCTCCAGGACCTCCGGGTCCTCGGTCGGCCCCTCCATCCCGCAGTTCCATGAGCGGTTGTGTGTCTCGCCGTCCCGATTGCCCTCCCGATTGGCCTCGTTGTGCTTCTCGTTGTACGAGACCAGGTCGTTCAGGGTGAAACCGTCGTGGCAGGTGGTGAAGTTGATGGAGGCCAGCGGGCGCCGGCCGTCGTCCTGGTAGAGGTCCGAGGATCCGGTCAGCCGCCCCGCGAACTCCGCCAGCGTGCGCGGCTGCCCGCGCCACAAATCCCGTACGGTGTCCCGGTACTTGCCGTTCCACTCGGTCCACAGCGGCGGGAAGTTGCCCACCTGGTAGCCGCCCTCGCCCAGGTCCCAGGGCTCGGCGATCAGCTTCACCTGGCTGACCACCGGATCCTGCTGGACCAGGTCGAAGAACGAGGACAGCCGGTCCACCTCGTGGAACTGGCGAGCCAGCGTCGCCGCCAGGTCGAAGCGGAAGCCGTCCACGTGCATCTCGGTGACCCAGTACCGCAGCGAGTCCATGATCAGCTGGAGCACGTGGGGGGAGCGCATCAGGAGCGAGTTCCCGGTCCCGGTGGTGTCCGTGTAGTGCCGGGGATCGTCCGCCAGCCGGTAGTACGAGGCGTTGTCCAGCCCGCGGAAGGACAGGGTCGGGCCCAGGTGGTTCCCCTCGGCGGTGTGGTTGTAGACCACGTCCAGGATCACCTCGATCCCCGCCTCGTGCAGGGCCCGGACCGCCGACTTGAACTCCAGCACCTGCTGGCCGCGGTCGCCCGAGGCGTAGCCGTTGTGGGGGGCGAAGAAGCCGATGGTGTTGTAGCCCCAGTAGTTGCTCAGCCCGTCGTTGACCAGCCGGTGGTCGTTGACGAACTGGTGCACCGGCATCAGCTCCAGCGCCGTCACCCCGAGCTTGGTCAGGTGCCCGATGACCGCCGGGTGCGCGAGCGCCCCGTACGTGCCGCGCAGCTCCTCCGGGAGGTCCGGATGGTTCATCGTCAGGCCCTTGACGTGGGCCTCGTACAGCACGGTGTGGTGGTACTCGTGGCGCGGCGGCCGGTCGTTGGCCCAGTCGAAGTACGGGTTCACCACGACCGAGCTCATGGTGTGCGGGGCCGAGTCCAGGTCGTTGCGGGAGTCGGGCCGGCCGAAGTGGTAGCCGTACACCGCCTCGCCCCAGTCCACGCTGCCGCTGATCGCCCGCGCGTACGGGTCCAGCAGCAGCTTCGCCGCGTTGCAGCGCTGGCCGCGCTCCGGCGCGTACGGGCCGTGCACGCGGAACCCGTAGCGCTGGCCCGGCATGATGCCGGGCAGGTACGCGTGCCGGACGAAGGCGTCCGTCTCGCGCAGCTCGACGGCGGTCTCCGAGCCGTCGTCGTGGAGGAGGCACAGCTCGATGCGTCGGGCGGCCTCGGAGTAGACCGCGAAGTTGGTGCCGACGCCGTCGTAAGTGGCGCCGAGCGGATACGCCTGTCCCGGCCAGACCTGCATAGATAACGACTCTTCCCATCCTGCTCCGGCTGATCCGGCTGGACCACGTCACTGCCAGATCTTCCCCGAAAGAGGGTCCTCACGCGTGGACTTGGGTTGGTCCCTCCGGGTGACCCGAAGGGCTGATATCCGGCTCGGCGGACTGTGTGGGCATCGGATAATGGGTCAACGGACAGCCGGTGTACGGGCCATCGGGCTGCACCGGGCCGCGCGCGCGGAGTACCCTTCCGTGATCACTGGAGACGGGCGTCCAGACGCAGAAGGCGGTGCACGGGTGAGCTCGGGAGGTCTGGAGCTGCCCCCTGGTGACAGCGGTCACGAGGGCGGCCCGGCGGACGCCGCAGGCGCCGCACCCGGAGGGGTGCCGGCCGGGGCGGTGTCGCTGGCCCCGCAGGCGACCGGGAGCGTGCGGGCCGGCGCCGAGCTGGACTGGAGCGCGGAGGCCTGGAGCGAGGTCCGTACGCGGGCACAGCGGGCGGGTCGGGCGTACATCTGGCTGAATCTCATCGAACAGCGGCTGCGGTCGGTGGTCGGCGCGGTGCTGCGGCCGGTCTACGAGCCGGTGCACGGCGGGGACGACTGGGTCGTCGCCGCCGCCGGGCCCGCCGGGCAGGAGTGGGTGCAGCGGGCCGTGGCCGTGCGCGAGGTCAGCCGGCGCAAGGGCTATCTGCTCGACTCGGCCGACGACAACGTGCTCAGCTTCCTGACCCTGCCGCAGCTGCGGGAGCTGATGGTCCAGCACTGGCCCTGCTTCGAACCGTACTTCGACGACCGGCGCGAGATCGAGCTGGCGCTGGACGAGCTGGAGGTCACCCGCAACGTCGTCTCCCGCAACCGGGCGCTGTCCCGGGCGGTACTGGAGCAGGCGGAGCGGGCCTCGGCGCGGCTGCTGGAGGTGCTGGGCGGGGGCGCGGGCAGCCCGTCGGCGGACCGGCTGCCGATCGACGCGGTCGAGGACCTGGTGGGCGACCGGTACGCGGACGTCATCTCGGTCCACCCCGACCGGGTGCGGCTGCAGCGCCAGCTGCCGGCGGAGGACCTCTTCGGGGGCGCGCGGCGGCTCGACGCCATCGGCATAGGTCTCAACCTGCTGGTCCAGAACTTCTCGGGCCGAAGACTCGTCCGGCTCACGGAGGCCGGCTGCCGGGTGCGGCTGCTGTTCCTGAACCCGGCGAGCAGCGCCGTCAAGCGGCGCGAGCGGGAGCTCGGGCTGCGCAAGGGCGAGCTGAGCCGCTCGGTGGAGATGAACATCCTGCACGTCCGCCGGGTCCGGGCGGGCCTGCGCGATCCCTCGCGCTTCGAGATCCACGTGTTCGACGAGACCCCGCGCTTCACCGCCTATCTGGTGGAGGGGCAGTCCTCGGGCATCGCGGTCGTCCAGTCCTACCTGCGCCGGGCGCGCGGCATGGAGTCCCCGGTCCTGGTCCTGCGCGGCGGCGGCCGCGGCGTCCCGAAGGACGCCGATCACGGGCTGTTCACGACGTACCGGGAGGAATTCGAATCGGTGTGGGAGGACTCCCGGCCGGTGTCGTGACGCGGGGGCGTCCGCGCCCCGGCCGCGGCCCCGGCGGACGGCTTGTCAGTGGCCCGTGGCAGGCTGAAAGCCGTTGACCGAGGTGTACGGGGGGAAGGGCGCGTGATGGGGGACTGGTACGGCGGCGTGCTGATCGGGTTCGACCTGGAGACGACCGGCACGGAGCCGGGGGAGTCGCGGATCGTGACGGCGGCGGTGGTCGAGGTGCGGGGCGGTGAGGTGCGCGGACGGCGCGGCTGGCTCGCGGACCCGGGGATACCGATCCCGGACGAGGCGGCGGCGATCCACGGGATCAGCACCGAGCGGGCGGTCGCCGAGGGCCGGCCGGTGCGGGAGGTCGCGGACGAGGTTGCGCAGGCGCTGGTCGGGCACTGGCGCGGCGGGGCGGTGGTCGTCGCGTACAACGCGGCCTTCGACCTCAGCCTGCTCTCCGCGGAACTGGCGCGGCACGGGCTGCCGTCGCTGGCCGACCGGCTGGGCGGGGTGGAGACCGGGCCGGTGGTGGACCCGCTGACCATCGACCGGGCCGTCGACCGCTACCGGCGCGGCAAGCGGACGCTGGAGGCGGTCTGCGGGGTGTACGGGGTCACCCTCGACGACGCGCACGACGCCGGGGCGGACGCGCTGGCCGCGGTGGAGGTGGCCCGCGCGATAGCCGCGCGCCATCCCGAGGTGGCCGCGCTCACCCCGGCCGACCTGCACGCCCGCCAGGGCACCTGGCACGCCCGCTGGGCCCGGGACTTCCAGTCCTACCTGCGCCGCCAGGGCACCCCGGACGCGGTGATCGACACGGCCTGGCCGCTGCGGGGTCCGGTCCCGGCGGGCGCCTGACCAGGGCCTAGCGCAGGAGCCAGTTCCGCGTCAACTCCATGACCTCCGCGCGGCTGCGACCGCCGTGGTCGGCTGCGACGACGTAGCTGCCGATCCGCACCGAGAAGGTGAGCATGCAGCGGACCTCGACGTCGTCCTCGTCGGGGCAGAACTCGCCGAACAGCGAACGCAGGTAGTCCATCCGCCGGTTGTCGGCGCGCCGCAGCCGCTGCGCGACGGCCTCGTCGCGCCGGGCCCAGTCGCGGATCGCGAGGTCGACCGCCACGCCCGTCATCGGCTTGTCCCCGTACGAGGCGACGATCGTGAACAGCCGGTCCAGCTTGGCCCGCGCGTCCCCGCCGCCGCTCTCGACCAGCTCGATCACCGCGTCGGTGACCTCGCGCTCCCAGGTGTCGAGCATCTCGGTGAGCAGCGCGCCCCGATTGCCGAAGTAACCGTAGAAGCCGCCCTTGCTGACACCGAGCGCCTGCGCGAGCGACTCGATCCGGACGGCCTCCGGGCCCCCGGCGGCGAGCGCCCGCAGCCCCTCCTCGATCCATGTGCCGCGAGGCGTGCGGGTCGTGCCCATGATGTGTCTCCGCTCACGTCTCCACCCGTCTATACGGTGCCGTATAGACGGGTGCTAGCCTTCTTCTATACGGCATCGTATAGATAGGGGCTTGCCGATGAGACTCCCCGTAACCGCGCACACCTCCCGTCCCTGGCGGATCCACGAGATCGCAGGCGACTTCCAGGTCGAGGACGTGTGGGCCCTGCCGACACCGGGCGGTCCCGACGACCTCGCGCGACTCGTGGACCAGTTCGCGCACGGCGAGGGGGATCCCGTCCCCTCCCCGGTGGGGCGCGCGCTCTTCGCGATCCGCTGGAAGCTCGGGGCACTGCTCGGCTGGGACAAGGCCGAGGACGGCGTAGGCGGGCGGCTGCCCACGCTGCGGGACCGGCTCCCGGCGGACCTCCGCGAGGGTCCCAGTGGGCCGGACCTGACGGCCGTTCCGTTCACCTCCGTCTACCAGACGCACGACGAGTGGGTGGCGGAGATGGGCAACCGGACCGTGCACGGGCTGATGCACATCGGCTGGGTCCCGGACGGGGCGGGCGGCTACCGCGGCCAGATGACCGTCCTGGTGAAGCCCAACGGACGGCTCGGCGCCCTGTACATGTTGGGCATCAAGCCCTTCCGGTACCTGGGGGTCTATCCGGCGCTGATCCGCGGGATCGGACGCGAGTGGCAGTCGCGCGCGGGCGAAAGGGCCGCGGGTTCCGCGGGCTGACCGGGTCCGGCGGGCCTACTCCGGGCGGTCGGCATCAGCCAAAACCAGCCCCGCCGGCGTTTGAGGCGTGGGGTCTGGGGCGAAGCCCCAGCAGCGGCGCCGCACCCGCCACAGTCCGGCGGCCGGGCCGGGGCGGATCACGCCCGGTGGACGGCCAGGGGCAGCGTCATCAGAACGCGCGCCAGCGCGCCTCCCGGTCGCCCTCCCGCAGAGACGCCACGCGGCGGCGGAATTCGGCCAGGGCGTTCGGGTTGGCCGGGGCGTGCTGGGCGACCCAGGCGCAGCTGGCCGTCTCACGGGCCCCGCGCAGCACCGCGCAGCCCTCCCAGTCACGGACGTCCCAGCCGTACGCCCGCACGAACGCCTCGTAGGACTCGGCGGGCAGGCCGTACCGGTCGAGGGAGAGGGCCATCACCACCAGGTCGTGTTCGCGCAGGTCGGCCGATACGGTCTCCAGGTCGACCAGGACCGGGCCGTCGGGGCCGACGTGCACGTTGCGGGGCAGGGCGTCGCCGTGGATCGGGCCCGGGGGCAGGTGCGGCGCGAGCCCGGCCACCTCGCCGGCGTAGGCGTCGCGGCGGGCCCGCAGGTACGCCGCGTCCGCCGGGTCGACGGCGTCCGCGGCCAGCCGGAGCCAGCGTTCGACGCCGCCCAGCAGATCCCGCCCGGCCAGCGGGAACGGCGGCGCGGGCAGGGCGTGGACCTGCCGCAGCAGTACGGCGAGGTCCTCGGGGCCCGCGGGGCGCACCGCGTCCGGGAGCCGGTGCCACAGCGTCACCGGGTGCCCGGCCACCAGCCGGGGCTCCGGCTCGGCCGCGCGGACCGCCGGGATCCCGGCCCCGGCCAGCCAGTGCGCGACGGCCAGTTCGCGCTCGGCCCGGCCGAGCAGCGCCGGGTCCGCGCGCCCCACCTTCACCACCAGGTCCCGGACCTGGAAGACCGCGTTCTCGCCCAGGGCCAGCAGTGCGGCGCCGGCGTCACCGCCCAGGCCGGCGGCCGCCAGTACGTCCCTGGCCCGCGCCTCGTCCATGTCGTTCTCCGGATCCGGATCGTCGTGAATGCGCCAAGTCTCCCATCCGGGTGTGCGGTGCCTTGACGCGGCATCAGGCCCTGCGCACGATGACCGCAACCCGGCCGTCCGCACGGGAACGACCCGGACGATCCGCCGGGAAGGGGGTGAAGGTGACCGCCGCCGCCCCCGTACGCACGGGCCGCCGGGCCGACCACGGAGCCTGGTTCCTGGTCCTGCCCGCCCTCATACCCATCCTGCTGCTCAGCGTCGGCCCGCTGCTCTACGGCATCGCCCTCGCCTTCACCGACTCCCAGTCCGGCCGGACCGCCCCCACCCAGTGGGTCGGGCTCCGGGGCTTCCAGGACCTGCTCCACGACCGGCTGTTCTGGGAGTCGTTCCGGATCGGCCTGGTGTGGGCGGTCGGAGTCACCGTTCCGCAGTTCCTGCTGGCCCTCGGCCTCGCCCTGCTGCTCAACCAGAACCTTCGGTTCCGCTGGCTGGCGCGCTCGCTCGCGATCATTCCGTGGGCCATGCCCGAGGTGGTCGTCGGCATCATGTGGCGGCTCGTCTACCACCCCGACGCGGGGGTGCTCAACGAGACCCTCTCCGGCCTCGGCCTCGCCGGGGACACCGACTGGCTCAGCGGCCTCGCCACCGCCCTGCCCGCCGTGGTCGTGGTCGGCATCTGGGCGGGCATGCCGCAGACCACGGTCGCGCTGCTGGCCGGGCTCCAGAACACCCCGCACGAACTCCACGAGGCCGCCGCGCTCGACGGCGCCGGGGCGTGGCGCCGCTTCCTGACGGTGACCTGGCCCGCGATCCGGCCGGTGGCGCTGTCCATCTCCGCGCTGAACTTCATCTGGAACTTCAACTCCTTCGCCCTGGTCTACGTACTGACCAACGGCGGGCCCGGCGGCCGCACCCGGCTGCCCATGCTCTTCGCGTACGAAGAGGCCTTCCGCTACGGCCAGTTCGGGTACGCCGCCGCCATGGGCTGTGTGATGGTCGCGGTGATCTCGGTCCTGCTCGCCGTGTACCTGGCCGGGCGGCTCAGGGGAGGGGACGCCTGATGGGGCCGCGCCGCGGGGTGCGGGCCTCCCGGGCCGTCCCGGCCTCCCGGGCCTCCCGGGCCGTCCGGGCTTCACGCGCCGCCCAGTACGCAGCGCTCGCCGCCTACCTGGTCTTCCTCGCCTTCCCGTTCCTGTGGCTGGTCTCCACCGCCTTCAAGCCGGCGCGCGAGCTCGGCAGTCTGCACCCCACCTGGATCCCCGAGGAGCCGACCCTCGGCAACTTCCGCCAGGCCTTCGCCGAACAGCCCCTGCTGCACGCCGCGCTGAACAGCCTGATCGCCGCGCTGTGCGCCGCCGTGATCGCGGTAGTCCTCGCCACCCCCACGGCCTTCGTCCTCGCCCGCCGGCGCGGGCGGCTGGCCACCGCCGCCACCGGCTGGGTCGTGGTCAGCCAGGCGTTCCCCTTCGTACTGGTGATCATTCCGCTGTTCCTGGTGCTGAAGAACCTGCACCTGGTCAACTCCGTGCCGGGCCTGATCCTCGTCTACGTCGTCTGGTCGCTGCCGTTCGCGCTGTGGATGCTGGTCGGCTACGTCCGGGCCGTCCCGCCGGAGCTGGAGGAGGCGGCGGCGATGGACGGGGCCGGGCGGCTGCGCACGCTCGTCTCGGTGGTCGCGCCCCTGCTGGCGCCGGGGATCGTGGCCACCGCGCTCTTCGCCTTCATCACCGCCTGGAACGAGTTCTTCTTCGCCCTCGTCCTCCTCAAGACCCCGGAGAAGCAGACCTTGCCGGTCGTCCTGACCCACTTCCTGGGCGCCGAGGGCACCGCCGACCTCGGCCCGCTCGCCGCCGCGGCCTTCCTCGCGACCCTGCCCTCCCTGGTGATCTTCGCCGTCATCCAGAAGCGGATCACCGGCGGCATGCTGGCCGGGGCGGTGAAGAGCTGATGAGGATCCGCAGGTGGCTGGCCGCGGCCGGCGCGCTCGCCCTGGTGGCCGCGCTCCTCGGCGGCTGCTCCGCGCCAGGGGGCGGCCCCGACGGGGTGGTACGGCTGCGCTTCCAGTCGCTCGCCTGGCAGAAGGAGTCCGTCGATGCCAACAAGGCCCTGGTCGCGGAGTGGAACGCCGCCCATCCCGAGGTCCAGGTCCGGTACGTCCAGGGCAGCTGGAGCAGCGTCCACGACCAGCTGCTGACCTCCTTCGAGGGCGGCGAGGCCCCCGACGTCATCCACGACGCCTCCGACGACCTCGCCGACTTCGCCTACGGCGGCTACCTCGCCGACCTGCGGCCCCTGCTCTCCGACCGGCTCAAGGCAGATATCCCGGCCGCCTCCTGGGAGTCCGTGACGTTCGGAGCCGACGGCGGCGTGTACGGGGTCCCCTTCCTCCAGGAACCCCGGGTGCTGATGGCCAACACCGAGCTCCTGCGCGCGTCGGGGGTCCGCATCCCCACCCCCGAAGAACCCTGGAGCTGGGAGGAGTTCCGTACGGCCGCGAGGCAGCTCACCGGCGAGGGCCGGTACGGGGTGGCCTGGCCGCTCAAGGACCCGGTCTCCGCCACCCTCAACCTCGGCCTGTCCGCGGGCGGCCGGCTCTTCCACCGCGACGCCGACGGGAAGGCCGTCCTCCGCTGGGCCGAGGGCGACGCCGTCGTCCCCGCCACCATTCGAGCCCAGGCCGAGACCGACCACAGCGCCTCCCGGGCCACCCTCGGCATGGGCGGGTCCGACACCCTGCCCGGGTTCTTCGGCGGGCGGTACGCGATGGTGCCGCTCGGGTTCTCGTACCGCCAGCAGATCGCGCGGCAGGCGCCGCCCGGCTTCGCGTGGCAGGTGCTGCCGCCCCCGGCCGGGGTGGACGGTGCCGGCGGGCCGATGCAGGGGGTGAGCCCGCAGACCCTGTCCATCGCGCGGGACAGCCCGTACAAGAAGGAGGCGGCGGCCTTCGTCGACTTCCTGCTGAGCCCGGCCAACATGGTCCGCCTCGCGCGCGGCGACTGGATGCTGCCGACCGGCACGCAGGCGCTGGCCGACCCCGCCCTGCGCACACCCGAGCTCGGCTGGGCCACCGGCGCGGCTCTGGCGGGCGGGCTGCGTCCCGCGCCCGCCCAGTCGGTGCGCGGCTACCCCGAGTGGAAGGACAAGGTCGCGACCCCGGCGCTCCAGGAGTTCTACAGCGGGGCCATCGACCTCGCGGAGCTGGAGAAACGCCTGGTGGGGGAGGGGAACCGGGTCCTCGCGAGGTACCAGAGATAAATTCACATTGCACGAGACGTCTCGTCTCGTTACAGTTGCGGGCATGACTTCAGCCGAGCCCGCACACATCGCCATGTTCTCCATCGCCGCCCACGGGCACGTGAACCCGAGCATCGAAGTGATCCGGGAGCTCGTCGCCAGGGGCCACCGCGTCAGCTACGCGATCCCCGCCGCCTTCGCCGAGAAGATCGCGGAGACCGGTGCCACGCCGGTGATCTGGACCTCCACGCTCCCCACCGACGACGATCCCGAGGCGTGGGGCACCGAGCTCATCGACAACCTGGAGCCCTTCCTGAACGACGCCGTCCAGGCGCTCCCGCAGCTCGCGGCCGCCTTCGAGGGCGACGAACCGGACCTCGTCATCCACGACATCACCGCCTACCCGGCACCGGTGCTCGCCCACCGCTGGGGAGTCCCCGCCGTCTCCCTCTCGCCGAACCTGGTCGCCTGGGAGGGGTACGAGGAGGAGGTGGCCGAGCCGATGTTCGCCGAGCTGAAGGCGTCGGAGCGCGGACAGGCGTACTACGCCCGGTTCGCCGCCTGGCTGACCGAGAACGGCCTCGGCGGCGATGTCGACCGGTTCCAGGGCCGCCCGCGCCGCAGCCTCGTCCTGATCCCCCGGGCGCTCCAGCCGAACGCCGACCGCGTCGACGAGTCCGTGTACACCTTCGTCGGGGCCTGCCAGGGGGACCGTGCGAGCCAGGGGCGCTGGCAGCGCCCGAAGTCGGCCGAGGGCAAGAAGGTGCTGCTGGTCTCGCTCGGCTCCGCCTTCACCAGGCAACCCGCCTTCTACCGCGCCTGCGTGGACGCCTTCGGGGACCTGCCCGACTGGCACGTCGTCCTGCAGATCGGCAAGTTCACCGACGAGGCCGAGCTCGGCTCGATCCCCGCCAACGTCGAGGTCCACCGCTGGGTTCCCCAGCTCGACATCCTGCGCCAGGCCGACGCCTTCATCACCCACGCGGGCGCCGGCGGGAGCCAGGAGGGCCTCGCCACCGGCACCCCGATGGTCGCCGTCCCGCAGGCCGTCGACCAGTTCGGCAACGCCGACATGCTGGCCGCACTCGGCGTGGCCCGGCACGTCCCGATGGACCAGGCGGACGCCACGACCCTGCGGGAGGCGGTGCTCGCCCTCGAGAACGACCCCGAAGTCGCCCGGCGCGCAGAAGCCGTCCGCGCGAAGATGGCCGGCGAGGGCGGGACGCGCCAGGCCGCCGACCTCATCGAGGCCGAACTGTCGTAGGGGGCCCCTAGGGTGACCTCATGGCGAAGAAATACGCGGCACTGTTGCGCGGCATCAATGTCGGCGGGAGCAAGAAGGTCCCGATGGCGGAGCTGCGCTCCGTGCTGGAGGGGCTCGGCCACGGCGACGTGCAGACGTACCTGCAGAGCGGGAACGCCGTCTTCAGCAGCGCGAAGAAGGACCCGACGGCGCTCGCCCGGGAGCTGGAGGCGGCCATCGAGGCCCACTTCGGCTTCCCGGTGCCGTGCCTGGTGACGGACGGCGCGTACCTGCGCGCCGTGGCCGAGGCCTGCCCCTTCCCGGCCGCCGAGCTGGAGGGCAAGCAGCTGCACGCCACCTTCCTCTCGGCGCAGCCTGGCCCGGAACGGTTCGCCGCGATCGACGAGGCGGCGTACCTCCCGGAGGAGTACCGGATCGGCGACCGTGTCATCTACCTCTACGCCCCGAACGGCCTGGGCCGCTCCGAACTGGCCCCGGCCCTGCTCAAGCCCTCCGCCCTCAAGGGCATCGACGCCACCAGCCGCAACTGGAACACCGTCACCAAGCTCGTGGAGCTGACGCGGGATTGAGCGGGGGCGCTCCGCACGGCCGGGGCGCGACCGGGTGGTTCTCGTCATTCTCCCGGTCCGCGGCCGGTCGGCGGCGGCCGCCGGTAGCGGGGGAGCGGCTGATGGGGGAGCCGGGGAGGGGGCGACGCCGCGCGCGGAATCGGCCAGGGAATGCGGCCGGGGGCCGTTGGCCGTATCGCGCCCTTCCCGATCCCATCCGTCCGTGGTGACATGTGCATGCCTAATTCAAGGCGGTCCGCACGAATGGAGAATTCGAAATGTCGCTCCGCAGACTGACCGCCGGTGCGGCGGTGGTGGCGTTATCGGCCGTGGCCGCACCCGCGCACGCCGATGTCGCATCCGGTGCCGCATACACGCCGCCCGGCGTAATTACGGTCGACGTGGTCGGAGTCAACGGCTCGGGATGTCCGCAGGGGACCGCGGACGTGGCCGCGGCCTCCGACAACACCGCCTTCACCGTCACGTACAGCAACTACCTCGCCCAGACGGGAGCCGGCGCGGGCGGTACCGAGTTCCGCAAGAACTGCCAGCTCGCCCTCCAGATCCACGTGCCCCAGGGGTTCACCTACGCCATCGCCCGCGCCGACTACCGCGGCTTCGCCCACCTCCAGCGCGGGGCCTTCGGCCAGGAGCGCGCGAACTACTACTTCCAGGGCTCCGCGCAGACGGCCCGGACCACCCACCGGTTCGACGGCCCGTATACGGACAACTGGCAGGCGAGCGACCGGACGGAGTACGCCGACCTGGTCTGGGCGCCGTGCGGCGAGGTGCGCAATCTCAACGTCAACACCGAACTGCGCGTCTACGCGGGGACGTCGAACCCGCAGGCCCTGAGCTTCATGAGCATGGACTCGACGGACGGCAGCGTCAGCACGGTCTACCACTTCGCGTGGAAGGAATGCACCGCGGTCTGACACCGGCAGTCCGCCACCGACTGAGTGCAGGAACCCGACTCATGGTCAGGAGTGACAACGATGTCTCATTCCCTGTCTCGTACCCTGCTCACCATCGGCGCGGCCGCCGCGCTGATCGCCACGGCGACGCCGGCCGGAGCCGCCGGCCACGGCCCGCTGATCACGGCGCCGCCGGACAAGATCGTGATCGAGCTCGCCACGGTGAACGGATCCGGCTGCCCGGAAGGCACCGCCGAGGTCGCCGTCGCACCGGACAACACCGCTTTCACGGTCACCTACAGTGAATACCTCGCGCAAGTCGGCCCCGGCGCCCCGCCCACGGCATTCCGCAAGAACTGCCAGCTCAATCTCCGGGTTCACGTACCTTCGGGCTTCACATACGCCATCGTCCAGGCGGACTACCGCGGATTCGCATTTCTGCAGCCCGGCGCCTGGGGTCAGGAACGGGCGAATTACTACTTCCAGGGAATGCCCCAGACCTCCCAGCGGACCCATCAGTTCAACGGGCCGCTCAACGACAACTGGCAATCGACCGACAAGACGGAGTACGCCGATCTGGTCTGGGCGCCGTGCGGAGAAAAACGCAACTTCAACATCAACACCGAACTGCGCGTGAATGCGGGCACTTCCAACCCGCAGACGTCCACCAGCTTCATGGCCATGGACTCCACGGACGCCAGCGTGAGCACCCTCTACCACCTCGCCTGGCAGGTGTGCCCGACACCCTAGGGGTGCCGTCAGACGGCCGGCGCGTCCAGCAACTCCAGCTCGCGCGCGGTGAGCCGGACCGTCGCCGCGTCCAGGTTCTCCGCCAGGTGTACGGGCGAACCCGTACCCGGAGCGGGACACAGCACGGGCGAGCGGTGCAGCAGCCACGCCAGCGCCACCTGGCCCGGGGTCGCGCCGTGCGCGGAAGCCACCGAGCCGACGGCGGCCGCGCCGGCGCGGGTCAGGGAGCCGCTGCCCAGGGGGTAGTACGGGAGGAAGGCGATCCCGCGCGCCTCGCACAGCGCGAGCACCTCGGCCGAGCCGCGGTCCAGCAGGTTGTACGCGTTCTGAACCGAGGCGACCGGGACCGACTCCAGGGCCGAGCGCAGCTGCTCGGCGGTGACCGTGTCCAGTCCGATGTGCCGGATCTTGCCCTCCGCCCGCAACTGGGCCAGCGCGCCGAGCTGTTCGGCCATCGGCACCGCCGGGTCGAAGCGGTGCAGCTGGTACAGGTCGATGCGCTCCACGCGCAGCCGCCGCAGACTCGCCTCGCACATCGCCCGCAACTGCTCGGGGCGGCCCGCCACATGCCACTGGTCGGGGCCGGTGCGCACCACCCCGCCCTTGGTGGCGACGACGAGCTGCTCCCCGTACGGGTGCAGGGCCTCGGCGATCAGCTCCTCGGCCAGGTCGGGGCCGTAGTTGTCGGCGGTGTCGATGAGGGTGACCCCGCGCTCCACCGCCGTGCGCAGCAGCTCCCGGGCCTCGGCGCGTCCGCCGCGCGGGCCCCAGTAGCCGGGGCCGACCAGGCCGCCCGTACCGAAACCGAGCCGCCGCACGGGCAGGTCCCCACCGAGAGCGAATACCTCGTTCACCATGCCCCGACCGTAACGCGGGACGCCGGATGTGCCAGGCTCGGGGGCATGCGTTACATCATCATCGGCGCGGGCGCGGTAGGCGCCACCATCGGCGGACGGCTCGCGGAGGCGGGCGGCGAGGTCGTCCTCGTCGCGCGCGGCGCGCACGCGGAGGCCCTGCGGGCGGACGGTCTGCGGCTCACGACGGCCGACGGGGCCCGGGTGCACCGGCTGCCCGTGGTCACCGGGCCGGCCGAACTGGGCGAACTGCGGCCGGACGACGTGCTGTTGCTGGCCGTGAAGACCCAGGACGCCATCGCCGCGCTCGACGCGTGGGGCGACGCGGAGGTCGCGGGCGGCGGGACGGCGGCGCAGCGGCTGCCGGTGCTGTGCGCGCAGAACGGCGTGGAGAGCGAGCGGCTGGCGCTACGGCGCTTCGCGCGGGTGTACGGGGTGTGCGTATGGCTGCCCTCCACCTTCCTGGAGCCGGGCGTGGTCTCGGCGCTGTGCGCGCCGCTGACCGGCATCCTGCACGTGGGCCTGGCGGCGGGCGGCACGGACGATGTGTCCCGCGCGGTCGCGGCGGACCTCGGGAAGGCCGGCTTCGAGGCGCCGGTGGTCGAGGACGTGATGCGGTGGAAGTACGCGAAGCTGCTGGGGAACCTGGGCAACGCGATCCAGGCCACGACGGGGCCTGAGCCGGACGCCGCGAAGACGGCGCTGCTGGGGCGGGCCGTCGCCGAGGCGAAGGCCGCCTTCGCGGCCGCGGGCATCGCCTACGCCTCGGAGGCCGAGCAGGCGGAGGCGCGCGACGGCAAGGTGAACCAGCCGCCGGGGGTTCGGGGCGGGTCGTCGTGGCAGAGCCTGGCGCGGGGCACGGGCTCGGTGGAGGCCGACTATCTCAACGGGGAGATCTCTCTGCTGGGCCGTCTGCACGGAGTGCCCACCCCGGTCAACGACGTCCTGCGGCACGCGGCGAACATCTTCGCCCGCGAGGCCCTGCCGCCGGGCGCGATGTCCATCACGGACCTGACGTCCCTGGCGGACGAGGCCGCGGCCCGGGTGTAGCCCGCCGGAGCCGCTGCGCGGGGCTCCCCGGGCGCTGCCCGAACCCGCGCCTCAATCGCCGGCGGGGCTGGGGTGGGCCCCCTGGTTCGCGAGCCGCGGCCCAAAGCCCGGGGCTCCGCCCCGCGCCCCGCGCCTCAAACGCCGGCGGGGCTGGGGTGGTGCGCCTGGTTTGGGAGGCGCGGCTCAAGGACCGGGGCTCTGCCCCGCGCCCCGCGCCTCAAACGCCGGCGGGGCTGGGTGGGTGCGCCTCAAACGCCGGCGGGGCTGGGTGGGTGCGCCTCGAACGCCGGTGGGGCTGGGGGTGCTCGGCGGGGTGGGTGGGTGCGGCTCGAACGTCGTAGGGCTGGGTGCCGTGTGCCTGGCTGGGGCTGGGTTGCCCGCAGGGCAATTCCAGCCTCGCCGGCGTTTGAGGCGTGGGGGGTCCCCCCGGACGGAGTCTGGGGGAGGGGCTGGGGCGGAGCCCCGGGAGGCGGCGCCGCAGCTGGGCCTGGTGGGTCAGGCCGTCAGGGCCGGAAGCCTGGACGGAGCGGCGGCGGCGGTGTCGTAGCGGCGCAGCAGCAGGCGGGCCAGTTCCGGGGCCGCGCCCAGGACCGGGGCGATCACGTCCGCACCCGCGGCCTCGGCGCCCGCCGCGATGCGGTCCGGAAGGCGCCCCGGGGCGATGACGTACGGCGCCACCGCCACCCGCGCGAAGCCCTCCGCGCGCAGGGCCCGTACGGCATCCTCCGTACGGGGAAGGGCAGCGGAGGCGAACGCAGGCCGCACGGCGCACCAACCGGTGTGCCGCCACTCCCGCGCGGTTTCAGCGATCGCTGCGATCGCCTCCGGGTCTGTGGAGCCGGCGGACGCGAGCACCACCGCGGTGGTGGCGCGGTCCGCCGGGGTGAGTCCGGCCTCGGCCAGCCGGCGTTCGAGGGCCGAGACGAGGAGCGGGGACGGGCCGAGGACATCGGACACCCGGACCGACAGCCCCGGCAGCCGGGCCGTCGACTCGGCCAGCGCCGCCGGGATGTCGGACTTCGCGTGGAACGCCCGCGTCAGCAGGAGCGGGAGCGCCACGACGTCCCGTACGCCCGACAGGTACAGCGAGGACAGGGCCTGCCCCACCGACGGCGTGTTGAAGTCCAGGAAGGCCGTCTCCACCCGCAGCCCGGGCCGCAGCGTCCGGGCCCGCCGGGTGAGGGCGTGCACGGTCGCCGCGTGCCGCGGGTCGCGGCTGCCGTGGGCCATGACCAGAAGGGCCGGTGCGGGGGACACGGGACTCACTTGACCAGCAGGCCGCGGCTGCGCAGCACCCAGCGCTCGACCGGGCTGAAGATCAGCAGGTCGATGGCGATGCCGACCACCAGGATCAGGATGATCGCGAGGAACACGCCCGGCAGGTCGATGTTGTTGCGGCCGTTCTCCAGCAACTGGCCCAGGCCCAGGCCCAGGTCGGGGGAGCTGGCGATGATCTCGGCGGCCATCAGGGAGCGCCAGGAGAAGGCCCAGCCCTGCTTGAGGCCGGCCAGGTAGCCCGGCAGCGCGGCCGGCATGACGACGTGCCGCGCCCCGCTCAGGCCGGTGGCGCCCAGGGTGCGGCCGGCCCGCAGGTAGAGGGGCGGGATCTGGTCGATGCCGGACACGAGGCCGTTGGCGATGGACGGGACCGCGCCCAGCAGGATCACCGTGTACATCATGGCGTCGTTGAGGCCGAACCAGAGCACCGCCGGGGGCACCCAGGCGACCGACGGCAGGGACTGCAGGCCCTGGAGGATCGGGCCGATCGCGGCGCGGACGAACTTCACCCGGGCGACGAGCAGGCCGAGCGGGGTGCCGATGGCCAGGGCCAGAAGGAAGCCGAGCAGACCGCGCGACACGCTGGTCCAGACGACCTCCAGGAGCGTGCCCTTGAGCCACATGTCGGCCAGGCTGTCCCACACCGCGGACAGGGCGGGGAGCTTGGTCTCCTCGGTGACCTTCGCCGAGACGAGGATCTGCCAGACCAGGAGCACGAGACCGACGGCCAGGAACGGCGGCAGGACCTTCTTGACGAGGATCTCGCGGACCGGCGTGCGGTGGGTCTGGACCGCGTCCAGGGCGTCCAGGCCGGCCTCCAGGCCCGCCAGGTCGTCCTGCTTGCCGTTGGCCGTGATCTTCGGGGCGGTGTCAGTGCTGGCCATGGCGGCGGATCTCCCCACGCAGGTGTTCAGTGATCTCAAGGGACAGCTCCGCGACGTCCGCGTCCTCGATGCGGCGCGGCTGCGGGATGCCCACGGTCCATTCCTTCGCGACCCGGCCGGGCCGCGACGAGAGCAGGACCACGCGCTGCGCGAGGCGCACGGCCTCGCGCACGTTGTGCGTGACGAAGAGGACGGACAGCGACGTCTCCTCCCAGATGCGGGTGAGCTCGCCGTGCAGCACGTCCCGGGTGATGGCGTCGAGCGCGGCGAACGGCTCGTCCATCAGCAGCAGCTGGCTGTCCTGGGCGAGCGCCCGGGCCAGGGCCACGCGCTGGCGCATACCGCCCGACAGCTCGTGCACGCGCTTGCCGTACGCGCCGCCGAGCCGGACCAGCTCCAGCAGCCGCTCGGCCTCCGGCTTGCGGTCGGCCTTGGCCACCCCGCGCAGGCGCAGGGCGAGTTCGATGTTCTTGCCCGCGGTGAGCCACGGGAAGAGGGCGTGCTCCTGGAACATGAGCGCCGGACGGCCGCCGGGGGTCTCGATGGACCCCGCGGACGGCTTGTCCAGGCCCGCGACCAGGTTCAGCAGGGTGGACTTGCCGCACCCCGAGGCCCCCAGGATGGTGACGAACTCTCCGGGAGCGACAGCGAGGCTGATGTCGTCCAGGACGAGCTGCGATCCGGCCGGGCCGGAGAAGGACTTCGAGACGTGCTCGATGCGCGCGGCGTGCGTCTGCTCCGCT